>JAOPJY010000001.1:0-605376 GCA_025517425.1 Halobacteria archaeon AArc-dxtr1 | reverse complement strand
GAAGCAGACCCAGAGCGCTGAGGGTGACGACAACGTGCAGGACGCCGAGCAGTCCACCTCGATCGATCAGGACAGCTCGCAGAGCGCCGATGGCGACGACGACCAGGATAGCAGCCAGGACGCCAAAACCGACCAGAAGCAGACCCAGAGCGCTGAGGGTGACGACAACGTGCAGGACGCCGAGCAGTCCGCCTCGATCGATCAGGACAGCTCGCAGAGCGACGACGACCAGGATAGCAGCCAGGACGCCTCGATCAAGCAGACGCAAGACCAGACGATCGAGGACAGAGATGGCGTAACGCAGAAGTCCGATCAGGACGCCTCGATCAAGCAGACGCAAGGTGACGACCAGGACGGTGACCAGTACGCTTCAGTTGAACAAGACCAGTCCCAGGTAGCGGATGACGACAGTACGGTGCAGAGCCAGTCGTCTACCTCGACTGTCACCCAGATCGGTTCGGGCAGCCAGTCGGTAACGTCTTCGCAGAGCCAGTCGCAGCTGGATGACGACTAATCGGCGACATTGCGGACGCCGATAGTACCGCATTAACTCTTTTTTGATGCAGAAACGCACAGAGTCAGTTTCGAGCCGTTCCTCACCGCACCACACAGTTGCAACTGGTCTGAGTTGGATTCAAATGCTGTTACAGGCAAGCGACCGATCGCAATAGTCGGCTACCGTCGAAACGATTCGTTCCATTAAAGATCGAATCCACTAACGGTCGGTCTTACGAGCGAGCCGTCGCACCGACTCCCCGACGACGCCCAACTCACCAATGACGACAGAACCCACGGACCGACGAATCGGAATCGTACTCACAATCGTGCTTGCAGTCGTGACAGCTATTGTCGCCGGCACAGGGGTAACTGCCGTGACCGATAATTCGACCGACGGTGCCGAGACAAACGCGTCGAACGCCACGAACGAGACTGCGTTCCCGTGGGGCACGGTGTTCTACGAGATCGACGCCGAAACCGGCACCACTGACGTCAACGTGACAGTCGAAACCGACAACGACGTCTCGCTCTCGGCGACGACGGCCGAGACGACAACCGAGCTAACCGACACGGAGCCGAACACCGAGACGGAACGTTTCGCATGGGGAGTTGTAACATCTACGATAGATTCAGACACCGACGCAATCGACATCGAGATAGTCGTCGATGCAGCGGACGACGTCTCACTCTCCGTGACGGTGCTCACCGACGGAACGGTCCAAGAGTCGGCGACGATGATCACGTCCTCCGACGGCGATACAAACGTCTCCCAGTCGACGAGCGTCTCCAGCTCGTCGGTGATGGCGAGTTCGTCGAACAGTTCCCAGTCCAGCACGAGCGTCTCCCAGTCGACAAACGTGACGAACGGCGAGTCGATCGAAATCGAGATCGAATCCGACGAGAGCTAATCCGACGAGAGCTAATCCCCAACACGTCACGTTCTATTTCCGGATCACCAGCTAACGGACAGACTCGACTCAGGAAACGTCCTGCCACCTCCCCGTCGCTGTGACACGGTTCTCGTCGATCGTCACCGACTGCTCGTCGGCGGAGGTCCCGAGCAGTGTCTCGAGTGTGGGCTCGTCGGGCTCCTCGATCAGGGCGGCGAATGCGCCGGTGAAGTGCTCCGACTCGTCGACCGCAAGTGAGGAGACGACACCGTCGGCGGTCGCCAGTGCCTCGAAGTCGGCATCTGTGTCCACCGCCGCAGGCGACGTGTCAGGTCCGCCGTAGCTCCCAAACACGAAATCGCCGTGGCCAGCGGTGTCGGCGAGCCAGGCGAACGACTCGGAGTCGGTCGTTGCCCGGTCGTGGTCTCCGACAGCCGCGTCGATCGCCGTCTCTAGAGACGAGAGCGCATCGACGTTCGCGCCGAGACCGGCGTAGAAGACGGCGGCATCCTCGCTGACGGCGACCGCTGTCTCGCCGTCCGAATAGAGGTCGTACGAACCGTGTTCGACCACTCGTTCGAGCTGGCGTTCGACCGATTCCTCCGAGTCGCGGGTGAGCCGCTCGTCGAGTTCCGCGATATCCAGCGTCCCTTCGACGACAAACACCTCCGTAGTCAGCAACAGTTCGTCCCCGTTTGACTCGAGTGGTGTCGAGGGATCGTCCCCTACGAGACCAGTCAAGCCATACTGTGGGAGCACCAGATCGGCATACAGGACAGTTCCGGTTAGACCGGTGGCTGGATAGACCGCCATCGGATCCTCCTCGAAATCGATTGGCTCATCCCCGATATCGTCCATATCAGGAGCGAGATCAGAGTCATCGGCTGCATCTGCTTCGTCAGTAACGAGAGCGGTTATTGTCGACCAATCGACGTAAGCAAACCCAACCGTCTCGTCGGTGCCGAGAGTGAGCCACCGAGTATACTCGGAAAGTTCGTCGGAGCGAGCTGCCCTCGCACTGGGTGTTCCGCCGGCCTGCCCAGCAATCCCTCCGACCGCCGTTGCACCTGCGAGTGCGAGCATGTGTCGTCGGCTAATCATCGATTGCAGAAACGGCTTCAACATGCATATAACGGGTTCCCTCGCCCACTGTTTGGTGACTCTCACTCGTCCTTAGAACCGCGCTAAGACGCTGTCCAGCAACACCTGAAGTACTGAGATCGTTCGGTACACAGAGCAAATTCGTTATCGCGGTGAGAATATGAGGTCGGAGGGATTGTGAACCACGGTCGCAGCAAGCTGCTCCCTGGTTCAAATCCCACCGAATGACGTACCTGTCGCTCGCGAACTTGCTCGCAACAGAAGTATGGGGTCGGAGGGATTTGAACCCCCGATCGACTGATATCTCCGGTGCGCCTCGGAACTCCAGAGGGTCATCACACGGACACTGATCAGGTGTCCGATCAGTATATCAGTCTGGAGTGTCGTCCCGGGCGCGGTGCCTCTGGAGTCAGTCGCCATGCCTGGCTTGGCCACGACCCCTCGTGCCTTCGTTGGGTGATCCCACCTAAAGCCGTTACGATTAGAGCCAGGGAGCGCGGGTGGGTTCGTCGCCGACCCTGACGCCGTCGGCGTCCTCGTCTCGGCCGGAGTGGGGGTCCGCGTCCGCCTCGGAGCCACCGCCAGCGTCCGAGCCGTCGCCATCGGCGAGTGCCTCACTGGCGCTCTCCCCGTCCGGAGAGAGATCGATCGAGAGCACGGCAGCGATCAACAGCGCCGCCAGCGGCGCCTGACCGAAGGCCATCCCGAGCAGCGACAGGGGGAGCAGCCCCAGTGCGACCGCGCTGCCAAAGCGGAAGCGATCGATATCGATGTAGGTTCGGAGGTACGGACCGCCGACGGCGACCGAAAGCGCGAAGCCGACCCCGACGCCGGCGGCGAGCACGGCGTTTGCCACCAGTCCGACGTCCGTTTCGAGGACGAACGCGGCTCCCGAGGGATCGATACTTGCGAGCAGTCCGAGCGCGATGATGATCCCCGGGCTGGGGATGTACTCGCCGACGGTCGCACTCGCGGTGTGGGCCGCGATGGCCGCGATCACGAGCGCCGCGAAGCGCTCGAAGATCACGATGTTGAGGATGCTCCCGATCGACGGCGCCAGCGCCGCCTGCACGGCCGCGATGGCGATCAGTGGGATCCCGATCAACAAGACCGTCGCAGCCTGCTGGCGCGGCGTCCCGCTCATCTCCGCTAAGATGACCGCGACGGTCGCGCTGCCGCCGAAGATCAGTAGGCCGACCTGAATCGCCCCGAGGGGATCGTCGAGCGCGCCCGCGAGGATCAACGCGGGGAAGACGCCGTCGATCAGCGGCAACGCCATCACGAGCGCCAGTAGCTTGGCGTCGTCGTCTACCAGTCGCTCTAGGCTAAGCGCGACCGGATGCTGTGACGTGCTCATCGATTACGACCGATGGCCGTGACCCGGGGCCAGTGGGTGATGTAACAGACGAGACCGGGAGCTGCGTGCGGACCGCGTCCCGTTCTGGCCGGCTGTGAGTGCGTTCCCGAATGTAAATGCGGTCTCGCCACTGCAGGGCGTCCGACCACCGGTTCGGGAACTGCTGGTACTCACAGCGTACATACTCGAATGGACTCTCGCGCCAGCAATAAACGTTGTGTGGGACACGGTTGCAGATGGCCTGCAGACGTCAGCCGGTAGTGCACATTTTCGAACGCTAGTGTACTCATGTCCCGCCGTAGATTCCAGATCTCCACTTGCGGCGGCGTGGAAACGGCGCCGGTGAACCGGTCAAACGATCGACCAGAAGGTGGCAGGAATCAGCCCGGCGTGTGGTGGTGGATCTCACGACTCGAATCCGATCGACGGCGATAACACGCAACGTTTTTGGCCAGCGGTTTCGGACAGTTTACATGGCGAACGACGTTCCCGAGCACGGGCCCTACTCCTCGAAGCTACAGATCCCGGAAGCGTTGACCTTCGACGACGTCTTGCTCCGGCCCAAAGAGAGTCGTGTCGAACCCGACCAGGCCGACCTGACGTCCCGCGTTTCGCGGTCCGTCGAGGTCTCGGTCCCGATCCTCTCGGCGGCGATGGATACCGTCACCGAGAGCGGGATGGCGATCGCGATGGCTCGCCACGGCGGTCTCGGCGTCCTCCACCGCAACATGACCGTCGACGAGATGGTCGAGGAGATCGAGCGCGTCAAGAGTGCCGACGAGCTCATCATTCCTCTCGACTCGGTCGTCACCGCAGATCCCGAGATGACCGTCCGCGAGGTCGACGAGATGATGATCAGACAGGGCGTCGGCGGTGCGCCGGTCGTCAACACCCGCGGCGAAGTTCTGGGTATCATCTCGAGTACGGACATCCGACCCCACCTCGAAGTCAACGAGGACGACCCCGTCACGGCGGCGATGACCGACGAGGTCATCACTGTCGACGAGGAGATCGACCCGCGGGACGCCTTCGACCTGATGTACGAACACAAGATCGAACGCGTTCCGGTCGTCGACGACGAGAACCTCCTCGTCGGACTCGTGACGATGCAGGGGATCCTCCAGCGCCGCGAGTACAAGCAGGCCGCCCGCGACGAGAACGGCAAACTTCGCTGTGGCGTCGCCGTTGGGCCGTTCGAGACCGATCGCGCGGTCGCCGCCGACGAGGCCGGCGCTGACGTGCTCTTTATCGACTGCGCTCACGCACACAACCTGAACGTCATCGACGGCGCCCGCGAGATCAAGGAGTCGGTCGAGGCTGACGTCGTCGTCGGCAACGTCGGCACCCGCGAGGCTGCCGAGGACCTGGTCGACTTCGCCGACGGCATCAAAGTCGGCATCGGCCCCGGCTCGATCTGTACGACCCGGATCGTCTCGGGAGCCGGGATGCCCCAGATCACGGCCGTCTCGCAGGTCGCAGACGTCGCGAGCGAACACGACGTCCCCGTCATCGCCGACGGCGGCATCCGCTACTCCGGCGACGCGATCAAGGCGATCGCCGCCGGCGCCGACGCCGTCATGCTCGGCTCGTACTTCGCGGGCACCGAGGAGGCCCCCGGTCGCGTCGTAACGATGAACGGCAAGAAGTACAAGCAGTACCGCGGGATGGGGTCGGTCGGCGCGATGAAATCGGGCGACGGCGATCGGTACCTCAAAGACGATCCCGAGGACGAAGAGGAGTACGTCCCCGAAGGCGTCGAGGCCGCGACGCCGTATAAAGGCACCCTCCAGTCGGAACTCCACCAGCTCGCCGGTGGGATGCAGTCCGGGATGGGCTACGTCGGGGCCGAGACGATCCCCGCGTTCAAGGAGCGATCTGAGTTCGTCCGCGTCTCTTCGGCCGGGCAGGCGGAAGGCCACGCCCACGACGTCGTCATCACTGACGAGGCACCGAACTACTCGCCGGCCGACGAGTAAGTTTTCGCCACCTTCTGCTTCGGTTTTAGCCGCTTCTTTCGCAGTTGGCTCGAAGAGAAACGCATACCTGCGTTCGCTCCCGAGTTCAGAACGTGAACCGCCGCAGGCTACTCGGAACCGGAGGGACGCTCGCGCTAGCGGGGCTCGCCGGCTGTCTCGACGACTTTCGCGAGCACTTCGAGGGATCGGTCGGCGTGCCAATCCCCATCGAAATCTTCAACGCTGGGAGTCGAACCTACAACGTCAATTTAAACGCCCGCGACAGTGAGATGGACCGAGAAACCTACGACCAGTCGTTCTCGGTCAGACCGGATGAACAGGTCGGGCCAGGAAACTTAGAGGGAACCGAACAGCAGTTCCGCGTCACCCGGTTCGACGACAGCGACGATGGCGAGGACCTGGTCGAAGCCGGAACCGTCACAACAGAGACCCAGCTGGTTCGGATCGTCTTCGACGACGACTCTCTCGACCTAGATATCAGAGTGAGGGAGCCGGACGATGAGATCGAAGATGCCACGCCCGAAACAGGTGACAACGAATCCACCGAGAACGGCGACGACCCCATTGACGAACAGTAGCGTCCGGTTCTCACGGGGAATTTAGAGGCAGAGGTTCGTATTCAGAGGCGACTTAGCTGCGTTTTTGGCACGTTACGGGTACGGATGGTACGACCGCTCGAGCCGTGGCTCGAATCCGAGTGACTCGGGGACGGTTCGCGCACGACCACCGAAGAACGGATCACCGGTAAACAGCGGCTGTGCCTCGGGAACGACGACTCGCACCGCCTCGAAGCCAGCGGAGGCGACGTCCCGCGTGGTCACCCGGGCCGCGTAGGGGGTCAGCCCAGCGTCCGTCGCCCGCGAGACGAGCGCGGAGAGCCCGTCGGTACCGGTCGGTGCCGGCTCCGGTCCGACGCTGTCTGCTGGAATTGTTTGCTCGACAGCGACGAGTTCACGAACTGGCTCCGGGAAGGTAGCGTACTCGCCAATCTGTCCGGTCCCCTCGGCGGCGTTTTCAGGGCCGATACTCCGGAGCTCCATCCAGTTCTGGAGTGCTTCCTCCAGGGCGGAGACGGCCGCCGCCGCCGCGTCGAGATCGGCGGCCGACCCCATCGCGAACCGGGGCCACGCGTCCGTCTCGTCGTCCCCGCCGACTGCGTCGTCAGGATCGCGGTGGACAGCAACCGCAACGACCGGCACGTCGACGTCTTGGGTGACGAGCAGCGGCGTCACCGACAGCCCCTCGCTTCGGGCACGGCGGGCCAGTCGCGAGAACGACTCGTGCTCGACCGCGAGGCCGAGCGGCTCGTACGTCGAGTACCACGCGAGCATGGTCGCGTCTCGCTCGATGACTTCCGTCAGCCCCGCGCGAACGGCGTCGACGGTCGAGGACCCGAGCCCCAGACCGGTCGTGATCGCGGGCCGGAATCGCTTCCCGGGCGGTGGGAAGTGGACGGCGTCGGCCGGTAGGTGAGCGGGCTCGCCGGTCGCGAGCTCGATTCCGTCGACCCATCGGATCTCCGTTTCGGGATCGAACGCGCGGGCGTCATCGGGTCGGACGAGCTCCGTCGGTGTGACTGGATTCTCGAGTTCGTCGGCACTCGCCCGAACGAAATCCGAGTCTCGGTAGACGCCGGCACAGTAGCGCTCGAGGCCCTCGCCGACGGCTTTCATCAACGCGGCGTTCCAGCCGTCGGCGACGCCCGCCGACTGCGTCGTCGCGCTCGCGTCGCTGAATCCTTCCGTCTCGGTCAGCGTCGCCATGTAGTACGGCGCGGGGAACGACTCGGCCTCGCCGACGGAAGCGACGGGACCGAGTCGGGAGTCGATCGCTAGCTCGGCGTGTGAGACGGCCGCCTCCAGATCGAATGCGTCGTCATCCACGAGATCGAGCGACCGGTCGCGGCCTCCCGACGCACAGTCACAGTGGGGTACCGGGAGGAGCCGTCGCCTGGCGTGGGGCACCTCGCGGACGTGACCGAGGATCGACTCGTCGGCTCCCGAGAGGACGCGGACGCACTCTCGACCGGCGACCGCCCCCGCGAGCCGGGCAGCGCTCCGGTCCGCTGTCGGCTGTGTCGGCTCCTCCTCGCCGAGCCCCGAGGCGACTCGCGTCCGGAGACACTCGAAACACGCACCACCTGGGGCGTAGCCGGAGACGGCGGCGTCGACGTCGGTGAGGCCGACGCCCCCAGCGCCGCCGATCTCGACGGCGATCCAGGGCGTGGCTCCCTCTCTCGCGGCGCCGTTCGCCCGTTCGAACGCCTCCGAGCCGGCGACCCCGGAGACGATCGCAAAGCGGGCGTCCTCGACGCCCTCCGGGTCGGTGTCTGCGACTTCGATGTCGACATCCTCAAGCGCGGCGGCGACCGCGGCGGAGACTGGATCGTCGCCGACGACGTGTACCTGCATGCGCGGACAGTCACGCGCAGATGGCAAAAACGTCGCGCTCGCGGAAGGGAGTCACGTCGTAGAGAAACGTCGCCGGGACGATTACCACACCCACTCAGCGGCCGGATTCACCATCTGCATCCGAACGCGTCTCGGAAACGTTGACGGTGGCATCGTCCGGCATGTCCTCGCCCTCCTGGATCGCCTGTGCCTCCTGTTCCATCGCTTCGACGTCCATTTCGGTCTCCTCGATCTCGCCGATGATCTCGGCGATGTCGTCGAGACCGATCAGCTCACGCGTTTCATCGTCGAAGTCGAGACTCTCGAGTTGATCGTCGTCCTCGCTGACGTCGCTACCGGTGAGGTGCTTGCCGTAGCGGCCGAGCATCGAGGAGAGCTCCTGTGGGAGGACGAATGTCGTCGACTCGCTCTGGCCAATCTCGGTTAGCGTCTCCATCCCCTGGTCGATCACCGCACGCTCGCCCATCGACTCAGCAGATCGGGCACGCAGAACGGTCGAGATCGAGTCACCCTGGGCTTCGAGAATCTGGCTCTGTTTCTCACCTTGGGCGCGGATGATGTCACTCTGCTTGTCACCCTCGGCTCGCTCGACGGCGCTGCGGCGTTCACCCTGCGCTTCGAGAATCATGGCACGGCGTCTGCGCTCCGCAGAGGTTTGTTCTTCCATCGCGCCCTTGACGTCGCGCGAGGGTGTCACTTCGCGGACCTCGACGGACTCGACGCGAATCCCCCACTCATCGGTAGGCTCGTCTAACTCCTGGCGGATGCGCTCGTTGATCATTTCGCGTCGGGAGAGCGTGTCGTCGAGTTCCATGTCCCCCAGCACGGCTCGGAGCGTCGTCTGGGCCAGGTTCGAGACGGCTCGCTTGTAGTCGTCGACCTCCAGGAACGCCCGTTTGGCGTTCATCACCCTGATGTAGACGACGGCGTCGGCAGTCACCGGCGAGTTGTCTCGGGTGATCGCCTCCTGACTCGGGACGTCGATCGTCTGGGTTCGCATGTCGAACGTGTGGACGCGCGAGACGAACGGCGGGACGATGTTCAGTCCCGGCTCCAAGAGCTTCCGGTACTCCCCGAAGATCGTGAGCGCGCCCTTGTTGTACGCGTCGACGATCTCGACCATCGACCAGATGACGGCGACGGCGACCACGAGCACCAGCGCGCCAACGAGCAACACCGGATCACCGAGTTGCAGCTGTAGCGGGACAATCGAGAGCATCATCATCGAACCTACGGATTCCGGCCGAATAACTCTTGGCCGGGGAACGGCGGTTCTTGGGGCCTCCTGGTGAGAAAAGTAGTCCCGGTGGAACTGACGGGCCACCGCTGGGATCAGTCGCGCTCGTCGAGGCGTTCGAGCACTTCGGTCGCGTTCTCGACGGCGGCCGCTTTCTTCGCCGGGTAGGCCTCGACTTTCGCGCGGAACGTGATTCCCTCGCCGAGGTGGACCTCGCCGCCGAAGGCCGCCTGCTTGTCCAACCGGAGGAAGAACTCGCAGTTCTCGGTTACGCGCTGGTCTAACTCCGCGACGAGTTCGTCGAAGGTCTCGAGATCGGCGAGTCGCGAGAGGACGTGGCGGACGTCGTCGGCGTTCTCGAGACGCGCCGAGAGGACGAGAATGCGGTCGCCGTAGTGGCCCTCGCTCTCGACGCGTTCGATCTCGTACTCCTCGGGAAGGTAGGTCCGGAGGGCGTCCTCGACGCGCTTGTCGTCTTCCGTCGCGTAACAGAAGGTTCGCAGGTCGACGTAGTGAAAGGGAATCCGTGCCATAGTGGGGGTTGAGAGGTCGATTCGCCCGTTCGGTCCGGACGTTACTCCTCGTCTGCGTCTTCGGCGTCCTCACCGTCACTCTCGTCGGCTTCCTCGAGGGCGTCTTCGGGAACGCCGGTCTCCTGGCCGTCCTCGAAGCTGATCGTGTAGGTGACGTCGCCGAACATCGACTCCATCGTCTGGGTGACGGTGCCGACCTCGCCGTCGAACTCGCTGTGCTTGTCGTCCAGAACGACTTGGTCGTCTTCCTCGAAGCTCATAGCCGATAGTTCCCCGCCATCGCCTAAAAAGGGACTGATTCGACGCCTCGCCGAACGGGTGCGTCGGGAGGTCGGATCCGGCGCCCAACGACGATCGCTTCCGCTCAGGCCTCGCCCAGTTCCTCGAGCAGCGTCTGTGCGGCCGCTGCCGAGGACTCGGGGCCACGAGCGGTCACGAGGTCGCCGTCGACGGTAACGCTCTCGTCGGCGTCGAGTTCGGCGTCCCAGTTGCCGCCGGCCGCTTCGACCTCGTCTTCGACCCGGTAGGGGAGTTTCCGTCCGGTTGGCATCCGGTCGTCCTCGTCGACGATCTCGTCTTCCCACGCGTTCGGAAAGCCGGTGACGTCGTGTCCCTGGACGAGGAACGCACCGTGGCTGTCCCGGGTGAACGCCAGAATGCCGACCGCGTGGCAGACGACTAGGGCCTTCCCGTCGCCCTCGACGACGTCTCGGAGGATCGCCCGGGCGTGACTGTCTTGGTTGACGTCCCACTCGGTGCCGTGGCCACCGGGGAAGACGACGGCGTCGTACTCGCTCGCGTCTGCCTGCGCGGTGGGGATCGGATCGTTCAACCGTTCGTCGCTCTCGTGGACCTCGCGGACGCGCTCTGCGGTCTCCTCGCCGACCTCGTCGGGGTCGACCGAGGTCTCGTCGAGCTCGGGCGGACCGCCCGAGGGAGTCGCGACCGTAATCTCGATACCTGCCTCTGAGAGCGTCTCGAGCGGCTCGATGCACTCTTCGCCCCAGTATCCCTCTTCGCTGACGATAAACAGTGCTCGGGTCACGTGCGGGCTTTGGGCCGGTCGGCAAAAAGGGCCTCACCTGCAGGCTGCCGTGTGGACGCCCCGATCAGGGTACTGTCACCGCTCAGCCGGAAAACGCCTCGCTTGCGGAGGTAATCGGCAACTCGGTTCCCAGTCCCTGCTCCCGAGCGCGTTCGTAGAGGAGATTCGCCGCAGCTACTGTCTCGATCGCCGTGCCGCCGCTGTCGAAGACGGTAATTTCCTCGGCGCTCGTCCGTCCCGGTTCGACGCCGGCGACGACCTCGCCGAGTTCGGCGTGGACGTGGTCGTCTGCGACGACACCTGCCTCGAGAGCGGCGAGGAACGAGCCGGCGTCCTGGTCTACCCGCGCTCGCAGATCCGGAACGTAGGTCGCACGCTCGATCGTTCGAGCGTCTAGCTCGCGCTTTTTCGGATGGTACTGGCCCATCGCGGTGACGTGTGTGCCCGGCTCGAGGTCCGCGCCGTCGAACACTGGATCGCTGGCGGTCGTCGCCGTAACCACGACGTCAGCCCCCGAGACTGCCGCCGTGCTCGAGTCGACGGCGTGGACGTCGGCCGCCAGTTCCGTCGCAAACGTTGCGGCGAACTCCTCGCGGTGCTGTCGGGTCGGCGAGTAGACCCGAACGGTCTCGAACTCGCAGACCGTCGCGGTCGCCCGGAGCTGACCACGGGCCTGTGGCCCACTCCCGATGACTGCGAGCGTCGCGGCGTCCTCGCGGGCCAACGCGTCGACGCCGACGGCACCAGCCGCACCGGTTTTCAGCGGGTTCATCCGCGCGCCATCGAGCAACGCGAGGAGCTCGCCGCTCTCGGCGTCGAACAGCGGCGCGACGAACCAGGCGTCCGATTTCCCGAACCCCGCAGAGTACATGTAGCCGCCCATTGCTCCCATCTCGGGAAGGATCGCCCCGTAGGCGGTCAGCATTCCGCCAGGGTCGGACTGAAACAGCGCCGATCGGGGCTTTGCGGGCGCGCCCTCGCCGCGCTGTCGGTAGGCGTTGCGGACGGCATCAACGTACTCGGCGGGCGTCGCGAGGCCGGAGATATCGTCGTCAGTCAGAAACAGGGTCTCGGTCACGGCCAAGACAAGGAGACGAAGCGCAGAAAACCTTACTCGGTGTTCATCGGCGGGCGGGCCGTATTCTGCCCATCGCGCCCGTCCATTGGCGCGTTGACGAACATCGCGTGGCCGATCAAGGCGATTGCGACTACCGAGGCGATGGGTACGGCAGCTGTCATCGAGATACCGACTACGGTGAGGGCGGCAGTGATGCCGAGCAGTGCGACTGGGATCAGGCCGAGAACAATGTCGTAGTATCCAGTCATAATCTATACTATCATATGTGGAATAAGCATATAAGCGTTTTTCATAATCGCTTGATACTGGATTTGTCTACCACCCGTATTTGGAGTGCTGGATTTGTATAACTTATGAAGTGGATATTTGTGACTAACGGGCGCAAAAATCCACGGCGAAGCGTATTGATCAGAGTGAGTGACCGATCAACTGACTCGGAGAGAATCCCCTAAACCCGAGTTTGTGTGTCTGTAGGCGGGGTTTGCAATTCTTGCCAGATATGACCGGTTCCACAATAATTATCGTGGAGATTAATTCGGCCGGTTTTCGACTGTATCTGAGTCGTGATATATTCGAGATCGTATATGGATTTGAACGGGCAATAGTTCAATCGACAACCACTCGGCACCGAAAGATTGTGCTAACGGCCCACACTGCTGATCCGTTCGAAACCGCTGGAGTCTCGGGTCGACTCCGTTCACAGGTCGGTCGTCAGAATCTACAGTAACCGAGTGCCTCGGCGGTTCCCCGACGGAACTCACTCGTTTCGTGTCGCAAACACCGCATACCCAACCCGCCAGGCGAGGAGTGCGACCAGCCCGATACCGGTCATCACGATGCCAAATGGGTATGCGACACCGCCCTGTATCTCTGGCGAAGACCGAACCAGGAGGCCGATGTTGGCCGCCGCGATCCAGCAGACAGCCGTGAGGCGAGCGGCACTGATCGGGTCAGCGTAGACGTGCCGGCGGTAGACGCCGCCGAGGAGCGCGATGGCGAGCCAGCCGAGCAGAAAGGGAAGCGCCGTCTCCGCGGCGCCCGCCGGATCCGAGAGCGGATCGCCGCCGTGGTGTACGTGGCCGTAGAGCACCAACCCGGTCAGCAGTGCGACGTCGACGACTCCGAGGACGATCGCCTCGCGGCCGCCGTCTCGTTCGAGTACCGATCGAACACTCATACGAACAGTCGGGATCGCACGCCTATTGCAGTCCCGGTTTGTCGGCGCCTGTACGCCGCGGACGCGTTATAGTGGTTTGACGAGAGCCGCGAGCGCGGCGGCCGGGTCGTCGGCCTTCGCGACGCCGCTGGCCAGCAAGACGCCCTCGGCGCCGAGGTCGGCAGCAGCCGTGACGTCGTCGCCCGTCGAGATGCCCGCCCCACAGAGGACTGTGACCGAGTCGTCGACCGACTCCGCGGCCGCGACGGCGTCTCGGACGACGTCGGGATCGGCCTGACTCACGGGCGTCCCCGTACCGATGAGTTCCGGGGGTTCGACTGCGACCGCGTCCGGACCGAGCGCGGCCGCCGCCCCGATCTGGGCCGGGTTGTTCGCACAGACGACCGTCTCCAGCCCGGCTCGCTCGGCAGCCTGGACGCCCCCGTCGATCTCGGCGAGCGTCAGCCGGCGCTCGGAGTGATTGAGCAGCGTACCCACGGCGCCCGCGTCGGCGACGCTTTCGGCGAGGGCGTGGCCGGTGTTGCTCCCGTGTTCGATTGCGTCGACGTGTTGGGCCCAGGTCTCGACGCCCGTCTCGGCGACGCGTTCGAGGTGGGCTGCCTGCGGTGCGACGGCGACTCTCGCGTCGGTCTCGTCGGCGACGTCGCGAACCGCCTCGGCGACGGCGACAGGATCACACGGGTACGTCTTCAGGTTGACGAGGACGAACATACAGGAGAGGGGTCTGCCGACAGGAAATAGGTTTCGGCGGGCGAACCGCTCGAGACGACCGACTGGATGCTCAGTCCTTCCGTTTGACGACGTCGCCGAGGGTGTAGCTTCCGGAGGAAGAGCCACCCTCCCACTCGGTGTCTCCGCTCGAACCGCCCTCACCGGTTAAACTGATCTCGAGGAACCGCTCGAGTTTTGACTGGACGCCGTCGCTGGGTAGCGTGTCACCACGCTCTAGCTTGCGGATCAGGCTGGCTTTCTCGTTTAGCTCGTTAGCCAGATCCGACTGGCTGAGCCCTTTTCCTTCTCGTGCGCGACGGATGCGGCCGTCGTAATCCGCGACGAGTTCGTCCATGTCGTCGAACATATCCGAGCGGCCACCGGAGCCACCGGAGCCCGAAGAGCGACTCGACGACCCCGTTGAGCCGCCAGTCGAGCTGGATCCGCTACTCCCCGAACTCGAACTCGTCGAGTATTTCGTGGACGTGCTCGATCCGGAACCGGGCTGTCTGACTTCGGTACCGAAGTCGGTACAGTTCGAGCACACGTCCAGCTTCGCGCCCTCGACTTTGATGGTCTTCGGGGACGACGTCTCGGCGCCACACATCTCGCACTGAACCATACCCGGCTCTATATCGCGGCGACTGATAAAGCATGCGGCGCCTTGCCAGCCAGTTCGGCTCAGTCGAGCGCCGTCCAGGAGTAGAAAAAGCGCTGGAGGGCGGTCAGGTGGCCGACGACCGCCAGGAAGACCAGCAGCCAACCGATCAGCGTCAGCCCGCCGACGGCATCACTGAACGGGTAGGCAAGAAAGCCGACGATTCCGATGATCGCGAGGCGGTCTGCTCGCCCGACGAGGCCGCCGTAAACGCGGTCTAAACCCACGGCCTGGGCCTGGGTCCCCAGGTAGGAGGTCATCAGCACGCCCGTCACCGCGAGCAAACCAAGGAAGTACTCGTCGACGCCGGCGGCCAGGCCGGCGATCAGCACGATGTCGGCGTACCGATCGAGGACGTGATCGAGCAGGTCACCACCGGGCGATGCGATTCCTTGTTCGCGCGCGAGCGCACCGTCGACGATGTCGAGCCAACCGTTTGCGAAGACGAGTGCGGCCCCGACAGCGTACCATACCGGGTGAGCCCGGCCACCGAGTAGGAAGGCGACGGCGGCCCCGACAGCCATCAGGAACGCGATCACGCTCACCCCGTCGGGCGTCATGCCGATTCGGTCGAACCCCTTGACGAAGGGGTTCAGAAACCGCGAGACGTAGGGTCGAAGCTGATCGAGGGTCACGAGAGATACCCCACGAAGTCGACGGTTCCCGCGCTCGGCTCCCGCTCGCCGGTGACGACCGTCGCCAGCGCGTCGGCGACGTCCGCCGGGTCCCGATCGGTGGTGTCAATCTCGTAAACGGCCTCGAGCCCGTGGCGCTCGACCGCCTCCGCGAGTACGACGTCGAGTGCCTCGCTCTCGGCGTTCTCGGCCGCCTTGGCCTCGCTCTCACCTCGCTCGAGCAGGCGCTCCTCGAGCTCCTCGGGGTGACACCGGAGAACGACTACGCGGTCAGCCGGGAGGTGGTGGGCGAGATGTGACTCGAGAAGGACGTCGTCACGGTCTGCGAAGCGGTCGTCGAGCGCCTCGAGGTCTGCGACCTTGCTCTCGCGCTCCGCGTCGACGTCGGTGTACAGCCCCTCGGATTCGAGGATCTCGTTGACGTGGACCACGTCGAGGTCGGGCAGTTCGGATTCCGGCCCGAGTCGATCCGCAAGCAGTTCGGTCGCGGTGGTCTTTCCGGTTCCGGGTGTGCCGGTGACGGCGACTCTCACGCGTCGCCCACCCCCGCGGCGTCGGTATCGCCGATTCCCGACGCGAGCACCTCGTTTAGCGTCTCGACGGCCCGCTGGGTTTCGTCCTCGGTGCCACAGGTGATCCGGATGCAGCCGGGCAGGCCGAAGCTCGTGCAGTCGCGGACGATGACGCCGCGCTCTTGCATCGCCTCGGCGACCGCGTTCGCGTCGCCGACTGCGACGAGGACGAAGTTGCCCTCGCTGGGCCAGACGTGGGCATCGATCTCAGCCTGCATGTACGCGCGGGATTCGCAGGCGGTCTCGACGGTCCGACGGACGTGTTCCTCGTCGCCGAGGGCGGCCATGCCGGCCCGACAGGCCAACTCGCTCGCCGCGAACGGCGTGTTCACGCGAGCGTAGGCGTCGGCCCACGGTTCGGGGACGATGGCGTATCCGAGGCGGACGCCGGCCAGACCGTACGCTTTCGAGAAGGTGCGTAAGACGGCGACGTCGTCGCGAGCCTCTGTCTCTTCGACCGATCCGGCTGCACCGTCACAGCCGTCGATCAGCCCAGCGGCGCTCTCGACGTCGGCGAACTCACCGTAGGCCTCGTCGACGACCACGAGAGTCTCGTCGTCGGTTTCGGCGGCGACCTGTCGAACGTCCTCGAGCGGGACGGTCGTCCCCGTCGGATTGTGTGGACTCGTGAGGTAGACGATACGCTCGCCGTCGTACGCCGATAGGACGGCGTCTGCGGTCTGTTCGAAGTCGTCCTCGCGTTCGACGGGGTAGGTCGCAACATCACCGTGATGGAAACGTGCGCTCATCCCGTAGTAGGCAAAGCCGGGGTCGGGAACGAGGATTTCGTCACCCGGTTCGAGCGTCGCTCGGTGGAGATAGTCCAGGGCACCGTCGCCGCCGTTTGCCAGCCAGATCTGCTCGCTCCCAACGTCCCACTCGCCGGCGATAGCGGCCGTGAGATCGGCGTGGGCGGCTTTGGGGTATGAGCTGACGGTGGCAGAAGTCTCACGAATCGCGACGGTGGCAGCGGGCGATGGCCCGTGGGGATTTTCGTTCGAGGCGAGCTTGACGAACTCGGCGGGGTCCCGGTCGAGTTCGCGGGCGACCTCCTCGATCCCCCGGCCAGCCTGGTAGGCGACGTGGTCGGACAGATCGCGTGGGTTCATACGCCACTCCAGTTGGTCCCGAGTCTTAAGCGTGCTCACCTATCATCGGTCCGTACCCCGGTTGATACCGGCGGCTGGCTCGACGGGACTGGCACTGACTCGGAGTGCCGATACTGAAAGCTATGTGGGTCTCGAGTCCCTCCGATACGGTATGCAAGAGAACACCGATGTGCTGGTCGTTGGCGGCGGTGCGACCGGTGCCGGAATCGCGAGAGACCTCGCCCTTCGGGGCCTTGACGTGGCGCTTGCCGACCGCGCTGGGCTCGCCGCAGGCGCCTCCGGAAGCTCCCACGGGCTGCTCCACAGCGGCGCCAGGTACGCCGAGGCAGACCGTCCCGGCGCCGCCGAGTGTCTCGAGGAGAACCGCATCCTCCGGCGGATCGCCAGCGCCTGCATCCGCGAGACCGGCGGCCTCTTCGTCCAGTTGGCCGACGACGATCCGGCCTACTTCGACGAAAAGCGTCAGGCCTGTGAGGAGATCGGCATCCCTGCCGAGGAGATAGACGGCGACGCGGCCCGCGAGCGCGTCCCTGGCCTCGCCGAGACCGTCGAGCGCGCGATGGTCGTCCCCGACGGCGTTGTCCTCCCCTCGCGGCTCGTCGCCGCCAACGCAGCCGACGCCCGCGAGCACGGTGCGACGATTCGTACTCACGCGCCGGTCACCGACGTGACGGTCGCCGACGGGCACATTCAGTCAGTCTCGCTTGGCGGCGAGGACGGCACCACCGTCGAACCGGCGTACGTCGTCAACGCGGCCGGCCCCTACGCTGGAGCCGTCGCCGACCTGGCTGGACTCGACGTCGAGATGCGCCCCACGCGGGGCGTGATGGTCTCGGTCGAGTACGAGGGTCTCGGGCCCGTCCTGAACCGGTGTCGCGACCCTGACGACGGCGACATCGTCGTCCCCCACGAGCGCGAAGTGGTTCTGGGGACGACGAGCGTCCCGGTCGACGATCCCGACGACTACGAGACCGAAGACTGGGAGATAGACCGGACGACCGAGGAGTGTGCCCGGATGCTGCCCGCGGTCGCCGACGCGACCGTCCGGCGCTCGTGGTGGGGCGTTCGACCGCTGTACGAACCCGACGAGGCGAGCCGCGACGCCCGGGGCATCTCGCGAGGGTTCTTCCGGCTCGATCACGCCGACGATGGCGTCGAAAACTGCTGTACCGTCGTCGGCGGGAAGCTCACGACCTACCGGAAGATGGCAGCAGAAACCGCCGATCTGGTCTGTGAGCGCCTCGGCGTCGACGAGGAGTCCTCAACCGCCGACCGACAGCTGTTCGGCGCAGACGACCCCGAGAAGCTCGACGGCTTCGTTGCGGAGTTCGACGGCCAGGGGCCGACGGACGCCGATCTGGTCGGAGAGAGCGGGGGCTGAATCGGCTCGTTTCGATGGCGAGAAGTCTCCGATCACCGGTCGATTACGCCGCGTGCAGCGATTTGAGGCGCGCCACCGTCTCAGCGTCCTCGGGATCCTTATCGTGGCGGACCGCCTGAAAGCGCGGAAATCGCAGCGCATAGCCCGAGGAGTACGTCGGCGAGCGCTGGATCTCCTCGTAGCCGACCTCGAAGACGACCGCCGGCTCGAGCGTGACTTCCTGGCCCGACTCGGCGGTGACGTGTGGCTCGAGTAGCTCGGTGAGTTCGGCGAGCGTTTCGTCCGTAATCCCGGTCGCGACCTTGCCAACGGTCTCGAGATCGCCTGTCGACTCGTTTCGAACGGAGAGTTCGAAGGTGCCGAGGAACGTTGCCCGTCGTCCCTCGCCCCACTCCGCGCCGGTGACGACGCAGTCGAGCGTCTCGACGTCGGGCTTTCGCTTGCGCCAGTGCTTCCCGCGGCGACCCGGTGAGTACGCCGAGCCGGGATCTTTGAGCATGATCCCCTCGTGGCCCGATTCGAGCGCCTCGGCGTCGATCGCTTCGATCTCGTCGGCGTCGTCCGTGATCCACAGCAGTGAGAGCCCCGGGACGTCTGCGGGCTCCTGTCCCGGACGCTCGGCGAGCAGTCTCTCGAGGCGGTCGTGGCGTTCCGTCAGCGGTTCGTCCAACAGGTCCTCGCCGTCGGCGTGCAAGCAGTCGAAAAAGACCGGCCGGACGGCAACGTCCTCGCGGGCCTTCGCAACGTCGTGTTTTCGGCGAAAGCGTCTGAGAACTTCCTGGAAGGGCAGGGGCTCGCCCGCGTCGTCGACCGCGACGACCTCGCCGTCCAGAATTACTGGTTCCGAGAGGTGTTCGTCGGCGAACTCGACGACCTCGGGGAGCGCGTCGGTGACCTCCTCCATGTTCCGGGAGAAGACGCGCGTCTCGCCCGGCTCGTCGGCCGCCGAGGAACCCTGCGCCGACCCGGCGTTGGGATCGTAGTGAACTTGCACCCTGGCGCCGTCGTACTTCCACTCCACTGCGGCTCGCTCCCACTCATCCAGGGCGTCGACGACGGTTCCCGCCTGCGCGAGCATCGCCTGGACCGGCCGGCCGATCGCTAAGTCCATCGCGTCGAGCCCTGCGAGCCCCTCGTCGCGAGCGACCCGGGCGACCCGCCCGTAATCGTTCGACACCTGCAGGGCGCGCTTGACCCGATCTTCGGGGACGTCGAACGCCTCCGCGATGGCGTCCCGGACCGTTCCCTCGCCGACGCCGATGCGCATCTCCGAGAGGACCAGTCGAGCGAGGTATCGCCCTTCATCGCTCGAACACCGGTTGAACAGGCCGAACAGCAGATCGACCTTGCGGTCCTGACTCCCTGATCCCGACGCCGCCGCGAGATCGACCAGTACGTCGGAGACGTCCCGAACGGTGAGGGAGTCAGCTCCGTTTCCGCCGCCATCCCCACCACCGCCAGTGAACGCGGCCAACCCCTGCTGGCCGCCAAACTCGTAGCTCGCTGCTACCTCGCCGATTTCGCCGATCTCGGCGAGTCGCTCTTCGACGTCGTCGGCGCCGACGTTCTTCCCGGCCGCGCGGGCAATCGCCTCGTAGCAGGCGCTCGGGCCGATGTCGAGCGTCGTCGAGTCCCAGGCCGGAAACACCCGCCCCTGGACGAACCGGGCGACGATTTCGACGTCCTCGCCCGCGGCCTCGAGGAGCCCCGTGACGTGTGCTCTGATCGCCAGATCCGCTGGCTCGGCGTCGATCGCGGCGGCGCGGTCTGCGAACGTGGCGAACTCCATCGGCGGGGAGTAGCCGCGGCGGTAGTAAAACGGTTCTGAGAACGCGGTGAAGTCGCCATAGAACGCCGGGCACCCGTCGAGTGCGTTTCAGACCGGCGCGCCCACCCGCCCTGCTGTGAGGGTCTGACGGGGTGATCCTCACACTCTGGGCGACTAGCGAAGGCGACGATACGCCCGCAGGAGAATTGAGGCAGCGGTTCCGATTCCGGGAACGCGCGAGGAGAGGGCGGCCGCGCCGAGGAGGAAGAGTCCGCTCGGGCGCCGGCCGCTCAGGAGCTCTCTCGCCGCGTCGATCACCGTCGTCGCGGTACTCGCTTTCGTGAGTGCGTCTGTCCGGTTGCTGGTCGCTTCTATGGATGTCGAAACGGCGGCGCCGAAAAAACGCGACCAGCCTGCACGTGCCGGGTACACCGAAAGAGCGAGTCGTCGCTCTCCGTTTCCTGGGAGACCCCAAGTAGACACGCACCACCACTCAGCGCTTACTCGTCGTACGCCGTCTCCCGGCTCGGATCGAGGACAAACGGTCCCTCCTCTGGGGTCCGCCTCGTCACGTTCGCCGCGCGGAGGACGTACGACGTGAGGACGGCGTACGGCGCCAGCGCCACGGTGTATGTGAAGCTGATGAAGATCGTTAACGGCGAGTAGCCGAGAACGGTCACGTTCGGGAAGAGGCCGGTGTCGAGTGCGAGCAACACGTAGCTGATCACGAGGATAATCGGCAACGAGACGGTGAGCAGCGTCGTCGAGAGATCCGAGAGTTCGAGCTTGTAGTACAGCGTCTTGAAGTACTCCCGGCTGACCATGAGCTTCTTTAAGAGATCTACGAGGTCCTCAATCACCGCCTGTTGCTCGTCAGAGAGCTCCTCCCCGTACTTCGAGAGGATCCGTCGTGACTGGTAGAGCTGCCAGGAGGAGTCGTAGTTCAACCCCGTGAGGAGTTCGTCTGTCGATCCTTTCGGAACGCGCTCCATCGTCGTCAGCACCTCGTCGGTGTTGGTCTGAATGTCTTCCTGCAGGCGGTCAATCTCCGCCTGACAGGCCTCACTCGCCACGCTGTCTACCGCCTGGAGATTCTCGGCTCGTTCTTCCATCGAGTGGAGGACGACCGCCATGAACTGGCCTGGCCGTGCCGGACTCACGTCGACGACGTCGCCTTCCTCGATCTGCTCTTGGAACGCGATGATCGTCTCGACGCGCTCTTCCTGGGTGCCAAGCGAGGTGAGCTCCTGGGAGATGCCGACCGCGGCGATCGAGACGACGATCGAGACCAGCAGAATCGTCCCCGACAGCAGCGTGTTGAACACCGTCTGGACCACCGTCGTCTCGCCTACCAGCTCCTGGAACTCGATCGGCCAGACCGCCCCCATCGCGAGCAGTGCGACGAAGACGAAACCGAGCAGCGCCGCCGCGACGCGCTCGCGACTGCCGTCGAAGAGGATCCACCGCGTGACCCTGTTCTCGTCGGACCGCCCGAGCAACCCCCGGTCACCGGCCCGGTCACGGGTCTCCTGAGAGATCGGATCATCGTCGTCGACCATCGATCGATCCCCGACAGTCTCTGCAGGTAAATAGCCGCCACCCGTCTCGTTCCGAGTAGGATGATTTAAAGGCGGTCCGACGCACACTCGGAGGTATGGCAGACGACGACCTCGCGACGCGGGTCGCCGACGTGCTGACCGTCGACGCCGCGACCTACCAGTCGCGAGTCGAGGAAGACGCCGAGACGATCATCGCCGCGTTAGAAGACGGCGCCTTCGACAACCCGCAGGCGATCGTCGGGCTCGAGTACGAGTTCTACGCGGTGAAAGCCGACGACTGTACGCTGCGTCGGATGCCCCGCCGCCTGCTCGAGTTGATCGGCTTCGAGAAGGAACTCGGGCTCCACAACGCCGAGATGACGACGAGCCCCCAGCCGTTAAACGCCTACGGGCTTCGCGCCCAGGAGTCGGAGGTCAAAGCACGGCTGGCGACGGCACTGGACGTGACCGACGCCGAGCGGATGCGCCTCGTCAGCGACGGCCTCTGGACGATCGCCCCCGAGGGCGAGGACGCGCGGACCTATCTCACCGACAGCGTCGAACGCAGCGTCGAGCGACCCGACGGGACGACCCGCCCGATCCGGATCGCGACCAACATGAGCGACTCGGCCCGGTACCACGCGATGGCGAACACCGACCGGGCCGAGTCGGCGGGGATGCACGTAGAGGCGCCACACGTCTCGCTCCGGGCCGACACGGTCATGCCCGAGAGCCTCATCACCTCGATCCAGCCCCACTACCAGGTACCCCACGCCAGTGACCTGCCGATTTTCTTCAACTACGCGCTACGGGTCGCTGGCCCCCTGCTCGCACTCGGCGTTAACTCGCCGTTCTTCCCGGCGTCGTGTTACGACGAGGGAACCACGCCGGCGGACGTCCTCGAGGACGGCTGGATGGAACACCGGATCAGCGTCTTCGAGACAGTGCTAAACGACGGCCAGACCGGCGACGGAAAGGTTCGGTTCCCTGCCGACCTGACGACCGTCGAGGAGGCGGTCCGGCGCGTCGTCGAAGACGACACCCTCGTTCCGATGCCGGTCGAAACTGGCGACCGGTTTGACGACCAGTTCGCTCACTTCCGGCGGAAACACGGCACCTACTGGCGCTGGGTGCGACCGGTCTTCGGCGGGGCGACCCGCTCTGCGGCCAACGCACGCATCGAGTTCCGGCCGATCCCTGCCCAGCCGACGGTTCGGGAGTCGACGGCGTTCCAGGCCGCGTTTGCCGGCCTGATGGAGAGCCTCACGCGACTGGAGCACCCGGTCGTCGAACTCGACTGGGAGCGCGCCCGGCGGAACTTCTATGCGGCGATGCGAGACGGCCTCGAGGCCGACCTCGAGTGGATCACGAACGACGGCCACGTGACGACCGACCACGAGGCCATCTATGCGGACCTGCTGGCCCACGCCGAGGACGGCCTCACCAACCGGGGCCTCTCCGAAAGCGAGGCCGCAACCTACCTCGCGCCGCTTCGCCACCGCGTCGACGAGCGGACGACCCCCGCCCGGTGGAAGCGCCAGCGGGTTCGGGAGGCCGTCGACGAGGGCGCCGACCTGGAGGGCGCGATCGCTGCGATGCAGCGCCAGTACGTCGAGTGTCAGTCAGAGACGCTTCTCGAGGGTTGTTTCGCCGACTGGGGCGACCGCTGACGATTGCACCACTCTCACTCCGCGATCGACGACGGCTGGGCCGCCGTCACCCCGCAATCGCCGCCGCCTACGCCCGTAACTGATTACCCGCCCCGGCGTCGAGAACTCGTATGATCACGTTCCTCTCCGGCGGTACGGGAACGCCGAAGCTACTCGACGGCCTCGGGGACGCCGTCACCGCCGACGAGGCAGTCGTCGTCGCCAACACCGGCGACGACGTCGAACTCGGCGGACTGTTCGTCTGTCCCGACGTCGACACCCTCCTCTTTCAGGGCGGCGAGGTCTTAGACCGCGAGACCTGGTGGGGGATCGATGGCGACACCCACGAGACGAACACCGAACTGCACGCCCTCGCCGAGGCAGCCGACCTCTCCGAGGGACCGCAATACCTCCCGCCCGAGCACCAGACCGTAGGGCGCCGGCTCGCGAACTGGCGGCGCTTCTCGGGCGTCGCGGAGTTTATGACGATCGGCGACCGCGACCGAGCAGTCCACATCACGCGCACGAGCCTGCTCGACGAGGGGTACACGCTGAGCGAGGCCACCAACCGGCTCGCCGATGCCTTCGACCTCGAAATCGACCTACGCCCGATGAGCGACGATCCGGTCGCGACGCTTGTCCACACGGACGGTCAGTCCTCGCCCTCCCAGCCCAACCCCATGCACTTCCAAGAGTACTGGGTTGGCCACCGGGGCGAGCCGGCCGTCGCCGACGTCGAGTTCCGCGGCGCCGAGGCGGCCGAACCCACACCCAGCGTCCTCGAGGCGCTCTCCGCGCCCGTGATCGTCGGTCCCTCGAACCCGGTGACCAGCATCGGCCCGATGCTCTCGCTGCCCGGCGTCCCCGAGTCCCTCGAGGAGACCCCAGTGGTCGCCGTCTCGCCGTTTCTCGGCGACGAGCCGTTCTCAGGGCCGGCGGCCGACCTGATGGCAGCGGTCGGCCAGCGACCCTCGACGGCCGGGCTGGCCGACGCATACCCGTTCGCCGACGCCTTCGTCGTCGACGAGGCCGACGAGACGGCGTTCGACCGGCCGACGGTCCGGACCGACGTTCGGATCGACTCGGCGGCGGACGCAGAACGGGTGCTCCAGGCGAGCGTCGACGCGGTAGATCTGATCGAGTGAGCCCCATGACGGCTTCCGATTCCGGTTCGACGACGGATCTCCTCCCCTTCCGACCCCGGCTCGCGCTCGCGAGCCTGAGCGGGCAGGCCGACGCCGCGTGGGCTCGTGCTGGCGCCCCCTACGCCGGCTGTGCCGTCCTTGGCGGTATCGCGATCGACGACGCCTCGCGCGCCGCCGCCCGCAAACTCGTCGCACGCGAGCGCGAGGAGTTCCTTCCCGACGATCCGCTCGCGTTCGTTGACACCCAACTGGCGACACTCTCCGAAAGCGCGATCCAGCCGGCGTTTAACGTCCGGAGCGCGACCAGCGATCAGATCCCCGCCGTCGCTCGGATCTGCCGGGATCGGGGAGCTCTCCTCGAGATCAACGCCCACTGCCGGCAGGACGAACTCTGTGCCGCCGGCTGCGGGGAGACGCTGCTTCGCGACACGGAGCGTCTCCAGCAGTACGTCGCACTCGCCGCCGAGACCGGCGCGACAGTGGGCGTCAAGGTTCGCGCCGAAGTCCCCGGCGTCGACCTGCCCGCGCTCACGGCGGCCTTAGAGGACGCGGGCGCCGCGTTCGTCCACGTCGACGCGATGGACTCCGAGGCCGTCGTCGGTGAGATCGTCGCCGCGACGGACCTGTTCGTGATCGCGAACAACGGGGTGCGTAATAGGGAGACGGTCGAAGAGTACCTGTCCTACGGCGCAGACGCAGTCAGCGTCGGCCGTCCCAGCGACAGCCCCGCCGTGTTAGCGCGCGTTCGATCGGCGCTGGACCAATCACAGGAGTTCGAGACGCCGCCGTAGGAGCCAACTGACCCGAAATACCCACCACTAAACCCCTCGCGTACCGACCATCTCCCATATGCGAACGCCAGCCCAGAACGCCGAACTCGCGCTCTTGCTCGAGGTCTGTGGCACGCCGAAGCCGGGAAACGTCGACCGACACCGAGACCTCGACGATCTCCGGTTCGAGCACTTCCTCGCCGGCGCGGTCGGCGCCCGCGAGGGCATAGAGCGGGCGGAGGCGGGGGATCCAGTTGGCGAGGCGTTCGAGCGGGCCGTAGAGGGAATGGCCACCCAGCGTGGCGGAAACACGCAGTTTGGTGCACTCCTCTTGCTCGTCCCGCTCGTCGCCGCCGCTGGCGAGGAACTGACGCCGGCACGCGCCGTCGAGGTCGCGACCGAGACTACCGTAGCTGACGCCGCGGCGTTTTACCGCGCGTTCGAGCACGTCGACGTCTTCGTCTCCGATCCGCCGCCGGACGCTGCGGACCTCGACGTCCGCCGCGGGCGCGAGGCGATCCCAACGCTTGAGGAAGAGGGGATAACGCTTCGGGACGTCATGGCCCGTGGCGCCGACGCGGACGACGTCGCCCGCGAGTGGACTACCGGCTTCGAGCGGTCGTTCGCGGCGGCCAAGCGCATCGCCGCAGCCGACGGCCCCGTCGCCGACCGGGCTGCAACGGCGTTTCTCTCCCTGCTGGCCGAGCGACCCGACACCCTCGTTGCAAAGCGCCGCGGCGAGGCCGTCGCAGCGGAGACGAGCGAGCGAGCGGCGCGGCTTCACGAGCGGGACTCCCTCCAGGCGGATCGAGACGCCGTCGAGGCGTTCGCAGACGAACTCGTCGAACGCGAGATCAACCCGGGAACGACGGCAGACCTCACCGCAGCCGGACTGTTCATCGCGCTCGAGCACGAAACGGTGGCCGTATGAGCGGTGCAGATGGCGACGACGGAGACGGCAGGGGGCCCACCGACGGCGACCGCGAGGGCGACGATGACGAGCGAGCAGCCTGGCCCGTCGCCCTCTCGGGCGTAACGGAGACGGTCGTGACCACGCTCGGCCCGAACGACCGGTGGAACGCGGCCGCGCTGGGTCTCTTCGCCGGCGAACCAGCCACCGCACGAACCTGGGGACGGACGCGGACGCGACGAAACTTCGAGGCCCGCGGCGAGGGCTACGTCCAGTTCGTCGACGACCCGGTCGCGTTCGTCGAGGCAGCGCTGTCGATCTCCGAACACGACGGGCCGGTTCTCGAGTCAGCGGCCGCCTGGGCTCGCGTGACAGTCGAGGAGGTCGATGCGGGGCGCGAGGACGGAACCGAGTGGCGCGAGTGGACGCTCGTCCCCGTCGAGGCGGACGTTCGCCGGGAGACAGTTCCGACGATCGATCGCGGGTTCGGCGCCGTCATCGAGGCGACGGTCGCAGCCTCGCGACTCGGCGTCGCCGGCTACGACGAATCCGCGCTGCGCAATCGGCTCGCACACCTCGAGTCGGTCGTCGAACGGGCCGGGAGTCCGCGAGAGCGAGAGGCGATGGCACTCGTGGGTCGTCACTCGGCGTGGAACAGCGCGTAGCCGGTGCGGACTCTCTGCCGGCGAAGAATGTGTAGCAAGTGGAGTTCGCGAGTGGGCCGCCGATCAGCCGAGAGTCGGCTGGCTCCGACGGGAACCACTAGGTAGCAGTTCGATCAGGGGAGGTTCGACATGTCTGGACCGTCGTCACTGTCGGTACCAATCGCATCTTCGTCCACCTCACAGTCGTCGACCGTGTCGTAGACGGGGCGTTCGTCGTTCCAGTTTTCGATTGTGCTTGCGTCCCACTCGATGCCAGTGTCCTCGACGAGGTCGAAGTCTTCGGGCGGTTCTCGGGCGTCGGCGACTTGCTCGTAGGCGTAGGTTAGCTCGAAGAGTTCCGGCTCGGACCACATCGGTCCGAGGAACTCCATTCCGACTGGAGCACCGTCGTCGGTGAAGCCGACTGGCATGGCGATCGACGGCCAGTCGAGAACCGGTGAGAGATGTAGGTTAGCCGGCCCCCAGCCCCAGCCATCAACCGTCGGAACGTCCCAGTTTCCTGGGTAAATAATCGCGTCGAGGTCGTTCTCGTGCATCTGCCTGAGGATGTAATGTTGTAACTGGCGCTGTTCGAAGAAGGGGTGAAGGAAGTCGATATCCTCTTCGAGCTCCTCCAGGCTGTCGGGATCCTCGATTGTTCCAGCCATGCCACAGCTTTCGAGCTCGCCCGTCGCGACAAGTTCGTCGAGGCTTTCGAACTCCTCGATGGTCTCGAGGTAGTTGTTCCAATCCATATGGGTATGGTCGCCACGGTAGGCATCGCTAACGAAGCCTCCCGACGGCGGCTCTAGATCCGTGACGAGGGTCGCACCTGCCATCGCCATATCGGTCAGGGCATCCTCGAAGATCTCGATGATGTCACTGAGGTCCTCGTCTTCGTCCTCGTCGTCTTCGTCCGGCACCCACTCGCTGTAGACACCGATACGCGCTCCTTCGAGACCGTCCTCGTTGAGGTAATCAGTGTACTGATTCCCGTCTGCGTGGGGAGTGTTCTCGTAGGATTCTAACGTGAGCGGATCGTCGGGGTCGACCGACGCCATAACGTCGAGTAGCAGCGCCGATTCCTCGACCGTATGCGTCATCGGGCCTGCGATGTCCTGGCTCGAGTGCAGCGGTGAGACGCCCTCACCGCTGACCAACTGCCTGGTGGGTCGGACGCCGACCAAGTTGTTCGCGAGCGCGGGAACGCGAACCGAGCCGCCGGTATCAGTACCGATGCCAATCGGGGCGTAGTTGGCCGCCATACCGGCCCCGGAACCGCCGCTCGATCCGCCCGCTGAACGCTCTAAGTCGTAGGGATTGTACACCTGACCCCCCATTGAACTTGACGAGTCGTACCCGAACGCGAACTCGTCCATGTTCGCCTTCGCGATCACGATACCACCAGCGTCGCGAATGTTGTCGACGATGGTCGCACTCTCCGGCGGAATCGAATCCTCTAGGGCGACCGCGCCAGTCGTGGTGGGGATATCGTCCGTGTTAATATTGTCTTTGACGAGGACGGGAATGCCGTGAAGCGGGCCGACCATCCCATCGGATTCGAGCGCATCGTCGAGCTCGGCGGCGCGCTCCATTGCGTGTGGATTGATCGAAATAACTGCCTGCAGATCATCTTCGTACGCGTAGATGCGATCGAGGTAGAACCCCACGACGTCTTCTGCGGTAAACACACCCTGTTCGTACCCCTCCATGATTTCGGCGGGGCTCGCATCGATCGGATCGAACCCTTCATCCGCGAGCAGACTGGCACAGCCGGCAAACATCCCGCTTGCAGCAACGGCACCGACAGTTCCAAGCATAGAACGTCGGCTCATTGAATACTCTTCTCCAGATTCGGGCTGCATTTGGTCTCTATCTCCCATTATTACTTCGCACTTGTCCGGTTCGATCTCACACGGATAAGTTTCCCGTATAACCAACAGGACATAATGAAGGTCAGTCAGAGTAGTATTAGCCAATATTACGCTCCTGAAAGACCAAACGAATGTTTGAAATTCGAGAACGACAGGGGTTCGTGAATACAAAGGGCGCCGAAAACACGAGTTCCCATAGTTCGGTGGTCTGGGAGTTGTGACTCGACCGTCCACCCGATCCTTGCAAGCTGGCCGCACTCGCAGACGAACCGTCGAGGATGTCACCGCGATTGTCCCGCGCTACGAGGGTGCGACCGGCGAGTGGAAATGGTGCCTATTAAGAGTCTCTGTGAGGATTCTCCTGTATGGCAATCAAACCGGCCTACGTCAAGAAGACCGGCAACCTGCTGCTCGAGCGATACCCGGACGCGTTCACTACCGACTTCGAGCAGAACAAAGACAGCGTCGAGAAGCTGACGAACATCGAGTCCAAAGGCGTGCGCAACCGCATCGCGGGCTACGTCTCACGCAAGAAGCGCGCCCAGGTCCCGGCCTAATTCTGCGAATTCGCGGTCGATACTGTAGTCAGTTTCACCCGTGAGTGACATCCACGGGAGGGATCCTGTCTGTGAGTCGATTCCGACGTCGTCGACGAACTCAGTGACCGTCGTCGCCCACGCCAGGTTCCATGTAGGCGCCGACGAACAGCGCCAGGACCGCAAAGCCCACACCGAAGGTCAGGATGACGAATCCCTCGAGAAGCGGCTCTTCACCCGGCACGAAGAGGTCGAGTTCCATGTAGACGTCGACGAACGCCAGGATGCCGACCAGTAGCGCCAGGACGCCGACGACAGCCGATCCGATACCAAACGTCCCGGCAAACGGGCCGATCTGTCTCTCTGCGGCGTTGCTCATCGGTCCCACCCCCGGCAAGGGAGCGAACTGTTTACGGTCGATCCGCCGACCCGGACTCCGTCGGTGCGAAGATCGTCGTGCATCGATCGATAGGTTCCGCTCGGGTTTCTTAATTTCTTCTATGCGCGTCGCTTCCGGAGTCCACCACCGACATCGCAACGGTGGCGACACACAGCAGGACCCACGAGACCACTGCGCAAAATCCAAACCGTTTTGCTCGCCCGACGCCCAGTCCTGGAAAATGGCAGTACGTGTTGGAGTACTCGGTGCGACAGGTGCCGTCGGACAGCGACTCATTCAGCTGTTAGACCCCCATCCCGACTTCGAAATCGCGGCACTCACCGCGAGCGAGTCGAGTGCCGGCGAATCGTATCGATCAGCAGCGAAGTGGCGCGTCGATGCGCCGATTCCGGACGACGTCGCAGAGATGACCGTTCAGGCAACCGAGCCAGAGGCAGTGCCCGACGACGTCGACCTGCTCTTCTCGTCGCTGCCCTCGAGCGTCGGCGCAGCGGTCGAACCCGCGTTCTGTGAGGCGGGCTACGTCGTCTCCTCGAACTCCTCGAACGCACGGATGGCCGAGGACGTTCCCCTCGTTATTCCGGAGGTCAACGCCGAACACCTCGACTTGCTCGAAGTCCAGCGCGACGATCGCGGCTGGGACGGCGCGCTGATCAAGAATCCCAACTGTTCGACGATCACGTTCGTCCCGACGCTGGCCGCCCTCGCTGAGTTCGGTCTAGAGCGCGTCCACGTCTCGACGCTGCAGGCAGTTTCGGGCGCCGGCTACGACGGTGTCTCCTCGATGGAGATCATCGACAACGCAATCCCCTACATCGGCAGCGAAGAAGACAAACTCGAGACCGAGTCCCGCAAACTGCTCGGCGAGTTCGACGGCGCTGAACTCACTCAGGACGACGTCTCCGTCGCGGCCTCCTGTAACCGCATCCCGACGATCGACGGCCACCTGGAGAACGTCTGGGTCGAGACCACCGAAGAGATCACCGTCGACGAGGCCGCTCAGGCGATGCGAGAGTATCCGTCGCTCGACCTCCGTTCCTCGCCGGATCCACTCATCCACGTCTTCGACGATCCCGAGCGCCCACAGCCGCGTCTCGACCGCACGCTCGGTGGCGGGATGGCGATTGCAGCCGGCGGCATCCGCGAGTCGACGTTTGGCCTGCAGTACAACTGCTTGGCCCACAACACGATGCGCGGGGCGGCGGGCGCCAGCGTGCTCAACGGCGAACTGCTGTTGGAAAACGGCTACCTCTAATCGCTCGCCGTCCCCTGCGGGAGCGCAACGACCGGGGTCGAGGCGTCTTTGACCATTCGCCGAGCGACGTCTCCGGTCAGTAACTCGGCTAAGCGATTGCCTTCTCGAGCCATGAAGACGACTGCATCGGCGCCGACCTCGTGAGCGCCGTCGAAGATCGTCTCGACGACGTCGGTTCCGTACAGGATCTCCGTGTCGACGGTTCCAGGGGCGTCCGAGAGGGGGCCGGCCGCCCGCTCGAAAATCTCCTCGGCGTACCCTTCCCGTCGTGTCAGGGGTGCTTTATCCAGGGCGTCCCCGCTCTTCTCGATGACGTTTACCAGAACGACGCGACTCTGCGGTCCGAGCCGTGGTGCGATCGCTGCGGCGGTTCGCTCTCCGTCGTCCGGGTCGGCCAGCGGGACGACGACTGTTCCGTCGAACGCGAGCGTCATCGACTCACCTCGAACACTGCGAGAGACGATACCACGACCCATTCAGTCACAAAATCGATCGACATCACGCGTCACTTCTGCGAGGAGGATTATAAATGCAAGCCGGCGATGGCCTTGCAACGTCGAGTTAGGTCCGCAAACAGCTGTGTGTCTGCTCGGTTTCGCGAGACAGTCTCCTTGCGGTGACCACACCGTTTTATCGATACAGGACAGATATCTGGCAATGCAGCCAGACGATGTGGAACGGAGTGATCCGATCGATATTCTGCTTGTCGAGCCCAATCCCGGCGATACCCGTCTGTTTACCGAGCAGTTCAAAGACGCAAAGATCATGAACACGGTCCACGCCGTCTCGGACGGTGAGGCGGCCCTCGATTACCTCCACCAGCGCGGCGAGTACGCCGACGAGTCGCGCCCGGACATCATCCTCCTCGAGCCCCAGCTTCCGGGGACCAGCGGCCAAGACGTCCTCGCCGAACTGGAAGAAGAGCCCACCCTTCGAGAGATCCCCGTCGCGGTGCTGACGAGCTCCGCCGCCGAACAGGAGATCGTCGAATCCTCCGGCATCGATACGCACACGTACATCCAAAAGCCGGTCGAACCCGCCGAATTTGTCGACCTCGTGCAGTCGGTCGAGGACTTCTGGCTCGCGATCGTCCAGCGAGCCCAAGAGGCCTAGGATCGGCGTGACTATCGCAGCGCGATCGTTCCCTCAGACGTGCTGGTAGGGACCGAGCCGTGTTCCGTCGACGAGGTACGCTTCGCCGTCTGTGAGCCCGTCCGGAAGAAACGGAGCCAGAAACGACTGGTCGGTGACGTTCACCCAGGTCCCTCCGGCCAGATCGTTGAACGCCGGCAGCACGACTAGTTTCGGGGGCGTTCCATTGTCGAGCCACGACAGGCTGGCGTACTCGTCTCTGCTGGCGAATGCGGCCGGATCGAGTCGTCCACGAAGCCAGACGGGCTCGACGCGGCTGCCGCCGACGGCATCCACCAGACGGACGCAGGGATGTTCGTGGCCGGCGCAGACGACCTCGGCCTCGAGGACTGCCGGCGACGGCCAGGTGTGGCCGTGACACGCGCCCAGCGGTCCCAGCCGGACGCCCTCGCCAGGTTCGATCTCGAGGGAGCTACCGGCGTCTGCGAGTTCGGTCCCGTCACTGTCGCCGAGCCAGCTCTCGATCGCGCCGTCGTGGTTGCCCTTGACGAGCGTAACCGAGAGCCCGGCAGGAAGCGACTCGAACAGCACCTCGAGTTCGCCACGCTCGGCGCCGCCGGGCTCGCCGATCGAGTGCATCAGATCGCCACAGACGACGAGTCGGTCGACGCCGGTCCGATCGACGAGCTCACACAGCCGCTCTCGGCGCTCTTGGGCGCGACTTGGTACGTCGACGCCACGCTCGTACCGTAGCCCCGCCTCGTAGCCCGCGTGGTAGTCGGCGATCACGAGCGCTCGCTCGCCGTCGAGATCGGCGATCGCCGCCCGCTCGCCGGGCACCGGTTCGAGCACGCCGTCGCCTTTCGGCCGGTTCGTCGCCATCGGTCCGCTCTAGATCGCTTTCAGCGTGTCGTCGTCGGGTTCGTAGCACTGTCCGCCCATCAGTGCGCTCTGGATCGCCTCCTCGACGTCCGATTCGGCGGCGCCGGTTTCCGCAGTAACGGTCTCGACGACAGCCGAGCGATCCGCACCCTCACCATCGTCGAGCTCGGACATCGTCTCGACGACGCGCTCCTGGAGGTCGATCTCCTCGTCTGGCTCGTCGGTAGCCCCATCCGACGCTGTTGTGTCGTCGTCCGGCGCTGGCGCTGCTTCCTCGTCCGGCTCGTCGGCAATCCCATCCGACTCCGGCACCACATCGCTATCTGACGCTGACGCTATGTCACTGTCTGACTCCGGCGCCACGTCTGTGTCAGCATCACCTGCTTCATCTGCTTCCGACGCCACTGCTGCGTCTGTGTCGGCTTCGGCGTCGCCTTCCACGGTCTCGCCCTCGAGTGAGTCCTCGGGCACGTCGATATCGGCTTCACCGGGCTCGTCGACGTCCGTCCCGGTGGTAAACTCCGCGCCGAACTCAGCTTCGATCTCCTCGCGTTCCTCGTCGTCCATCTCGTACATACCGCCGCCGTCGAAGTCACCGAGTTCGTCGTCTCCCTCGTCGACGTCGTCACCCTCGTCGAACGAAACCGACTCCGCGTCGGCGTCCGTCGACGAGTCCTGCCCGTCGGTGGCTTCGGTCCGACCCGACTCCGGCTCGGTGGCGTCGACCGATTCGGGCTCCACAGACGCTGCGTCGCCGGCGTCTGAGTGCTCCGGTTCGGAGGATCCGTCGGCGTCGACGTCGGGATCGAGACCGGCATCCGGCTCCGGATCGCCGTCGGGGTCGGGATCGGTCTCCGTGATCGATTCGGGCTCGGCCGCCGACGTGCCCTCGTCGTCGCGACCATCCGATTCGACTTCGGTCGCGGCGAGAGCGCCATCTCCGGCCAGATCGGCGAACGTCGCGCCATCCGCGGCGCTCGTCCCCGGCTCGACGTCGAGACCGGCGACCTGCTCGCGCTTGCCGGCGACGACTTCGACCGCTTCCGTCGCGAGGGCGCGGAGGGAGTCGAGATACGTCGGCGTCGTCCCGTAGTGGTCTCGGGCGAGTGCGACGCCGTCGGCGGCGCTGCGGTCGAGGCCCGCTTCGAGCAGCGCGTCGGTCAGTGCCTCCCCGTCGGCGTCGACGGCTGCCGCGGCCGCGTAGGTCTCGATGCGATCGTGCGTGCGTTCGGCCGCGTCGATCACCCACCGGTCGCGGGTGTCTGCGTCGACGGTCGCGATGCTCTCGGGTCGAATTGAGGTGTAGACCTGCTCCGAGTCGTCGGGCTGGAACGTCCGCGCTTTCCCCGTGACTGCGACGAACGCCGGCGGCTCGAGGGACTCGAGCGCCGCGAGGGCGTCGGGTTGGTACTGTCCGGCGTAGACGACGAACGCGCCCGTGGGATCGACGATCCGTGCGCGCAGCATGTCGTCGTTTACCGACGAAATCTCCGTTAGTGTGCCGACGACGAACAGGCGGTTCACCCGGGCGCCCGTCGGTGTGATCACGTAGTTCGGGGCTCGTTCCTCGTCACTCTCGGCGTACGAGAGGGAGGCATCGTCGTACTCGGCGGCCAGCAGCCGGTAGGCGACCTCGCGTCCCGGTCGGTCTTCCTGGGCGCTCATGCGATCACCTCCGGACAGACGTCCGGCGTACTCGCACTCGCGTGGCTCATGCGACCACCTCCGCGAGGAACGCACGGGCACGCTCGGCCGGATCGTCCTCACTCTCGACGAACGCACTCGCGTCTAGGTTCGCGCCGTACTCGTCGACCGAGAGGTGACCCCGGACGCGGTACTCGCGGCCGACGATCTGCTCACGGATCGTGTCGGCGACCGCCTCCTGGTCCATCGCGTCGCGGGCCTCTTGGCGGGCCGCTTCCAGCCCGCCGCCGTAGACCTGTTCGGTCAGTTCGTCGTCTAAGATCGCGGTGACGGTCCCAGTTCCGTCGTCTAAAATCGCCTTCACCCGGAGGTCGTCGACGCCGTCGACGCTTCCGTGGGTGCGACACTGCCCCTTCTGGATCACGCGATTACATTCTGGGCAGCGCTGGATCAGCCCGGAGCCGTCGCGGACGGCGATGAGGTTGCCGACCAGTTCGACGTCGTAGACGCCACCGGTCGCGACCGCCTCGCCGATGTCCATCGTTTGGGCGTCGCTGCCGACCTCGATCTCCCGGTCGACGGGCGTTACGGTCGAAAACGCCGAAACGTTGACTTCGGGGACGCCCCTGAACTCCCGGACGTAGGCGTTCTCAATTGTTACCGAGGCCCCCTCCTCGATTAGGGGTGAGGGGTCCCAGTTGGTAAAGGGAAGGCGGCCGGACTCGTCGCCGAAGACGCCGCTGATGATCTCCGTCTCGCCGTCCCGGCCGTCGATCGTTCGCCGCTCGGCCTCGACGACGACGACCTCAACGGTTCGTGCCCGGTCGCCGGTCTGCAACTCAGCGAGCTCGGCGTCGCCGCCAACCTCGTAGGGCACCTCGAGGGGCTCCTCCTGGAACGAGAGCGCGGTGCTCTCGCCGAAGTTGAGTTCGGGCTCGCCGTCCCACTCGCGGACGCCCGCGTTGCCCGCGGTGATCGTGTCTCCCGGCGAGAGACCGAAGTCCTCCCAAGCGGTGTAGTCGATGACGCCGTTTCCGTCGGCGAGCTCGCCCTCAACGATGACGTGGTCCGATCCCTGATACCGGATGGAGCGCTCCCCGGCCGTCAGGACGACGCCGGTGACGCTTACCGAGCCGTCGTCGGGATCGATCTCCGTGATCTCTTTCGTCTGCGGGGCGCCACCGCTACCGCCAGTCCCATCGCCGTACTTGCGGCGAAGACTTCCCTTCGCCTCGTCGATCGGAACGCTGTACTCCACCAAGTTTCGCAGGTCTGCCGTGACCTCCTCTTTGTCAACACCGAGGTCGGAGGCGAGTTCCTCGGCATGATCTTCGAGTTCCATCACCGGCTCTTGGGCGGGAGGGGCCAAAAACGTTCTCGGCCGCGGACTACTTTCAGGTGTAGCCGACCGATAGGGAGAACCTATCAGTAATACCGAAACTCATATATCCCGTATTGTTGGATGGGTGATCGATGACCGAGAAACGGGCACCGGGGGACGCTGACGGGACATCGACCGCTCCTAGTGGGACAGAATCCGAGGAAGGGGGTGCGACACATCACCTGGCGGTGGCGCTCGAAAATGCGACCGACCCGGACGCGCGGTACCACCTGCGGGAGGCGATGCAGCTACTTACGGAATGTCGCGACAGGTGACGCGGGAGCGATACCGCGACTAGCTCTCCTCGCCGAGCAACCCCATATCCGCCGCGACGAGATCTGCCAGCGAGTCGGCGACGTCGGGATCGACGGTCGCCAGCTCGTCGCCGTCGTGTCGCTGCTCGTTGTGGCGTTCGAGTGTCTCCGCCAGCGTAGAGAGCGGAATCCTCGCCTCGGTGTCACACGTCTCACAGACGATTGGGACGTGAGGGTCGTCTTCTGAGCCCATAGGTCGCGATTTGCTCCCGACAAATAAAAGCAGACCTGGTTCGCCCACCCGTCTCGGCGCCCCCTCCCGAATCGGCGGTCGATCGGGCACTGGATTCTTAAGCCGCCGTATCTGAAAGAGCGTATGCACGTCCTCGTCAATGCGGCGATGAGCGCCGACGGGAAGCTCTCCTCCGTCCGACGCGAGCAGGTTCGGATCAGTGGCGACGAGGACTTCGCTCGCGTCGATCGGCTTCGCGCCGAGAGCGACGCCGTCGTCGTCGGGATCGGGACCGTCCTCGCGGACGACCCCCACCTGACGGTGAAAGATTCTGCCCTTCAAGAGGAGCGTCGAACGGCCGGCAATCCCGGACATCCGGCACGGGTCGTGATCGACTCGCGAGCCCGAACGCCCACCGACGCCGCCGTCCTCGACGAGGCGGCGACGACCTACCTCTGTGTCGCCGACGCCGCGCCGGTCGAGCGCCGGATGAACCTGGCAGATCGGGCGACGTTCGTCACTGCAGGCGACGAACGAGTCGACCTGCTACGGGCGTTCGCCGCCCTCGAGAACGAAGGGATAGAGCGGCTGATGGTCGAAGGCGGCGGCGAACTCATCTTCTCGCTGCTCGACGTCGGCCTGGTCGACGAGCTGACGATCTTCGTCGGCCCACAGATTATCGGCGGGCGCGACGCGCCGACGCTCGCCGACGGCGACGGCTTCGTCGCGGACTACCCCGAACTCACCCTCGAACGGTTAGAGCGCGTCGGTGACGGGGCGCTGTTGGGCTGGGAGGTCGTCTACTGACCCGTCACGCCTGCTTCGCCTTCTCCGCGAACTTCTTCCGCACCTTCTCGACCTTCGGCTGCGCGTGCATCCGACAGTACGCGTCAGAGGGGTTCTTTTTGAAATAGTTTTGATGCTTTTCCTCCGCACCCCAGAACTCGTTTAATGGCTCCACCTCGGTCACGATCTCGTCGTCGTAGCCTCCTTCTTCATCAACCGCCTCTATATACGCCTCGGTCAACTCTCGCTGGTCATCGTCCTCGTAGAGAATGATGGAACGGTACTGGGTGCCCACGTCCGGGCCCTGGCGGTTGAGTTGTGTCGGGTCGTGAACGGTGAAGAACACGTCCAGCAGTTCGTCGTACTTGATGAGCTCTGGGTCGAACTCCACCCGTACCACTTCAGCGTGTCCTGTGTTTCCGGTACAGACCTCGCGGTAGGACGGGTCTTCGGTCTCACCGCCGGCGTAGCCGGAGGTAACGGACTCGACACCGCCGAGTTCTTTGAAAGCGGCCTCAACACACCAGAAGCAGCCGCCGCCGAACGTCGCTGTCTCAGTCATACTGCTCAATAGCACCGCGGGCCGTATGTACCTGACGAGCGGTTTGAAGGAACTAGGACAACTACTCTTCTCGGACTGTTTTGCCCCACTAAACCGCCGAATCTGTTCCGAAAAGCGAGAGAACCTGCAAATTCCGTTCACGGGCACAGTTCCGAAAATCACCAGAGGCATATCTACACCAGTACCCACCAACGTACAGATCGCTTCAATCAGCTAGCCGGTTGTACACCCGCCCGAATATGTATCCCAAGACGAACGCATCGATGAACCCCAGTACTGTACCCCAGATGAGGTCTCCGGGTTCTCGACTGTACCCCGGGTAGATGTCTTCTAACAACACGCGCCATCGCTCTCCATACTCCGTGCCAGCCAGTAGTTCGAGAAAGGCGACTAGTGTTCCCCATATAATGCCGGTTGTGAGTGCGAGCGCACGTGTATCGACCTTTCCAGCCATAGTGACAACTTCTCTCGGGATATCCTTAAATTTGTAAGCAGTCGTTCGAGGACGTACGCGCCTGCTGGTTACTCGTCCTCGACGGGTGTTTTCACGATCGACACGGGTCGTTCGGCCATATTGGCGACGCGTTCGGCAACGCTTCCAAGTAGACGACGGTACTCGCCGGATCGGTTCTTCGAGCCGATAACGGTCAGATCGATATCCGCTTCGTCCATGTAGTAGAGGATTTCCGCGTGTGGAACGCCATGACGGATGACCGATTCTGTCTCGACACCTTCATTTTCGGCTCGATCAGTGGTTTCTTCGACGGCATCCTGTCCGGCCTGTTCGAGAGCCTTCTCCAAGCCTTCGAATTCGTGGACGTATTCGTCCCCGGGATACGAACTGTACGCCTCAGAATCGACGACGTAGAGGACGTGCAACTCCGCATCGTACCGTTGGGCGGCATCAATTGCGTGCTCAATTGCCTGATCAACGCCGGGGCTCATGTCCGTCGGCAGCAGTAGTCGATCGTACATCGTGTACCCTATCTCTCCGACTGGGGCCAAATACCTATGTCCCAGAGCTGTCGATCTCGCCGGGTGTGACGGCTGGCTCGGAAGTGGTACTATAACCACCAGGATCACTTCGAGAAGCAACGCGAGGACGGTCACAGCACCAACGCGTACTGCTCGATGTACGCGGATCCGAAGGTCACGAAGGTTAGAGAACAGTTCGTCACAGCGAAGCAGCAACACCGTCACGTGGGCCGGTCGAGCGCCCAATCGAGAGCGTCCCACGCGAGGTTATGATCGCACGCTCAGTTCGGACCAGACGTCTGCAACCTGCTCGACCGATCGCGTGATCCGGACGCGAAACGTCCGATCGCTCGCGAGATCGATCGCGATCTCGTCGAAATCTGTGACGTATCTCGCGGTTCGGTGGCGCCCGGCGTCGTAGCGGTCTATCTCGCGGACGAGCTCCGCCTCGGCTAGCGTGTCGAGCTTCTTGTACGTGGTCGAAAGTGGCAACTCGGCTGCCTCGGCGATCTCCGAGACGGTCATCGGTCGCTCGAGTGCGGCGATGATCGTTCGGCAAGCGCCGTCGTCGAGGACGGCAACGACCGGCTCCACGTCGGGGCTCCGGTTCGTCGACGGTGCCTCGGGCGCCATGGAGAGATAGTACGCAGTCGAGCGTAATGACGTGTTTGGTCTCGGACGAACGCCACGGCGTGGTCACGCGATTGCTCTCTCGCCCAATCCAGATCTGGATCGAAAACACGCAACTACCTGCAAATTTATTATTTACCACCCGCAATGGAGGAGCGCAATGGTAGACGAAGCCGAACTCCGCGAACAGATGATCGACGCGTTCGAAGGGGCCGACTATCCAATCTCGAGTCCGATGGATCTCGTTCCAGCACTGCCGAACGGACCTGGAACCCGATTCGAGTCGGGTGACTTCTCGATGACTGCGATGGAACTGAACACGAAGCTCTCGGGCGGTGACTTTCCCTACGAGAGCCCCGAGGCGTTCGTCGACGACATTATAGAGGAGCTAGAGGCGATGGACGAACTCTGACTCGTCTATCGACAGCTGGATTGGGGTGGAAAGTAGCGGACAGAGCCGGTCTCGGGGACAGGAAGACCCTATCTTTTTGCCTCGGTGTCTCGTAGGAGCCACTAGATAGCTCGCGTTCGGTACGGTGATCGGAGCCGAAGCGACGGAGTCCATCCTTGATATGTCCGACGATCCCCAACAGTACGCCGTCGTGCTGGTGACGCGACAGCAACGAAGCTCCCTTCCCCGGCAGTTCGAAGACGCCGAGGGAATTACCCTCAAGGCGACCGTTGAGCCGCCGAAGCTCGAAGCGACAGTCGAGTGTTACGAACCGGACGGAGTCGTCCTCGAACTCGATGAGCCACCGCTCGTCCGAACCGCCATCCAGCAAGTGGCGTCAGCCCACCCAGAGGCAGCGACGGTCCTCACGCCGTCCGAGGGCGGCGAGCGCCTCGCAACCGTCGCCCTCCGGATCGGTGTCACGGACTATGTCCCCCCGGAGTCACCGACTACCGCCGCCAACCGCACCGCGACGGTACTCGACTCAAAATCGTCACAGTCGCCCGAGGAGACAGGCAACGCCGATCCGGAATCGGTCGACGACGAGACTGGCTACCGGCAACTCTTCGAAACACGACTTCCCGACAAGGCGTTTCTGATCGCCGAGGACGGCACCTACCTCGACACACAGATTCGGCCAGAGTCAGTCGAGCCGTACGACAACCTCGTTGGGCGGACAATACACGACGTGTTTTCGGCCGACAGGGCAGACCGCTTCCAGCGCTGTATCGAACGCGCCATCGAGGAAGGGACGGTGCAATCGATCGAGTACGAACTCGAGATGGCGTCCAGCCCTCGACAGTCCGAGGGGCGAGTGCTCGCTCTCGACGGAAAAATCGACGGCCAGCGCGCGGTCGTCTGGTTGGCACGCGACGTTACAGAGCGCGTCGAGCGCGAGCGCAGGCTCCAAAGCAGACGGGACGAGCTACAGGTGTTGGGCGAGATTCATGCGGTCGTCAGGCAGGTCATCGGAACGCTGGTAGCTGCACCAACACAAGCGGCCATCGAGCAAAACGTCTGTGACGGCCTCGTCGAGTCGGAGCTATACTGCAGTGCCATCGTCTCGGAGATCAACGGCGAAGGTGGCATCACCTACCGGGTCGGCGCGGGTGGAGACGACGAAGAGCTCGCGGAACTTGTCGACCGTGGGTTCGACTACGAGACGGTACTCGAGACCAGCGAGAGTGAGACGATCTCGGAAGCGTCGTCCTCGATTCGGGCCCTCCAAGAGAGCGCAATCGGACGGGAACACGAGATTCAGTCTGCGATCGCGATTCCGCTTTGCCACGAGGAGATCGTCTACGGCGTGTTGACGGTCTACACCGACCGAGAGGCCGCCTTCGGACCTACCGAAAGTGACAGCTTTCAGATACTCGGTGAAACGATCGGATTCGCGATCGCCGCCGTTCGGAGCCGACGGCTCCTCTTTGCCGATTCTGTCGTCGAACTGGAGCTGAGAATTGACGGGGGCGATTCCTTTTCGTTCGATATTACGACCGAATACGAGTGTACGTGTTCACTCGAGTGGGTCGGAAAAGACGACGAGGGAACAGCCTACCAGTACGTGACGATCGACGGGCTCGACGGCGAAACGGCACTGGCGGAAGCTGAGGCCCACGACTCCGTCCAGTCGTGTCGATTGATTCACGACGCCGACGACCACTGTACAATCGAGATGCAACTGGTCGAGTCGGGCGTTCGAACGCTGATGAACCTGGGGGTGACGATCCGGGACGTCACGATCGAAGACGGCGTCGGACGCTGTCTGGTCGAGGTCGCACAGGACACCGACATTCGAGAGATTCTCGATCAGTTCAGCCAGGTGTACGAGCGAAGCGAACTCGTCGCCCGCCGGGACGTCGACAGACCGGTCCAGACGGCCGCCGAGCGGAGAAACCGGATTCTAGATCGCGTCACGGATCGGCAGCTGACGGCCCTTCGCTTGGCCTACTATGGCGGCTACTTCAACTGGCCGCGAGACAGCACCGGCGAAGAGATCGCCGAGGTGATGGGGATTTCGCCGCCAACGATGCACCAGCACCTGCGAAAAGCCCTCTACGAGATTCTCACTGAGTTCTTCGACGAGAACACTGGGACCAAAGAGTGACCGCCCCTCTCAGGTGTTGCCCTCCAGCCGGCGCTTCGAGACACAGGAGAGCCGAGAGTTGCTAGACGGTCGAGAGCACCCAAGACAGGAGAGTGCACCATCGATCCATCTCACGTAACTGTGAAAACCGTTCACACTAACTGACCGTCGTTGTATATTAACAGTCACGCATGTGAACCCGAAGGACGATCGTTCGCTCTGCGTTTGATTCGAAACACGAATGACGACGATCTGCGCTGTCACGGCAGCCGACGGGTGGAGCAGAAAATGAGTACGGGGACATCCTGTCGTCTCTTTGCAGGGTCAGACGGCGGCTTTTACACCCTATCGGAGGTGCGCCGCCACTGCCGTACCGGCAGGTGGCAGTTCTGCCTGCGAGATCGAGATGCAGATCGCCTGCTGGTTGAAAGGGCCGACCGGTCGCTGCTCGGACTGGCTCCGGTCGACCGCGCTGTACTTCCCCCGTGGTTCGAAGTTCGCATCGAGTGCGGACTCGCTCGCGCTGTCGACACTCGTCGGGCCGTTCCACACAAGTAATAGCACATTATGTAAAGCGGTAAAACGATATTACCGCCAGCCCGAGTCGCCACCGTGAACCGGCGTCTATTCCTCGGCACGCTGGGGTCTGTGACCTCACTCGGCGCGCTCTCGTATGCGAGCCGCGAGCCCGTCGACAGCCTCGAGGTCCGGTTCTGGCTGTCAGAACGCGCCGCGTCCTACGACCGCGTTCCCCAACGCGTTCGGCGGTATCTCGTGGCCGCACTCGAGTTCGGCGACTGGGATCTCGACGTCCAGTACGGCGGGACGGTTTCGGTCACCACCGAAGATGGCGCAGCGGTAACGCGCAGTGGCGAGTGGCCACTGGCGCTGGCGTCGGGAGCGGTCGGCCGACGCGATCTCGACGTCGCAAGCGATGTCAACCTTCTCGTCACCGACGGACAGATGCACACGACGCCGACGGGATACGGAATGCCCCACATTGCGTCGGTTGGCGGGGCCGGACTGATCGCCGAGGCCGATCCCGTCGACCCCGACCAGCCGGTGTACGCGTACACGACCCCGAACCGGGTGGTGCAGGTCCTCATCCACGAGGTCGGACACGCGCTGGGACTGGGTCACGATCACGGCCTGGCCTACAAACGCAACGGTGCGGTCGTCGTGACGCCGATGATCAGCACCTACGCCTTCGACGACACGTACGAACAGGATCGCTGTCGCTGTGGTGCGGTCTATCCGGAGACGACGCCACACGCGAGTTTGCGGCGCCTTCAGATGACGTTCTCGGAGTGTGCTCGGTCACGCCTGCGGCTCTATCGGGGTGGAGTTACTCCGTAGCGGTCGGCTGTAGCTACCGAATGGACATCCTCGCACTCGTTACGACGGCGAGCGCTGACTCGGAGCGACTACTCCTCGGTGTCGTCTTCGTCCTCGCCCCGGGCGAAGCTCGCTTCGGGGGTCGGCTCCTGGCCTGCTGGCCCCGCGTTTGGCCCCTCGATCAGTGATTCGAAGTCGTCGACCTCGTCGTACTGATCCTGGTAGACGAGCGCCGCCTTTCCGAGTGAGGTAATCTCGTAGAGGCCGGATCGCTCCGCAGGGCCGATCTTCGAGACGAGACCGTAGTCTTCGAGGACCGGGAGTCGCGTGTTGATGTTTTTCCGGCTCTTTCCGGTGTGTGCAGAGAGGTTGGTCGCAACATTTCGACCCTTGTCCTCGAGCGATTCGAGGATGAGGAAATCGGTGGGTTGTCGGAGTTTCACGTCGAGATCACTCTATGTAGCTAGATCATATCCAGTGGTAATTAACACTTTCGCCTTATTCCACGCGATTTCCACTGGTTATTCGGCAGCCGTCACTACGATCTCGCTTGCGCGAGCCACTCGAGGAGCGAGACGACCGCCGTCGGCGATTCGACGTGACAGGAGGCGTTCGAAGCGGTCGTCGAGCCGACGCGAACACCGATTCCGTGCGGTTCGACGGTGTCGAAGGCCGATTCGTCGGTGGTATCGTCGCCGACGTAGAGGACGGCGGCGTCGTCCGGCGGCCACTCGCCGACCACCCCGGACGCGATCACTTCGACGGCACCGCCTTTCCCCCACGAGACGTCCGGCGTGAACTCGATGATCCGTCGTCCACGAGACCACGAGAGTTCGTCACCGCCGACGCGCTCGACCGTTCGCGTAGTGCGTTCGACGATCGTCTCCCGGTCTGTCTCCGGCACCGAGCGGAAATGGACAGTTCCGGTCAGGCGCTTGTTCTCGATCCGGCAGCCGGATACCGAGTCGAACTGATCGTCGAGCCTGGCACAGACCTCGTCGACGGTTTCGGCACGATCGGCGGCAACTGGATGGATTGCAACCCGGCCATCACGCTCGATCTCGAGGCCGTGATTCCCGGCGTAAATCGACGGACCGTCGATCCGATCTCGAACGTCATCGAGAGCGCGTCCGCTGACGATCGCGGTGGTCACGTCCGGCAACGCCTCGAGCGTCTGAACTGCGTCGACCGCACCGTCTATTGGCTCGGCCGCGTCCGGCTCCTCGACGATCGGTGCGAGCGTCCCGTCGAAATCGAGACAGAGCACGACCGATTCGGCGGCCGAGATCGCCTGTGCGAGCCGGTCTCGGTGGGACGCCAGTGGCCGCGTCGGTTCGTGTTCGGCAGCCTGTTCCCGTCGATCGGACTGGGTGAGTGAAGCGAACTGGACCATCGATTACACCGGGAACGATTGCTCCTCGTGTCGTTCATCGATCTGCTCTTCCCCGCTTTGAAGCTGGTGAATTCGGTCGAACTGCGTCTGCATCCACCACTCGAGATCACCTTCGAGGACGCGCTCGCGTAACGTCTGCATCCGTCGTCGCCGGTCGGCGATGGGCTCTGCGAGCGCGTCGGCGATTGTGGTGGTGATGTCCTCGATCGAGGTAGGATCGATCGAGTGAGCGTGCGAGCCGAGGCGATCGTGGGCGCCCGTGCGGTCGCTCAACAACAGCGCGCCGGTCTCGTCGACGCTCGCGGCGAGATACTCCTGGGCAACGAGATTCATCCCATCAGCGAGCGAGCTGACGAGCATCAGGTCTGCCTCCCGATACAGCGCGGCGAGCTCCGATTCGGAGAGATAGGCCTCGGTGTAGACGATCGGTTGCCAGCTGTCGGTCCCAAAGCGGCGATTGATCCGTTCGACCTGATCTCTGACACGCTCTCCGAGCCGTTGGTATGCCGGAATCTCTGTTCTGGAGGGGGTCGCCTTCTGGACGAAGGTAAACTCTCCGTGCCAGCGCGGGTTTCGGTCCAAGAATCGTTCGACTGCCGCGAGCCGATGGGGGATGCCCTTCGTGTAGTCGAGTCGATCGACGCCGAGGGCGACGACGCCATCGGCGGGAATGTCGTGCGTCTCACGCAGCGCCGCAATATCAGACTCATCGATCGATTGCGCACGGCGCTCGTAGGCCTCGGCGTCGACGCCCATCGCCGCCGCACAGAGTTGCGTCGTCGTCCCCTCGTAGGTTACTGTCCCCTGGGTCCGATCGACGGCTGCGTCGGGAAGGAACCGCTCGACGCAATCCATGAACCGCGAGACGTACCGATCGACGTGAAACGTGAGCAGATCGTTGCCGAGTAACCCGGCCAGGAGGTGGTCGCCGCCGGGACACGCCTCGAAGATGTCCGCACGCGGCCAGGGGATGTGCCAGAACTGGGCAATCGGAACCGACTCCGGGAGCTGGTCGCGGATCAGCGATGGCGCGAGCCCGAAGTGGTAGTCCTGAATCCAGACCGCCGTATCGGCGTCGGCGTGCTCAACGACGGCATCCGCAAAGCGCTCGTTGATCCGGCGGTACCAGCCCATGTACGACGAGTTGGACTCGACCAGATCGGTCAGTCCGTGACACAGGGGCCAGAGGACGCGGTTGCTAAAACCGTAGTAGTAACCCTCGACCGCGGCCTCGGAGAGCCAGAGCCGGCGCAGCGTGTACGCATCGTCATCAGGTGGAACCGTGACGCAGTCGTTTTGGTCGGTGACCTCCCGGTCTGCCTCGCCGTCGCCCCACGCGATCCAGGTCCCGTTGGTCCGCTGGAGCACCGGATCGAGCCCCGCAGTCAGGCCGCCAGTCGGTTCATCGACCGTAATGTTGTCCGACCGGTCCGTCCCGTCCGCCCCAGCGTACTTGTGACGGTACGGCTGTCGGTTGGAAACGACGAGCAGTGATTCAGGGTCGGTGCCCGGCCCGGCGCGCTGGTCGGCGGTCGCATCTCGATCGCGTGACTCGCCCGTCGACCGATCCTGGTAGTTGCCGCGTAACTCACTCACAGATCGGTGTCTTTCGCGATTTCGCATTCGCTGATGACCAATCTTCCACGCCACGTTGGATACCGCCCTGCATGTGCATGGGTATTTACTGGTGATGGCTAACCCCCACCGTCGCTGACGGGTTCGGTGGCTGGCAGATCGAACGTATCGACGGCGGGTCGCACACCCTCCATCAGTAGTAGTAAAACCCGAGCTCGTGACCGCAGCTCCGGCAGGTTCGCTCGACACCGCGCAGCGGCTCCGACTCGACGACCGGCTGCGAACGCTCCTCTGTCTGTCGTGGAACAGCAGCGCCGACCGTCGCATCACAGGTGGGACATCCGACGCTCACTCGGTTCGCATTCGAACTCGACATAGTTGGTCGGAGTCGATACCCACCAATAGTTATTCGAACCGTACGGTGGCTGCGATTGCACCAAATCTGTCGTAATACTGGCTTTCTCACCCGTCGCTTTCGCGAACCGAACCAACGAACATTTGATCACGCGCTCCTACCGATCGAGTATGCAGCGACGTACCTATCTCGGTTCGCTCGCGGGTGCAGGACTGGTCGGCGCGGCCGGCTGTCTCGATTTCTTCTCCGACGACGGGATGGAGCCAGCAGAAGGTGCGGTCCTCGGGCCGCCGTCCCAGACCCGTGGTGATCCGACCCACCCGACCTACGGCGACGACTTCCCGTCGTTTACGATCCCGGATCCACTCGCCGAAACGGACGTCGCATCCGCGGACATCGTCGGCGACCGCGCCTTCCTCATGACGTTCATTTTCACCTCCTGTACCGACGAGTGTGGCACGTTGGTCCAGCACTTGCGGCAGGTCCAGCGCGACGCCGCCGAAGAGGGGTATGCAGACGACATCGCTCTGCTGGCGATGACGTTCGACCCGGAGACGGACGACGAAGACACGCTCCGAGAGTACGGCGACCAGTACGACGTCGATCTCGACGCGGGGAACTGGCACTTCCTCCGCCCTGAAACGGAAGACGAGGCGCTCTCGCTGGTCAACGACACGTTCGGATCGCCGGCCGACGTTCAGTCGCCATCAGAACACGACCACGGAGCTCACGGAGACGGTCACGACCACGGAGCTCACGGAGACGGTCACGACCACGGAGCTCACGGAGACGGTCACGACCACGGAGACGACGATGGCGAGTCAGGGACGTTTCACTACTACATCATCTTCCTGGTCAACCAAGACGGCGTGGTCGAGCGATCGTACCCCTCACATATCGTCCTCGACATGCCGAGCATGGACCTCATCGAAGACGTTCGGACGGTGGTGGAGTAACGGATGCGACGTCGCGAGGCGCTCGCTGGTGCGGCGAGTCTGGGTGTACTCGGGACCGCCGGTGCAGCCGCGGCGTTCGGCGTGCCGTGGCTCTCTGACGACGGCGAGCACCGTCACGATCCGGTGACACTCTCGACGATCGACGCCCCCGGCAGCGAAGCCGGCGAGGTGACCGTCCCCGTCGAGGGGCAGGTGACGTTCGTCGATCTCTTCGCGACGACCTGTACGATTTGTGAGGGACAGATGTCGGACCTCCGCGAGGCGAGCGAACGCGTCGACGACGACGTCGCCTTCGTCTCGATTACCAACGAGAGCGAAAACGTGGCCGACGACGACCGCGTCGCCGAGTGGTGGGACGACCACGGCGGGGCCTGGACGGTCGCCCGCGATCCGACCTCGGACGTCGTCGTCCACTACGGCGCCGGAACACCGCGGGGAATCGTCTTCGACGAAGCGGGACGCGTCCACTGGGAGGAAGGCGGTGCGAAGACTGCAGACGAGGTCGTCGAACAGATCGAACGCGTCCAGGACGACGGGTTCCTGTAGCCATGTTCGACGCCGCGCTGGCGCCGACTCTCGGATTCGCACTCCTGGCCGGCCTGGCGACGTTCTTCTCACCCTGTGCGTACCCCCTATTGCCGGGCTACGTCGGCTTCTACGTGAGCCAGACCGAAAGCCGCGATCCCAGCCTCGGCGGTGCGCTCGCTCGCGGCCTCGTCGCTGGCGCTGGCGTACTCACCGTCTTCGTCGCGCTGTTCGGCGTCGCCTTCACGGTAGGACAGGAGACGCTCGCTCACGTTACCGTCCTCGAGCCGATCGTCGGGATCGTCCTGATCGTCTTCGGCGTGCTCGTCGTCGTCGGGCGGGCACCCTCGCTCTCGGTCGCGCTTCCCAAGCGCCGGTCGGGCGTGCTGGGATTTTGGATCTTCGGGGCCGGCTACGCGCTTGCGGCCGCGGGCTGTGTCTTTGCCGTCGTCCTCGCAGTGGTCTCCCTCGCAGTCTCGCTCCCTGCAGTATCCGGACTGGTAGTGCTCGGAACCTACATCGGCACTGTCACCGTACTCATGGTCTCCGTGACGGTCGCAACGGGGATGGGATTGGTTGCCGGCGGCGGCCGTCTGGCCGCCCACAGCGGGACGATCGAGCGACTGGCCGGCGCAGTGATGATCGTCGCGGGCGTTGGCCAACTATACCTCGCACTGTTCGTGACCACGGCGGCCTGAGACCAGGTAGCGACAGAGGCGACCGCGTTGTGTGCGTTCCAACACTGGATTACCGGCGGTACGACGTTGATAATTAACCCCCTCGAGGAGGAACCTGGCCGTAGCACGTCGGGTCCGTCCGGCACGAACTCACCTCCAGACTCCGCTGCCGTGGACACCGACCCACCACCATGTCCGGAGAGCCGTCGAGTTCGACTGCGAGACACGCCGTCGTTCGAGTGGCGGCAATCGGCGAATCTCCCGCGCTCGACCGGGCCGTAGACGCGATCCGCGAGGACGGATCCGTCGCCGTCTCGCGCTATCAGACGGTCACGGCGGCGCTGGACCGGGTTGCGTCCGAACGGATTCACGGCGTCGTCTGTCTTCCTGAACACGCGCTCGGAGGGGTGCTCGCCGACGCAGAGCGTGGCTTCGACGAGCGCCTCCCGATGTTCATCGTCGGCGAGCCAGCGGAAACTGAGACCGCGCTCGAGGCCGGTGCAGACGGCTGTATTCGCCCCGACGACCCGGACGCAGCCATCGCCAGACGGGTGTCGAACGCCGCCCATCGGTACCGGCTGGAGACTGCGGCTGACGATCCCGGGCCACGTGGCATGCTCGACGGGGCCGCTTCCCTCGTGGCGGTCGTCAGTCCCGACGGGACGGTGACGGCCGCCTCACCGGCTGCAGAGGCCGTCCTCGACTACACTGCCGATGAACTCGAGGGACGGGCCCTCTCACAGTTCACCCATCCCAGCGACAGAACCGAACTGGCCGAGCTTCGCCGCTCGGTCGCCGACGCCGGCCTCGGCGCCAGCGAGCACGCGTCGATCCGATTTCGCCACGGCGACGGCATCCGGTACAGTCACCGAATAACGGTCACGAACCGGCTCGACGATCCTGCCGTCGGTGGCCTCGTGCTAACGGTCGAACACGGCGACAGCCGTACAGCCGGCGTCGACGACCTCGCGAGCGCGATCGAGGCAGCCGGGCTGGCGCTGTTCGCGGTCGGAGACCAGTGGGAGCTTCGGTACGCCAGTGACTCCACGAGACCGCTCTTCGCGCGGCCGCCCGAGACCGGGAGCGTGCTCTGGGATATCCTCCCGGACGCGACGGTAAGTACCGTCTCCGAACGGCTTCGCGAGGCGCGGCGGACCGACTCGCCCGTCGAGTTCACCGTTCCCGTCGACGCGCTGGACCGCGACCTCGGACTGATCGCTACCCCGACGGTAGACGGGGTCGTGGTCATGATCGACGTCTCGGATCGAGAGAGCGCGGACGCGGCGGGCGTGGAGAGGGATCCAGACCTCGAGCCAGTTCTCGAGTCCTTAGAGGACGGGCTCTGTGTGCTGGAGGACGGTCAGATCACGTACGCGAACGCGGCGCTGTTGGCCCACCTCTCAGTAGAGACGCTCGACGGACGGGCACTCGCGGACGTGACTGACGACGCGCTCGCGACAGCGGTCCGTAAACGGGCGACGCCGCCCCTGCGGTGGCTGGACCCACTCGCGTACGTTCACGACGACGAGCCGCGTTCGCGTCGGTTCGACGTGTTCGTCACGCCGCTTTCCTCGCACCGGACCGTCTGTCTCTTCCGTCCCGAAAAGCGCTCGCCGTCGGCGCAGTTCGACGCCCTCGACCGTGCTGTCGGACAGCTCGACACTGCGGGATCGATCACAACGCTCCGTGAGACCACGGTGACCGCGTTCGTCACGGCCTTCGACTTCGGGACGGCTCGCTGGCTGTCTCCCACCGATGACGGCTTTCGGTCCGTGGAGGTCGCCACGGAGCGCAACGACCACGAACCGTCGTTCGAGGGCGCGGCTCGGATCGATGACGCCGCGACGGCGCACGACGCGTCTCGGCTACACGAGGTGCTCGAGTCGGGAACGCCGACCGTCCTCGACCCCGGTGGCGTCGCGGAGACGACCCTCGAGACGGGCGTCTCGGTCGTGGTGCCGGTAGGCGATCGAGGGCTCGTCGCGGCGACGCTCGGCGAGCGTGGCGACGAAGCGGTAACTGCCAGCTCGCTCGCGGCGATGGCGGCGTTCGCGGTACACGTCGATCTCGCGTTCGACGCCGTTACAGCCCGGTCCGACCGCCGGGCTGCCGAACGCGATCGCGACCGGGCGCTCGCCCGTCACGACGCGGCGACAGCCCGGCTCGCAGTGGTTGGTCAGGGCGTCGACGGCCTACTCGCCGCGAGTACGCAGGCGGAAGTCGAGGCAGAGCTGGCAGCATCGCTGGGTGCGCTGACGGGCGTTACTCTGGCCTGGACCGGCTCAATCGATCTGTCGACGGGGACGATTACTCCTCGCTCGGTCGTCGGCGACGAGGCGTATCTGGAGTCGACGTCGATTACGGTCGACGCTGCGGAACCGACCGGTCAAGCGGTGCGCGAGGAGGCGACGGTGACGATTCCGGACCTCGGCGCCGAGGGAGCAGCTGGAACCTGGTCGAGCGTTGCGCGAGAACACGGCCTTCGATCAGCACTGAGCGTTCCGCTGCTCCACGAATCGGTCCTCTACGGGACGGTCACGGCGTATGCGGGAGAGACGAACGCGTTCGATACCGCGGACAAGCGCGCGTGTGAACTTCTCGCAGCTGTCGGCGCGTACGCACTGGCAACGCTCGACGTGCGGGACGCGCTCGCTGCCGACGTCGCCACGGAGATCGAAGCCCTGGTTGCCAACGACGCGGATCCTCTCACGGCCGTCGCGGTCGAACTCGACGCTGCCGTCCGAATCGAGGCGACCGCTCCTCGTCGAGACGGCGGCGCGACGATCTTCTGTGTGGTCGAGGGAATCGGCGCGGACGCACTCGACGATGCGATCACGGGTGCATCCGACATCGTCGGCGGCGTCGAGTCGATCGAAGCGCGCGGAGGTGGAACGACCGGGCAGATCGTGGTAACCACGGGGGAGCGGACGATCGCCGACGCACTTACCGACCACGGGGGGCGGCTCCGACACGTCAGCCCGGGCGCTGGCGGGGTCCGACTCACGTTCGACCTCCCACGAGACGGTAACATTCGCGCGGTTCTATCGGGACTCGAACCCACCTTCGGCACGTTCGACCCACGCGTTCGCCGCCGACGCGAACTCGGTGAGATGCCACCGCAAAGCGGGCAGGCGACTCCCGAGAACACCCTCACAGAGAGCCAGCGACAGACGCTGGCAGCGGCGTACCACGCAGGCTACTTCGAGTGGCCCCGCGAGCGGACAGGCGAGGAAGTCGCCTCCCTGCTTGGCGTCTCCCAACCGACGTTTAATAGACACTTTCGGGCGGCCGAACGCAACCTCTTTGCCGAGCTATTCGGGGGGCGTGAAGACAATCGTTTCGACTGATCCAAGCCGAGTTTCCAGTGTGAATTACTAACGCATTCGGCGGGCCGTCCCTGCCGCTGGCAAAACTAGACCGAACGTTGTCGCAGTAAGGCAGTGTTTCCTCGGCGAGGATACCGTTCGGAATGAACGAAGATGAATAGGTATTCGGCTTCCGAGTCGGTGGCAACATAGGAATAGCGTCTCCGTTGATGCGGGCCCGGTCACATGGTCGAATCGATGCCAACGCCATCGGTAAGTATCGATTACACCCGGGTCTGCCAGGTGATCGGCTCGTGAGCACGGACGTCGCAGAGGTCGAACGACGCGGTCTGGTACGTCGCGCTGAGGGCGGTCTCGTCGCCGAACTCGAACTCGATCACGACTCGTTGCTGCTCACACCCTCCCTTCGCCGCGCACCCGACGTGAGCGTGAGCCCGGAGTATACGACGTTAACTCCCGGCGGGCGACCTGTCGCCTACGTCACCGCCTACGGGTCTGGGTTCGAAGCGTTCGAGACGGCGCTGGAAGTGGATCCGACCGTTGCCGAGCCCGAACTGGTCGACCGGTACGCAGACCGCCGTGTGTACCGTGTCGTCGTGACCACCGAAACGACCCAGCTTCTCCCGCTGACCGCCGCCGTCGATGCACGCGTCCTCGACCGCTCGTGCTCTCGTAGCGGCTGGCTCTTCCAGTTGCACCTCCCCGACCGGGACGCCCTCGCAGCGTTCAACGAGCGCTGCTCCGAGCGTGATATCTCCGTCTCAGTGTCGTATCTCCGCCTTTCTGACGACGGTGAAGAGGGTGTCCTTGCACTGACCCAAAAACAAGAGGAGTTGCTTTCGATCGCGTACGAGGAGGGATACTTCGAGGTCCCCCGAGGAATCTCCCAGGACGAACTGGCGGCCCGACTCGACGTCTCGAAGTCGGCCGTCTCCCAGCGACTTCGGCGCGCGTTGGGGCAGCTTTGCTCGTCGTCGCTCGTGACGACAGACGACGGCTCGTCCCCCTGAGACGAGTCCATCGCTTACTTGATCCGGAGATACTGCCGGTCGTACTCCGGTTCGCCCTGTCGCGGGTGAATCGTGATGAACGACGCCGGCGGGAGTTCGACGAGTCGGCTCGGAAGATCCTCCAGAGCAGCGTTCCAGCCCACGTCGCCGCGACGCGGCGAAATCGTGACGATGAGATCGTTCTCGTCGGCGCGCTGTTCGAGGGTTGGCAGCAGGCTTCCCCAGTTGTCGACGCGGGTGAACTCGGCCGAGACGTCCTCCTCGACCAGCCCGAAGAGACGCTCGAACTGGTGAGTCTCGCCCTCGACGACGTGGACAGTGATCGGAATTCCGATGTTGGTTGCGAGGCGCTTGACCAAGTGGACGGATTCGTAAAAGCCCTCGTGGTGGTCGGCACCCATCGGGACGACCACGTGGATCCGCTCGGTGGTGTTGATCGGGTGGCCGAGCCGAGAGACGAGCACGGGCAGCGCCGTCCGCTCTAGAACCTGATCGATGATGCTCCCGAAGATCCGGTGGCGGAACGTCTGGGTCGCGTCCCAGCCCATGATGATTTGGTCGGCCTGAACCTCGATCGAGCCCTGAACGATACCGGAGGCGACGTTGTGATTGACGCGGGTCTCGGTCTCTACCGGAATCTCGGCGGCGTCGCCCGTCTCGGCGGCGTCGTCGAGTTCGGCTCGAACCGATGCGACCTGTTCTTCGGTCGGCGTACTCGAGTCTGGCTGGACGACGGTCAGGACGTGGACCGGCTCGGTTCCACGGTCGCCTTTGATCACGAACGCCATCTCGAGGAGCCGACGCTGAAGTTCGGCGTTGTGTGACAGCGGTAGCAGAATGCTCGGATCCGTAATGCCGCCGTCGTCGTCGCCCGGATCGCGCTCTAAAGCGAGTTGGGTTGCAGCCCGCTCGGTGAGCCAGGAGCTGACTAGCGCGGTCACCAGCACCATCAGCACGACGGCGTTGAGGATCGCCTCGCCGAACAGCCCGAGGTCGAAACCGATGAGCGTGATTGCGAGCGCGGCCGCCGCCTGGCCGGTCGAGAGCCCGAAGATGACGCCACGCTCGTTGTCGTCGTATCCCTGAATCCGGGAGACGATCCAGGCTGCGGCTCCTTTGGTCAGGATCATCACGGCGATGATGACGACAGCAACCTCGATCGTCCGGACCCCATCGAAGACGACGCCGAGATCGACCTGCATCCCGACGTGCAACAGGAAGAAGGGGATAAACAGCGCGTTGCCGACGAACTCGATCCGATTCATCAGGGTTCCACCCGCCGGGATCTGGCGATTCAGGGCGATTCCGGCGACGAAGGCGCCGAGAATCGGCGAGATATCGAGCAGTTCGGCGAGGCTCGCAGCCGCGAAGATCGCGACCATCACGAACAGGAACTCGAAGTAGCTCTCCTGGCTGAAGTTCTGGAAGAACCACCGCGAAATCGGCGGGATCACGAACCAGGCTAGGCCGAACAGGATCACCAGGGAGGCGACGATACTCCCGAACAGCCACAGCGAGAGTCCGTCTTCGATCGCGCCGGTGACGACTGCGAGTACGACCAACGCGAGCGTGTCGGTAAAGAGAATGCCGCCGAAGACGGCGGTTACGGCTCGATTCTTCGTGACGCTCAGCCGATTGACGACTGGGTAGGCAAGCAGCGTATGCGAGGCAAACACCGACGAGAGTAACAGTGCTGCGAGTGGCTCGAGTCCGAGAATCGTAATCAGCGTGATCGTCCCGACGATAAACGGGAGAAAGAAGCTGACCAACCCGAACAGGGCGGCGTTTTCGGGCGCCTCGAGAAAGCCCTGTAAATCGAGGTCGAGACCGACGGTAAACAGGAGGTAGATCAGGCCGACCTCGCCAAGCAGGATAATCGCCTCGGAGTGTTCGATGATGCCGAGCGCGCCGGGGCCGATGATAGCCCCGAGGATGACCGGGCCGACGATGCCGGGCTGACCGAGGCGCTTGACCAGCAACGGCCCGACGAGAAAGACGGCCATCGCGATCGTAAAGACGAGGACGGGCTCTTCGAGCAGTTGTCGAAACCCGTCGGATGAGAGGGCGGAGACGATCGAGTATGTCAGGTCTACAGTCGTCATTAATTGGTGGTACTGCGGCGGCCGTTTAGTATCGCGATCGTCCGGAAATCGATCGACACATGTGTCGTGTTGTGGAAACGGACGGTCTCGCTTGGAACGATGAACGGCGTCGTAATAAGTCGTCGGATGTCGGTCAACGCCATCGACCGCCGTTGTTCCCTGCGGACGAACTCGGGGCCTACTGTTGACGAGTGGAGATCAGCTGTAGCCCGTCCATTCCGAAAGCGGACCTACGGACGCGACGTCGGCGGGTGTTGTTCGTGCCGGTAGTCGACTGGTCAGTAGCCAAGTGCTACACGGTCCAGTAACGGATCTATAGTAATAGGCTGTGCCGGACTCGATGGGTGCATGATCGAGTACGGCTCACTCGGCCCTTCGTTCCGCTGGCGCGACCGCTCGAACGCGGTCGCGAACGACTCTGCCTTCGGCGAGGTGAGCAGCTGATGTGTGGGATTATCGGCCGCGTCGGTGACGGAAGCGCACTCGAGCCGCTTTTGACCGGCCTCGAAAACCTCGAGTACCGCGGCTACGACTCGGCCGGCGTCGCGATCCAGAACGGCTCCGGAATCGACGTCGAGAAGCGCTCGGGGCAAGTCTCGGAGCTCCGGCAAGCGCTCGATACGAGCCCGTTCGACGGCACCGTCGGCATCGGCCACACCCGCTGGAGCACGCACGGGCCGCCGACAGACGAGAACGCCCACCCACACACCGACCACACCGAGGACATCGCGGTGGTTCACAACGGCATCGTCGAGAACTACGCCGCCCTCAAATCCCGCCTCCGCGAGGTCGGCCACGAGTTCACGAGCGATACCGACACCGAAGTCATCCCCCACCTCATCCAGCACTACGTCGACGCCGGCCTCGACACCGAGTCGGCCTTCCGTAAGGCGGTCGACGAGCTCGACGGAAACTACGCGGTCGCGGCGATGCGCTCGGGCGAGCACACGCTGTACGCTGCCCGGCAGGGCTCGCCGCTGGTCGTCGGCATCGAGAACGGCGAGTACTTCCTGGCCAGCGACGTGCCGGCGTTTCTCGAGTACACGGACACCGTCGTCTACCTGGAGGACGGCGACGTCGCCATCGTCGAACCCGACGGCGTCGAGTTCACCGACCTCGGGGGGAATCAGATCTCCCGAGAGCGTGAGACCGTCGAGTGGGACCCCGAACAGGCCGGGAAGGGTGCCTACGACCACTTCATGCGAAAGGAGATCGAAGAACAGCCGACGTCGATCGCACAGGCGATCGAAGGCCGAATCAACCCAGAGACCGGCGGCATCTCCCTCGAGGGGTTCGAGCCAGGTGCGTTCGCCGACGTCACGGACGTTCAGCTCGTCGCCTGCGGAACCTCGTATCACGCGGCCTACTACGGTGCGGTCGCGCTCAACCGGGCCGGCGTGAAGGCGACGGCGCTGCTGGCAAACGAGTACTCCGTCGCCGCTCCGCCCGTCGACGACGGGACGCTGGTGATCGCTGTTACCCAGAGCGGCGAGACCGCAGACACCCTCTCGGCGCTACGTAGCGCCAACGACGCCGGCGCGTCGACGCTGACCGTCACCAACGTGGTTGGCTCGAGTGCCACGCGCAAAGCCGACGCGCAGTTGCTCATCCGAGCCGGGCCGGAGATCGGCGTCGCCGCCACCAAGACGTTCTCCTCGCAGGCGGTCGCGCTCTCGCTGCTCGCCGAACGCATCCAGACGGACGTGACGGGCGAGCCAAGCGCCGAGCGCGAGGCGACGCTCGCAGCGCTCGCTGCGATGCCCGACCAGCTCTCGGCGCTGCTCGACCGATCGGAGGCGGAGTCGATCGCCCGACAGTACCACGACAGCCGTTCGTACTTCTTTATCGGTCGTGGACTGGGCTACCCCGTCGCGCTCGAGGGGGCGCTGAAGTTCAAAGAGATCACCTACGAGCACGCCGAGGGCTTCGCGTCGGGTGAGCTCAAACACGGACCGCTGGCGCTGGTCACGCCAGAGACGCCGGTGTTTGCGGTCTTTACCGGCGTCGAAGACGAGAAGACGCTGAAAAACGCCGAGGAAGCGCAGACGCGGGGTGCTCCCGTGATCGCGGTCTGTCCGCCTGGCCACGAGGCGACGGCGGTCGCCGATGCCCACCTCGAGATCCCCGAGACGGAGCCGACGGTCGCCGGGTTGCTCGCAAACGTCCAGCTCCAGCTCGTCTCCTACTACGCGGCGGACCTCCTCGGCCGGTCGATCGACAAGCCGCGAAATCTCGCCAAGAGCGTGACCGTCGAATAGGGTCGAAACGATCGATTACGGTCACGAAATATGATATTTCGACGACTAGCAGAACTGACGCCTTCGATTTCGAGAGAGTTTCGAGAACTGCAGACGCGCTGACGACCGTCACGAAACGAGTCAGTACGGACGATTATGCAGCCTATAGTAAATAGTCCACTGTGGCAATTCGGGGTGTAATGTCGACCGAATCATCCGACCAGAAGTGGACGCCGATTTCGTCTCGCCGACAGACCGCTTCCCCCCGTTGTATCACCTGCGACAATCAAGTCACCAAGCAGTTCGCCCGCGTCTTCGGCGACAACCGAAACGTCGTCCACGCCTGTCCCGAGTGCTCGACGTACCGAGAGATGAAGACCTCTGACTACATTCCTGAAGACTGTCGGTAGCGGGCCAGTTCTCTCAATTAGCGTCGTTGGTTACTCGAAATCGACGAGTTCCTTACTCGAGAGCAGCGGCAACGATCGACCGCGCGTCTGCCAGTAGCGCGTCCGCGCGGGTGTCGTCGCGGGCCTCCGCGGTCAGCCGAACCAGTGGCTGTGTTCCGCTGGCCCGGATCAGGAACCACCCGTCGTCGGTTTCGACGCGGACACCGTCGCGGGCGTCGATCGACTCGTACTTGGCTCGAACCGTCTCCTCGACCGCGGCGAGGGCGGCGGTTTTGTCCGCAACCTCGAGTGCGTCGCGTCGGATCGGGTACGTCTCGACGCCGTCGACGAGATCCGATAGCGGTCCCGACGCGGCGACAAGTTCGACGAGCTTACACGCTGCGAGTGGTCCGTCCGGACAGAGCGTCTCCTCGGGCCAGATCCAGGCACCGCTGGGTTCGCCGCCGAAGACGACTGCCGGCTCGGTCGCTCGCTCTGCGACGTAGACGTCGCCCACCTTCGTCCGGACAAGCGAGGCACCGACCGCGTCGAGGGCGTCGGCGACGGCGAGGCTGGTGTCGACCGGTGCTGCGACCTGATCGCCCTCGCCGGCTGCATGTCGGGCAAACAGTGCGAGGAGCACGTCTTTCGGAACGAAGGTGCCGGTTTCGTCGACGGCCATCATCCGATCCGCGTCGCCGTCGTGAGCGATGCCGAGATCCGCACCGGTCTCTGCGACGACGGTCTCGAGTGTACCCAGCGTCTCGGCGCTCGGCTCGCTTGGCCGTCCCGGGAAGCTCCCGTCGCGGTGCCCGTTTAACGTCCGGACGGTACAGCCGAGGTCGGCGAGCGTCGTCGCGGTGATCCGGCCCGTCCCGTTGCCCAGGTCGACGACGACTTCGAGTGGCTCGTCGAGACTGACCGCCCCAGACAGTTCCGCTGCGTGATCGTCCCGGACGCCGGGAAGCGGCGACCGGTCGCCGGTCCCATCCCAGTCGGCGAGCTCGTACTCCTCGGCTTCGATTCGGGAGGCGATCGCCGTTCGTTCCTCGGGGCCGAACGCCTTCCCTGAAGGCAGCCAGAGCTTGATTCCGTTGTCGGTCGGTGGGTTGTGCGAGGCCGTGACGACGACGCCAGCGTCCGCCCCGGCCGAGCCGACTGCCCGGGCGATCGTCGGCGTCGTCTCCACACCGGAGTCTACGACGTCCACACCGGTCTCCCGGAGGCCAGCCGCGAGCGCGTCGAGGAGCATCTCGCCGCTGTCTCTGACGTCACGACCGACGACGACGCGGTCGTACCCCTCCGAGCCCAGCGCTCGGCCGACCGAGAGCGCGAGCGACGCCGTCACCTCCGTCCCGACGGGTCCGCGAATACCGCTGGTACCGAACATATCCGATCCTCTCGGCCGACGGGGGTAACTATGTTCGGATTACTGACCAGCAACACGGAGGGCCGTGAGCCGTACTCCCTGCGTGGGTAGACCGTAGGCGCAACCTGTACGTGAGAACGAACACGGCCGTACTTACCGCCGGCTCTGGATGGAATTCAGTAGCAATCGGCGGCTCCGACGTGTGGAGCGCCGACAGACCCACCCATGAGCTCAGAGATGGCCCAACCAACTGACGCCGTGGCGGATCGCGTGTACGATCTCTCCCCCAGCCCAAAGCTGGTCTACAAGGTTTTAGAGCAGGAAGGCGAGATGACTCAAGCGGAACTCGTCGCCGCGTCTCGACTCTGCCCGCGGACCGTCCGGTACGCCCTGGGAAAGTTAGCGGACGTCGATCTGGTGACGAGCCGGGTCCACATGGGAGATGCACGCCAGTCGGTGTACCGGCTCGAGGAGTGAGGGGGCTGAGCCGGACGAGGACCCGCTCGCCCAATACGCTTTTAAGTATGAATATGGTATGAATATGTATGGTCGACGTAACGAAACGACGTGTCGGCGATCGCGGACAGGTCACGCTCCCAAAGGAACTGCGCGAAGCGTTCGACATCGGCGGCGGCGACGAGGTGGAAATCCGCGAAGAATCGGGGAAGATCGTCATCGAGAAACCGATCACGCGAGACGATCTCGCGGACGGGTACCGCGCGCGGGCCGATCAGCTTCGGGCCCTCTCTGAGGAGATGGACGGCGTTTCACGGGAGGCCGACGAGTCTCTCGGCGACGCCCCGGAGTGGGACTAGATGACGGTACGTCGGGGAGACATCGTGATCGTCGAACTCGACCCAACGAAGGGATCGGAGCAGCGAGGGACCCGACCGTGTCTCGTCGTCCAAAACAACGTCGGGAACGAACACGCACCCACGACGATCGTCGTCCCGTTTACGACGTCGTTCGACGACGAATTGTACCCGTTCGAAGTACTCGTTCCGGCCAACGAGAGTCATCTTCACGAGGACTCCGTCGCGATGTGCAGCCAACTCCGAACCGTGTCGATCGAACACCGGATCGAAACCGTCATTGGATCCATCTCCGATGATCGGATGGAGAAGGTCGATACCGCGCTCGAGTATAGTCTCGGGTTGCGCGGCTCGTGGTAGATCGTCTACTGCGTACGCACCACAGCGAGGTGGGTGAGAACACTCCTCTCGGCAATTATTGTTACGAAACCGCACCCTCGCTACCGCATCTTGCGGTACCGGTCGATCATCAGGTTCAGCCCGAACTCCCCCGAGGTGATCGTGTAGTTATGTTCGAGATGCGGGTTGAACTTGGCCTTGTAGCGGTTGATGTTCGGGACGCCGGCGCCGACCAGGTCGTAGCGTTCGATCCCGTCCTCGATACCGTCGGCCATCACCTGCCAGTCTAACACGTCGTTGACCGGAACGTCGACGTCTGCGTCGGGTTTGACGCCGCCTTGCCACCGGTAGCGGGTCGTCTCGGACTCGACGACGAGGATGCCACCGGCGAACTCGCCGTCGATCCGGCAGACGTACGGCCGGAGCGCCCCCTCGGGAAGGGTCTCGTACATCGATCGGGCGAAGTAATTGCTCATCTGGTAGGAACGCCCCTGGCTTTCATAGCGCGCTCTGACCTGATCGACAATCCGGTCGACGTCGGCGAGCGTTCCCTCCTCGACGACGTAGCGGTCTTCGGGTGCGTTCCGGATGTTGTTCCGGGCGTCGCCGCTGAATCGGTCTAGGACGTCGTCGGCGTCGGGCGCTAAGTCGACGATGTACGTGTAGCCCGGATCGATGTTGTACCCGTTCCAGCGAAACGGTCTGACGTCGGTGAACTCGGCGGCGACGAACTTGCTGTAGATCGGCGAGAGCTCCGTCTCGATCCACTCGTGACAGCCCTCCAGAAAGCGCTTGGTCCGCCGGTCGGCTTTTCGCTGCTTCAGCTTCTCGATGTTCGCCATTGCGGGCCCGAGATAACACGACCACGAGAACGGCGCCGGCGAGAAGACGCCGGTAACCGGCCCACGTGAGTACTCGAACAGCGGGAACAGCCCCACGACCTCCTGGCCTTTGAAGCCGGCGAGAAGGTGTGGGGTCGTCCCCGAGTCCTCCGCCTGCAGCGAGAGCGCCTCGGCGCGAAAGAACGGGTTCGTCGCGGGCGAGCGCTCGACGTACCGGTTCCACCTGTCGGCGTCGGCGATCGGATCCAGCGTCTCGATTTCGATGCTCATCGTTAGAGGTACCCGAGATCAGAGAGTCGGTCTTCGACGGTACGCGAGTCCGTCGCAGTCACCGGCTCCGGTGCGTAGGCGGGGTACTGCATCCGCTCGCCGGCGTCGGCTACGGGGAGGACGTCGCCGTCCATCTCGGCGTCGATGGGGACGTCGAACAGTGAGCAGATCGTCGGAGCGATATCGAAGATCGTCGCCTCCTGGAGCGGGGCGGCCTCGTCTACCGCGGGACCGCTCGCGGCGACGATCCCGGTTCGCTTGTGGTTCCAGGGCTCCATCGGCTCGGCGAACGTGGCGTCGTCGAGATCGGCGACGATCGCGTTATCGAACGCCCGCGGCACGGTGAGGATGTCGGGGCCGTTGTCGAGGTGTGGACCATCGAAGTACGTCTCGCGGGGCTCGACGGCCTCGAACATGGGCTCGCCGTCAGGTGTCTCGACGGATCGGAGCTCCTCGATGACGGTTTCGCGGAACGACTCGTACTCGTCGGCTGGCACCTGTCCGTTCGGCTCTCGTCCCTCGAGGTTGATCCGGACGCCGAGTTCGCTCTTCGAGCGGACGTACACCGATGACTCGGGGAAGTCGACCTGTTCGCTTGCAGCCCGGACCATGCTGTCCGGAACGCGCCGTCCGATCGGTTCCTTGAGCCCGACGCGATCTAAGACGGTCGCGACGCGCTGGGTCGTGATTCCGAAGCGAGCGGCGACGTTCATCGCGTGCTCGAGTGTCCCTGTCTCTTGGTCGCTTGCCTCCTCACCTTCGAGAAGATCGTTGCGCCAGGCCTGAGACCAGTCTGGCATGCCGTTTCCGTCGCTGCGCCCGGTTACGTAGCCGCGTTCGCGGAAGAACTCGTTGACCCGGAACTCGTGGCCGGAGACCGGGCCGATCCCGTGGTCGCTGACCAGCATCACGTTCTCGGGGTCGACGGTCTCGAGCGTTTCCTCGAGTTGGCGATCGACTTCTCGGTAGACCGCCTCGATCGCTTCCTTGTCGCCCGGACGCTCGTGAAAGACCGAGTCCGTCTGCTGGAACTGGACGAACGCGAAGCCGGGATCAAAGCGATCACAGAGGTACCGGAACGCCGACCCCCGAAGTTCGATCGTGCGCTCGTAGCCCTCGATGGAGGCTTCGGGTTCGGGTCCGGACTGCGGGTAGACGCGGTACTCCCCACAGGCGTCGCGAACGTCGTCGAGCAGTCCATCGGGGTGGCAGTCGGGGTCTTCTGGAGCCGTCATCCCGGGAATCAGGGCACCGTCGAACGACTGTGCAGGGTGCGTTACGGGGACGTTTACCACGACACTCGTAATTCCGTACTCGGAGAGTAACTCCCAGACTGGACGTTCTCGAACGTGAGTCGCGTTAACCACGTCCGACTCGTAGCCGTCGAACGAGAGAAAGTCGAACACGCCGTGCTTGCCGGGATTTTTCCCGGTGTACATCGATGGCCACGCGCTGGCCGTCCAGGGAGGGATCTGGGATTCGAGGGGGCCACTTGCCCCGTCCTCGACGAGCCGCTGCAGCGTCGGAATCTCGCCGGACTCGAACAGCGGCTCGAGAACCGGGAGACACCCCGCATCGATACCCACAAGGAGGAGATGACAATCGGAGGTCCTGTCCATGGGCGGTGACATGCCCGTTCGAGGCTTTGTTATGCGACCGCTTTCGCAACGATAGGGGGTGGCTTCTCGGCCAGGCGACGTAATCGCAGGGTCGGCGTCAAGCCGGTAGGCACGACCTTATCAGTCTCGACCGATCGTACCGACTACATCACTAAGGGACCATCCACCTAACAACGGTTCGAATCGACGATCCGTGGCGATGGCGTCCGATCACGACGAACGGATCGTCGTACCCGCCTCGTCGTCACCTCCGATGATCACCAACACGCCACCACTTTCGGTCTGGTCGCTCGCCGCGTCGGAACCGACCGGTTTCGAGTCGTTTTTCGACCACCACGTCGAGGAGAAGACCTACTACGGCTCGGGAAAGGTGGCGCTTCGCGATGGGCTCGATACCGTCACCACTCGTGGCGAGAACGTGTTGTTGCCGTCGTACATCCCCGACGCCGTTGCCGAGCCGATCCGCGAACTCGGGCTCGAACCGCGATACTACGCCGTCCGCCGCGATTTCGGGGCAAACCTCGCAGACGTAGAGAGCCGGATCGACGATCAGACGGGTGCCATCCTCTCAGTGAACTACTTTGGCTTCCCACAACCCGAACTGGACGCGATTGCCGAAATCGCCAGCGACGCCGACTGCTACCACGTCGACGACAACGCCCACGCTCCGATCAGTGTCCACGAGGGACAGCTACTCGGTACCCACGGCCATCTCGGGATCACCAGTCTCTGGAAGCTCTTGCCGGTTCCAAACGGAGCACTGCTGTACATAAACGACCCCGAGATTGCAGCTCAGTTCACTCCGTCGACGGTTGCTGGCGTCAGCGACCGCCTCGGACTTCACGATTATCGGTTCCTCCTCAAATCCGTCGTCCAGGACACCCTCGAGCGCAACCCGTCGGTTCGCCGATCAGTCGACGCGCTCGTCGCAGACAGCGGCCTCGGCGAGGTTCCAGCGTCGCCCACCAGCCGGTACGAGGGGGGAAAGCGACAGATGTCGGTACTCACTCGCCGGGTGCTCGCCGATGCCGATCGTCGCTCGATTCGCGACCGACGGCGACGGAACTTCCAGAGCTGGCAGCGCCTCGCCGCGTCGAGAGACGATGTCGAACCGGTCGTCGAGTCGCTTCCTGATGGGATCTGTCCACAGGTGTTTCCGATCTACGCACGCGACGTGACCACGTTACTCGCCGAACTCGAGCGACGTGGCGTCGACGGCGCACACACCTGGCCACGTCTCTCAAACCGCGTTGACGGAAATCCGACGTACGAGGTCGCCAATTCACTCTCCGAGGAGGTCGTGGTGCTTCCTGTCCACCAACACGTCGATCCTGACGAAATCGAGGCCGTCTGCGATCGTCTCTGCGGTTAGTCGTCCTGTAGTGAGGAGAGTGACGCCCGGACGTCGGCTTCTAAGCTGTACGTTCCAGACGCCGTCCGGTCGAGGACGCCGCGCACCCGAAGCTCCGAAAGCAGACTCTGGACCGCGATCGGTGAGCGGCTGACGTCGCCGGCGAGCGCTTCCGCCGATGCCCCGCCATCTTCGTGCAGCGTTTCGACGATCTGGTAGGCGGTGTCGACATCACAGCGAGAGCCATCGGCCGCAACGGTTATCCGGTCGTCCAGCGCCGAGGGCGTCGGGCTGCCGGAAGGCGGGTCAGAGACTGGCGTCTCCTCAGAGTCGTCCTCGCCGTCTTGGGTCCCATCAGGTGCGGCCTCGGAGTCGACAGCCCCGTTGTCCTCGAACTCACCACGGTCCGTTGCGTCCGAGAGGATCGCGTCCGCCCAGGCGGTAGCACCAGTGGGTCTCCCGGAGTTGACGATCGATTCGGAGCCGCCAGTCGACACCGAACCGTCTACTGAGCCCGGGCCGATTGCTCCGTCGGAAGGTTCCTCATCTGTAGCCACTTTTTCGGCCCTCCCGTCGTCCACGGTCGCTTTCTCGACACTCTCGTCATCCGAAGCCGACTTCACAGCCCTCCCGTCGTCCACAACCGCCTTCTCGACACTCTCGTCGTCCGCAGCCGCGATTTCGGCGGGACGGTCAGCGGTCCCGTCACCACCGGACTCGTCGTCTTGGTCTCGGTCGGCGGCGGCGTCGGCATGCTCCGTGCTCACCGTCGGACCGGATGCCGGCCCGGACTCCGATCCGCCGCTGGACCGGTCCGCCTCGCTGCCGACGTCGTCGGTCGGAACGAGAATATCGTCGTCGGCGTCGGTGTCGATCTGTGAGTAGCCAAACGCCACCTCGTCGCCACCGCTGACGATGATCGAGTCGTCCTCGGAGTTGTCGTCGGGTTCGCCGTCGCGGCGCTCGTCGCTCTCATCGGTGACGATCTCCGTTTCGAGCGCGTCGATTCGCTCCTCGAGTTCGCGTCGCTCCTCGTCGAACTCCTCGCGTTGTGTCTCGAGGGCCGACTCGAGTTCTGCGATCCGTTCTCGCCGACGGCCGAGTCGCTCGGAGAGGTGAGCGCTTGCTTGTGCCATCCACTCGCTTTCTTCGGTGAGCGTCTCGATTTTGCCCTCGAGCTCCGCGATCTGCGCTTCGAGTTCGCGCTCGATGTCGGCGCGCTCGGCGACGTGCACGCGCAGGGAGGCGTTTTCCTCTTCGAAGATCTTGGTTCGTTCCTCCAAGGACTCCTCTAAAGACTCGATCTCTTCGTCACGCGCGGCCAGCTCCTCGCGGAGCTCGTCGCGCTCGCGTTCGAGTTCGACGACCTCGTCGTGGAGTCGGCGAAGTTCCTCGTCGACGTCGGGAAGCTGGGTCTGGACCGTGTCGGGCTGGCGCAGCGCCTGGGCCATCTGTTCGGCGGCGTTCGAGACGTCCCGGGCGGCGGCGAGTTTGTCCTCTAGGGTCGCGATGCGCTGCTCGCGTTTCTCGAGTTCCGATTCGAGCTCCTCGATTCGGCTCTGTTCGGATTGCTTTCGTTCCGAGATTTCCTGCAGTTCGCCGACAAGGGCATCGGAGACGGATTTGAGCTCGGGGCGCTCGAAGTCGTCCAAGCCGGGCGTTGCACCCGCGTCGAAGGTGCGCTTGCGTCGGAACTGAACCTTCCGGACGTCGGTCTCGGTCCAGTCGGTCTGGACGAACGCCTGACCGTCGTCGAGCTCGGAGACGCGTTCGGTGTACTCGGTGTCGATGATCCGGCCGACCACCTTCGTGTCGTTATCCCAGGTGAGCCGGTGCCAAACCAGCCAGTTCGCCTGCGTGATGAAGTCTTTCTTGACGTCTGCAGGGCGCTGGCTGATGCCTAGAATGCCCAATCCGTGCTTGCGCCCGCGCTTGCCGATCTTGATCAGTAGCTTGCCCGTCTCACCGACGCCGCCGCCCTCGGGAATGTACTCGTGGACCTCCTCGACGACCAGTAAGAACGGCTTCTTTAGCTTCTTCTCCTTGACGAACAGCTGTCGGGCCGTCTTCCGGAGCAACTCGTCGGCGACGTCCTCGTCGAGATAGCCGGAGACGTCGAGGATGATCGGGACGTTCTCCTCGAGGGCGAGCGTCGCCATCTGTTCTGCGTGCTCCGGGCCGATCTGGATGTCACACTCCTCGTCTGCGCCCGCGTGGAGCATCTCGTACTCCTCTTTCAGGCCGTAGTACTCGCCGTCGGTGTCGACGATCAGGAGGGGAAAGCCCGCCTCCAGCAGTTCTTCGGCGAGTACCGAGGCAGTGTTTGACTTTCCCGACCCCGACTTGCCCGTGACGAACCCCCGCCCGGTGAGCAGTTCGACGACCGGAAGGGTCACGTCGTCGCCGTCGGCCGCCTCCCCGACGACGATCTCGCGATCGTCGCTCATCGACGCCCCTCCGCTCCCGTGCGCTCGTTCATTGTGTCAGTACTGACAATCCGCCCTCTTGAATATTCGCCTCCAGCTGGATGTCGAGGTGAGGCGGTGAGCGAGTAGACGACGCGACGAGCCCGGCAGCATCCCCTAGCAGCGACCCGGCTACCCCTCGCGATCGTCGAGGGTCCGCTCGGTCACTGAGATCCCCTGCCTGCCGAGGTGTTGGAGCTGGCGACGGGCGAACTCCTCCTCGCGCGTCCCCCGCGTCGCGAGCACGTAGACGAGCGCGCCGCCGGCCGGCCGCATCGTCCGGCCCGCCCGCTGGGTGCCCTGCCGACGTGAGCCGCCCAGGCCGGAGGCGACGATCGCCAGGTCGGCAGTGGGTAGGTCGATCCCCTCGTCGCCGACGCGAGAGACGACGAGCTGATCCAGTTCGCCCTGTCTGAACCGCTCGAGCAGTCGCCGACGCTCGTGGTGGGGCGTCTCACCGGAGAGGAAGGGGGCGTCGAGGGCCGCAGCGATCTCTCGGCCCTGATCGAGGTAGTCGACGAAGACGAGCGCCCGCGAGTCGGGGTGGGCGGACAACAGGTACCGAACGTCGTCGATTTTCCCCCGGTTCTGGGCAGCGATTCGGTACTTTTCTCGACCCTCCGCGGAGCCGTAGGCGTTCTGTTCGTCCTCGTCACCCCACGGCACGTACCGGATCTCGAGTTCGGGTTCGGCGACGAAGCCGGCCTCGAACAGCGCCTCCCAGTCGGTGCCGATCGGCGGGCCGACGAGCGTGAAGATCTCGGCTTCGCGGTCATCCTCGCGGATGGGACTCGCTGACAGCCCCAGTCGGTGCCGGGACTGGAGGTGCGTGCTGCGTCGGTAGACGTCGCTTGGAACGTGTTGGCACTCGTCGAAGACGACCAGCCCCCACTCGCGGTCGTCGAAGAGACTGCGGTGGCGGTCCATCCCGGCAATCTGGTAGGTCGCGATCGTGACCGGGCGGACCTCCTTGCGGCCGCCGTGGTACTGGCCGATCTGTTCGGGTTCGAGGCTGGTTCGGGCGAGTAACTCCTCGTTCCACTGTCTGGCCAGATCGCGGCTCGGGACCAGAATCAGCGTTTCGCCGCCGACGTGGGCGATCGCCCCCATCGCGGCGATCGTCTTCCCGCTGCCCGGCGGGCCGACGAAGACGCCCTCGCCGGCCTCGGCGAAGCGGTCGACCCACGTTCGCTGGTAGTCCCGCAGGGAGACTTCCAGAGAGACCGACAGTTCCTCGCCACCCTCGAGTTCGCGATCGTCTCGAACTGGGTACCCCGCCTCGTAGAGCACGCGCTTGATCGCGGCTTCTGCCCCCTCGCGGACCCAGGCTTCGGTCTCGGAGATCGGCGCGTGGAGGTGCTCCTCGTCGAGTTTTTCCTGTGCGACGTTGCCCATGATCTCGGGGCTACGAGCCTCGAGGACGGTGTAGCCGTCGGAGTGGGTCAGCAGCCGGAACTGGCGAGCCCGGTCCCACTGGCTCTCGATCCACTCCTCGAGTTCGTCCGATCGCTGGCCAAGTGCCTGTCGAACCGTCCGCAGGAGACTCTCGAAGTCGTCGTGGGGCGCTTGCCAGACGTCCTCAGGACGGACGACGTACCGGTACCCGTCCTCGCCGTTGGTCTCTTCGAGGTGAGCGAACTGCGAGAGCTGCGCTCGGGTAAACTGGGCGGGCCGGTCGACAACGATCTCGCGGCGCTTCGGAAAGACGACGACCCGCTCGCGCTCGGTGAGGTCCTCGAGTTCGCTCGGGTACCAGACGACGGGATCGGTCGAGACCGAGAGTCGCTGTAGCTCACCGTGCTGTGTCAACCGGTCGAGATGGTCGCTCGCCGCCTCGTGGGGAATCTCGAGGGCCTGGGCGACGGTGCTCGCCGTGAGAACCGGGCGTCCCGCGTGCTCGCTCGCGTCGTGGAAGTCGGCGACGGTGAACGCGTCAGCTGGCGGCTCCTCCTGGGCCGATTCGTCGGGCGTGGGTTCGTCGGGGTTGGATGGTGTCTTTTCGACGGGGGACGAAGGGCGGTCGTCGGTCACTGACAGGGGCTAACGGCGGTTCGGGTAAACCGATTACGCTCGTCCATCGCCGCTGGAACCGTCCTGCGATGACGACAGCGACGATCGCTACCCGTGGCTTTTGTCGGGTGGGAACTGCCGTCGTATTTAAGCGATCGACGGAACCCGTATTCTGTATGGCTACACACACAACCGGACAGGTCGAGTCAGGCACTGTCGGTTGGCGATCGATCCGCGGTCGGTACGAGTCTGCGCTCTGGCGAGCGATGGATCTGCTCGGCGTCAGTGAAAGCGTCGAGCGGAAGATGACGATGGCGGTGTTGCTCCAGTTTCTGGCGACGCTCGCCGTGTTTGCGTTGCCGCTTGCCTTCCTCGGACCCAGGGAAGCGTTTTCGGTCTTTCCGACGGCACAGATCGTCCTCACTGGTGTCGTGTTCGTTCTCGCGGTGATCGCGTTCGGAAGTACGATTCTGATCGCGAGACGGGACATCATCGAACCACTCGACGGACTCCGGGAGACCGCAGAGATGATCGCGAACGGTCAGCTCGAATCTCGGCCAGATGCAAGCGACCAGGTCGACGAAACCGGCGATCTCGAGCGCTCGTTCGTCACGATGTACGAGTATCTGACCACCGTCTCGAGGCAGGCCGACGCGCTCGCACGCGAAGAGTTCGAGGCATCGGTGCTTGACGAACCGGTGCCCGGTGAGTTCGGCGAGTCGCTCGCAGGGATGCAGACCCGACTACAGGAGCGAATCGACGACCTCGAAACGAGCCGCCAGCGGATCGACAGCCAGCGCGAAGCTGTCGAACAGCGAAACGCCGCCCTCGAGGCGGATGCCGAGCGGGTCCGAGCCGTGCTCCGCCAATGTGCCGACGGCAACTTCACCGACCGCGTCGAGATCGAAAGCGACCACGAGGCGATGTGCGAAATCGCCGACGGGGTAAACACCATGCTCGACGACGTCGAAGCGACGCTTCGTGAGGTGCAGACGCTCGCCGAGGAGGTCGACGAGGTCGGCGCCGAGGTCTCAACCAGCGTTACCGAGATGGAACACGCAAGCGCGGAAGTCAGCCAGTCTGCCGAGCAAATCTCGGCTGTCACCGATCGGCAGAACGATCGGTTCGAGGAGGTGTTTGGCGAGATGAGCGACCTCTCGGCGACGATCGAAGAGATCGCCGCGACCGCCGACGGTGTCGCGGAGGTCTCACAGCGGGCCTCAGAGCGAGCGCGAAACGGCCGCGAAACAGCAAGCGACGCCGTCGCCGAACTCGAGCGCATCGAGCAGCAGTCAGCGTCACTCGTCGGGCGAATCGAGACCCTCGAGCGCGAACTGGACGAGGTCAGCGAGATCGTCGACGTGATCGACGAGATCGCCGAGGAAACGAACCTGCTCGCGGTCAACGCCTCGATCGAGGCCGCCCGCGCCGGCGTCGACGGAAGTGGCTTTACCGTCGTCGCAAACGAGGTCAAAGCGCTCTCTGAGGAGACGAGCAAGTCGACCAAGGAAGTCGACGAGATCGTTCGTGACGTGCAGGCGTCTGCGACAGAAACTGTCGACGAGATTCGTCAGATGCAAGCCGACGTCGCCGACGGTGCCGAGACGATAGAAGAGAGTCTCTCGGTGCTCAAAGAGATTGCAGAGCGCGTTCAGGAGGCAAACGACGGCGTCCAGTCGATCAACGACGCGACCGACGAACAGGCCCGAACCAGTCAGGAAGTCGTCTCGATGGTCGACGAGGCGACCGAACAAAGCGAACAGACGCTTCAGGAAACGAGCAACGTTGCCGCAGCCGCCCAGGAGCAGGCGGCGACGGTGGCTGAGATCTCGAATGCAGCCCAGTCACTCTCCCAGACGGCGACCGAGCTTACCGGGCAGCTAGATCAGTTCACAGTCACGAACTGACACGACATCAGTGACGGAGTCCAGTCTATTTAGGCTCGGAGCGCGTAGGTAAGTCGCATGTTCCGTGCTATTCTTCCCGAAGGACAGATCATCTGCGAGCGCTACGAGCGGAGCGAGGAGGGGCTCGAACTTTACGACGAGTCGGACGCGTTCATCGCGTTCGTCCCGTACGGAAATCTCCACGCGCTGGTCAACGAGGAGGTATACGGCGAGGACGAGCGCTCGATCATGTAACCAGATCGGTTCGGCAGGCACACCCAGATCCCAGCTCAGGCGGCCGGTGACTCACCGATCGCTTCGAGCTGTTCTCGGTATCTATTTCTGACAGTGACGACGGTCGTCTGGGCTGTCTCTGCGACTTCGCGTTGGGGAATCGTTTCGTTACAGAGTAATCCGGCAGCGTAGATCGCCGCAGCAGCAAAGCCCGTTGGCGACTTTCCGGAGTGAAGCCCCTCGGCTGTGGTCTCGTCGATGATCTCGATCGCTCGCCCCTCTACGTCAGCGCCAACGTCGAGTTCGGAGCAAAATCGAGGGACGAACTGCCGTGGGTTCGTCGGCTCTAGGTTGATGTCGAGTTCGTCGGCGATGTAGCGGTAGGTACGGCCGATCTCGCGTTGATCGACGCGGGCGACGCCGGTTACCTCCTCTAAGCTTCGCGGAATGCCCTCCTTCCGGCAAGCGGTGTAGAGAGCGCTGGTGGCGACCCCCTCGATGGAGCGCCCCCGAATGAGGTCACAGTCGAGCGCTCGACGATAGATGACACTCGCGGTCTCTTTGACCGGCTTCGGAACGCCGAGCGCACTCGCCATGCGGTCGATCTCGGACAGCGCGTACTTCAGATTGCGCTCGCCGGCGTTTTTGGTCCGGATTCGCTCCTGCCAGATCCGCAGTCGGTGGAGCTGTCCGTGTTTCTTCGCAGACATCGTGTGGCCGTTCGCGTCCCGATTCCTCCAGTCGATGGTGGTCGTCAGGCCCCTGTCGTGCATCGACTGCGTGAGGGGCGCGCCCACGCGAGAGAGGTCGTCGTGCTCTTTGGCGGTGAACGCCCGCCACTCTGGACCGTAATCGATCGGATCGGTACTCAACACGAGCCCGCAGTCCCGGCAGACGCGCTCACCGCGATCGGGGTCCTGGATAATCGTCGCCGTCTCGCAATCCGGGCACCGCTCCTCCCGTGAATCGGCGTCTGTCTCCGCTGGCTCTCGTCTGGCGTATTCGATACTGGACCGGCTCATCGGTATGTGAGAGAGCCATCCCGCCACTGTAAGGGGGTCACATGGTTTCGGCGGAAACCGCGACTTACTGAGACAGATCCCACAAGCCACGTTCTCGGGGCGATACTGGGGCGGTGAGCGAACCGTTTTCACCGGAAGCGCGTTTCAGTAGTAGTCTCCTCACAACGCTGGCTCGCCACAGTCAATCGACCACGGTTGTCACCGCTCAGCCCACACAGTTCGTGGTGAGAAAATGGTTGCTGAATGTTACGATTTGGCTGGAGTAAATCCAGTCTTCCACGCATAAACACACCTTTCGACGCCGAACCGTCGGGGTGGTTTATACTCGCGCCATCGAACGTCCGGCAGATTGCCGTGTTGCAGAACTCACCACTTCCGGCGCTTCAGCCCCTCTTCCCCACAGATTATTCCGTTATTCCCATCTCGGGCAGGCGGTCAGAAAACTGCCGGACGGCCTGCATGTCGATGTTCGAATCGCCCCACACGTCGGCTCGACCGACCGTCAGCCGTGGCGACGAACTGCCGTGTGGAAGCGGCTCCGTACGCCCGTTGCAGCGGTTGCGAAACGTGGCCGTATTTAAGAGAATCACCGTTGGCCTACAAACTGGTGAGTCAACTGTGACTGCGATCTCCCGGTCATCGATCCAGGACGGGTTGCCGATCGATGCGAGTAACGTCGGGTCGAACAACTGCCCTCGTCGATCTTCCAGTGGAGGCGGCCAATAATGGCCTCAGCAGACGCGTCTCTCCCCGAGGAGATCGCGACTGTTACCGACTCCGATCGCGAAAAACGGCTCTCGAAGGACGTCATTTTCGAGCTCCTGAAGAATCGGCGCCGTCGGGAAGTGCTCGTCTACTTGCTCGAGGCAGAGGGAACGGTAACCCTCGGCGAGCTGGCCGAACAGATCGCCGCCTGGGAGAACGATACCGAGGTCAACGCGTTGAGTTCGGATCAACGAAAGCGCGTCTACGTCGCCCTGTACCAGACGCACTTACCCAAGATGGACGACGCAGGGATCGTCGAGTACGATCAGGACCGAGGGTTGATCGAACTCTCAGATAACGCCGACCTGCTGATGATGTATCTCGATACCGACAACCAGCGACAGGATCGGTGGGACCGATTCTACGTCGGGCTCAGCGTCATCGGTCTCGGCCTTCTAAGCGGTGCATTCCTCGGCATCCCGCCGTTCTCGATCGCCCCAACAGTCGCGATTGCGGCGTCAATCGTGGTCGCGTTCTGTGCTCTCTCGCTCGCTCATGTCCTGTTCAATCACCGCGCACAGCAGTCCATCGACGGACTGCTGTCCCGGATCGAGTAATCGACGCGTCGAGGTGACGTTCATTCCCCTGACATAGCCTGCCGACAGAGATCTCTCTGCCGATCCGAGCATCAGTGTCCGAGAGTCCCCAGCACGTGCACTCGAGAAGCACTTTTACGGACCGGTCACGTACTGTCGACCGGCTCCCGACTCGTCATCAGTACCGGAGCAGTTCGCGTGCCAGCAATTGTTCCAGCGACGGGAGCCACTCTGACAGTTCGGAGCGACGCGTCTCTGAGCCGATCGGGCGAGTCGTGCGCCGATCGTCGCCTGCCCGCCACACGATTCCTGGACTGGTAGGCGTATAATAACGATACGCCGAGAAACGGACCACGGGAGTGGATACGTTAGCTGTTAGGACCGTCACGTTCGCCGGCTGTACGCTGGTGAGCCGAACTGAGCGGCAGTTTCCCGGCCGCTGTAGTCTACACGATGTCCATTCAAACACTGAAACGCGACTACCAGGAATCGCTGTCAGACGGCGTCGAGTTGCTTGCCTGTCCGAGTTGCTCCGTGGCGCTTACGCCCCAGTCGCTGAGCTGCCCCCGGTGCGGGCGGTCCGGCCAACAACACGACGAGATCGTCTCGTTCGTCCCGGTCTCGGCGGAGAAAGACGCCCGTACGGACGGACTCGAAGAGCTCGCGCTGCTCACCGAACAACACGGCATACGAGCGGCGGCCGAGGAGTGGCACGACGGGCGATCTGACACACAAAGCGTGCGGTCGGCGCTGTTCGATGCCGGCCGTGATGCCTGGCGGATGCTCGTCACCGAGCAGGTAACCGGCCGCTGTCTCGACGTCTCTGCCGGGTTCGGGCGGCGATCGATGCTGCTTGCCGAACTCGCGGACACGGTCTACGCCGTCGATCCCAACCTCTCGAAGCTGCGCGTGACTGCCGCCCGTGACGACTTCGAGAGCGCAGGCGACGTCGTGCCCGTACACACGACCGTCGACGAACTCCCCTTCTCCGGCGGCGCGTTCGATACTATCGTCGCGGACGCGACGGCCACGGACCGCGGACTTCGTGGCTTGCTCTCGGCGCTGGAACCGTACCTGGCCGAGGGGGGGACCATCCTGACGACGGTCGACGGCTGGCCCCGCACGCTGGGACTGCCGCGACTCGCTGGGATCGACGGCGGAACGTCTCCGTCGCCCTCGGTGACTGGACTCCGGCCGACGACACCAAGTGGGTTCGAGACGCTCGGCGAGCGATTCGACTTCGAGCGTACGACCACGTACGCGCTCGTTCCGTCGGCGTCCCGACCGCTGTACGCGTTTGCGGTCGACAACGCCGACGCCGTCCGGACACTTTCGGAGTTCGTGTTCGACGACCGGTCACAGACCGGATCGGCCGGTCGCTTGCTCCTCTCGCTGGCGGATCGGTGCGGGCTCCTGAAACGGAGCCTGCCGAGCTATCTGGTCGTCTACGAGCGGGATGGTGACGACAGGAGAGAAGACCCCCACTCCCACGATGTCGCCGCGCTGGACGGGCGCGAGCAACGCAGTCCGGCGTCTTCGACCCACTCGGTGGGACGAGAGCCGTCGCCGACGTTTACCCGGCCGATGTTGATCAGTGGCCGGTCGCGATCTGTGGTCCTCGAACTCGGTGACGACGGTCCGACGGCCGTCTGGAAAGTCCCAAACCGACGGGCCCACGAGCCCCTCTCCCGACGGGAGAACGCGGTGCTAGAGGAGTTGCGCTCGAGGGACGAGCCGTTCGCGGACACACTCCCCAGTGGCGTCGAAATCACCTCGTCGTTCGGCGCCTGCAGACGGGAAGAGCCGGTCTCTGGGCGATCGCTTGGCGGCCAAATGGGGGGCGATCCGGACGCGTTCGAACGCGTGTTACGGATCGGGTTCGACTGGCTCATCGAGTTCCAGCACGCGTGCGGTGGCGAACGGATCACCCGATCTCCCGAACAGGTCGAGGAATCGCTGCGGTTTGCACCCGCCGGACTCGAACCGCCGACTATCTCCGAGCCGGTCGAGACGTTCGAGACCCCCGTCCACGGCGACTTTCTCGCGCAGAATATCTACGTCGAGGGAGACTCCGTGACAAGCGTGATCGACTGGGAGTACGGCGCGCTCTCGGCGTCGCCGGTCGTCGACGCAGGCTTTCTCTTACTCGATACGGCCGCGCGAGCCGGTGACGATTTCTACGCGGGGGTTCGGCAGGTACTCCACGCGGAAACCGAACACGCCGACCGAGCACGGGACTGTCTCGAACACTACTGCGATGCGGTCGACATCCCGTTGCGAACGGTCGCCGTCTCCCTTCCTGCGGTCTACCTCCACCGACTGCGTCTAGACTGGCGCTGTGACGCGACCAGTACCTACTCGGGACGAATGGCTAACAGAGCACACGTCGCCGAGTTCCTCTACAATCAGCGAAACGCGGCGCTGTTCGAGTGAGGAGGGTAGGTCAAAAGACGAAACAAATATGCGCGAGTTCTGAACCCCGACGGGATCCCGTTCGAGGGCTCCAATCTAAACCGAGTTACTGATCTCGAGCGTTGTACAGGACGTGTGCGGATGCGTCGCCCAGGACGAGCAGGTCCTCGACGTCGCCGTCGAACCAGTAGGCGTCGAGCCAGCCGGAGACGACACCGCGGACGGCTCGCCCGTCGATGATGTCCTCGTCGTCGATCGACGCATCGAGGTGATCGGACTTGATCACCTTGCCGCTGGTGCTAAAGGAGTACGCGCTGGCGCCCTCGGCCTCGGTGCCGTCGACGACGATCGCGTGGGGCAACAGCTTGTGGTCGCCGTACTCTGAGGTATCTACCTCCTCGTCGTCGACGAAGACGGCGGCTTTGCCGTCGCTGAAAGTCACGTCGGTAACTGCACCAGAGAAGTGGAACTCCTGGGTGCCGTCGGTGATCGAGCTCTGGGCGGTCGATCCCGAGACCGTCGTCGCGTCGTCTTCAGGGTTCTCCACGTCGACGAGCTCGATGCTGCCGTCGACGGTGATTTCGTAGCTGGTTGGGACGCCACGCCCCTCGATCGTGAGGACGTGTGGGAGATCTTCGCCGTATTCCGATGGATCGACTTCCTCGCCGTTTACCGTTACCGTCCCCGGGCCGTCGACGGTCAGCTGCTCGAGATCGCCGCTGAATCGGAACGCATCGCGCCAGTCGGCGACGACACCGTGGACCAGGTCGTCCTCGATGACGTCCTCGTCGTCGATCGAGGCGCCCTCGTAGGTCGACTTCTCGACGTCGCCGTCGACGACGAACTCGTATCGGGTGGCGCCCGACTCCTCGCCGTCGAAGAGGATGACGTTCTCCAGGTCGGATTCGTCGCCGTAGTGGTCGTGGATGTCGACGTCGGCTTTCCACGTCCCATCGGACGCGAAGTCGCGCGGGTAAATCGAGAGATCCGAGCTGTACGTGTCGGTAAAGGCGTGAGCCTCGCCGAAGAGGTCGACGTCTGCGACCAGTTCGTTGTGGTGAATTGCGTGGAACTCGCCGGCGGGAATGGTTCCCGCGAGCGTGTTCGACGGCCCCTCGTCCCAGATGACGCCGTTGCCGCCGCCGGTTCGGAATTCGACGTCGCCCTGGGCTTCGAAGTAGTAGTCGACGTCCTCGTCGGCGTAGATCGTGTAGACGTGATCCCAATCGTCTTCGGGTTCGCCTCCCTCTCCGTCTTCGAACGATCGAGGGGACGTGATACCGCCGCTGCCGCCCTCGGCGCTGACGGCTTCCTCGGCGGTCATCGGGACGCCCTCGGGCGGCGTCAGATCGGCGCCGCCGTTCGCGTTGTTCCCGCCGTTGCCGTTGATGTTGCCGCTCGCGCTGTCGTAGGTCGTGTTCGAGAGGTTGAGCGTGGCGTTTCCGCGGACGATGACCGCGGTGTTGTACGGCCCGGAGTCGAAGTTACAACCGTCACAGGTCGAGGTGCCGGGATCGTATGCCCAGAGACAGCGCCCGGAGTACCGCCCTCCGTCGTTGTACGCGACGGAGTCGCGGACCTCACTGCCGTCGGCGATCCGATACGTCGAGACGTAGTTGTTCGCGCCGTAACACTCTTCGATGGAGACGGTGCCGCCCGAGCGTGCGACCGACGAGGTGTACATCCCGTTGTTGGGCCAGCCCTGGACGTTGACGTTGCGAATCGTCACGTGTCCGGAGTGGGAGTTGTGGCCGAAGATCCCACACTGTCCGTGCGAGGAGTACGAGCTTGGCCGAACGCAGCCGTCGCCCATGTAGACGTTCTCGATGAGTCCCTCGTCCGAACACGAGAAGATGATCGCGTGCTCGTCGTGGCGGTGCGTACCGACGAACGCGACGTTCCGGATCGTGAAATTCGAGACGCCAGTCGCCTGGATCTGGAACCAGTTACCGTTCGAGAAGTCGATGATGACGTTCTCTAACGTCTCGCCTTCGTCCATGAAGTACCGGGAGTTGTCTGCCTCCCAGACCTCGTACTCGTCTTCGTCCGCGGAGCCGGCCGCACTCGCGACCGCGGCGGCGGCCGTCGCGGTTCCCGCGAGTTTCAGATACGATCGCCGGTGGAGTAATCCACCATTACCGCTCGTATTGGCTCTCTCGTGGCCGATGTCGCCCGATTCGTCGTTGTTCAGTACCGAAGGTTCGCGTGCCATGCAATCAGGTAATCAGACGATATCTGTATAAACCTTTCTCCTCCCCCATAGCTAAAATTTACAGATAGTATGGATTTACAGAACATAATTGGTCAAAAATATCCCAGACTATTCAGGAAGTCATATATTTCGTGGCGGCTGCTGAATACCACCGACTCAGCGGTGGTAATACTGTATTACCGCCGTAAGAACGAATTACTCGGGATCGGTTTGGACGCACGCGTGGGGCGAAGTCAACCTGCAAGCAAACTGTCGGAGGGTACCGAGCCGGTCAGACGTGATAGACAGCCATAGCTAACGCATCGCGATTGCGCTGTCGGAAGTGATTTCTCGATCAGCAAGCGACAGCCGCAAAAAACGGCGTGGGGAGGGCCGCTATCCGAACGAAAAGCCGCCAGCGGGGACCGACGGCGCTGCAGACCGCTGGTTTTGTCGTCGAGACTGTGTCAGTTTCCGGCCGCTGCGTCCTCTGCGGACGTGGGCACACCATCGGGGCGGATAGCTTCGGGGTCGGTGCCGACATCGTCGGCGAGTTCGACCGTCGAGCCGCCCTCCTCAGTAATCCCACCCTGTTCGTCGTAGTCCGTATCTGTCACCTGCACCGTCGTTCCCTGGCCGTTTGCACCCGCGTCGATCGCGGTGTGGTTTCCGTTCATCTCGATCTGGCAGCCGTCTACCTCGATCGTGCCGGGCGCCCAGGCCCAGATCCCACGTCCGGCGTAGCCCTCGTCGTCGACGTAGACGCTCGAGTTCGTGATCGCGCTCCCCTCAGTCGCGACGCGGAAGTGCGAGACGTAGCAGTTCGCGGCGAAGGAGCTGTCGATGTGAACCGTGCCGCCGCCGGAACCGCCGGGGGCCGAACCGTAGATCGCGTTGTCCGCGAAGTTCTGGATGTTTACGTTCGAGATGTCCAGGTGCCCCGAATGGTCGGGATTGACCCAGATTGCGGTCTGACCGTGCCCGGTACTGCTTCCGTTTCGGTCGTCAGAGCCGTCGCCGAGATAGACGTTCTCGATCGTACTGGTCGCGCCACCAGTGTCCGCGACGGCCAGGGTCGCAGAGCCCGTCCCGGAGGTGTTCTCGCCGTAGAAACCGACGTTTCGGATCGTCCAGTCGGTTCCTTCGGCGGTGACGGTGATGTCGCCGCCGCTCGTCATATCGATGAGCTTGTGCTCCCAGGTCTCGCCGTCGTCGATCACGATGTTCTGACCGTCGGCCTCGATGACCTCGTAGTCGTCGTCGGCCGCGGCCGAGCCGGCTGCGCCCAGTGAGAGCGTCGCCGTCGCGACCGCCGCGAGCGAGCGGAGGTACGAGCGGCGGGGTAATCCGGTATTACGTGCGATTTCGGTAGGAGCATCCTCCTCGGTAGGACGGGGGTTCTGCGCCATGCATATGGGAAACCCGGGCTTACAGCCATAAACTTTTCCTTGTCGTAGCGAGTTAAATTAACTGAGTAATATCTGTACGAGACAGTCCCGTTCCGAAGTAACGACAGTACAGTTCGAGTGAGTGCTCGAAATCGCACTATAGACGGCTGCTGCTGGTAGAAAAGGGGATATTGAGTGCCCAAAACGATGATTCAATCATACGCTGTAAACGAATAACCACTGAGTACCGAGAGTGCGTCGAGTATCCAGCGACCGCCAGCGGCGACGTTGTGGTTCAGATTGACGGTCAATATATTCAGGAGGATCCCGACCGACTTGACGTGAGAGTCAGGCGCCTGTCCGAACCCGCACAATCAGACGTCACTTCCCGTCACCGCGTACATTCGGAACTCGTCGTTCGAGACCGCTTTGTTCACAGCTGGGTCTCGCTCGACGTTCTCGACCGACTCAGACGAGAAGTGCAGTTCCTGGTAGACGTCTAGCTCCCGGCTCGTATCGAACTCGGAGAGGAAGAGGTAGTAGCTGTGGCCCTCGTAGCTGCCGCTGTAGTTACCCTCCTCGAAGGTCTCTGGATCGACTGTCCCGGTGGCGAACGGGGTGGTCGTCAGACTCTCTTCTTCGACGCCGTTGATGCCGTGGTCGAACCGGTAGGGATCGAACCCAAGGCCGAGGTGTGGGCGCTCCTCGTCGGAGTAGGCGTATCCGGCCTGGTAGCCATCCATCTGCTGGTCGGAGACGTGCTGGCTGGGCTGATAGATGATGGGCGACGCATAGATGGTGATCGCGCCGAGGACGAGACACGCCGCAAGCAGCGTCGCGACCAACGCGGAAGAAATCGAGGGCGTCGTCAGCCTCGACAGTCCGCCGGCAGCGTGGGCGATCGCGACCCCTGCGAGGATCGTCAGCAGGACGTAGATGAACCCCACCTGTCTGAACGCCATCGTCGGCGTCCCGGCGAAGTAGACGACGAACATCACCCCGAGTGGGAACAGCGCGATTCCGAAGTAGGTAGTGAACGCTCGAAGCTGCCGATCCGGCCGGGCGAATCCGAGCCAGACGGCGAGAATAAACAGCGCGACGATCGCCCCGATGATCGCGGCCTCCAAGAACATCAACACGAACAACTCGCCTAAGCTCCCGCCGATCTCAGTGAGGGAGGTGCCACGCTGCTCGACGGTCGCGCCCCCGCCGACGTCCTCCGTGACCAGACCGGTGAGCAGCCCCTCGATCGCGCCCCGGAATCGCTCGTTGGAAAGCGACCAGACCCCGACGGCAGCACCGAGGACGAGCGTGTGCGCGTACATCGTCGGGTGTTCGAGAATCGGGTGCTCTGTAAAGCGCCAGCTCGCCAGGTACTGAACGGCCGCGATGGCGCCGAGCAGAACGACCAGACTGATCATCTGCTGTGGGTGGACGAGCAACAGCGCCAGCCCGCTGACGAGGATCAGGGCAGTAAACGGCGAGAGACCAAACGGAAGCCGGTCGTCCCCGGCGCCGCGGTGCAGGTAGGCGACGACCGCGAAGAGCACGACGGGAACCAGAAAGAGGGCGTTCGAGTTCGTGTGTGCCCCCATATGTGTGCCGACGTTGTTGATCGGTAGGAGAAACCAGGAGACGATCGCTGCGATCCCGACCGCCAACCCGCTTCCCGAAAGGTCTCGAACCGTAAGCGGGACGAACAGCAAGAACGGGACGAACAGAACCACCACCAGCAACAGGATCGCCCGCTCGACCGGAATCCCAGAGAGGAGGTGAACGACGCTCGCCGCCGTGTGAAGGCCGGGGTAGAAGAGGTCCTGGGGAACCATCGAACCATCGAGCAGGTCTCGGGTCCATCCCAGGTGAGTGAGTGCGTCACCCAGCCCGGCGAACCGGTAATTTCTGATGAGCGACATGCTCACGATCGTCGTAACTGCGAGTCCACCGAGCCCGATTGCGGCCGCCTGCACCCGCCCGCGGCAGAGCAATGCGGCGCTGACGGCGATCGCAAACGCCAGTCCGATTCCGAGCCACGTCAACGTCGGCGTCGACGCGTACATCGAAATCTCGTAGTTCGAGGCCGGATTCGCCCTGGCGACGAGAATTGCCATGGCGACGGCGAGATAGCCAGCCGCCAACACTAGGTTACGAGCGACGCGTTTCATCGAACCCCGCCGGTGACGACGTCGATGCATCCTCCAGTCTCGATACCCATCTTGAGGGTGAGTCCTCCGATACCCGGTTTGTTATAGAGATCATACCTCCGAACCGATGCTGACGGCCGTGGAGGTACGCAGCGCCTGTCAGTGGTGTCGTCGACCAGTGTGTCGTATTCTCACAGATAGTTCGTCCGGTTAGGCAGCGTCAACTGCGGAAGGGAAGAGAGAGCAGTCCCACTCGAAAAGGGAAGAGAGAGTCTCCCCACTCGAAGAACGAGCAGACAGTCCACCACTGTCCCCTCGAAGCGACGGTGACGAAACGCGGCCAAACTGGTCTATCGAACGGACTCGTATCAGGTAGCATCCGCCTGTCGGACTGCAGAGGGATGCTACGCGTCGTGTTCGGTTTGCGCAGAGAGTCAACGGTTCGAACCATTTTTGTACGGACTCGTGGTGCTGGCGCACACCCCGTGGGCCGACCGGCCCGCTACCTTTCGCATGTCACGACTCATCGTCGACGAAATCACGGCCGAAGCGTCTACCCTCGAGTGTACGGTCCAAGCGTCGGGCGATCTCGAGCGGTTCATCACCGACGAGCCATTTCGCGTCAACTACGACGTCTCGATCGAGGACGTTCCCGACGGCGTCCTCGTCATCCCGGTGCTCGCACACGTCTGTCCGGTCGCCTGGGCCTGCGGCGCCGACGTCTACGTCGAGGAGGTCGACGCGACGTTCGCAGCGGCACTCGAAGACGTCAACGAAGTGCTCTGTTCGATGCACGACTTCCTCGAGGGCGGAACCCTCTACGCGCGCGAGACGATTGATCCGGAGCCGTTGTCCGACGGCGGCGACGCGTCGGTCGAATCCGGTGAGAGCGGCCTGCTCTTTACCGGCGGCGTCGACTCGACCTCCTCGTACGTCCGCCGGCGCGAGGAAGCGCCGACGCTCATCAGCATCCGCGGCTGGACCGTCTCTCCCGATGCGGCCGACGACGAGAAGTGGGATCAACTGCGCGGACGTGCCGAGCGGTTCGCGGACAAACACGATCTCGACACCGCGTTCGTCGAGTCGAACATGCTCTCGTTTCTGGCCCACCCCATGTTGCTCGCCCACTACAAGCGCTACGTCGACGGCGCCTGGTACAGCTCCGTCGGCCACGGGCTCGGCCTGCTGGGACTCTGTGCGCCGATGGCCTACGCCCGTGGAATGGACGACCTCTACGTGGCGGCGACCCACTGGGAGGGAATCGACTTAGAGTGGGGCTCGCGCCCGGACATCGACGAGTCGGTTCGCTGGGCCGGCACCCGGTGTCACCACGACTGCTACGACCTGACCCGCCAGGAGCGCATCGACCTGATCGCCGACTACGTCGAGGAGACCGGCGACGAACTCGAGTTACAGACCTGCAACGCGCGCCTGGACGGCAACTGCGGCACCTGCGAGAAGTGCTACCGGACGGCCGTCGGTCTCCGGCTCGCGGGGCTCGACCCGAACCGTCACGGCTACCCCTTCGAGACGGACGACTACGAACACATCCGGAGCGCGTTCGAACGGAGCGCATGGGAACTCGGCGACGACGAGCGGTATATGTGGGAAGACATTCGCAACCGTATCCGAGAGACGGAGCCCGACGGCCCGGATGAAGCCGCGTTCTTCGCCTGGCTCGATCAGGTCGACCTGGACGAACTGGTCTCTGAGTCCGGCTCCCCGCTGCACCACCGCCTCTTGCGCGCGGGTGCGAGACACACGCCGACGGCTGTTTACAACGCGCTGTATCCGGTCTGGCGCGGTGCGAAGGCAGGTGCGGGACGGGTTCGAGGGTAGGAGACGCCTCTACGAGACAGAGAATAGGTCAGGATGTACAACAGCCGCCAGGATGAGATCGGGTGGCTGCGAGGCGGTCGCCAACTGAGAGTACCGTCGTTATCCAGCCGAATCGACATCGGTAATTTCGACCCGAACACCGCCGTTTTCTCCCTCGGTTATCCCGATGTCCCAGTCGTGTGCGTTGACCATCTGCTTGGCGATTGTCAGTCCAAAGCCAGTCCCAGTCTCGGCTGTTGAGTATCCCGTTTCTAGTACGTTGTCGCGTTCGTGTTCAGGGATGCCAACGCCGTCATCTTCGACATAGAACCCATCATCCAGTTCACCAACTGTTACCGTTACATCCGTCCCGCCGTGTTCCACGGCGTTCCGATAGAGGTTCTCCAAGAGTTGTCTGAGATGGTTGCGGTCAGCCTTGATCGTTCGATCAGTTCGAACGCGAATCGTCGCGTCATCGTCCTCAACGTTCCGCCAGCACTGGTTGGACACGTCCTCGAGATCGATCAGCTCAGGCTCGCGTGCCGGATCTCCTTCACGAGCGAGTGTTAAGAGATCATCGACGAGAGCATCCATTCGTGTGAGAGCTTGGTCAACCGGTTCGATATGCTCGCTGTCGCAGTCCTCTTCGACAAGTTCCAGATGGCCCGTGGCGACGTTCAACGGATTCCGAAGGTCGTGAGAGACGACGCTGGCGAACTCGTCTAACCGTTGCGTCTGTCGCCGCAGCGTTCGCTCCCGCTCTTTCTGGTCGGTGACATCGGTGATAAATCCCTCCAGCTTCAGTTCTCCGCTGAGAGGCTCCTCGATGAGCTGCCCGCGTTCCCAGACCCACCGCTCTTCGTCGGTCTTCGTGATGATTCGATAGGTGAGTTCGTAGCTTCCGTCCTCCTCGAGCCCGTGCTCAACTCTCGAGTGCACATCCTCTCGGTCGTCTGGATGGATGACCTTCTCGGCGAGGCCAACCTCCTGTGTGAGTTCCTCGGCTGTGTACCCAGTCACGGCCTCGGCTGAGCCCTTGACGAACTCCAAGGGCCACCCGGGTTCGTTCCAGTGGCGATAGACGTACCCAGGGAGGTTATCGAGCATCGTCTCCAGTTGCTGTCTGTACTCGACTCGATCGGTGATATCTCGGACAATGCCGGTGATGCGGACGACAGTTCCTCCCTCTCCGAAGATCGGTTTAGCCTCCGCTCGCACCCATCGACGATCGCCGTCAGCTCGCTCAACGCGGTACTCGACGGTGTCAGATTCGCCGTTAGAGATCTCCTCCATCGAACGAGCCACCGTCTCTCGATCCGCCGGAACGATCTGCGTCAAGAATCGCTTCGGATCCTCGCGGAGATCGGCGACGGACTGTCCCCAGATATCCTCGTACGCCGAGTTGACGAAGATCAGTTCGCTCCAGTCAGCGGAGAACATAAAGAGGACGTGATCAGTTCGCTCTGCAAGTTGTGTGAGTTTCTGTTCGACCGCTTGGACCGCCCGCTGTGACCGGTAGCGTTCAACCGCGTTTTTGATACGGTTTGCAAGCACCGCGTACTGGCTCGTCCCCCCTTTCTTTTGGAGGTAATCAGTCACGCCAGCGGAGATCGCGTCGCTGGCGACCTCCTCACTCCCCTTCCCGGTGAACAGAATAAACGGAAGCTCAGGATGCGTATTGCGGACGGCTTTGAGGAACTCGATGCCGCTCTGGCCAGGCATATCGTGATCAGAGACTACGCAGTCGAAATCGCCCTCAGAAAGCTGTTCGAGCCCCTCAGTTGCACTCATCGCCGTGTCGACGGTCAGCTGGTCGGCTTCTCGTTCGAGAAAGGTGGCAGCCAGCTCTGCGAATTCCGCCTCATCATCGACGTGGAGAACAGTGATCGATTCATCTGAGGAGTACATTCGTGCCATCGTTTGGGACATGTTCGCATACAAGATGGATAAATATGCGGGAGAGATCAAAACCAGCGCATCGGGATGGAGAGGAGGTCAATCAGCTGCCTCTTCGAAGACCCTGACTGAGACGGATCCAAGCGGTGAATACGCCCGTGTCGCTTGCCCGATGTGACATTCTCAGCCGCGGATGAAGAACTCGTGCCGAGCTACCGTTACTCCATATAGCCGAGTCCCTTCAACCGGTCCTCGACGTCGGAGAAGTCTTCGTCGACGTCGTCGGCTCCTTCGAGGCGGCTAACGTCGCGGCGCTCGACTTTCGTTCCGGATGGCGGTGCGTCCGTCCGGAACGCATCGAAGAGGACGCGCCCGTCGGCGTTTGCGGGGACGGCTTGGCCGATGCCGTGGAGCAGCGTCGGCGCGACGTCGACGACGCGCGCGCCCCGGAGGCTCGCCCCGGCGTCGATCGAGGGACCGCGACAGAGCATGATCCCCGAACTGCGGTGGCTGGCCGTCGTCGAACCGGTGTCGCCGAAGGGTTCGTCGGTAATCGCGTTCCGGGACTCATAGCCGTCGATTCCGTTGACGACGAGATCCGGCGAGTCGGGATCGTTCGGGAACAGCTCGTCGCCGTCGAAGACGTTGAGGACGGACTGTCCGGAGTCGTCGGTGACGGACTCGAAGAGGTCGGTGAGTTCGGCCTTGACGTCTGGCACGTCTCGCGGTTCGACGATCCCGTTCTCGAAGCGCTTGGTGTCGTTGACGTAGCAGTTCCCGGCGTCGTGGACGAACGCGGTCGTGCGCTCGTAGTCGACGTCGTAGAGGGCGTGATCGCCCGGAATCTGCTCGGCGACCGAGTCCAGCAAGCGCCGCGGCAGCGTTGTCACGAGTAGCTCCTCGGAGATTCCAACCCGGTTCAGCGCGCGCCTCACGACGCCCCGAGAGATGCCGAGACTCGAGAAGGCGCTGCGGGCGCCGTCGTCCTCGCGACGGTGCAGCAAGCCGTTTTCCTCCAAGATCTGGTTGACGTAGATCAGCCGGTCGATCGGCCCGAACCCGTGGTCAGAGACGACGTAGAGGTCGGCCGCGTGCTCGTCGGTGTACTCGATCACCTCACCGAGCATCTCGTCGAGTTCGCGGTAGTGCTCTAACAGGCGGTCTTCGTCCCAGACGAGGTGCTGGAAGCGGTCCGGCGCGGTGTAGACGAAGAAAAACAGCGACCAGTCATCACCCGCTTGCTCCATCTGCAGGCGCATCAGCTCACGACGCTTCGCCAAGATGTCGCCCACGGCGACCTGGAAGTCGTCGAGCCGGTCGGCGTACTCCGGATACTCAAGCCCGATTTCGTAGTCGGGAATCCGCTCTGCAATCTCATCACTCAGATCTGGTGGATGAGTAAACTCGCGATCGGTCGAGGGCGTCATCATGCCCGCGACCATCGTCCCGTCGATCTCACTGGCCGGATACGTCATCGGGACGTTGCCGACGTGGGCTGGTGAGAGCAACTCCCACAGCGGGGGCTGGCTCAGATCCCGGCTCGTGTACATCTCGTGTGAGTACTCCGACGAGAGGTTCTGGAAGCCGTATATCCCGTGTTTGTCCGGCCAGACGCCGGTCGCAATAGAGGGCCAGGCCAGCGGTGTCGTCGGCGGCGTCGTACTTTCTAAGGGGCCCGCCGCACCCTCGGACCGAAGTCGCTGGAAGTTTGGCAGTTCGCCCGCGTCAGTCCATCGTTCGATGAGTCGCCACGGTACCCCGTCGAGGCCAAGAACGAACGCTCGTTCGGACGCGTGTGTAGCTCTGCTCATGTGTTTGTAGGAAGACGCATTCTCGTTCGTCGCCGGAGAGTCGGCGGGAACCGGTTTTGTTATACGCGTATTGCGGGCAGAAATCCATCCGAACACGGGAGGGTCGGCCGCCCGTGACCGTCACGAAGCAGTGACCGGGCTGATTGCGCTCGTTCGGACGCAGCCACCCGGTTTTGGCGTTTGCAGCCGGCCACCACAACCGCGTCCGAGACACCGACGGTGCCCGCAAGGCGAGCATAACAATGGGTCTTCGCAGGACATCGAGCAGGCATGAGACTGAAACGGTGGGTGGAATGGGACGGGTAGTGCTCTCGCTCGACGCCGAGCTCGGGTGGGGGTTTCACGACCTGGCATCGCCACCGCCCGCACGGGTCGAAGCCGGCCGTCGGGGCTGGCGAACGATGCTCGACCTCTTAGAGGAGACTCGAATTCCGGCCACGTGGGCCGTCGTCGGTCACCTGCTGCTCGACGCCTGTGATGGTCGACACGACGCCCACCCGACGCCGGAGGGCTGGTTCGAACGCGAGCGCGGCGCGTGGAAGGACCGTCCCGACCTCCGCTTTGGCACCGATCTCGTCGCCGAGCTGCTCGAGTCGCCGGTCGACCACGAGTTTGCGAGCCACTCGTTTTCCCACGTGCTGTTCGGCAATCCGGCGACCACGCGGGAGATTGCCGACACCGAACTCGAACGCAGCGTCGCCGCCGCCGACGACTGGGGGCAGCGGATCGACTCGTTTATCTACCCCAGAAACGACGTCGGTCACCGCGACGTGCTGGCCGAGCACGGTGTGAGCGCCTACCGCGGGCGCTCTCCGACACCGGACGGGGCACGCGGAATTGTCCGCGCCTTGCGCGGTGGCTCACTGCTCGTCGAGCCGACCGTAGACGAGTACGGACTGGTAAACGTGCCGGCCTCGATGTTCCTGTTCGGCTGTGAGGGGCCGGTACGCTCGGTGGCCGAGTCGGTCTGGGACGACCCGATGGTCGCGCTCGCTCGCCGGGGAATCGACGAGGCGGCCGAGGCGGACGACGACGCCGTCTTCCACATGTGGCTGCACCCGAACAACCTCGTAACCGAGCGCGACGATCACCGCATGCGGACGATCCTCGAGTACCTCAACCAGCGTCGACGGGACGGAAGCGTGACCGTCGAGACGATGCGGTCGATCGCCGAGGGTGCTCGTCCGTGCTCAGTACGGAACGCAAAGCCAGCACAGACGCGTTAAGCCGGGAAGGGGACCGAGATGCGCTGGGTGAAACATCCATTTGGGTCTGGCGTAGCTATTTATCGATCTCTGACACACAGTGTGTCATGAAACGGCGGACGCTTCTCACCACAGGCGTTACGGGCGCCGTACTCTCTGCGAGTGGCTGTCTCGACGGCGTCGAATCGCTGGTCGATAACGGCGATGAGGGTGTCTCAGACTGTTCCCAGGTGGAGTCGTGGGACGACGGTTCAGGAGGACCCAGTGATCCTGCCCCGGACTCGATCGCCGGATGCTGGGACTGCGCGGACGCGAATCGTCCAGAACCAACTGGCGACGTGTGCGCCGAACACGAGGTGCAGACAGCAGACGGAGCGACGACCTACGAGAGTCTGGGCGTCGCGTCGTATCCGGACCCACCGTCCTCGTTCGACGACGAGGTGGTCGCAGCATTCGTCGAGGAGTACGAACGGGCGTACAGTCAGAACGAACTGGTTCTCAGATTCGGCGACCGCGTGGTCGAGGGTGGAGCGATGCTCGAGGAGGACGAAACCGAACCCCTCGACTGGTACGATGACATCGCCGTCGTGGGCCTCGAATTCGGCGTCGGCCACACCGAGGTCACCGGCGGCGGACTCGGTGCGACGGATCCAGTCGAGACGATCGCGGTCTATGGCGTCGACGAAACGGGGATCGTTCGGGCCGCTGCTCCCGAACACACGGTTGGGGAACGCGGCGATATCGGGCGAGGGAACCGACTCGACCCGATCGAGAACGGCGACCTGCTCGCGTGTTTGTAGCCGAGCCGTCGTCCGATCAGCGTCCGCCAGCTGTACGTTCCCGTTTCACCGCGATCAGTGGAAGGGATGCCCTATGAGCCAGTGCTCGCGGGTATGACGCCGATAACAAAGCCCGCAGCCGGTTCGCTCTCGTGCAGATGCACGCGTTACTTTCGAACCGATGGCAGAATTCTGACAGCCTCTCGCTTGCGATCCTCGGCGTCGGGAACATCGGCCGTGTTCACCTGAAAGCCGCGCTCGCGATGGACGGCGTCTCCGTCGCCGCGGTCGCCGATGCGGTCCCCGAGAATCGCACGCGGGCGAGCGATCTGGGCGTCGAATCGATCTACGACGACTACACGGCGCTGTTCGAGGCGGACGGTGAGCAGATCGACGCCGCGGTGGTCGCGCTCCCACCGTTTCTCCACCGCGACGCCGTCGAGCAGGCTGCCGAGTGGGGTGTCGACGTCTTCGTCGAGAAACCCCTCGCACGCTCGACCGAGGAGGCCGAAGCGATGCTCGCGACCGCCGACGAGGCCGGCATCCACGTCGGCGTCGACCACACGCTCCGGTACCAGCCGGACCTGGTCGGCGTCAAGGAAGCCTTCGAGGAACGTCGCGTCGGCCACGTTCCCTACGCCTCGATGGTACGGCTCAACGACGGTCCACTCGGCCGCCCGCCCGCAACGGAGCCGCCCGCGGAGTGGGCGCTCGATTCGGAGGCTGCCGGCGGCGGCAGCGTCCTCGAGCTCGGCGTCCACTGCTTCGACGTCTTGGAGTGGCTCTTCGGCCCGCTCGAGGTCCGTGACGCCACGATCGACCGGACGCTCGAGACGGACGTCGAGGACGCGGCGACCGCGCTCATGCGGGCTCCGGAGACGGAGACGACGATCACGCTGCACTGTGGCTCCTACCAGTGGGAGGAGCTGCCGGAGGTAAACACCCGGCTCCAGCTCGAGGGGATCACGGGGACGATCGAGAACGAGACGTACCTCCCCGGAAACTTCTACGCGAGTGCGGCCGGGTCGGCGCTTTCGAACGTCGCCAGCCGGCTCCGCCGACGCGATCCCGAGGTGTTCGGCCCGACGTTCTTCCTACGGGCACACTACGCGGCACTCGAGGACTTCGTGGACGCGGTGCGAGCCGACGAGACGCCGCCTGTCTCGGGTTCACAGGGCCTGCGAACCCTCGAACTGGCCGAACAGGTGTACGAGCTCGCGGCGGATGCACCCGAACGCGACGCCATGGAGGTGTCGCCGTGAGCTCCCAGACCCCGGGTCGCGTTCGAGCCGAACGCGTCGGCCCGACGACCGGAAAAAGCGGTGATCGCCGCGGCTGGCAGCCGTCGCTCGACGCTCGGTCGGCCACGTTCGAGGCAGCCATCGAAACGTTGCTCGAACCCGCACTCGGCGAGCTTCGCGAGGCCGAGGAGATCGTCGTCGTCCCCGACGCACACTACCCCTACCACCCCTCCTCGGGGATGATCACCGACCCCGCAGTCGTCGACGCCGTGCTCGGCCACCTCGACCGGGAGACGGCTGCGTCGCTGTCGGTCGCCGGCTCGTCGGACGAGCGGATCGCGTTCGACCGGACGGCGGCACACGTCGACTACACGAGCGTCTGCGACCGACGGAGTGCAGAGCTGCGCGACCTCTCGACCGAACCGGACGCGTGGGCCGAGGTGTCGATACCGGACGGGGAGGGCGGCGAGGACGCGATCGCGATAACGGTTCCCGAGGCGCTGCTCGAAGCGACTGTCGTCGTCGTCCCGACGCTGCGCCCGACCCGCGACGGCCCGGTCGCCGGCGCGATGCGGGCGCTCGGCCGACACGTCGAGAGCGAGGCCGAATCCGGCCGGGCGGCCTACGCGGCCACGCAGGCGGCAGCTCCCGCGCTCGCCCTGCTGGACGCGACGACGATCTTCGGCGGCGAACCGTTCGCCGGCGACGCCCTCCTGGCCGGCGAGCCGGCGGGGGTCGACGCGGTCGGCGCCGATCTGCTCGACCGGTCGAGTGGCGCTGACGGGGCCCTCTCGGCCGCGTTCGCCGGGGACGGTGTGTCCGTCCGAGTTGAGGGCGGTGCCCTCGCGGAGCTGTCGGACGACGCCCCGTCGGGCGAGCTCCCGCCCGCGGACGAGACCCACCCTGCCGTGAGTCTCGCTTACGGACTCTACGCGACGGTCAGCGGCGACGCGGTGCCGCCCCAGCTGGCACAGGAGACGACCACAGCGGACGAGACGACGGCCGAGTCGGAGGGATCTTCATGAACCCCTCCCAGTGCACTCGGGAGGTGTCACGGTGACCCGAACCGCCGCAGTCACCGGAGCGACCGGCTTCCTCGGGACCACCCTCTGCGAGCAGTTGCTCGCAGACGGCTGGGAGGTTCGGGGCCTCTGCCGAGAGCGTTCGGACCGCAGTCCGCTCGGAGAGGCGGTCGAGTGGCACGTCGGCGACATCGCCGAGGGCGACGCCGAGCCGATTCGCGAGCTCGTCGACGGCGCGGACGCCGTCTTCCACCTGGCTGGAATCGGCCTCTGGAGCGCCGACGACGAAACCGTCGAGCAGGTGAACGTCGAGGGGACCAGACGCGTTCTCGGCGCCTGTGCCGACGCCGACGCGGGACGGCTGGTCTTTACCAGCACCGCGGGGACCCGACGCCCGAGCGAGTCGGGCGGCGTCGCCGACGAGACCGACCTGGCGCCGCCGGTCGGCGCCTACCAGCGCTCGAAGGCCCGTGCGGAGGTGCTCGTCGACGAGTACGCCGAGACCGCGGGCGAGGCCGTCACGGTCCACCCCACCTCGATCTTCGGCCCCGGCGACGAGACGTTCACGGGCGGGCTGCTCGCGATGGCGACCGAGCCGACGATGCCCATCCATCTTCCCGGCGGCGTCAGTATCGTCGGCGTCTCGGACGTCGTCGACGGCATTCTCGCAGCGTACGAGGAAGGCGAGAACGGCGAGCACTACATCTTAGGCGGCGAGAACCTGCGCTTCGACCGGGCCGTCTCCCGGATCGCCGACCAGACCGGCGGCTCGCCGGCTCGGATTCGGGTGCCCGCAACCGCAATCCACGCGGCCGGGCCGGTCGCCGAGGTCGTTGGCTCGGCCACCGGTCGCCGGGTGTTTCCCTTCGACAGCGAGATGGCTCGGCTGTCGACCGAACCGCTCTTCTACACCTCCGAGAAGGCCCACGACAAACTCGGCTACACCTACGAGCCGATCGAGGCCCACGTTCCCGACGCAATGGCGTGGTACCGGTCGCAGTAACGTTCGAAAGTCGGAGAGGACCCACACGCTCCTGAACGCACTGGCGTTCAGTAGATGTTGTACAGCGACCGATCGCGATAGGAACAATCGTGCTTTTACCTTGGAGTAGCTATTTACACGGATCTCTCTTATTCTCCGACATGAACCGCCGATCCCTCCTCGCCGCAAGCAGCGCAGGCGCTGTGCTCGGTGTCAGCGGCTGTCTCGCAGACCTCGAGTCGCTTTCCGGGAGTAGCGGCGACGAGGGCGTCCCGGGCTGTACGCATCGATCGGAGTGGAACGACGACATCACCACCGGGTCGGCAGATCCCGATCCAGACTCGGTCGCTGGTCGCCGCGACTGTGCGAACGCGGAACGTCCGGAGCCGACCGGCGAGATCTGTACGACGGTGGAATTAGAAAGCGAAGATGGCGAAATAAACGAGTTCCATAGTACCGGTATCGAACCATATCCCGATCCACCCACAGCCTTCGACGAGCAATCACTGATCGAGTACGTGTACGAGTACGAACGAGCCTATTCGAACAATTGGGCTGTGTCGAGATACGAGTCCCCGAGAAGGGCAGTCATGATCTCATTCGGGATTCACGAAAACGATACGCGGGTACTCGACCACGACGAAATCACCGCAATCAAAATCGAGTTCGGTTTTGGTGTCGAATCGAGGAATCAGGACGGAGAAGGAGGAATCGCCAGCGATCACCTTGGCGAAGTGTCGGTGTATGGAATCGACGAGACGGGAATCGTCCGGTCGGATGCAGAGTACACATTTGACGAAGACGAGAATGGGGAATCCACCTTCGACGAGACGCTCGATCCGGTCGAAGACGGAGACCTCCTCCAGTGCTTTTGATCAATAACGTATCGTAAACAGATCACTGCTGTTGTTTTCACTGGGTTCGGGAAGGTCACCCTGATCAGTAGAGGCGGTCACGTTGTACTCACCACGGGCGAAGCGAGCGGGCCGACCGACCAACGGGAGCGAGGAGTGCTTTTGCTCGAGCCAGAGCAAAGGGTCGGTTTGCACGCTCACATGGCAAACCAAGAGAAGCTCGTAGATCTCAAACCCAGTATAGACGTCAGTCTCACGCCACGCGCTCGTAGACGTCGAGCATCGCCTCGGCAGTGTGCTCGACGCTCACCTCGCGGGCGGCTTCCCGACCATTCGAGCGCTCGCCGCGCTCTAAGACTTCCCGCAGTCCGTCAATCAGTTCGGCGTCCGTACTACCGACGGCGGAGGGATCCACGCCGTCGAGACGCTCGCGCACGTCGCCGACGTCGGCGGCAACCACGGGGAGGTTGCAGGCCATCGCTTCCTTGACGGAGTTCGGCGACCCCTCGCTGTGAGAGGTTAGAATCAGCGCGTCGGCCGCGCTCATGTAGGTCGAGACGTCGTCGTGGTCGACGCCGGAGATCGTCTGCAAGCGGACTGGCTGGTCGACCAAGTCATCGACTGCGTGGACGACCCGCTCGGCGCGCGGATAGTTTTTGACTTCCCGATCCGGCGGGTAGGGAAAGAGGACGTTTGCCGCCTCTGCGTCCCATCCCACGGTCTCTCGCGCTTCGTCCTGAGGCTCGGGTTCGAACTGGGAGAGGTTGACGCCGTCGGGGATGACGGTGCACTCCCGTCCCAGATCCGTCCGCATCTGCTCAGACATGACAACCACCTCGTCGCAGAGCGGCGCCGAGAGCCGGCTGATCGGCTCGACGGGACCGTAGAGATCCGATCCCCACAACGAGAGGACGACCGGTCGGCGCAGTTGAGCCAGCGCAACGGGTCCCAGGAGGCCGTAGTGGGCGTGGACCAGATCGTACTCCCCGAGGGACTCTCGGAGCACCGACGGCAGATATCGCAGGTAGTCGACCGGGCCCCGCGAGGTCGTCGACGTCACCGTGCCGTCGACGGCCTCGACGGTAAAGGAGACGCCACGGCGCTCGAGCGCCGACAGCTGCTGGGTCAGAAACGGCGCGTCGACGCTGTTGGTCAGGGTGAGTACACGCATTCAGGAGAGTAGGTGCCGTCGCGGGGCTTGGTTAATCAGCACCTTCCGAGCGCTCCGCGGCCGGTCGTTCGGTTCCCCCGTCGGCGGCTGCCGTCCCGCCGGAGCCAGTCGGTCCGACGGCACCGCTCGTCCGCGGCGAGTCGACCGCGTCGCCAGTCGGCTCTGGGCCGGCCGCACGCTCGCGTTCGACCGTCGTCTCGAGGGAGGCGTTTTCGGCGGCGTCCATCGCGATGGCAGCGCCAAGTGCCACCGCACCCACGAGCAGGGTAAGCACCGAGATGAGCGAGGCAAGGACGCCGTCGCCGTCGCTGTCGCCCATAGCGCGCTTTCCTGCCGCAACCGCGCCGCCGACGCTAGCCAGCAGGCCGGCACTCCCGGCGCCGTAGAAGACCACGGTGGGGTGGAACTGCTGGACGACGTACCGCTGTCGGAGCCGGAAGAGGAAGCTGCGAAGCAACAGCAACGAGACGAATCTGATGAACGGAACGTACCGAATACTGCTCTCCTCGTCGCCGTAGACGGCCGTCATCGGTACGTCAGCAACTCGAAACCCTTCGACGTTCAAGTGGGTAAGCAGGTGATTGAGAAAGCCGTAGTTGTCCGTGATCGCGTCAAGGTCGAGGCTCTCGATCGCCTCCCGGGAGATCGCCGTGTACCCGTTCTGTGGGTCGCTAATCGACCAGTAGCCGGCCGCGAACTTCGAGAGCCCAGAGAGCATTGCGTTGCCGATGAACCGGAACGTCGACATCCCACCACGGTCGTCCGAATCGAGCAGCCGGTTGCCCTTCGCGTAGTCGGCCTCGCCGGAGACGACCGGGTCGATAATCCGATCCAAGATGGCAGGGTCCATCTGCCCGTCGCCGTTCAGCACCGCGACGACGTCGATCCCGTCGGCTGCGGCGCGCTCGTAACCGGTTTTGACGGCCCCGCCGTAGCCGCGGTTCTCGTCGTGGCGGATCGGGACGACGAACCGGTCGTCGCCGCCGTCAGTGATCGCCGGCTCTGGATGGGATCGCGAGCCCCCGTTCAGTCGCTCGGCGACGTCCTGAATCACGTCCCAGGAGTCGTCGGGCGAAGCGTCGTCGACGGCGTAGACGCGGTCGACGAAGTCGGGGACGGTCTCGATGACGCGGCCGACGAACGACGCCTCGTTGTAGGCAGTCACGACGACGCCGACGCTCCGACCGCGGTACATCAGTCCTCACCCCCGTCGGCCGAATCGGCCGTAAGCACGCGTCTGTCCGGCGTGTGCTCGGCCGGCTGCGTTCGACCGTCGGCGCGTCCAGTCTCGGCGGCCGGACCGCTCCCGGACTCCGAGCCGCCGAGCGTGAACACCCGGTGGTCCGTCTCGCCTAACTCGAGGGCGTCGCGGCCGTCGACGACGACCATCGGGTCGAGCGCCGGCCAGTCGATCGCGGCGAACGCCTCGTGGGGCGTCACCAGCACGGCAGCGTCCAACTCGTGCTCTGTGAGATCGTCGATCCGGACCGGTTCGGCTCCAAATTCGGCCGGATCGACCATCGGATCGGCGCCGAAGACGGTCGCGCCGCGCTCGCGGAGTTCGGTGACCACGTCGACGCCCGGCGAGGCGCGGGTCTCTTCGATTTCGGGGCGGTAGGTGATCCCGAGGACGGCAACGCGTGCGGTAGACAGCGGCGTACCGACGGCCGCGAGTTCGGCTTCGAGGTGGTCGACGGTCACGCCCGGCATCCCGTCGTTGACCTCGCGAGCCGCGCGGGTGATCGGCATCTCGTCGGCCTGCGAGAGCACGAAGTGGGGGTAGAAGGGGATGCAGTGGCCCCCGACGCCCGGACCGGGATCGTGGAGCTGGCACATCGGGAGGTCGTTGGCGGTCGCGAACGCCTCGCGCGCGGAGACACCAAAGGACTCGCAGACGCGGGCGAGCTCGTTTGCCAGCCCGATGTTGACGTCGCGGTAGATCCCCTCGAAGACCTTCACCGCCTCTGCGGTGGTGGCGTCGGAGACGGCGTGTATCTCGTTGGCTGAGAGTTCGTCGTACACCAGCGCGGCGGCCCGGGTGCTCTCGGCGTCGACGCCGCCGACGACCTTGGGGTAGGCGCCCCGAATATCCTGTAACGCGCGCCCCGAGGAGGTCCGCTCCGGGCAGAACGCGACGCCGAACGCATCCGCAGAGATTCCGCTCTCGGCGGCGAGGTGAGGGCGGATCACGTCCCGGCAGGTTCCTGGTGGGAGCGTCGACTCGGCGATGACGAGATCGCCGGGCTGGAGACCGGTCGCGATGTCGTCGACGACCGCTTCAATCGTCGAGAGGTCCGGCTGCTGGTTCTCGTCGAGTAGCGTCGGGACGATGATGACGTGGATTCGCGCCTGCGAGGCGGCCGCGGCGCCGTCTGTCGTCGCCGTCAGCCGTCCGGCGTCGACCTGGTCGGCAACTAGCTCGTCGAGTCCGGGTTCGCCGTCGACGTGGCTCTCGCCGCGGGAGACGGTGCCGACGACGTCGGGGTCGACGTCGACGCCGGTCACATTCCCCGCCGTCTCGGCGTAGACGGCCGCAAGGGGAAGGCCCATCTTCCCGAGTCCGTAGACCGCTACCGGAATCTCTCCGGCGGCGAACGCCTCGCTGATTCTGTCGTCATCGCCGTCAGCATCGTAGGGAGCCACCTCGATCGCGTCCGTCATTGCACGACCACCTCGTCGGCGCCGACCCGGCGCTCGATTCGTGTTATCGTCTGGAGCGCGCGGATGCCGTCTTCTGCGGTCACCACGGGCTCCGAGCCGGTTTTGACCGCCTCGACGAACGACTCGAGCTCGTGGCGCAGCGGTTCTCCGTTGTCGATTCGGGGACGTTCAACCACGCTCTCGTGGCGGTACCGGTTCGTGCCGTCGTCGGTGACGTAGGATGGGTAGGAGTCGCGGTGAATCAACACCGACTGCTCCAAGTAGTCGACCTCGATGAGACACTCTGTGGTCGTCACCGTGAGCTTGCGGACCTTCTTCTGGGTGACCCGACTCGCGGTCAGCGAGGCCACGACGTCGTCGAAGCGCATCGTCGCGGTGGCGTACTGGCCGTCCTCGGCAGCCGAGGCCGTGATCTCGTCCGGACGCCCGCCGAAGATCGAGCCGACGATGTCGACGTCGTGGACCATCAGATCGGCGACGACGCCGTCGGTCCCCTCCCGGTCGACGGGTGGTCCGAGGCGATTGGCATCGACCGCGATGATCTCGTGGTCGTCGAGCAGGTCCCCCAGAGCGCCGACTGCAGGGTTGAACCGCTCGATGTGGCCGACCTGGAGGACGAGTCCGGCCTGCTGGGCGCGCTCGGCGAGCCGACGGGCCGCCTCGACCGAGTCGGCGATCGGTTTCTCGACCAAAACGTGGACGCCGGCATCGAGGCAGGCGGAGACCACCTCCTCGTGGGCGTGCGTGGGGACGGCGACGGTGACGGCGTCACAGGCCGAGAGCAGCTCCTCGAATGAGCGTGCCTCGGTACCATACCGGTGGGCAACCTCCCGAGCGAGGTCGCGATTCTGGTCGGTGACACCCGCGAGCTCGACGTCGCGGAGCTCGGCGTAGACGCGGGCGTGGTTCTCTCCCATCGAGCCGACGCCGATGACGCCGATTCGGAGGGGGGTCGAGTCGTTACGTGGTGGGCGGTAGTCTGTCATGAGGGATCGAAGTAGTCCGAAATCGCCCGAACGACGGCGTCCCGGTCGTCGTCGCTGACGTTCGGGTGGACCGGCAGCGAGAGAACCGTCTCGGCAGCGCGATCGGCTTCGGGACAGCTCGTCGCGGCGGTGCTTACGGTCTCGTAGGCCGGCTGGCGGTGGATCGGCGTCTCGTAGTAGACGCTCGCGCCGATCCCGCGCTCTGCGAGGGCCTCCTGGAGGCCGTCGCGCTCACCGGTCCGGATCGTGTACTGGTGGTAGACGTGTCGGTACCCGTCGGGTACCGTCGGGGTTTCGACCGGGAGCTCGGCGAGGGCCTCGTCGTAGGCGGCGGCGTTCTCGCGTCGAGCCTCGTTGAACGCGGGGAGTCGCTCTAACTGGGTGCGGCCGATCGCCGCCGCGAGGCTCGTCATCCGGTGGTTATGCCCCAGCTCGACGTGGTCGTACCGTCCGCCGTCGGTCTCGATCCGGCCGTGATTGACGTAGCCGGCTGCGCGCTCGGCGAGGCGCTCGTCGTCGGTCGTGATGATGCCGCCCTCGCCGGTCGTCATGTTCTTGGTCGGGTAAAACGAGAAGCAGGCGGCGTCGCCGATCGTTCCGACGCGCTCGCCGTCGATCGCCGCGCCGTGGGCCTGGCAGGCGTCCTCGACGACGAAGAGGTCGTGATCGTCGGCGATCTCCCCGAGGCGGTCCATGTCGGCTGCCAGCCCGTAGAGGTGGACCGGGAGAAGCCCGACGACGTCCTCACGACGCCGGACGATCTCGGCGACAGCCTCGGGATCGATCGTGTACGTCTCCGGGTCGATGTCCGCGAAGACGGGGATGGCGCCAGCGTGGCGGATCGCGTTCGCACTCGCGACGAACGAAAAGGGCGACGTGATGACGGCATCGCCCCGCGAGACGCCAAGCGCTTCCAGGGCCGTCTGCAAGGCGGTGGTTCCGTTCGACGTGGCGACGCCGTGGTCTGCGTCGCAGTAGGCGGCGAACTCGGACTCGAAGGCACGGACTTCCGGCCCGTCGGCGAGACGGCCGTCCGCGAGCACCGAGTGAACGCGGTCGGCGGCAGCCTCTCCTACCTCCGGATCCGCAATCGGGACGTCGCTCATGCGAGTTGGTTCGGCCCCTCCAGGGGTCCGGGGAGCACTTCGGTCTGGGCAGGCGATCCCACCGCGAGCGTGTTCGGGGGGACGTCGTCGGTGACCACGGCGCCCGCCGCCACGAAGGCGTTTTCGCCGATCGTCACGCCCGGCAGCAGGGTCGCGTTGGCACCGATCGACGCGCCGTCCTCGATCGTCGGACCGACCAGATCCGCGTCCGTGCGGACCGGATACGCGTCGTTCGTCAGGACGGCGCGAGGCCCGACGAAGACGTTGTCGCCGATCGTCGTATCGGTCGGCACGTAGACGCCGGTCTGAAGGCTCACGTGCGAACCGATCGACGTCTGGCCGTCGATCACCGTCTTGGTGCCGACGAGGACGTCGTCGCCGATCGTCGTCTCCTCTCTGATCACCGCGTCGTGACCGGTGGCGAACCCGTCGCCGATCGTCACGTCGCCGTAGACGATCGACCCGGCCCGGATCGTCGCACCGTCACCGATCCGCGTCGGCTCGTCGAACTCGCCGTAACCGACGATAGCCGTCTCGTCGATCGTACACTCCTCGCCGCGGTAGGTCGCGGTCATGCTATCCCTCTCTGGCCTCGCCCAGTCGTCTCGTTGAAACGTGTGGTATACTCCTGCACAGTACTCACTGCCCATCGTGGGCCGTTACCCGGATACTGCCTGGATCGGGCCTTTGTTATCCCCGCCTTGACGCCCTCGTAGCCGTCTGCTACAGTCGGGCCGGGATGAGGTTACAACGGGCAGATCGTGCAGTTCAACGAACTGAATATTCATCTCTTGACATACAGAAATGCACGGAGCGGTCGGATTGTGCGTCACTCACAGGCTCTGATGGGTACAAACTGGTTTAGCAGGGGTAGCAGTGTGATAGTCAAGTGTCACGCACACGCACTACTCGATGTGCCGTACTCGACCACGCCCGTCGTGCCGACGGGAGCGCCTCCGACACAGCGGTGATACCGATGACTGACGGCGAACTCACACAAGCCGAGCTGTTCGACGTATTCAGCAACGCCCGGCGACGACGAACCGTGGAGTACCTCAAACAAACCGGCGGGTCGTGTGACCTCTCAGCGCTGGTCGAACACGTCGCCGCCTGGGAGAACGATCTCAACCCGGATGCGGTGTCCCGGACCCAGCGCAGGCGGGTCTACATCTCCCTGTATCAGACGCATCTGCCGATGCTCGAAGATCATGGGGTTGTCGACTGGGACCCCAACACACACGCGATCGAACTGCTCCCGAACGAGGAAACGTTCGAGCCGTACCTGGACCGAAGCATCGGCGAGTCCCGAGAGTGGCAGTATCTCTACGCAACCGTCTCCGGAGCCACGTTGCTTGCCCTTGCCTTTTCGTGGCTCTCGATTGGCCCACTCGGCGTCTGGGCGATCCCGCTGGTCGTGTTCGCCTGTTGCGTGCTCACTCTCGCGATCGCCGTCGTACAGAACCTATCGCGATCGCGATCACTTCGGTTTGGCTCGTCGATCATCGAGTAATCGATCGCCGCAGAACCGGTATCGACCGCTGGTCGACCACACCACTCGACACCGCAACTTCTCGCGCCACACCGATTCCAACTGCCGACGGCTCACGCCAGCCGGCCCCTCCCGGCACAGTTCCCACGGCAAAATAGGCTCGACCGCTAGTCGGTGAAGCCGAAAACGCCACAGCGCCAAGAACATCGGTTCCGTTACGCCGACTGCGTCGACGAGACGGTGAGCCAGAAGTACGTGTCCTCCATCGCGTTCTGGTTCGTGGGTTCGTCCGGTGGCTCGTCCTCGTAGAGCAACACGCTGACTCTGACCGTTTCGCCGTCGTCAGCGGTCGGCGTTATCTCGGTATCGATCTCGGCGACGTCGCCGTCTTCGACGGTTTCACTGGCGGTCGTTAACTCCGCTCGATCAGTGATCTCGCCGTCCTCGAAGTACTGCTGTTGGACGACTACTTCGTAGTCGGTCGTCTCACCCTCGTAGTTTTCGATCACCGTGGTGAACGGCACCGACTGGCCCGGAAAGACTTCGTCCGGCAGCTCGCCCGCAACAAGCTCGCCGTCGTTGTCCTCCGAGAGCGTCGCGAGAGTGGTGAACTCGCTGCCCGAAAGTGGGGCGGCAAACGCGAACAGCAACGCGCCAGCCGCAGCCAGAATCGCCACGACGAGGACGATCGACGACGCCATATGGAGCGTTCCCTCTTGGGAATCGAGTGCGCGTCGAACGGCTTCCTGTGGGGCAACGCGGTACCGCTGGGCGGCGGGGACGCGAAGGCGTCGAATGGCACCCAGCTGCGCGAAGACGATCGTGAACCCGCCGAGAGCAGCGACGATCGGTTCCAGCCCCAGTCCCCACTCGGTCGCCGGGAGCGCTATTCCGGCCACGATCACGACCGTCAGCGAGAGGGCAAACGAGAGCGCCAGGCGCTCTACCGTATCGATCCCCCCTGGCCGCCGCTCGGCGTCGTTCGCCGTGACCTGACTGGCGCGGCGGGCTTGCGCGGGAAAGAGGACGGAAACGAGCGCGTAGCCTGGCAAGAAGAAGACAAACGGCAAGGTGACCAGCAGCGCTACCGAACTCGGCAGTGTCGTCACGACGAGTGCGGCGGCGAGAGCCAGCGTTGCCAGCGAAACGAGTGCCAGATCGAGTGGATACTGAAACACGAATCCAACGTGGGGAATCGTTCGTTCTCTGAGACTCATGGGTAGCGAATCACCAGTCGAGACGAACGTCGGAACGGCATCTCATCCATGCGTGAATCATCCGAGAAGTAGTCTATGTGTGGCTTTGTTATGTCCGCGCTACGGGCTTCCCGCTCGCGTACGGCCGGGATGCTGTCGGCAGCAGACGCCACGTCAGAAGTGGACGTCAGGTCGGCGGTAGACGTCACGTCGGCAGTAGACCCTATGCCAGTAGCAGACGCTACAGTATGCATCGGTCGTTGGGCGTAAGGATCGCTATCACCCCGCGTGTCTGCTCGCACCGGGCGTCGGCCGATCTTGCTGGCTAGAGCTCGACGTACTGGGACTCCCACTCGCGACGGTCGTCGATCCGTTCTCTGCCGGCGTCGGTGATCGCGTAGTAGTTGGTCCGCCGGTCGAGCTGTCCCTTCTCGACGAGCTCCTTGTTGACGAGCGTATCGAGGTTCGGATACAGCCGACCGTGATTGATCTCGGAGCTGTAGTACGTCTCGACTTCGTCTTTGACGTCCTGTCCCGACGGTCGATCGGCACCGGCGATCACGTACAGGAGGTCGCGCTGGAAGCCTGTGAGGTCGTGCATTGCTCAATCGCGTTGACCGTTCCGTTGAGTAGATATTTGTTATCCGTATCATACAGCAGTTTCAAGACAGTCTTCGGGATCATTTCTGTCGCTGAAACGATCTGGTTTCGTACGCGAATAGCGCGCGTTCACAACAGCTGAGAGCTGTCCCGTACTGCGTTCGGCCGTGCAACCGACCGTTCGGGAACGCGTCGTCGCGCCAGCGGGGGAGTTGCTTACTCGGCCATCTCGTCGACGGAAACCTCGATCCCGTCGGCGTCAATCTGGACGAAGAGCGTTTCGACGGTAGCCTCGTAGGCCGTCGTGTGTGAGCCGTCTTCTTCGAAGCGGATACACTCCGCGACGAGATTACTTTCGAGGAGGTTGTTTATTCGCCGATACACTGTGGCAGAGGAACTCTCCGTTCGTTTGGTGAGTTCCTTGGCTGTGCGTGGCTCCTCACAGGTCGCTGCGAGGATCGTCCGCGCACATTCATCGCCCAGTACGTTCAGCTGGGCGGTCGATTCGAATCCCGATTCCGCACTCGTGTTACTCGCTTTTGTTGCCATCGCTCGGTCACCTCTTACGTCGGTTCGACGTGGATTGGTCGTCTCGTGGGTTCACCCCCTGACCCGTGTGGGCGGGCGGGAGGGACGATACCAGTGATGTGATCGTCGCCGTGATCCGTCATCCTCACATTCTGGCTATCGAATCGGTAAGCGATAGTGGTATTTTATAACGATGTCCCTTATGGGTGAGAAACATGAACATTCTCCACCGAAATTGACTGTTTCTCTCGGGAAACGACTGGTTTCGGACCGCGCACCCAGCCGAACAGTGGCGTCGTCTGGCCGAACGCGAGCAAACTCGGAGCGATTCTCAGGATTCGATGAGAGAGCTGTGAAGGGGGGACCACGTCGTGTTCGGCGCCGACAGAGGCTGTAAGGTCTTTTTACCGGTATTCGGTTACCCCTCCTCAGTGAACGGTCGTCGTCCTTTATTCGCAACTGCCGACCTCGGTAGAGTGTTGCTCGGTCCGTCATGCCGTCACATTCCGTCGTCGGACGAATCCGCGGCGGGACCGAGTGCACCGAGATCGGTAGCTGGCCAGCGGCGACCGTCGTGTCGAGCGCTCGGCCGCGACCGACCACTGACGGACAACCCGATCACCCATGAACTCCCAACACACCGATTGGAATCCGATGGAATCGTCGACGGCGGGCGCCCGCTGTCGTAACTGCGGCGACCACGTAACACAGCAATTCGCCCGCGTTTTCGGCGATAACGGCGATATCGTCCACGGCTGCCCGTCGTGTACGACCTATCGGGAGATGCAGTCAGGCGGGCATCTTCCACGAGAGTGATGCGGTCCGGGGTCGCATTCGCCGTCGAGAACGGCCGAGTTCCGTCAGCCAACACAGGGTATCACCGTGTTACCCGTTGGCGACAGTATTACGTATCCATTGGTTATCAGGCGGCAGGTTGAAGTTATCCGTAACCGAATACGAGGATAGCTATGACCGTCGATGGTGGCGCGTTCGTGAGTGTTGCGAATTGGAGCCCGGTCTAACAGATGTCTGTCCAGACGGAACGATCCGAGCCGCTCGGAGAAAGCGACGTGTTTCACATTCTCGGTAACGATAGACGACGCGCCATCGTCCAACTCCTCGCTGAAGCCGGCGACAGAGTCGACGTCTCCGATGTCGCGACGGAGATCGCCGACAGAGAGTCCGACTCGGCGACGGTCCCGAACAACCTGTACAAAAGCGTCTACGTCTCACTCCAGCAGACACACCTCCCCCAGCTCGAAGAGGATGCGGTGATTCAGTACGACTCCGACGCGAAGACCATCGAATCCGGGGAGAATTTCGAGGACGTTTTGCAGTACGTCGACGGAGAGGGTGACGATCATCGGACACTGCTGGCTGGGCACCTTGCCATCGGACTGCTCGGACTCGCGGTCATCGCTCTGGGAGGGATCGATACTGGGGCGCTAAACGCGCTCGATCCGGTGCTGGTGAGCGTCGTCTTGTTCTTGTTCATCGCGGCGAGCAGCACGTACCAGCTGCTGAATTGAGCGACGCTGTGGCGCGACGTCGGGAACTCACTCCGCGTTTGTTGCGTCCGGTGGCTGTGAGGCCGTCGGGTCGTTCCCCGGGAGACAGATCAGGTTCTCTCGGCCGATCCTGAGCTTCGTGATCCGACCGTCATCCTCGAGATCCGCGAGCAATCGGCTGACCTTTGCCTTCGACCAGTCGACCGAATTGACGATCTCCGACTGCTTCATCCGTCCGCCGTTGTTTCGCACCAGCGCACAGACGTGGTCGCGATCGGTTACTGGAGGGTCCCTGTCGTGGGACTGCTGTGGCGCGTGTGTGGATTCGGTATCCAATCGATTCCGCGCGACGAGTGCGCCACCGAGAAGCGCCACCACACCCATCGCAACCGTCGCTGCAAGGTGTGGCCCTACACCCAACTGGCTAGTGACGATGGCGGCGAGGGCGCTCCACGGTGTACTCACGCGGGGCCCGCCGACGGTCGTGAACGCGATTGGGACTGTACGCATGTCTCTGCTTAGATAGCTGTTGAACCGCTACGATCGGAACCGACAACGGGCGTCACCAAAGTACTTTTTACAGCTTACTACTGTTATTGGATTATCTATCACTCACACCGTATTGTCTATCCAGTCACAGCGAGTGACTCGTCGGTGATTCAGTTCAGAATTCGGATGGGACAGCAGCCCGTGGGTCGAGCCGCTCCGGACTTACGTTCCAGGGACCCCGGCAGCTTCGAATCCCGTGACGCCGACGAGCGCTAGCACGTAGAGGACCACAAGGACCGAGACCCACGCGACGAGCGTGATGGCGGCGGCTTGGACCCATCCGCCAGGGTACCGGGCGTTGACGACTGCGAGGTACGCGACGAGGACGAGCAACGGACCAAGCAGCGGAATCCACCCAAAGAAGAATCCGACGACGGCCCAGACGACTGCACCGAGCAACGCCGTCACGATGGCGTAGGTGTAGTCTTCCGTGTCGACGATAACCCTCGCACCCAGGTAGATCCCAAGTGCACCGATCAAGAGGCTCACGACGAACACAATGAGGCTTTCGGCTGTGCCCACTTGCATCACGATCTGGCTGGGTAACATACACCTCCGAATAGAGACCGCTACCGTTAGTTATCTTCCACCTACAGCACTCGGCGTATGAAACTGGTCCGTTGACAGGCTAATTCGGCCATTCCGGGGCCGAGCGCGCCACCGGGGACGGATTTCGGCTCCCGACGTCCTCGTCAACGTCGTCGTATTCTCGAAACGATCGTCGTCTTTTACACTGAGCTGCCGGTCGTCGGACGTTACTGCATCGCCTGCCCCTCTGATGGGGATGCGGTCTCGCCCAGTGCCCCAGACGTGTTCGCTCCGTCGACTAGCGATCGAACGCCCGTTTCTAGCGAGAGACGAGGCTCGAACCCCAGGTGTCGCTTGGCCTTCGAGACGTCGGCCCGACTGTGGCGAACGTCGCCGTCGCGGGGCGGAGCGTGGACGATGGACGATGACGAGCCAACAGCTTGGCGGACGGTCTCCGCAAGCGTTCGGATCGATGTCGCCTCACCGGTGCCGACGTTGTAGGCCTCGCCGGTTTCGTCGGTCGTCGCTGCCGCGAGGTTCGCCCGGACGACATCCGAGACGTGGACGAAGTCGCGGGTTTGCTCGCCGTCGCCCTGTATCGTCAGCGGCTCGTCTGCTCGTGCCTGCTCGAGAAACGTCGAAAGGACGCCGCTGTAGGGACCTCGCTGGCGTGGACCGTAGACATTGAAGTATCGCAGCGCGACGGTTGGAAGATCGTACAGCTCGGCGTACCGTCGTGCGTAGTGATCGATCGCGAGCTTCTGAATTCCGTACGGAGAGGTCGGTTCGGCCGGCGTCGTCTCCGAAACCGGGAGCTCGGCTGGGTGACCGTACAGTGCGGCACTCGAGGCCAACACGACCCTCGCGTCGGCGCGTCTGGCCTGTTCGAGCAAGGCCAGCGTCGCCTCGAGATTGGTGCGATTGGTGGCTACGGGACGCTCGACGCTGCGCTCGACGCTGACCACCGCAGCCTGGTGAAAGACCACGTCGACGCCCTCCATCGCCCGCTCGAGCGTCGACGGCTCGCACACGTCGCCCTCGACGAGCGTCGCCTTCTCGTGGACCAACCCTGATCGACCGGTCGAGAGATCATCGAGTACCCGCACGTCGTTTTCCGGGGCGAGGGCGTCGACGAGGTGGCTCCCGACGAAGCCGGCGCCGCCGGTAACAAGGACGGTACGGTCGCGAATGGACGGCTCGTACATCGGCTCGACAAACCAGTCCACCCACGTTTAGTATACCAGTCGTACTCTGCAGAAACTCCTCGTTATCGGCCCAGCGTATCGAACGCTGACTCCCAGGCACGGGGACGTGGGCGCCAGTGGGGCACCCGGCCCCTCGATCGGTGTCGAGACGTCACGCCGCTACAGTCGGTAGCTGGTGGCTGTCCTCACCAAGACTCCGTCTAGCGGTTTTGCGCCGGTGTATATATACCACCCATCGCGGGGTGGGTTCTGGCACCCGCTGCGGACGGTCGTGTTCGTATCGGGCGCTCCCCGTTGGGGGGAGAGATACACTATGACAGAGGATACCAGTCCAATTTCACGGCGAAACGTGCTCGCGGGCCTCGGCGCCGTCGGCGTCGGTGGCGCGGTTGTGGGGGCAGGCACCAGTGCCTACTTCAGCGACAGAGAACACTTCGAGGGGAACCATCTCACCGCTGGCGAACTCGACCTCAAACTCGACTGGCAGCAGTTCTACTACGGCGCCTCCGACGCGGAGCGCCCGCAGGACTACGGGAAGGCAGGACGACCGTTCGTTAACGCCCACCCGGACCACGACAAAGACGGCGAACAGTCGATCGAAGTCGACGGCGAGACGTACCGCTACACAGACAACGACCGAAACATCGGCGACGAGGAGATCGACTACTGCAAGGACCTCGGCGACGACTACTACTTCGGCAAGAAGCAGGATTCGTTGATCGACCTCAAAGACATCAAGCCCGGGGACTGCGGGGAGATCACCTTCAGCTACCACCTCTGTGACAATCCAGGGTGGCTCTGGCTGGGCGCGAAGAACAAGGAGTACGACTCGATCCTCGCAGACCGGATCGAGGCGACCCTCTGGTACGACCTCGACGGGAACAACGAACTCGACGAGGGCGAGCCGGTCATCGTCAGCGGTTCGCTCCGAAACGTCCTCGATGCGTTGAACGAGGGAATCCTGTTAGACGGCGAGCCGACCGAGGGCGCCGTCGAGCCGTCTGAGGAATGTACCCAGCTAACAACACTCGATGACGACAACCTCAGTGACAATAGTTCCCCATCCAGAGATGATCCCCAGGACTTGCGGGAGGATGACGTCCTCTCGTTCCCCGACTCCGATCTCGAAGTCACCCTGACGCGCGTCGACATCAAAGATGGCGACGAGGCGTTCGGCTTCGACTGGGAGAGCGAGAACGGCGGCGTCTGCAAGATCGTCGTTGGAGGTGGCGGTGAGACGCGGACGTACGAGTACGACGAGTGCGCCACGGAGGGAACGGACGTTCTCGCGCCGCTCAACCCGGCTGGAAACCAGGCCGCAATCAGCAACATCACCTTCTGGGAGTGCACCGAAGAGCCGGACGATCCGGTCTGCGTCCCGAACTCGACGACGCAGTATCTCGGGTTCAAGTGGTGTCTTCCGAAGGAGGTCGGCAACGAGGTGCAAGGAGAGTCGATCGACTTCGACCTGAAGTTCTACACCGAGCAGTGCCGACACAACGACGATCCGACGAACCCGTTCGCTCACTGACGACGCTCGGTTGCGGGACGGTCTTTCCCTTACCGTCGTTCGGCATTTCCGTTATCCTCGTTCGATACCAGCGATAGAACACCATTGGAATTCACCAATAGATATATCTTTATCGAGTCGAAAAGATCGTATCGTATGTCACATCGTCCGCCACGTCAGTCCAGTCGTTGGCTCGAAAATCGGATGGAAAGCGTGGTTGAAGACTTTCTCGAGCGAGATCTCGTGACCCCGGACGTCAGACGGCAGGCAGAGCGCCTCTTGGCACGAAACGAGTCGGCCGAGGCACTCGAGTTGATCCTCGATCACCGCGATTGAACCGTTCGGCAAGAGGATGAGTGCTACGTCTCCTCGGAAGGCACCGTCTCGGTTTCGGTGACGGCGCCGACCGAAACCGTCCACTCGCGGTCCGTCTCGTTCGCAGCCACAGTTCCGGGTGCGTACTGGGCGGTCCACTCGTCGTCGGGACCGAGATTCAGTGTTCCGGCGTCGTGGAGTTCTCCGTCCACGGCGATTTCGTAGTCAGCCACGGCGGTCGTCTCGCCGTCGTTGGTCACCGTCACGTCGAGCACCGACTCGGTGGCTGTCGTCTCGACGTCGACGGCTCCCCATTCGTCGGCGGCTCCGACGTGGTTGCCCTCGAACGTCACGCCTGTCGAGAGCATGGCGGTGGCTGCCCCAAACGACACTGCCGCGAGAACGAGCGCGAGCGCGGCGACGGCTGCGAGCGTTCGGGTTGGGATCATTCGTCTCCCTCCGCACCCACCGCATCATCCAGCGGGAGATAACCGAACTCCCGAAGGAGCTGCCAGCTCCCCGACGCAACGAGGAGGACACCGGGAACGATTACGAGCGCGAACAGCCCGATATCCGAGCTCGCAAACAAGAGCATGTATCCGAGATACGGAATATGGAGGTGAGTCGTCCCGACGATATCCTCCGCGACGGCGTACCCTGGATCAGGGTCGGGATTCGCATCGCCCTGAAGTTGGAAGTAGCGGTCTCCGTCGTCGACCTCGATGTCCACGACGCGGTGGGTAACGTATCCGGAGGCTGCCCCATCCTCGGCACGGACCGTGACGACGTCTCCGGTCTCGATCGACTCGGCTGGGACGTCTTGGGTAACGATGACGTCACCACTTTGGATCTCTGGGCTCATACTCCCGGAGGTGACGACGAAGGCGTCGTCGCCACCGACGAGCCCCGGGGCGGCAACGATACTGACGAGGACGAGACTGATCAGGACGACGAAACTCGCAACGGCGGCCACCGCGGTAGTTCGATTCGGGAGCATAACTCACGCGCCTCCGTCATTGTTTGGTAACGCCCCGTTCGTTCCGAGGCGCATCTGCCGATCGTACCGGACGTGCGCGACGGCTGAAACGGTAAACAGTCCCGTGACGAGAAACGCACCGGCGGTCGGTGGAACGAATGAGAATGGCACGATGCCGGCCCATATCCCGGTAACGAAGCCGAAACAGACGAATCCTAATCCGACGTAGTACGTGCTCCAGGGGATGTCGTCGTGTGGAACGACATCCAGGTAGACGTCGAGTTCGGAGGCGGCGTCGGTGAGTTCGACGATTCCGCGGTCGGCGTCGAAGCGGACGACACCACCGTCGTCGAGCTTGGGCAGGTGCGATTGGCGAAGCGCAGTGTAAACGCGCATGCGCTGGTCGTAGTCCGCGGCCCCGACCGGAACGTCGTTCTCCCAGGCGGCGACGTGCTCGACGAGGTCCCGAAGCGCAAGGGGACTGCCGTGCTGTTTGAGGCAGTGGATGATCTGTCGCCGCCGTCGACAACTCAACAGCTCGAACGCGCTGTCCTGTGAGAGCCCCCGATCGCGCTCAGCGGGCGCTGTTGCGCTCTCTCGGGCGTGTGTTGCAGCCACGCTCACCCACCTCCAAGCGCCCCCACCCCATCCAAACGTGGCGTCTGCATTGCAGGCCGGACGTACTCGGTATCGGTTCCCCAACCGTCTTCGATAACCCCCCTCATCGGCTGGGAGTTCCGGTCAGAGACAATTAGTTATGGATCGGGTAGACCGTCGCAAGCGACAACTACTCACGGCGGCTGGATAGTCGTCGGTAGCAACCGATCGTCTCGGCTCACAGCCGCCTCTGCCGGCGGTCGACTCACTCGAGATCCGCGCCGACAGCGTCGTCGACGGAGCCGAAGCCGTCGCGCTCCAAGAGGTCGACCAGTCCCCGATTGATCTGCCGGGCCGTCGCCGGCCCGTTGTAGACGAAGCCAGTGTACAGTTGGACGAGCGAGGCCCCCGCCCTGATCTTCTCGTAAGCGCTTTCGGCCGAATCGACTCCGCCGACCCCGATAATCGGGAGGTCGGTATTCTGGGCGAGCGTCCGGACGGTCTCGGTCGACCGCGTTTCGAGCGGTTGTCCGCTCATTCCGCCGGTCTCCCGGCCGTTCGGATCCGATACTCCCTCACGGGTCGTCGTCGTGTTCGTGGCGACGATTCCATCCAGTTCGAACGCCTCGACGATCGAGACCAGTTCGAGCAGCGACTCCGTCGACGAATCGGGGCCGATCTTGACGAGAATCGGCGTCCCGTCGTCGTTCTCTGCAGCGAGAGTCTCGAATATCGTCCGCAGATGTTCGGGCGAGCCTTCGTCGAAGGCGTCGGGCGTATTCGGACAGGAGACGTTGACCACGACGTAATCGGCGAACGGTGAGAGTCGGTCGAACACCCGCCGGTAGTCTTCGATCGCCTCCGGGGCGTTCGAGGTGTTCATCTTCCCGACGTTGACGCCCATCGGGATCGCGGGGGTGCCGTCGCGCTCGAGGCGTTCCCGGACCCGCTCCATCCCCTCGCCGTTGAATCCCATGCGGTTGACCATCCCCTCGTCTTCGCGCAACCGGAAGAGACGCGGCCGATCGTTTCCTGCCTGAGGATAGGGCGTCACTGTACCGATCTCCACGGCCCCGAACCCGAGCGCGGCGAGGGCGTGGGTGACCTCGGCGTTCTTGTCGAAGCCGGCGGCGACGCCGACCGGATTCGGAAATCGCAGCCCGAACCGTTCGACCGCGAGTGCCGGATGTTCGTACCGGTACGCCAGATCCAGCGCGGCTCGCGTCGGCCGCGTCGACTGGGCAGCCCGAAGGGCACTCTTCCCCAGCTCGTGGGCCGTCTCGGCCGGAAGCGCGAACGCGAGCGGCCTGACCCGAGCGTACAGCGTCATCGGCGCGTACTCCGGACGGCGAATAGGTAAACCCCTCGAAGCGCCGGGATGACGACTGATTCCAACAGGGCTCGATCCAGGGTCGATCTAAAACGTGGGTGAAACCATCCCGAACAATTGGGTTCGTTCGCGGCGCTGTCCGCGAGATACGACCGATAACGAAATAGTTTTCCTGCGGGTACCGCTTGGGTCGACTACCAACAGCCCACGCTATGAGGACCACACAGCGGTCACCAGGAGGGAGGTACCGTGGCGGATAGTCGCATTCTCGTGCCGCTCTCGGAGTCGGTGACCGTCAGACAGACGGTCGGCTACGCGGTCCGTTCGGCGCTCAACGATGCCGAGTCTGTAGAGTGTCATCTCGTCGTCGCCGTTCCCTACGACGACAGCGTCCCAGAGGGGCGTACCGCATTCGAGAACGCTGACGGCCTGCTCAGACGAGCGACGGAATGGGTCCGCGAGGACGCCGAAGGCGCTGACGTGACGGTCGAAACGGAGATATTGGGCCGTGGGGAGTACCTGTTTGGCCCCCGAGAGTACGCCGAGACGTTTCGTGCGTACGCCGACGAGCAGGGAATAGAGCGCCTCGTTCTGGATCCCGAGTATCAGCCGGGCGTGACTGCGCCGATCCTCCAGCCCCTAGAGCGCGAACTCGACGAGATCGGCCAGTCATACGACGAGGCGCCTGTCGAGCGCTCTGCGCGCCACGAGCGCCTGACCGGCAGTGAAAGCGTCGGGCGCGTAGTCACGATGTTCCTGATCTCGTATGGCTTCTATCTCGTTCTGGGCGATCCAACCTACTGGTTCGATCTGGTCACGGGTGCTGCGGTCGCCGGCATCGTCGCGGTGGCGCTCTCTTCGATCACGTTTACCACCGCACCGACGTTGGTTCGCTCGCCGCTTCGCAACCTCCGGTTTGCGCTCTACGTTCCCTACCTGTTAGTCGAGATTATCAGGGCAAACCTGGCGATCTCGGTCGTCATCCTCCGGCCCTCGATGCCGATCGATCCGCAGATGACCAGGGTCAACGCTCGCGTTCGGGACGGGCTTCCGCTGCTGGCACTGGCCAACAGCATCACCCTGACTCCCGGCACACTGACAGTCCGCGCGAACGACCAACGGCTGCTGATTCACACGCTCATTCCGTCAGCTCGCCAGGACCTGTTCGACGGCGGGCTCGAGCGGGCTGTCCGCTTCGTCTTCCACGGCCGAGCGGCGGCGGGAATTCCGACGCCCGAAGAGCGCGGCGACACCGAGATTCTGGAGGGTGAGCACCGATGACGCCCGTCGCCATCGAAGAGCTGTTTCTGGTGGCCGCAGCCGTCTTCGTCCTGCTGGCTATCGCCATGTTCTACCGGGCCATCGATGGCCCGACGACCCAGGACCGCCTGCTGGCCGTTAACGTCCTCGGGACGAACACGGTCGTCATCCTCGCGCTGCTGGCGGCCGGACTCGACCAGCCGTGGTTCTTAGACGTGGCACTCATCTACGCCCTGCTCAACTTCCTGATGGCTGTCGCCATCTCGAAGTTCACGGTCGACCGAGGTGGGGTCCTGTGATCGAGACGATCCGCTTTTGGGCGATCGTCGTCTTGCTCGTCCTCGGGATCTTCTTTACGTTCGTCTCTGCGGTTGGCGTCTTGCGCCTGCCCGACATCTACTCGCGGGCCCACACCGCCTCCCAGACGGACACGCTCGGCGCCGGGATGGCGCTGGCTGCGGTCGCGCTCGCACTGGGCTGGCAGTCCGCGACGATTTACACCGTCTTACTGCTGTTTTTCGTCTTCATTACGAACCCGACAGCTGCTCACGCGATCGCGCGCTCGGCCTCGGAGGTCGGCGTCGAGCCGTGGACGGCCGACGACGACGAGGCCGAGTCGACGGCCGCCGCCGACGGGGGTGAGCAGCGATGATCGAAAGCGCCGTCGCCTACACGCTCGCTGTCTTCATCCTGCTGGCAGCAGTCACCACGGCGCTCTTCCGAGACGTTCTCTCGGCGATCGTCGTCTTCGGTGCCTACAGCCTGGGGATGGCGATCCTCTATACGTTCTTGCTCGCGCCAGACGTCGCGATGACGGAAGCAGCGATCGGGGCCGGCGTGACGACGCTTCTCTTATTACTGACGATCGCGCGGACGACCCGACCGTCGACCGAGCGTCGATTCGAGCGGATCAACGTCCCCGCGGTCGTCGTCGTCGGAGCCTTCGTCCTCGTCCTCGCGACGCTGTTGCCGGAGATGTACGCCGTCGGCGACGCAGACGCCCCGATCTGGGGCGGTGGCGTGCTCTCGGAGACCCCGTCGCTGTACTACGTCCAGGAGACGTACGCAGACACCGGCGCACAGAACGCGGTCTCCGCGGTGCTCGCCTCCTACCGTGGCTTCGACACGTTCGGCGAGGCCGTCGTCGTCTTCGCAGCCGGCCTCGCCGTTCTGCTGGTGTTAAAACGGGAGGTGTTCACATAATGTCCGAATCAGACTCCTACGGCGATACCTACACGGAGAGTCAGGTAATCTTGACCTCCGTCAAGATCATCGCACCGTTTACGCTGACCTACGGCATGTTCCTCTCCCTACACGGGGCCGACACCCCCGGCGGGAGCTTCCAGGGCGGGGCCATCATCGGCGTCACCGTCCTCATGCTTGCCTTCGCCTTCGGAATCGAGTCGACCCGCCAGTGGCTGCGTAACTCCTTCGTCGTCGGACTTGTCGCCGGCGGCGTCACCATCTTCATCGCGACCGGCCTCGCGACGATGGCGCTTGGCTACAACTTCCTCGAGTACCGGGCATTCGAGGACACGTTCGACATCGCCCACTACTGGGGGATGGAAGCCATCGAGGTTGGCGGTGTCGCGCTGATCGTCGCCGGCGTCATCATGACGCTGTTTTTTGCGATGGCAGCCGGGTTTACGCCGACCAGCCACGACGAGTACGGACACCACAAAGCCGACGCCACCCGCGCGGAGGTGAGCGACGATGATTGAGGGCGCACTCGACGTGCTGGCGACCCGCTACGCCTACGCGCTGATGTTCGTGCTGATGGGGATCGGGATGTACATGATGATCGCCAACGAGAACCTCGTCAAGAAACTGATCGGCGTCAACCTCTTCCAGACTGCCATCTTCCTCTTTTTCGTCGCGGTCGCCTACGTCGAAGGTGGAACGTCGCCGGTCGTTCCGACCGAGGGCGATCCGGGGCTGATGGCGAGCCCGCTTCCGCACGTGATCGTGCTGACCGCCATTGTCGTCGGCATCGCGCTGACGGCGGTCGGCCTCGCGCTGATCATCCGGATCCACGCGGAGTACGGAACGCTCCGTGAGGACACCCTCCGGGAGGTGCGTGCCGATGAGTAGCGCCGATTTCATCCTCCCGCTGTTGATCGCCGTCCCGATTCTGATGGCGGCCGTCCCCATCGCTCTCGGGCTGTGGTTCGACCGGACCGGCTGGTCGGTCACTGCGGCGACGACAGCTGCGCTCGTCGCCGCGTCGGCATACCTGGCGAACGCAGTATACGCCCAAGAGCGCGTCGTTCACGTCCTCGGCGGGTGGGAGGAACCGCAGGGGATCGGCATCGAACTCGTTGCCGATCCGTTCTCGACGCTGATCATCTGCCTCGTGACGGTCACCTCTGCAAGTCTTCTCGCGTACACGCGCGTGGGCGGGCCACGCGGGAACACGTTCTACGCCGGCTACCTGCTGCTCGTCGGCGGCCTGCTCGGACTCTCGCTGACCGGCGACGTCTTCAACATGTTCGTCTTCTTAGAGATCGTCGGCCTGGGAACCTACGCGATGATCGCAAGCGGCGACGGTCCCGAGTCGGCCGTTGCGGCGCTCAAGTATCTCATCCTCGGTACCGTCGGTGCCTCGCTGTACCTGATCGGCGTCGGCTTCCTCTTTATGGCGACCGGCGCCCTGAACATCCAGGTGCTCGGCGAGGCGGTCCCCCAGATCGCCGCCGAGGGCGGCAGCGACCTCACGCTGTTGCGAGCCGGCTTCGCCTTTATCTTCGTCGGCTTCGCGATCAAGGTCGCCCAATGGCCGCTTCACACCTGGCAGCCAGACGCCTACCAGCACGCCCCCGACGGCGTGACGCCGCTGATCGCGGCGCTCGTCTCGACGGTCTCGGCGTACGCGCTCGGTCGCGTGCTGTACTCCGCGTTCGGTGCTGAGTTCCTCACGGCGACACCGTACGCCCAAGAGGTCATCCTCGCAGTGGGTGCCGTGAGCGTGATCGCGGGGAGCACCCTCGCGGTCATCCAGCGCGACGTCAAGCGGATGTTCGCGTACTCCTCGGTCGCCCAGTTCGGGCTGATCGTCGCGGCCTACGGACTGGTCACGCAGATCGCCTTCGCCGGTGCGGTGATCCACCTCGTCGGCCACGGCCTGCTGAAAGCCGGGCTGTTCGCCGCCGCCGGCGTCGTCGCGCTTTCATACGGTGCCCGGACCGTCAACGAGTACGCCGGATTGGCCCATCACCGACCAGTTCCGGCGGCGTCGATGGCGGTCCTGTTGATCGCGCTGATCGGTATCCCACCCTCGGTCGGCTTCATCGGCAAGTGGTACATCGCCGTCGGCGCCGTCGAGGCCCAGGTGTGGTCGGTCGCGGCCGTCGTCTTCCTGAGCACGATGCTCACGCTGGCGTACTCGGCACGGCTATTAGAGAAGATGTACTTCACGCCGCGGGTCGAGTCGCCCCACAGGGAGTCGATTCCGGCCGTCGCTACCGACGGCGGTACAGGAACCTCGAGCGCCGGTGCGAGCGTTCGCGGTCCCGTGTCCGTCGGCATGCTGGTCCTGATCGTCGGCGCTGCCCTCCTCGCTGTCGCACTCGGCTTCGCTGGTGATGCGTTCTTCGAGTGGCTCGAACCGTTCCTCGCGGAGGTGTTTAACTGATGTCCGAAGTCATTACGTCCGTCCGACCGCTGGCTGCCGTGTTGGTGTCGGCGATCGCCGTGATCCTGATCGTCGGCTCGTATCGCTACCCGAACGTCCGCGAGGGGTGGTCCGTCGCGGCCGCCCTCGCGAAGTTCGCCATCGTCGTGAGTATGCTTCCTGGCGTGCTCGACGGCACGGTTTACGAGTGGAGCTTCGCCGAGTCGACCGGCTTCGAGTTCGTCGCCGGGATCGACTTCGTGCTGCGAGCCGATCCGCTGGGGATGCTGTTTGCGACGCTTGCAAGCTTCCTCTGGATCTTTACGTCGTTCTACGCGGCGGGCTACATGCGCGGGCTCGACGAGCACGCCCAGACTCGATTCTTCGCCGCGTTCGCGGCCAGCCTCTCGACCGCCGTTGGGATCGCGTTCTCCGGCAATCTCGTGACGATCTTCATCTTCTACGAGTTGCTCTCGCTCGTGACCTACCCGCTGGTCGCACACAACGAGGACGACGAGGCCCGTATCGCCGGCCGGAAGTACCTCACGTACACGTTCTTCGGTGGCGGCGTCTTCCTGCTTGCCGGCACCGTACTCGTCTACTGGCTGACGAGCCAGGCCGGAAATGCGACCGTCAGCTTCGAAGCCGGCGGAATGGAGGCACTGGCGACCGCCGCGAACGCCGATCCCGGCATCGCAATGGCCGCCTTCTACCTGCTGATCGCCGGCTTCGGCGTCAAGGCGGCCGTGATGCCGCTTCACTCCTGGCTCGCCGACGCGATGGTCGCGCCGACGCCTGTGTCGGGACTGCTCCACGCGGTGGCCGTCGTCAAGTCCGGCGCCTTCGGCGTCGCCCGGGTCATCTTAGACGTCTACGGCATCGACCTCACCGGCAGTCTCAGCTTCGAAGTGCCGGGGATCGCGACTCAGGTCGGGATGAACGTGCCGGTCGCGATCCTGGCGGCGTTTACGCTCACCGCGGCGAGCATCATCGCGCTCCGGAAGGATCACTTGAAACGGCGGTTGGCGTACTCGACGACCGCCCAGCTGTCGTACATCGTACTCGGGCTCTCGATTCTCCACCCCGCGGCGATCCTCGGAGCCCTGTTCCACATCCCGGCCCACGCGTTCGGGAAGCTCACGCTGTTCTTCTGTGCTGGCGCGGTCCACGTCGAGACCCACACGGACTACGTCAGCGAGATGGCCGGCATCGGCAAGCGGATGCCGGTCGTGATGAGCGCGTTCGCGATCGGCGCGGCCGGAATGGCCGGCATGCCCCTCATCGCCGGCTTCGTCAGCAAGTTCTACATGCTGATCGGCTCGGGCACCGTCGGCGGCGGCTACTGGCTGTTCGCCGCCGCGCTGATCGTCTCGGGAATCTTAAACATCGCCTACCTCTGGCCGGTGGTCTACACCGCTTTCTTCGAGAGCGAAGACCGCCACGACGCCAAACCACTACTCGAGTTCCCGCCGGGTGGCACGCGAGAGTCGTACCTCGCGGACGACGTCGCGACTGACGGCGGTGAGCGAGCCGACGGGTCGCGATCCGCGTCGGGCCTCCGGTCCGACGGCGGTGAGCCGAACGACGAGGAAGATGTCGAAGCTGCCGACGACGAGAAACCGCCAAGCGGCCAGCCCCAGCCCACCGACCGGGACGATCCCGACGCAGAAGCCAAGGGAACAGGTACGCCCTCGGAGCCTGAGGGACACGCCGTCGACGAGTATCCGAGCGACGCCGACGTCCCGTACGGAGAGACTGACTCCGAGCGCCAGGAGCCGGCCCACGAGGGCGAAGGCCACGCCGACCACGCCACCGAGCACCACGACCACGGTGACCACCACCATGGCGGACCACCGCCAGGCGGTTGGGAACGCAAATCGATCGGCTTCGCCGAGAGCACCTGGCTCATGTTGATGCCGATCACCGTGATCGCGGTCGGCGCCGTCACGCTCGGCGTGATCCCCGACTACGCGATCTTCCTCGAGTTGGCCGACGTCATCGTCGAGTCGGTCACCGGTGAGGGGGTGATTGCCCGATGATGGGGATCGAGATCGAGGCACTCTCGATGGTCTACCCGCCACTCGTCGTCTTCGCAGCGGCGCTGCTCGTACTCGTCTTGCCGCGGGTCCTCGGCTACGCCGTCGGAACACTCAGCCTCCTCGCGGCGATGGCCGTCGCCGTCTTCGCTCCCGAGGGCGCCGTCGAGGCGACGTTCCTCGGCTTCGAAGTCCAGCCGATGCTGGTCGACGACTTTACCCGGATGGTCGGGCTCGGACTCGCCTTCCTCGGCACGTTCGCGGTCGTCTACGCCTACTCGAGCGAGGCCTCCCGAAACCTGGGGGCCATTGCGCTTGCATACGTCGCCAGCGCGCTGGGCGCGGTGTACGCCGGCGACTGGCTCGTCCTCGTGTTCATGTGGGAGATCATGGCGCTGACGAGCACGCTGTTGGTCTGGCAGTACCGTGGCGACGCGGTCCGGGCCGGCTACCGCTACGCGCTCGCCCACGGGATCGGCGGCAGTCTGGTGCTCTTCGCCGTCGCAGCCCACTACGCACAGGTCGGCACGTTCGTCTACGGTGAGGGCGTCGGCTACACCGACGCCCTGCTCGCAGGTGGTATCGCGGAGGGGATCCCGATGATCCTCGCGATCCTCGGGATCGGCGTCAACGTCGCCTTCGTCGGCTTCCACACCTGGTTGCCGGATACCTACCCGCGACCGCACTTCGCGGCCTCAGTATTCCTCGCCGCGTTCACGACGAAGACCAGCGCCTACGTCCTGCTTCGGGCGGTTCCCGAAGGGAACCTCTACCTTGCATATATGGGCGGGCTGATGGCCGTCTACGGCGTCGTCTTCGCCTTGCTCCAGCACGATATGCGGGCGCTTCTCTCCTATCACATCCAGGCCCAGCTCGGCTACATGGTCGCCGGAATCGGCATCGGGACGACTATCGGCGCCGCTGGCGCGATGGGACACCTGTTCAACAACGTCCTCTACAAGAGCCTGCTGTTCATGGCCGTCGGGGTCGTCATCTACCGCACCCGCGAGAACGACCTCTACAAGCTCGGCGGGCTCTGGCGGGAGATGCCGATCACCGCCATCGCCTTCTTCATCGGCGCGCTCTCGATTACCGCCGTCCCCGGGTTCAGCGGCTTCATCAGCAAGGGGATGGTGTTAGACGCCGCCGCGGGCTACTTCGACGGAACGACCGAGTACACGGCGCTGTACTGGCTGCTGTTTATCGGCGCCATCGGCACCTTCCTCTCGTTCATCAAACTCGGCTACTACGTCTTCTTCCACGGCGAGAGCGATCGCACGGTCAGAGACGCAAAGCCGGGCCAGTCGGTCGCCATGCTCGCGGTGGGTGCGGCCTGCGTCGTCCTCGGGCTTCTCTGGTGGCAGTTCACCGACCTTCTCCCGCTGGTCGACGGCGCGGAGATCGACATCGCCGGCGAGAACCAGGGGCTTACTCCCTACAGTCTCGGTCACCTGCAGGACGCGCTGATCCTGATCGTCGTCTCCGCGGTGGGCTTCAAGCTCATCCGGAAGCCGCTCTCGACGCTCGATTACCCCGACCCGGCCACGATCGTCAACCCCGCCGGCTACCACCTCGGGCGCACGTCGATGCTCGCAGTCACGGAGCTCTACCGGATCGTCGACGCCGCCGCGGTCGAACTCGTCCGGCGAACCTACTGGATCGGGGCGAACCCCGTTCTCGCGGTCGCGCAAGTCACCGGACAGCTCCCTGATTGGGTCGTCGACACCGAACCGCCCCAGCCGACCGACGGCGGCCGGCCGTCGACGATCCACCTCCGGGCGACCATCGGGCTCACGGTGCTGGTGCTCACGCTGGTACTGACGATCGTCCTCTTCTTGCTCACGTAACAGGTCGTCCTCTTCTTGCTCACGTAACAGGTCGTCCTCTTCTTGCTCACGTAACACATCCTCACGCGTCAGCGCGAGGATCTCCTGGTCTCGAATTGCCCTTCGCAGTCGGTCGGCAGTGCTACTGACTGTCGGTATCCGGAGCTGTGTTCCGGTGGTCGTCGAGGAGAACGATCGACCGTTCGGAGGGTAACGACCGAAGCGTCGTCTTCGAGGGGGTTGTGGCTTCGCGTTCGCTCTCCGGAGCAGCTGCCCCCATCCGTCGCGGTGTGAGGTGCTCGCCCTCGATCCCTGCGTCGGCGGAGAGACGTTTGAGGATCGAACGCGCCCCTTCCGTCGTGACCGCCGGCGGCGGAACGCGCCGTTCTCGAGCGACGTCGATCGCCGTCGATTCCGCGAGCACGTCGTCGACCGTCTCCGTCGAGAGGCCCCGATCACGCAACACCGAGCGGACGTGACTCGCCACAGATGGGGCGTGGCGGGTCGGGAACAGTGGCCAGTCGGGTGTCGGCGGCTGCTGGAGGATGCGGTAGCGTCGAAGCGGCGTCCGGGCAGCCGCGGGGAGGACGACCTGCTCGAGTGAGTTGGAGCTGGCACGCACCTGCATCGTCCCGGCGTAGAAGTCGACGTCGTCCCAGGTCGCCCCGTCGCGCCGACCATCAGTGGGAACGCGAAACACCTCCGAGCCGCGTACGTCCGAGTGGGCAAGGAGCGACACGAGCGCGTGATCGCGGCGCTTGGACAGGCGCTCGCGACGGTCCGCATCGGTTGCCTCGGCGGCGCGGTCGCTGACGTAGCCCACGAGTCGCTGGCGGCGTTCGTCGAACGCGTCAGCGTCACCCGAGCTATCCCCGTCTACCGCCGGCAGGGGCTCTTGAGCGTGTGCCGTGGCTGCTGGATTCGTCTCGAGGAGGCCGCCACGGACACACCATGCGAGAAACGCTCGTACGACGGCGAAGTACGTCTGCGCGGTCGACGCGGCGTACGACCCCTCGCGGACGAGAGCGCGCAACCGCTCGGCGTACGAGCGGAGGTGGCCGTCCTCGAGTGCGAACAACGCGGTGCAGTCGCGCTCCGATTCGAGCCACGCCGCCCAGCGTCGCAGGATTGAACCCGCGTTCGAGGCGTAGACACCGGCGTCGTTCTCGTCCGGGTCGCCGGTCGCCTTCCGTGCGAGATACGCGTCGACGGCGTCAGCGATGACAATGTCACTCACGGCTCCCACCCGGTCGTCCAATCGCCGGCTCGGGAGTGTCGACCTGCCGACACAGGCGCGGTCCGACGAGCGACCGCCCCGAGAACGGTCTCGCCGATCATTTTCGGTCGACGGTAGGAGGAGATGACGGATTTGTGTTTCGGTCAGCGACAGTTCGGCGGCCGGGACTACGGTGCGGACTCAGCCCTCGCGACGCCACGGATTTCGAATCTCGCCCCACCGTCTGCCCCCGTGCCGACTGATATCGACCACCCGTGGCCCTGAACGATATCGTGGACGATCGACAGTCCGAGGCCGGTCCCGGACTGCGAACTCGTGTAGCCGTACTCGAAGACGGTTTCTCGCTTCTGTTCGGGGATACCCGGTCCGTCGTCTTCGACGGCAAACCCCTGGTCGATCGATTCGACGCGGATTGTCTCTGCATCCTCGGCGTGCTCGGCGACGTTCGTAAAGAGATTCTCGAACAGCTGTTTGAGGCGTGACCCGTCGGCGAGGACGACCCCGAGATCGTCGTCAGTGAGCACGTCGATTCCGGCAACGTCGACGCTACCCGATGCGTTCTCGACGACGCGCTGGAGGGAGACGGGTTCGGGGTCGTCGATGGGCTCACCGCTGCGTGCCAGTGCGAGGAGATCGTCGACAAGCGTGTTCATCCGATCGACCGCACGGCTCGTCTCGTCGAAGTCCGCGGCCGAACGCGTCTGGCGAGCCAGCGAGAGGTAGCCGTCGATGACGTTCAGGTGATTACGAAGGTCATGAGAGACGACGCTCGCGAACTGCTCGAGGCGTTCGTTCTGCTGTTCGAGCTCCCGTTCGTTGGCCTGTAATCGGTGTGTTCTGTCGATCCGGTCGAGGACGAGTTCGGTGTAGGCGGCGATCAGTTCGACGAGTTCGAGCTGCAACGAGGAGAATCCAACTGGTGCAGATCGCCCACTGATCATCACGCCGTGTTCACCGAGCGGGACGATGTACTCGGATGTGACCGCTGTCTGTGGATTATGCACATCGTCCTGGCCGCTCACGTCGTCGAACAGTGACGGCTCCTGATGATCGTAGACGGACCAGGCGAGGCTGTCATCGGCCGTTAATACGGGCTGTGTCTCGAAGACGTCGGCTGCATCGTCGGACATCGCGACCGGCTCCAGTCGATCTTCCTCGACGAGCCAGATGGCAGTCAGCGGGAGGTGAACGACCGAATTGGCTGCATCGACCGAAATTCGACACGCCTGGACCTTCGACTGTGCTTCGAGAAGGTTCTGTGCCGTCTCGTGAAGCGCCAGAAGCGCCCGATCGCGCTGTTCACTCCTGGCGTCGTAGACGCCGACCAGCAATCCGATCACCAGCCCACCAGTCGCAACGTTGACCACCACGTACGACGGGACCGACAGGATCGCTCCGGGCTGTTGAACGAGACTGGTGAGAAAGCCAATACCACCGACAGCCCCGATGCCACCAAGAACCCACAGCAGGATCCTCCGCTGGGCGGCCACGTCGAGCTTTTGGGCAACAAGCCAGTACACCCCGGCGAGAGCCATAATTGAAGCGAGCAACGGGCCAATATCTCGAACCAGGACCGTAACGATCGTCGTGCCGTCACGGAACGCGAGTCGATACCAGTGAGCGAGAACGAGACCGAGAGCGATACACCCAACCACGGAGAGGGGAAGCCCGGGACGGTGACGAACGGACCCCTCCATAGCAGATAGTGTACACTCTTTCCACCCAACGGTGAAATACATTCGTATAATAAAAGACCGAGACCGAGTGGATGGTTATCACCAACTCTCCTCGAACTGCCCCGCTGTCCAGCTGACTGCGGCCCCACCGGGGCGCCGTCGCCGTGGACAAACGCAACGTTTTCACACGAAGATCGACGATCTCTCGAGGTGAACGTTCGTGCAGCCGACCGACCAGACGGCCGCCGTAGCTGGCTCGTGGCGATCGTCGGCTCGGTCGCGATGGTGTTTACCTTCGGGACGCCACTTTCCTACGGCGTCTTTCAGCAGCCGTTCAGCGACGCCTTCGGAATCTCTGCGGTCGCACTTTCGGGGATCTTCTCGATCATGCTGTTTACGTTCTTTATCGGCTCCGGATTGATCGGTATCTTCGCCGCCCGCATTCCGGCTCGACTGGTGCTCGTGCTCTGTGCGGTGGCAACGGGCCTGATCGCACCTGCATTGTACGTCGTCTCGTCGTACCTCGGACTCGCGATCGTTTTTGCCGTTCTCGGACTTGCACTCGGGACCGTCTTCGTGCTGACGGCGTCGATCGTTCCTCGCTGGTTCGAGCGTCGCCGAGGGGCGGCGACCGGGCTGATCTTCGTGGGAAACGGACTCGGACTGTTCGTACTCCCGCCGATCTGGCAGCAGGCGATCGGGGCACGTGGTGTCCGCTCGGGCTTTTTGCTCATCATGTCGGTCAGCGCCGTCGCATTCTTCCTGGCGGGTTTGCTCTGCAGACGCCCATCGTGGGCCGAGCAGACGACGGCGACGTCAGGCGAACTGCTCGCGTGGCTCTCTCGGCTGCTTGGCACCCGGTCGTTCCAGCTACTGTTCGTCGGGATGGCGCTGGCGTTTGCCTGGTACCAGTTGCTGGCGGCCTACGCGATCGACCTCTTCGGGGCGCGAGGCCTTCCCGAAACGGCTGCCTCGACGATGTTCGGACTCATCGGCGGCATCAGTATCATCTCCCGAATCGGAAGTGGGTACGCTGCCGATCGCGTCGGCGCGAGACGGGCGTTTCTGGCGTCGCTTGGCTGTGCCGGCGTCGGCATTTCGCTGCTCTTTGCTCCCTCCGTGGCGGTTCTCCTCGTCGCCGTCTTCCTCATCGGAATCGGCCTCGGCGGGACCGCGACGCTGTATATCCCGCTTCTCATGCAGGCGTACGATCCGAATCGAGATACTGCCATCGTCGGGGTATTCAACATCGCCGGCGGGATGGGTGCGCTGTTGATGCCACCACTTGGTGTTGCGAGCGTCGCTTACACCGGCGGCTACACGGTCGTAATCGGGCTGACGCTCGGTGTCGCCGTCATCGCGTTCGTCACCGTCGTCGCGGGGACCCGGTCGGCGTGATTGTGTGCGCAGTTGTCAGGTGAGGATGTTCCTGTGGTCGAGTGTCCCAGATCCGACACGGGTGCCGATTCAGGTCAGTTGTCGAGACGAGTGGGGCTGACGGCGTGTCTGCACAGGATATGATTAGAATCTGTAATCTCCCAATCAATATCATTAAGTAAACCCACTGTATCGACGCATCTATGGACGTGCTGATCACGGACGACTCGGACTTCATGCGAGATCTTCTTCGACAGATTCTCGAGGGGGAACACACCGTCGTCGGGGAGGGTGAAAACGGCGTCGAAGCGGTCGAACTGTACAAAGAAACTGAGCCGGACGTCGTCCTCATGGACATCGTCATGCCGATCAAAGACGGCATTGAGGCTACCGATGCGATCACCGACTACGACCCTGATGCGACGGTGATCATGTGTACGAGCGTCGAACAGGCCGAGCAGATGAAAGACTCGATCAAAGTCGGTGCGGAAGGATACATCACGAAGCCGTTCCAGAAAGAGAGCGTCTTAAAAGAGATCGAGAGCCTGACCGCCTAATCATGGAGATCGATATTCAGGCGCTCGAAACCTACAACGAGTTAGCCCACGAGGGGGCCCAGTCGGCCGTCGATTCGTTCGCGACGCTGACGGGAATCCCGACCAACGTCGAGGTGACCGACGTGTCGCTGATGGCTCCCGAGGACCTCCAGTACGAGCTCAGTGGGGGCAAGTACGCCGGCGTCAGTATCGAATTAGACGGCGGGATCGAAGGTGAGACCGTCCTCGCGTTCGACGAGAGTGCACGGACCGCGATCACGGAGACGTTGGTTCCTGCGGACGATCCGGAGATGAAACGAAGCAGCATCAAAGAGGTGGGGAATATCATGACCAGTGGCTTCGTCGACGGCTGGGCGAACCACCTCAATATGCGGATCAAGAGTTCGCCACCTGGGTACGTCGAGGGAACCGGTGCCGAGGTCCTCCCGAAGTCGGCTACGCAGGCAGATCACCACCTGTTCGTCTTCCGCAGCCGCATCGAAACCGAACAGGACGGCGTCCGCCAGCCAGTCGACTTTCAGCTATTGCTCGTTCCCGACAGCGAGTCCCTCCAGCAGGCCCTCGAACCGCGAAACGAGAGCAGCATCTCCTTCGAGAAGTTAGAGATGTTCAACACGATGACCAAGGAGGGTGCCAAGAAGTCGGCGACGAACATCACGTCGATGACGGGCATCGAGACGACGGTGAACATCAGCCGACTGAGCCTTGTTCCCCTGGCTGATATCCCCAGAGAGGTCGGCGAGACGCAGTACGTTGGGACCGTGATGAGCTACCGTGGCCGACTCAGTGGCTACCTCGTCATCCTGTTCGACCAACCGTCCGGGCAGGCCGTCGTCGACGCCCTGATTCCGTCCGAAACGGACGGCGAGTGGGGTGACATGGAGCGAGCTGCACTCCAGGAACTTGGCAATATCATGACGAGTGGGTTCATCGACGGCTGGGCGAACGTCCTCAACACCGACATCAAACACTCCCCGCCACAGTTCGTCGCCGACGTCGGTTCGTCGATCATGGAGCCCGTCATCTCCGAACTCGCAGAGAACGACGACCACGCCTTCCTCATCGACTCGGACATCGAGACTGACACCGAAGGCGTGTTCACCTGCAAATTGCTGTCGCTGCCTCGTCGCGACGAACTCGAATCAGTGCTCGACGACATCCTCGTCAGCGACGCACAGGAGATGAGTGCAGATCCCAGCGACGTGCTGTAATCCTCGCCGACCGCTACGCGTTTACGTCTTCAATTCGGTGGGTGACAACGATTCGGCCTCGAGGAGTGAGTCCGAGTTCGTTTCCGGTTTCACGCACCAGATTCTTCTCGCGAACCGAGTTGAGCACACCTGCGACGTACGTCGAGTCACCGTCGAGTAGGGTCGCGAAGTCGAGATCACCGTTGGTGGCGTGGATTCCGACGAGAACCTGCTTTTCTGCGTCGGTGAGGTCAATCTCGTCGACCGCCGATCGGATCTCGTCGTACTCGAGACGGAGATATCTCGCGAGAAGATTGACGTGCCGGCTCGTCCGCGGGGCGATTAGCGTCGTCTGCGTCCGGCCCGACTCGTCTGTGTGTTTCACCGAGAGTGTGACCCGGTTCGTATCGTCGCCGATCTTCTGGGTCCGGTCGAGTCCCATCACCGTCGCGATCGAAATCCGCAGCGTTCCGCTGTTAGTCTTGACGGCGATCTCTCCGGGCGAGATCGTGAGTTTTCCAGGGACCACGGCCGCATCCTTGACCCGACCGCCGACTCGCGCCGGGTGTTTCACGTCGACGCGCTGGTCGTCGAGCAGGGTCCGAAACAACGCCGTCAGAAACTGCTCGACGTTCTGCCCGACGCTTTCGATCACAGCTGTCTGCAGTTCGTCGTCGGTAGTGTATCCGATCGTCACCGTATCCTGAAAGAACTGCTTGGCGTGAGACGGGACCTTGCCGACGTTGACGTCGACGACTGCCGAGAGCGGGATGGTCCGTTTGTCCTCGGCCGTCGCGAGGACGACCCGCTTGGTGGTTGCAATGATACGACCCTCAACCGGCGTGCTCTGCTGGCGTCCTCCGAAGAGAAAGCGACCGGTAATATCCGAAACGACATCCTCACCCATACTGTGTTATTGTAAGTTCCGCCAAGGTTGGTCAGCTGTCAATTCTATCTCAGTGTAGAGAACCGGGTAACTAAAACTGTACGGGTCCGGCGACGGTCTCCGGATCGACTATGTTCACGAAGGTGAACTGTTCGGTGCGAACTGGCTATACCGGACGCGGCTGATTTGGGTGATGATGAGTGTCGCCATCGATCAGTTTCACTCCCACGTGATTTTTATAACACTTGACGTAGTAGGTCCGATAGGAACTGGGTATGGGTGATGGTGAGGGGGACTCGAACGAGCACGCCAATACGAAGCCGCTGCTCCCGAGCGAACAGCCGGCAAAAGCCAGCCAGAAGAGTGCCTTCACACCGAACGATCTCGACTTTTCGGAAAGCCCGTACGTCGAGGAACTTTCCGAGAATCGGTTCGTCGTCGCGACGGACGATCGTCCACCCGACGTGCCGGCCCAAGACGGCGCAGACGACGACCCAGCCGAAAACGACGCAGACGACGAGCCAACACAGTCGACGACGCTTCGGTTCGACGACGACAGCTCGGCCGTCGATCCGTCGGCTGCACGAGCGACGCTGGCGACAGAGCTCAACGCGACGGGAAATCGGTACGCGATCGACGTAATCTCGCGGCTCGACGGAGAGTCAGCCACCCGACGAATCGCGTCGGACGACGTCGTCGGATCGTTCGACGAACTGGTCCGGTGGTACGCAGCCTCCGTCTCGGGGAGTACTCCGACCCGGCGTGCGTTGGCAATGCTGTTGTCTGCATCGGACTTTCCTCAGGTGCTCGGTCCGACTCATGTCAGGCGGCTCGTTGAGGATACCGGACTCGAGCGAGACGACACGATTGGGGAACTATTTGACGCACTAGACGAGTAGCGTATCCATGGAGAGCAGGGACGACGTTCCTCCCACGGAATCGGGGCTATCTGGTGCTTGGTCGTTGATTCAACAATTAAGTACCCTTGCTGTCAACAGTACGATGTGGACGACGAGCAACGAGGCGCAGAACGCACTCACGCTATCCTCACCGGCGATTTCGATCGCAATACGGGGGGTGACTCACGGGTGAGTCTCTTCGAACTCGAACGAAACGCAGCGTTCGACGAGCTCCTCGCGCGCCTCGAGCGGAGTTCGAACCCGACAGTTCGTAAACGATCTGCCGAGATACTTGGGAGTCTGGAGGGGGAAGCAGGGGGAGCGCAGTACTCCCGATCGAAGATCATCGACTCGCTGGTCGAGGCCGCGATAACCGACGAAGATAAGTCGGTTCGAGCAGCCGCAGTCGACGCCATAGACCAGTACGGACAGCCAGCACTCGAAGAGCTCATCGGCGAGTTACAGGATGACGACTTCGACGGAGGTGCAGCGTGGAAAAAAGCGGAAATGCTGGCAGAGAGCCTCAACGATAGCGTTCCCGAGTTGCGAATGGCTGCTGCAACGGGACTTGGCCGCCTCGGCGAGACGAACGCAGTCCCTGCGCTCGTAGAGACGCTCGAGGATCCGGATCCACGAGTTAGAAAACAGGCTGCACGCGCGTGTGGGCGGCTCGAATCGGTCGAGAGCGTGCCCCATCTCTCTCCGTTGCTCCGACAAGATCACCACGAGGTACGGGTCGAAGCCGCCTACGCGCTCGCGAACATCGGATCGGACAACGCTCTACGAGAGCTCAGTAGCGTCGTCGACGCGGAGGACGAATCACTCCGACGGATCGTCGTCGACGCACTGAGTCGCCTGGGAAGCGTCGAGGCAGTCGAGATCCTCGTCGGAGCGTTGCAAGATGACTCCGACACCGTCCGACGAACTGCGATGTTCTCGCTCGTCCAACTGCTCTCGGAGGCCCCGGCAGAGGCAAGTCACACGGTGAGACAGAAGATGGTCGGCGAACTGGAACGGGCAAACGCCAGCGAGTCGGTCGATCCGCTGATCGAAATCCTCGACGAGAGTACCGAAACCGCACAGCGGCGCAATGCTGCCTGGCTGCTGGGGCGGGTAGCCGACGACACTCACACGGCACCGGCACGTGAGGCACTGATCGACACGCTGAGCGACGACAACGAGATGACCTCGAAGTTCGCCGCGACGAGCCTCACGCTCCTCGATGACGAGGACCTAGAGGAGCGACTGCTGGAGTTCGTTACTGACGACACGAACGATGAGGGGGCGCGGGCAAGGGCCCTGTTCGTCCTCGGGAAGATCGGGGGGAAGACAGCTCGCCAGGAGCTGACGGCGTTTACGGATCGAACCGAGAACGAACGACTTCGAAAGCACGGATTTTCCGCACTTTCGAAGCTCGGAGGGATCGGAGCACCAGGTGATAAATTCGCATGAGTAAGTCCGAGACGAAACTCGCTGACGCGACGGGACAGTTTACGCAGGTAGTCCGAGACAATCGCCGACTATCGGACACGAACTGGTCGAACGGTCGGATCGTGCTCTCGAACAAGCGACTGGTGATCGCGAGTAGCGAGCAAAAAGAGACGATCCCGCTTTCGGCGATCAAATCGATCCGCGGGCGATACGACGTCAACCAGACGATCGCGAAGGTATCGAACTACGTAAGCGTCAACACCGGCGATAACGTCTTTCTCGTCTCACTGGGCGAAGAGGACATCGAAACGTTCGAACTCGAACTGCAGAAGGCGATGCTGGACGGCGAGATCGTCCTCGTGAAACATCCCGCCGTCGAAGGTGGGGTCGTCCAAGACACGGAGTGGAAGAAAGCGCGGATGAAAATCGACACCGGAGTCGCAAACTTCGCGGTTGAAGACGGTTCGTTCGTCCAGATAGAGGTCGACGACGTCGGCACCATCGAAACGGACAACCGAACGGTAAAATCGAAGGAGCGACCGGTCATCGAAGCCGAACACACGGAAGACGGGAAGAGCGTCCAGACGTACGTGACGGGTGGACAGCAAAACTGTTCGATCCTGAAGTCGGTACTCGACCGCGGGGCAGAGAAGAACGCCTCGCAGATCGATCTCTCGGGGAAAGAACGGGAAGTGCTGATGGCGCTGTACTCGGGGGTTTCGCCGTTCGAAGTTCCAGAATTCGTCGACGTAAACCCCGACAAAGTCGAGGAGATGTACGAGCGGATGATCGAACTCGACGTGCTAGAAGAGGTTCGAATCAGACGCGAAGTCGTCCTGAAGCCCCGAGGACGAAACATCGCGAGCGAGTCGATGAACGAAAAGTGACGGCAGTCGTCGCCTCTCTCTGGGCTATCAGATCCGTACTTCGGCAGGATCGAACCAAAGAAGGAACTGCTCGTCTCGCTGGACGACACCCTCGAGACCCGCTTTACCGCTGGCAGATTCGACCTCCGATCGGGAGAACGTGGTAACGCCGACGACGCCATCGACGAGCCAGCCAAGTCGACTGTCCGCATCGTCACGGCGTTTGAACACGATCAGTTTCGTATCGGCGTACTCGCCGTCGAGTTCGAACAGTTCTTTTAAATTGATGACTTTGATCGCTTCGTCTCGGAGTGCGACGACGCCTTCGATATGTGGCGGGCTGTTCGGAATCGTCGTCAGTTCGCCGCAGTTGACGATCTCTGCGACGTATCCGATCTCGACGCAGTAGACCTGCTCATTTAACTCGAACTCGAGTGCCTCCACTGCTTCGTGTTCGCCTGCCGGCGTTTCGCCGTCAGCGCTCTCTCGATCGAACTCTTGTGCTGGCATAATCGGAAGTGCTACCAACACCAATCGATGGCGAGATAATGAATGTATGGTTTACTGGCACCACCGTGGTCCGATGGGTGGACGCCTGCACTCAGTTGAGGAACACTACGGTAGCGATAAAGAACGCGAGCAGTATGGAGACACCAAACAGGAGGATGCCGCTTTCGGCCGACCCAATCGCACGTTCAGCTTTCATTCAACGTGACTTTCACGGCCGGAATAATGGATCTTTCGCCAGCTTACAGGTCGACGGTGATTAGCATATCTATCAGCCGCTCGGTGAGGGTGCCCGTGATTGCGCCCAGCCAGAGTAACAACACGAAGTGGAGGTACGAGTTGCCGAGGTGACCGCCGTCGATAGCGCGGATCAGCAGCGAGGAGATGAGCGCGTTAAACACCAAGACGAGCGTGAGCAGATATCTGAGTAGCGGGATATTGTACTGTTCTGTGTAGATGAGCGAGTCCGCGACGGTTTGCTCCCCGGTGTCGATGTCGAATCCGGACAACAAGATCGCAAGCTCCAGACCGATGAAAAAGGCGAACGTCGCCGCGACCGTAATCCCGTAGACGACGCCAATGAGCGTCGTGACCTTCTGTTTTCGTTCCTCGCGAAGGTTGATAATCGCACTCATGTTCTGGCTGATGAGCTCGCCGAGCTGTTTCGGGCTTCCACCCATCTTTCGGCCGACGAGGTACATCTCACTGAACTTCTGGATGAGGTGCGAGCAGGTGTCCCCGGTGAAGTACCGCCAGGACTTTTCGGTGCTGATTCGCATATTTAGCCGCCGGTAGAGGTCGTCGATGTTCTTCGAGAGGTGGCCGAAGTCCTTGCTCCGGAGCGTCGAGAGGACGTCGGTGGTAGTACTCTGTTTGACGCTTTCGCTTGTGCCGAGTGCCCGAATGAAACTCGGGAACGAGCGATCTCGTTCGAAGACGCGTCGTTCTTCGTACCAGAATACGACGCCCGTAATGAGAAGCGGTGCCGTCGCAATCGGCAGCACGAGCAGATACGGGATCTGGTGGAGGCCGAACAGTTCTGCACCAGGAAGGACGGAGAGGAACATAAGCGAGAGGAGGCCAGTGAGAACGACGGTCAGCCCGACGCCGAGAACGGTCGCCCCGAGAAGACGCTTTTTCGTCGTCGTACGGTATCCGTCTTCGAGATACCAGATGGGGTCGTCCGGGACCGTCTCCCGGATGATGAAGAAAAAGCCGAGCTGGACGAACACGAACAGCACGATCACGATACCGGCGGTGAGCGTCGGGTCGTTTCCGGTCAGCAGCGGTAAGACGATCGCAAACACCAGTGCGAACGTCATCGAGATGATGATCGACAGATAGAGATCTTTGAGGACGTCGAGATTGCTCAGTGACTGCTGGTAGACGGTGGAGTACTGATCGATCAACACGTCCTGTTCCTGGGTGAGGAAGTCGTCGATCTGTTGTCCGGCCTCTAACGTGTAGGCCATCCGCTCGAAGAGGTCGGCGATGGACTCACTGGGCACCTCCTTTGCGCGACGTCGACAGGCCTCGTCGAGACTCAAGTGCCAGACGTCGACGAGATCGACGATCCGCTGAACCTCCACCGTCAGTTCGCCGTACTCTTCCTCTTTCGCGAGTTCGCGCAGAATCTCCATCCGATCGATGTTGGTCGTCGCGAGAACCGTCATGTGGATGACGAACAGATGGTACCGGTTTTCCATCTGAACGCGCCGTGCGTCGAGTGCGATACGCGGATAGGCGACTGCTGCGCCGAGCGCGAGCAGTCCGAGTACCGGAATGAGCAACCTGACCAGCAAGAACGCGTCGATCAGCACCGTGACGACGACGGTGAGGAGGAAAAATGCGAACGCGGGGAGAACGATCCCGAGAAGGTAGACACTGGTCGAGAAATCCATCTCATCGTACGAGCGGATGATGGATTGGCTGACGGACGCCAGTGATGACGCGTTGTCCTTCGTTGCCATTGTTCACGAACTCGTCTCTCGTTTGATCAGTCAAAGAGCGTGAGTCGTCGGAGTTCTGCTGCGAACGTTGCTATCAAACCTATTTAAAATTGATCACTAGCGGGCGAATTAGTTACTGATATGATAGGATAGTCGCTAGAAACAGTGGGCCTCCGGGTCGTCGAATAACATAAGTCCTACAGGTGAAAAAGTATGATATGACTCGACTCGACCTCTCCGACGGATTTAGCTTCCACGACTACCGTGCGAACCTCAAGTTGCTCAAGGGCTCAGATGGAACGCACATCCTCGCAAACCGGGCAGATCTACGCTGTCCGTCCTGTGATCGTCCGTTCGATCGGCTCTTCGTTACCGAACAGGAGAGCCATACGTTCGACACACCACCTGACGGATCCTTCTGTGTCGCCCGGACGGACGAGAAACTCCTCGTGTTGACACACTACTCGTCCTCGTAAGAGGCGTGTACCGCGAACTCATCGGATGGGTTGATCTGGAGGCTGTACGACCCGCTCTCGGTGACGTCGTACTCGAACTCCGCCGTCTCTTCTTGCGTGCCATCGGAGAAGGCGATCGACTGATCTGCATCCCGGAGAACCACGCCGATAAACGCGTCCTCAGCATCGTCTTCGTCCCCTTCGTACGTCACGTCTATGATGAGAGTCGTGTCCGACTCCAGATCGAACTCGTAGATCATTCCCTCGTCAATGGTCTCATCAACGAGGACGTCGTCGCTGAACATGCCGAGACAGCCAGCAGTTGCCATTGCGATACCGCTTCCTGAAGCCATAAGAATCGACCGTCGGTGCATGGATATTGTAGTACGTAGGGGAGACGACGCAGTAGAACGTAAAATACGTTCGGACTATGCTGACAGTCCGTACCAGTGAACTATTTATCCTAGCCGTTAGTAGTGTGGCTTCGATGGGATTTAGCACGAGCAGTTCGGTCGCCCTGCTGTTCGTTGCATTTTTGATAGTTCTCAGTATTGCCCTCCCGACGTTGTTTACGCTCGGAAGCTCAGCGGGTGACGCGTACGCATCACAGGCAGAGCAGATACGTGACTACAAAAATACAGATATTGAGATCAACAGTACTGCCGTAGACAGTGAGAATTCGACAACGACGATTGAGGTCATCAATACCGGCTCGGAAACGCTGGAACTCTCGCGAACGTATCTTCTCATTGATGGGACACCCACAGACACAAACCAAACCACGAGGACGGTTATCGATGGTGACGATACTCGCAACGAGTCGGTAACGAACATCTGGCCACCTGGGACGACCCTCAAGTTCGAAGCGGAACTTGACACCGCTCCGGAACGGGTAGCAGTCACGACGGAAGGGGCGATTACCGACGCAACATCGGTCGATGGCCAGACGGAGGAGTCATAATGTCCGGGGAGTCGCTATCTCACCTCGTGTTGTTCGTTGCGAGTATCGTTGTTGCAGGAAGTGTCGCGGGAATCCTCATCGTCGAAGTGGGCCAGGTCAACGAGGCGATCGAAACGCGAGGATCCGGTGTCGTAGAAGAGATCGAAACCGATATTGCGATCATCAGCGACCCGGGCCAGAGTGACGCCATTTACGACGAGGAGAGTTCGAACGTGACGGTTCTCGTCCAGAACACGGGGTCAGCGAGCTTGCTTAGCGATCCAATGCAGGTAGACGTCGTTGTCGATGGAACGTACATCCCGAACGACGATCTGGAAGTAGAAACGGTATACACCGACAGCGACGTCTGGGGGCCCGACGAAATCGTCGAAGTAACCGCTGCTACTGATTCACTGGATATTCAACACGATACCGAGGTGCTCGTCATCGTTAACGGAAACGAGGCTGTGCTCGACTTCTACGTCAGCGAGTGATAGATAATGGTTGACCTACCAAACGTATTCGGCAAGCGCGAGGAACAGGCCGACAAACACGACGACGGGGAGGAAGAGGGTGACCTGTTCGGTGATAGCGGTAGCGACACCGACGTGTTCGGCGATCTTGGGACCGACTCGAGGGACGAGGGGGTCGGCGAGTCTGACACCAGCGGTCCGCTGTTAAGCGACGGTGGATCGGATGACGACCTGTTGGGTGGTGGAGACGACGACCTGTTGGGTGAAGACGAGATGTTGACCGGTGGTGGAAACACCGGTGCAACCGAGCTCTCGTATCGGTTGGACGATGTCGAAGAAGAGGTAGACACGCTCCAGAACCGCGTCGAGATCTTCAGAGGAGAGAACGAACAGATCAGCAACAGAGTCGAAACGGTCGACAAAAACGTCGAGAAGCTCGTCGACCTCTACGAGATCGTCACCCGCGGGATCAATCCGTTCGTCGGTGACCAAGAGCTGGGTAACGCCTTCGATACTGGGGAGGGGGCGTTCGGCGCACAACAGGGACCCGACGTTGACGACGAGCTTGCCGCCGCCGATGCAGACGAGTTCCTCGACGACGAGTTCGAAGACGAGGAAGACGACGATGACGAGTTCGGCGACGCACTGGCTGAAGATGCCGAGAACGACGAATTCGAGGCGGACGAGGCGCTATCCGAGGAGTTCGAAGCGGATCTCGGAGACGGGAGCGCCGATGCCGACGACGAACACGACGGTTCGGCCGGAACTGATGACAAAGACGATGATCATGACGATTCGGCCGGAACCGACGACGGGTTCGAGCTGGCGTTCGACGAATCGGCGGCCAGCGAAGACGACGAACCCGAGCACGATCCGGGCGTCGACAGTCACGAACGCCCCTCCGAGTCCGACGGCCCCCTCAACGGGGAGTTCGGCGAGCCGCCGTACCTCGTGACCCACCGCGCTCGTGACGACGTGGAACTGGTGACACTCGAGTGGCTGCAGTTTCTCGTCGAAAAAAGCGGTGTCCAGGGAGCTGCCCGTACGATCGCGTACTACGAATCAGTCGGCTGGATTTCCGAGGAGGCATCCGAGTATCTCCACTCCATGCTCGACGGGTTCGGAACCGCCCAGCAGCGAGTCGGCAAGGTGAGTGGTGACGGACGGTCGCCGCTTACCGTCGCCGAACACAAGCAAAGTCTCCAGTATATCGCGTGGATCGCCACGCCGGATCAGGCACCCGACCTCGGTGCCGAGATGGAGGAGGTGGCAGGCGAAATGGCGTCCGACACCGGTGTGCAATGACGAAGGATTATGGTATTTCACTGTGACGTACCAATCGACCGAGGGATGAGACCATGTCAACCGTGAAACCGACTCCGGAAGTGATCGCCGTCTCATTACAGAAGGGTGGGACCGGAAAGACGTTTACGGCGATGAATCTGGCCGGTGGACTCGCAGCCAGGGGATTCGATGTCTTGCTCGTTGATTTGGACCCTCAGGGGACGTTGACGGCGAATCTGGGCAAGCGCGAGCAGTACTTCGATCTCGACGCACGCTCGCTCGACGAGGTGTTACTCGACCCGCGACAGTGGGATCGGATCGACGAGCTGATCGAGGCCGATCACCCGGAGTTCGATCTGATTCCTGCGAACCAGTCGTACAACGGCAACAGAACGCCACTCGATACGGCCGACGGCGGTGCGATCAGGCTCGGACAGGTACTCGAGAACCTCGACCGGGCGTACCACTACGTCGTCTGTGACTGCCCGCCGGATTTCTCGCCGTACACGAAAAACGCCATCACGGCCGGCGAGAACGTGGTCGTCCCGATGATTCCCGAGACGGAGATGCCCCACTCCATCGACCTCCTGTTCGATCAGTACGAAGTCCTCGAGCTGGTACACGATCTGGAGATAGACTACCTCGCCTTCCTCATGACGGTCAACTCGACGAAGTTGACGACGGAAAACAGACAGATCGTCGACTGGTTCGAGGACACCTTCGGAGAGAAGGGGGTCGTAACGGACCACCGCGCCGCGTTCTCCCGTGCGAAAAAACATCAGCAGTCGATCTACGGATACGACGACGCGCTCGCCAACGACCAGCTCGACGTGTACGACGAATTCGTCCAACTGGTCGTCGAGCAAACCGAGCCGCCGACGTTCGACGCCGGTATCGAGACACCGACAGCAATGACGGTAGAAACGATCCGCCAGCAGCGAGCAAACAGTGAGTAACGAGTCAGCACAATGACTGCAAACGATTCCGACCCAGACGACGAGTTCGAAGACCAGCTCTCAGACGTGGGTGGCCGTGCACGCGAGAAACTCTCAGAGAGTGATCGGAAGAAGGCCGAGAAGCTCGGCGTTTCGCCGACAGCATCGGCCGACGACGATCAAACGGACGAGAGTGCGGACCCCGAACCCGACGGCGACCAATCGGCCGAACATGGACAACAGCGGTCCCCCGAAGAGCAGTCCGGAGGAACACATTCAGATGTCGGCACTACCGAAGATGGTGCGGATGGCTCCGGGAACAGTGACAACCAACCGGTCAACTCCGAACCGACGTCGGCCATGCCACCGGCTGAGTCGACATCAGGCCAAACAGACGAGTCGATGTCCGGCCAGACCGGCGAGTCGACGTCTGGCCAAACAGACCAGTCAACACCATCGACCGGAGCCGGGACCGAGCGAAATCCAGCAGACGAGTCCGATGGCGCTGGCAGTCCTGCAGAAAAACAGTACGAATTTCAGTCGATGACAGCGACGCCGAGCCAATCTGGCAACAGGGGGGGCTCCTCGGAGGCGACTGGCACAGTCGAGGGAGCGTTCACCGGAGGTGCCAGCACAGAGCGAGGCGAACGAATGGCCGTGACCAAAAACGAGAGCAGCTTTGTAATCGGCGACAACGACGTCGCTGCCGACGTCGAGGAGCGGAAGTTGCTCTACTTCGAACTAAACGACGAGCTGTTTGCGGGATCGATCGAGAGCGTCAGTTCAGTCGAGGAGTTGCCCGGGTTAACGCGGTACCCACGGTCACCGCAGCCGATCGACGGCGTAACCGACATGCGCGGAAAGATCATCGCAGTACTGAACCCAAAGGTGATCGTCAACCTCTCGGATAGTGGCGCCAGCGCTCCGCGGGAAGGCGGCGAGTACATCATCGTTCAAAACGAGCGCGAGGACGAGCACCGCCTCGGAATTCGAGTCGACGATATCAGTCACGTCGAGACAGTTACCGACGAGGATATCACGTCGATCCACGACATCTCGGAGATGGATCTGCTTACCATCGACGAGAATTATCTCGAAGGAATCGTCCACGGCTACCGTGCCGACGACGAGATGACTGTGCCGTTGGTCGATTTCGATTCCCTGACCGAGTCGCTGAAAGAGTACTCCTAACGGATGGCATCTCGCACCCAGTCGGTCAACGTCGGGATCGTCGACGACTCCGCGTTCATGCGGAGCATTTTGACGAAGATACTCGAGGAGCGAGGACACACCGTCGTCGGCGAAGCGAGCGACGGCGAGTCGGCAATTGAGCTGGTTACCGAAACCGACGTAGACGTGCTCACGATGGATATCTCGATGCCCGGACAGGGCGGTCGGTGGGCGATCGACGAGATCATGGACAACCATCCAGTTCCCATCGTCGTCATCAGCGCTCACGTCCACGAAGAAGAAGCCGAGGCACTCGAGTTGATGGAGCGAGGCGTCGTCGATATCATCCGCAAACCAGGCGGAAAAGAGACGACCGTTTCGATGTGGGAACGCGCCGACGAAATCGCCGACCGAATCGCCGGCGCGTCCCAGTCAGAGCCCGGACAGGCGGCGAGTATCGATCGTGACGCCGACGAATCGAGACCCACGTCCGACGCTCCTGGCACACAGCCAGCGGGCGAACGTGAGTCAACTGCACCAGCGACCGTCGTGATCGGCTCTTCGACCGGCGGTCCGGACACCGTACAGACCCTGCTCAAGAACCTCTCGCCGGCGCTCAACGTCCGTGTCATCGTCGTCCAGCATATGACCGACGCACTGACTGAATCCTTCGCCAGACGGCTGGACTCGGCGACACCCCTGCAGTTTCGTGAGGCCGCGTCGAATCAGACGATCACCGCCGGCGACGGCGTCCTTGCAAAGGGCGGATACCACCTCGAGGTGGTCGGATACCGGAACGGGCGGATTACGGTCGATCTCTCTACGGCGCCGAAACTGAACAACGTCCGGCCGGCCGTCGACGCGACGATGCGAAGCGCCGCCGCCTGCATCGACGACCTGCTGATCGGCGTCGTCCTCACCGGGATGGGGAAAGACGGTGCGATCGGCATCCAATCGATCGCTGAGGCTGGCGGTCGGACGATCGCTCAGGACGAGGCTACGTCCAGAATCTTTGGCATGCCAAAGGCAGCAATCGAGACAGGTGCCGTCGAGGAAGTCCTCCCTGTCGAGGAGATCCCCGCCGCAATCGAGCGGCTGATCCACTCGCAGGCGAGCGAGTAACGAGCGCCACCGGAGTGTTTCTCAGAGAGTAGAGAACGCCACCGGAGTGGTTCTCAGCGGTTAGACCGTTGCCGACGTACTGAAGCGGCTATCTGTCTCGCGTCTGACGTGGAACGGAAGCCCCTCGACGCCGTCGCGCTGGAAGCGCTCGATTGCCTCGTTGACCTCGTGATACTCGAGTAAGTTCTCCTGGATCATCCGCTGGATGATCTTGGCACGGAAGTCCAGATCGTCGTAGATGTCACGGGTATCGGCGTATCCGAGCAGCGTCGCGATCTGTTCTTCTAAGACGTAGGAGTTGTTTCGCCCCTGGAAGACGATCTCGTCTTCGACGGGATCCCAGTAGAACACCTGTCGGGTCACGACGCCGTCCATCTCCGAGGAGTAGCCCTCGATCTCTTGAACGCTGGTGACGCGTCGCAACACGTCGTCGCCCTGTTTGACCCGGTTCTGGAACAGCGCGACGTCAGCGTTGTCCATGAACGTCTCCGGAATGTTGATGGGGTCACCGGTAAATCGCTGAATCATCGAGACGATATCACTCGCGTGGAAGGTGAGCAACACGGGGTGGCCCGTCTGGGCGGCCTGGAAGGCCATCCGCCCCTCCTCACCACGAACCTCACCAACGACGATGTACTCTGGCCGTGATCGCAGCGCCGCCTCGACGAGATTAAACAGGTCGACGTCTGCGCTGTCTTCGCTGTGACTCTCACGGGTAAGCAGCTGCTGCCACGTATCGTGTGGCGGAAGGACCTCCGCGGTGTCCTCTGCCGTGTAGATCTTCGAGTCGCGAGGGATGAACGTCATCATGCTGTTCAGCGTCGTCGTCTTCCCGGACGCGGTCTCGCCGACGACGAACACCGTCTGTTCGTTCTCCAGGCACAGCCAGAGGTAGGCGGCGAGCTCGGGAGACAGCGTTCCCCAGTTCGTAATCTGGGTGATCGACAGTGGTACCTCGTCGCCCTGGCGAATGGTCAGACTCGGCCCCTTGATACTGACGTCGTCGCTGTAGATGACGTTCAGACGCGAGCCGTCGGGAAGCGTCGAGTCGATGATCGGTTCGGCGTCGGTCATCGGATTCCCGATCCGTTCGCCGATGTTACTGAGCCAGCGTTCGAACTGCTCGTGCGAGCCAAACGACACGCTGGTCTCGACCATTCCAAAGACGCTGTGGTCGACGTAACACTCGTTGGGGCCGATGACGTGAATGTCCTCGTTCGCCGGATCACGCATCACCGACTCCAGTGGCCCCAGACCGACGATATCGCGGTTCAGCCGGTATCGGATGTTCTGATACGTTTCGGGAGACACTTCGTGGATCCCGGGATGAAACCGGCTCTTGAGCTGCTGCAAAATGCCGCCGTTCTGGGGCATCTCCGAGTTCGGATCCAGGCGGCTGCGCAACTGCTCTATGAGCGTCCCACCCTGGGGACCTTTGATCGAGGTCGACGTCTGTAACAACTCTTCGATCCGGTCGCCGTACTCGGCTTCTTGCTGTGGCGCCTTCGTCGACGTGCTCTGTCGTAAAATCGAGTCCCGAACCCTGTCGAACACCTGTCGTTCTGCACTCGAGAGTGTGGGTTCGATCGCGAAGTACTGCATTTTCGATCCGACGTCGCCGTAGACGTGACTGTAGATTGGCCCGCCGACCGGGTAGATGACGTTCGGATAGTTCGTCTCGTGGTCTGACGTCGGCTCGTCGACGAGCATCGGAAACTCGCCGGTGATCTGCTTGAAACTCTTCAAGTGTTCCCGCAGGTGGGGGCGCCGCGCTGCGATCTCGCGAAGTTCCGGAGAGGGATCACGCGTCCCGTGTTCAGTCATATACCCATCAGGCCACGCTCCGGTTCTCGATCACGATACCCGTTCCCGATCGAACCGAGAACCCGATTCGGTCTCCGACCTGTTCGCCCATTCCTGCAAACCGCTTGATAAACAGCTGACGACGAATGTCGTTTCCGACCTCGATCATCTCGAGTTCGACGTAGACGTCTGCGATCGACCGGAAGGGGCCGATCGCTTCGGAGCCGACCGTCGATGGGTCGACGGTGAGGATAACGATTTTTCCCTGCGAGATGATGTCTCGGAGGAACGAAATGATCTCGAGGGCAGCCTGTCGTTCGTCGTTCTGTCTGACCAGGGCCTCGAACTTCGGATCGTTTCGTAAAATCGCGTCGAACGTATCGAGAATAATGACGTCAGCGGTCCACAGCGTCTCCTCGTCCATCAACTTATTTAGCAGATCCTTGCGCGACTCCTCCTCGTCGGGTGCAGAGAGCACGCCGCCGCTGTCGAGATCGCCGTAAATGAACAGGAGATTCTCGAACAGCAGGTGCTCTTCGACGCCGTAATTCAACGAGTGCATCTGGCTGATAAATCCCTTCACGTCCAGTTCGGTCGAGAGGAACGTAACGGACTGACCCGTCTCACAGAGTCCGTACGCAAACCGCTGAGAGATGGCACTTTTCCCAGCCCCGTAATCTCCTTCAAGCAGGATGATGCTTCCTTTCGGAATTCCACCTCCGAGTTCCTTGTTCAACCGGTCACGGCCCTCTAACCCAATCGACTTGATATTATTGAGCTGAACCATGTGGATCTACGCGAGTCGACGAATTCTTGTTGACAACGTGGAACACGTACTCTGTATCGTCTGACGGTTTGGCTCCCTCATCGAGATCGAACTCACACTCACCGGTTTCGGGTTCGTACCGACCGATCCAGACGACGCGACCGCCGCCGGTAACCACACCCTGGGAGAGACCGGACGTCTCGGTCGTCGGCGACATGAGTCTGCTCGACTTGGTCGAGTACAGTGTCGTTCCACCTGTATCGTCAGCTTCCGTTACGGTCTCGACATCGTCACCGACCCAGTTCATGCGCTCGTTGCCGGTCGCAGTCCCAGGGTCAGCCTCTGTGGGCGGCTGCATGGGTGTGTCGCCGGATCCCACATCTCGCTTCGAGTCACCCTCAGAATCGTCACCGTAGATCTTCAGCGTCCGCTCAGACTCATCACCATCACCGGCAGACGCCGACGGCGCGTCGTCTCCGTCCGCCTCGGTCGTGTCCTCGACCGGCTCGACATCGATCGACAGATCGCGGCCAGCCACCGACGGAAGGTCGACATCTGCCTCGCGAAGCCACTCCTCGAACGCGCCTGACTTCCGTTCGGGCTCGGTAATCTGTGAAATCCACCAGAGACTCCGGCTGTGTTCGACGCCAAGCGAAGAGTTTGGACGTGGATTATCGAGATCCGGGCCGCCGTTGAACCCGTTGAGCATCGTTTGCAAATGGGCTTCGGCAGGCTCGCTGATCCAGTCGATCGACTCGTAGAACCGAAGGGTCTGTGCGGCACCGTTCAATCCGACCTCGTCGGTCAGGTAGTCGAGCCACTCCATCACGACGAACTCCACATCGTATCCGGAGGGGACCGATACCAGGTATGGGCGACTATCGATGCCGTCAACTGCCTCGCCCTCGCTGGTAGCATCGTCATCGTCCGCGACGGCCGATGGCTCCTCGGAGGTGTCGTCAGCTTCGAGGCCGTCGTCCACAACGGGCTGTTCCGACACGGGATCGCTTTCTATGCCGTCAAGCTCCGAACTGCCGGGCTCCGAATCGCCGGGTTCCGAACCGTCGTCTCCGGCCCAGGAGGCATCGCCCGAGTCGTACTCCTCTTTGAGATCGTCAAAGGAGAGTCCCTCGTCGCCACCACTCTCATCCGAGCCGTCGTCTTCGAGGTCGTCTCCAAACCCGTCGTCTTCGAGGTCGTCTCCAAACCCGTCGTCTTCGAGGTCATCCCCGAAGTCATCGCCCGCAAGATCGTCTCCCATGAGCGGGTCGTCGTCTTCGAAGCTATCGTCGAGGAACTCGTCTGCCTCCACATCGGCGATGTCGTCGTCCATCATCTCCGCGTCATCGTCGACGCCGTCGAAAAGCGATTCTCCACCGAAGTGTTCACCCTCTCCAGGTGCCTGTCGAGCAGCCTCCCCTTCGGCGAACATATTCGTCAGCGAATCGTCCTCGATAAACGGATTCACTCCCTGGGTGACCATCTCGTACACCTCCAGGAGTTTCCTGATGTTCTCCTCGATATCGTCGAGCGAGTCAGCGATGTTCTCGTTCTCACTCTGGACCGTGTTGACCGTCGACGAGAGTGATCCGACCTCGTTTTCGATCTCGCTCACCCGAGCCTCCAGCTCGGCCGGAACCCCCTCTGATCCCCCGTCAGAGCCCTCCTCCCCGAACGAGAGCTCGTCGCCGCCACCGCCGAGCTCGTCGCTCATCAGTCCGTCATCCATGAGATCGTCTCCCATGAGCGGGTCGTCGTCCATCGACCCGCCATCCGCTCCGCCATTATCTCCGTCACTACCGTTCCCGAGCATGTTTTTGATCTGAGAGATCATCGTGATCAGTGCTCAGAAGGAGCGGCAGTGGATTCGTGGGTGGTGTATCGCGTGTTGTTCATGACTATTGCAGACTCCGTGGTTCGCGACGGGGGGTCGCGAAGTATCACACCCGCATATCAAATCCCGTGATACTAATCTATTTTGGTCGGTTTTCCGACGGAAAAAGGTCCCTGGGTCGGGAACCGGTCAGATCCGGCGGACGGTGCCGGTTGCACGCTTGATTCGGAGCTCGCCGGAAGACGGATAGAACGTAACCTTCCGACCGGCGTCACCGCCAGTGTCGGCGCCACGAAGCGGGAGATTGCGGTCGGAAAGCACCTCCTCTGCGGCACCGATATTCTGCTCACCAATTGGTGTATCGAAGCTCTCGAATTGGACCATCGTCGCTCCACCGGTAAGCTTCGCCCAGGCCGTAGCGAGATCACCGCCATTCGCTTCGAACGTAGAGAGCAGCGCCGCAATGCCGGTATCTGCGAACTTCGCGTCGTCGTCGGTCCGTGCGTCGGCTTCGGGGAGCATAAAGTGGAGCAGTCCGCTGACCAGCGACGTCTCGTCGTGGACGACGACGACGCCACACGATCCGACGCCGGTCGTCCGAAGCGGGCGCTCCCCAACCGCAACGGCGTACTCGGCAACGCCGACCGGGATCGGGCCCGGATCGGTCACCTGTTCTCCTGTCATTGGCCTTCTGTCACGCGTGCCCTCGTCGGTCAGTCCTGTGTGAGACTGACGATTACGGAGAGGAATCCGAGGGTCATGATACAGTAGTTGACCGTAAGCAACAGCCGCGGATCCTCGAATTCGGTCAGAAACGCACTGATCGTCGTCGCACCTGCAGCGGCGACGATCAAGGAAAATCCAACTGAGAGGAAGATCATCGACTGGCGTCTCGTCTCGACGTAGGCCCGAATAGCGAGGCCAGCCATCGCCAGCCCCGAGAGTATCAGCGTTCCGCTAAAGACGACGTACAGGAGTTCGATGAGTTGCATGCGTTGTGAGACCAGGGGGCTACACGGCCAGCGGGAAGCCCATACCTGCCGTCTATCGCGGGATGACTAAATGGTATTGACTGTCTGGTAACATGTACTGTTCAGATCGGCCGGTGGACTTTTATTGGACTAACAGCGATCCTGAGACGAATGGGCGACGACGATACACTTCAGCGTACTTGCTCCCCGTCTGAGGCAGTGACGATCGACCGACGAACGGCCCTCACAGCGGCCGGCAGTCTCTCGCTTGCGTCGCTTGCCGGCTGTGCGGGTTCGATTCCGTTCGTCGGCGGCGACCGCGTCGAGATCACCGAAAAAGAGGAACCGGGCGACGATCCCGACGGCTCGCCGGAGGAGTTCTACTACATGTTAGAGGACAACGACATCGTCGTCGACGAACTCTATCACGATACGGGCGACGATGATTACATCCTCTTCTACGAGTCCCAGGCCGAGGACAGAGAGGAGTCGGACGACGAAATCGCGCTGATCTACCTGATCTTCCGCGACGGCCTCGTCGACCGTGGTTCGCCGGTCAACCACGTCTATACGGAGGTTCTCGACCGGTACGACGGACAGGTCGAAGGGTGGGGAATCAACAGCCAGTGGGCCGAGGAGGATCTCGCGGGCGAGGCGTCCGAACTCGACGTCTGGAACGAGATAGTCGACAGTAAAATCTACCCCGAGGACAGCGACGAAGCTCTGGATGACAACCTCACTATCGATGAGGAATCGGGCGACGTCGCGGACGACGAAAGCTAACGTAGCACACCGCGCGTGCGACGATTGCGATTACTATAGCTCGATTTCCATAGCCAGCTATTTTCCGTAACCAGCGTAGCCAACCGCCGCCTCGGGACGGTCAGTCGTCGCCACTGAACCCACGCCGGAGATCGCTCCACACCCGTGCGAGTGGTTCCGGTTCGTCGCTGCGTGCTGTATGATCGACCGTCATTTCGGTGCCCTCGAACCGGACGACGATTTCGTCGACTGTCCGCCGGTACATCGTCCGCTCGTAGTTCGACTCGCCGACCTGGGCGTCGACCTCCTCTAACAAACCGATCTCCGTCAGCGTGCTCACCCGCCGGTAGGTCGTCGTCACCGGAACGTCGAGGCGCTCGCTCAACTCCTGTGCGGACACGGGTTCGTCTGCCTCCTGGAGGATCTGCGGGCTGTAGGTCTCTCCCAGCCCCCGAAGGAGGTCACTCGCGTCCATACCAGGTCGAATCGACTGGGTACGTAAAATAATATTGACTGTCGGTTGAGGTGAATTGTTCAGCTAATCGGTCTAAGCGCTGGGTTCGGTGGGCTGGTAGCTACAACCGAGGATTCAACGGAAGCTGTCGCTAGGGGCTAAAAATAACGGAAAGGACCTAGTGGGTGCTAGGTTGGTTAGAGACGGACTGCTTCGCCTTCGTCACCGAAGAGATCAGGCGCGCGCAGTTCGACCTGGGTCGTTGCGGAAGCAGGTGAGACAATGTCGAGGGTTGCCTCTTGACCTTCACCGAACGCATCACCAGCCCCATCACCGAATGGATCCGCCGCGGGGTTGAGGATTATCGTGAAGTCGCCGTTGGTCGAATCGAGAACGGCGCTATCTGAAGCGACCCATTCACCGTCTTCATTCATGACTCCGAAATACCCATCACCAAGGTCAGAAGCAGTAGCAATCGCCCCCTCTTCCACCTCACTGTCACCAGGATCGCTATCGACGCTCTCGGCTAGATTCAGATTATCCTGCCCTTCTGGCCCAACGGCTTGAATAATCGTCTCGTTGAGGTCGATATCATCAGAGCCAGGAGCACCGCTAACGGAGACATTAATTGAATCTAGTTCGTTATCGGTATCTCCGACAATACCGACGGCACCACTAACATCGATACGTTCGGAAACGAGTTCCGTACTCTCCTCACCAGTCGCTTCAGCCTGTGACTGGAGGAAGCCGGCGGTGTTGATCAGCACACCTGCAGCGATTGCGGCGACCAGCACCATCGCGATGAACACGATGAGGGTACCGATACCCACCTGACCGCGGCCGTCGTCAGTTTCTTTTGTGAACATTGTTAGAACCTCTCTGTATCGTCAATGAACGTACTTGGGGCACGGATTTCGTATTCCGTGGATGCACCAGCATCAGTGGTGAAGATAGCCGTCACTCGAGCGTCCTCCTCGAGTGCAGGGTAGACATCATCACCCTCATCACCAAGATCAAGCTCTACTTCAGCTCGATCACTGGTTGTTACAAGCACGTTACCCTCCATTCCTTGGACATCATCTATTTGATCATCCTCGAGAGTGAAGGTCTCCTCTCCCTCAGTACCGATGAGTTGCAAGGTAGTTTGCTCCAAATCAATTGGATCGGAGCCCGGTGCCGTTGCAACGGTGAAATATAATGTTTCGACTGCATCATCGTCTGATACATCACCTGACGCACTCACGATGCTCAACCGGTCACTCACTTGCTCTGTACTCTCCTCACCGGTGGCTTCCGCCTGCGTCTGCAGGAAGCCAGCCGTGTTGATCAGCACGCCTGCGGCGATTGCGGCGACCAGGACCATCGCGATGAACACGATGAGGGTACCGATACCCACCTGGCCTCGTTCGCCATCTGAATCGTTTGTAAACATTGTGTACGCTACCCGTATCGGGTATGTGGATGTGGTTATGGATTGGTATTAAATTTATTCGTGAGTTTTCAACAGTGGAAATGGGCGTCTTAGGGTGCCTATCGTCAATTTTCGACAGCGAAGTGGTAACGTTCTCGCTGATTGATCAATTTCAGATTTCCAGCCGGTTCCGATCGAAGCAGCGCCAGTAGGCGGCACCTGATAGGCAGCGCGACCACCCGTCGGGTCAATTAGTCACGAATTTATGATAGTCGTACTACAGAATGTGTCGTGGCTGGCACGTCGAGAGCCGGTCGTCCACCGAGAAGTCGTCATCACAGTCGTTAAATAGCGAATCTTCATACAGAGGGTATGACCGGTGACGCGTTCGACGCGCTCCTCACGTACGTCGAGGACGACCTCTCGTTCGCGACGAGTCACTACAACGACAGGTATCTCGACCGGCGGGTCTCCTCGCGAATGCGTCGAACGGACGCGGACACGCACGACGCGTATCTACAGTTGTTACAGGAGGACCCCGGCGAGCAGGAAGCGCTGCTCGATTCGATGAGCATCAACGTCACCGGATTCTTCAGAAACCCGGACGTCTGGGAAGAAGTGCGCTCGGTTCTGCGGACGCTCTCGACCGAGCAGTACCGGGTCAACGTCTGGAGTGCGGCCTGTGCGGACGGCCGGGAACCGTACTCGACTGCGCTGCTCTCACACGTCGACCCCGAGATCGACGAGTCCTCGGTTCGCATTCTCGGGACCGACATCAGTGAACCGGCGCTCGAAACTGCACGAGAAGGGCGGTACCAAAGTTCGAAGACGCGCAACATCGGCGACGAACTCGCGTTCTTAGACGGCTACGAGGAGTACGTCTCGATCGAGGACAACTCGTTTCAGATCGACGACGCCGTGCGCCGAACTGTCGACTTCGAGCGCCACGACCTGATCAACGACCGTCCGAAGTCGGGGTTCGATCTCGTATTCTGTCGGAATCTGTTCATTTACATCGACGAGGAGTACAAGGAGTCGATGCTTCGGACGATCGCCCGGTCGATGGACTCCGACGGCTATCTCGTGATCGGGAAAGCGGAGACGATTCCGCCGGCGCTGAAACCGATGTTCGCAGAACACGACAGTCGGCTGCGAATTTATCGGAAAGACGAGCACTGAGGAGACGACCGACGCCAGTGTTGGGTGGCCGAGAAGCGGCCGACGGAGACGCCTTCTACATAGACCCCTCGATCAACCGACCAATAAATATAACTGGTGTTCGTCGCATACTCCAGCCATGAGTTCCGTTTTTGATACGTTCATTCGCGAAAGTCAGGAGGATCTACTGGAGTTAAACAACTCCTTGCTCGCACTCGAAGAGAACCCGGACGACGCGGACGCGATCGACGCTGTCTTTCGGGTCAGCCACAACTTGAAGGGGAACTTCGGTGCGATGGGCCACGAGGAGCCGGCAAACCTGGCCCACGCACTCGAGGATCTGTTAGACGAGGTCCGGGAGGGCTCGATGGCGATCACGAACGACCGGATGAACCTACTGTTCGAAGCGGTCGACGAACTCGAGGATATGGTGACACAGCTCGCCGACGAGGGCGAGATTGACGCCGATCCGGGCCCCATCGTCACAAAGCTGCGAGACGAGATCGAGACGAACGACGGGGCGGGAGTCACCCCGAACGTCGACGCAGCGGAGTCGGCCGATGTCGACCTCTCGGAGCTCCCCCTCGAGACACTTGCGGGGACCGGCGCTGCCGATGCAGCCGGCGTCTACCGGCTGGCCATCGAAATCGGCGACGCCGACTCGAAACTCGTCGACGCGATGTTCATCATCGGCGACATTCAAGACGAGTGTGAGATCTTCACGGGCTCGCCGCCGATCTCCGATATCGAATCCGGAGCGTTCGACACCGGGTTCGAGCTGTACGTCGGCGGCGAGAACGGGACGGACGTGGACACGCTCGAAGCTGCGTTCGGCGATCACCGATATCTCGAGTCCCTCGCGGTCGATGACGTTACAGCGTCCGTTCACGCGGGGCTGTCGGAAGACGGGGACGGTTCGGAGGGGGAAGCCGACGAAGACGACACCTCGTCGATCATCGACCGCCACGACACCGAGATCGAGTCGATCCGGGTCGACGTCACGACCGTCGACGAGCTGTACAACCAGGTCGAGGAGATGGTGACGAGTCGGATCAAACTCCGGAAGCTCATCGAGGAGCTCGGCGCCTCGGACGTCGAAAAGAAACTCGACGATCACGATAAGATCACCTCCCGCATTCAGGACTCGGTCCTCGAGATGCGCCTCATTCCGCTGCGGACGATCGTTGGCCATTTTCCGCGGCTCGTCCGAGACCTCGCCCAGGAGCAGGGCAAAGAGATCAACTTCGAGATGTCCGGCGTCGATATCGAGATGGATCGATCGATCCTAAACGAGATGCGTGATCCGCTGGTCCATCTCCTGCGAAACGCGATCGACCACGGGATCGAAGATCCGGAACTCAGAGAGCAAGCGGGCAAGCCCAGAAAGGGACAGATCGAGCTCCGTGCGACCCACGAGCGAGACACGGTCGTCCTCAGGATCGAGGACGACGGGAAGGGCTTAGACGAACGCTCGCTTCGACAGAAAGCGATCGAGAAGGACATCAAAACGCCCGAAGAGCTCCAGGTGATGGAGCAATCGGAGATTTACGAGCTGATCTTCCACCCCGGCTTCTCGACCAACGAGGAGGTCACCGACATCAGCGGCCGCGGGGTCGGAATGGACGTCGTCAACCGGGTCGTCCAGAGCGTCGATGGCTCCGTCACCGTCGAAAGCGAACCCGGCGAGGGGACCGCGATCGAGGTCAGAGTCCCGGTCAGCGTCGCGATCGTGAAGGTGCTGTTCGTCGAGATCGGCCAGGAGACGTACGGCATTCCGATCAAGAACATCGAAGAGATTTCGGCGCTTGAGGAACTCAACATCCAGTCGATCGACGGCTCGACGATCCTCAGCCACGAGAACCAGACGTATCCGGTTCTCGACTTAGGAGAGACGCTCGACGTCCCGAACACACAGCCAAGCGAGGACGATCTGGTCGTCCGTATCAAAGACGACATTCGGAAGATCGCGTTACGGTGTAACAACATCAACCGCCAGGAAGAAGTGGTGATCAAGCCGTTCCAGGGCTCACTGAGTCGGGTCGACGGCATCAGTGGTGCCGTTATTCTCGGCGAGGGTGATGCCGTGATGATTTTAGACGTCGAAACGCTGTGAGTGTGGGTGAACTGCTCGGTCGCTGAACTGCTGTCTGAAACCACTCAGTGGTCTAGAAAGACTTCCGTTCCTGAAAGTCAAGTTATAGACAATATCGTTTAGTGATTTCACTTTGAACGGGAGGTATGGATCCGACGGAGCTCCTCGAAGGACTGGGAGAGAAGTACAGTCCCGACATCCTTCGAAAAGCTCAACAGCCGATCTCCACCCAGGAGCTCAGCGAAACGCTCGAGATACCGACGACGACGAGCTATCGCCGCGTCCAGACGCTACACGAGACGGGGTTACTGGAAGAGGCAGAGACGGAGATTGGCGATGCAAACCGCGAACGGACGCGTTACCAGCGCAGTGTCCGAGAGCTGACGATCCGGTTCGACGGCGATGAGTTACAGATCGAATCGACCGATCGAGAGGGGCTCGGACAGAACCTCGCGAGCGTCTGGGACGGGCTCGGACGTGGGCTGGGGGATGGAGACTGAGATGAACACGCGAATCACCCTAACAGGGGAACTGTCGACACGAACACGAGCGTGGATGGGACGATACTGGAGATGGTGAGGGACACACCGCCAAACCGAGGGACATGGAAATAGATATACACTCGCTGAAGACCTACAACGATCTCGCACGCGAGGGGGCGGAGTCCGCAGCGGACGCGCTTGCGGCGCTCGTCGACATCGAGACGCGGGTCGAAGTGACGACAGTAGCGTTGATGACGCCGTCGGATCTGCGCCACGCCTACGGCGATCAGGATCTTGCGGGGGTCAGTGCATCGCTACGGCCGCTTCTGGCCGGAGAGACCGTCCTGGCGTTCGACGCTGAGAGTCGAGAAACGATTACGAACGAGCTCGTCCCTGGCGACGACCCATCGATGGCCGAGAGCGCGATCACCGAAACCGGGAACATCATGCTAAACGGGTTTATCGGTGGCTGGGCGGATCACCTCGAGACGAAAGTCGAGGTGTCGCCACCGGAGTACATCGAGGGGACGGGGACGGACGTACTCCCGACGGACGCTGCGGATGGAGATGCGTATCGCCTCGTCTTCGAGAGCCGCGTCGAAGCCGTCGGCCGGAACGTCACGTTTCGCATGCTGTTGTTCCCCCGAATCGAGTCGGTTGACGAACTGCTAGAGAGCCCGACCGATGAGGGCGTTCCACTCGAGAGACTGTCGGGATTCACCGAGATGACCGAGCGCGGCGCATCGCGAGCCGCCGAGAACGTAACCGCGATGACCGGTATCGAGACGACGGTAGCGGTAAACCGGCTGCGGTTCATGCCGGTCACAGATATTCCCGCCGCAGTCGGCAACGAACACCGGATTGGCTCCGTCGTCGCGTTCCACGGGACGCCGAGTGGCTACCTCGCGATCCTCTTCGATCGAGCGTCCGCCCGGACGAGCGTCGACGCGTTACTCCCGGTCGAAAGCGAGCCGTGGGACGACAGAGAGCAAAGCGCGCTCGAAGAGCTGTGTAATCTCATTACGAGCGGATTCATCGACGGCTGGGCGAACGTCTTGGAGACGTCGATTTCCCACTCACCGCCGACGTTTGTCGCCGACATGGGCGCATCGATCGTGAGTCCGCTAATTGCGGATCTCGGGCGGACTCAGACCGACGCGTTCGTGCTCGATTCGACGATCGAAACCGACGGCGACCAGGTACTCGAATGCCAGCTTCTTGCGCTCCCACACCGCGAGGAACTCGAGGCGGCGCTCCAGGGAATCTCTCTGGACCGGACGAACGAAACACGCGCGGATCCGGCCGATTTCTTCGCAAAGTAGGGGCTGCGTGAACACGGAACAACATCGGAGAGTCGGCTCCGACGGTGGTGAGGACCATGGTATCGGCACAATTTATGTACCGAGAACGGTCATTCACAGCTAATGACTTCCTCGGGCGAGTACAAGATCACAGACCGGAGCCGGCAGACGGTAGACGGAAGCGAACTCTCAGACGAGATCGGCATCGACCGAGCCGAGATCGAGTGGCGAAAGGCGTTTACGCGGCTGGGCCGCGAGGACGTCGCCCGCCTGACGGCACTCGACGACGAGTTCGAAGCGATCGCCGACGACGCAGTCGACGAGTTCTACAAGCACCTCGAATCACACCCGGAGTCTGCGGCGATTCTCGATTCGTCCTCGAAGTCGATTAGAGCGCTCAAACGCTCCCAGCGCCAGTATCTGACGAGCCTCGGGCGCGGTGAGTACGGACAGGAGTACTTCGATAGACAGGCCCGGGTCGGCAAAGTCCACGACATGCTCGACATGGGGCCGAAGTTCTACCTCGGTGCCTACGCAATCTACTACGAACAGATCGCCTCGATGATCGGCGAGGCGGCGAAAACACGGCTCGAGGACGCCTCGACGTCGGGTCCGGACACGGCTGGTAGCGCGGACTCACAGCCGGGGACGGAGGAGGCGCACGTCCCCGTCTCCGAAGCGAATGCAGCCGTCGACGAGGCGATGGAGCGGATGGTCTCCGTGTTGAAGCTGACGAACATCGACCAGCAGGTCGCAATGGATACGTACATCCACTCGTACTCCGGAATCGAGACCGAACTCGAACGACAAGAGCGCACCGCCGAGAACGTCCGAGAGACGGCCGGCGAGCTCCGAGACGCCTCCGAGACGGCGAGCGAACTCTCCGAAGAGATCGGCTCGCTCGCCGACGAGCAGACGGAGTCGATGTCCGAGGTGACCGGCGAGGTGTCGAATCTCTCTGCGACGGTCGAGGAGATCGCGTCGAACGCCGAGGAGGTGAGCGCGACGACGAACCACGCCGAAGAGATCGCCAGTGACACCGTCGACGCCGCAGAGAACGCCATCGAGAAGATGGACAGCGTCGAGCACGCAGCCGACGAGGTGTCCGCTGACGTCGACCGGCTTCGTGACCGAATCGAGCGAATCGACGAGTTCGTCGAGGTGATAAACGAGATCGCCGACCAGACGAACCTGCTCGCGATAAACGCCTCCATCGAGGCGGCTCACGCCGACGAAGCCGGCGACGGCTTTGCTGTCGTCGCCGACGAGGTAAAATCGCTCGCCGAGCAGTCCCAGGAGCGCGCCTCGGACATCGAAGAGCTCGTCGAGCAGATCCAGCGAGATACCAGAGAGACTGTCGACAGTCTAGAGCGCGCAACCGACGAGATCACCGACGGTGCCGCACTCGTCGAGGAAACTGTCGAGAATCTAGAGCGAATCGAGGAGTCGGTCCGAGAGGCGAATTCGGGGACCGCAGAGGTCGCGACGGCGACCGACGATCAGGCCGTAAGCACGGAGGAGGTCGCGAGCATGACCGACAGCACGATGGCGAAAGCGCAGACGATCTCGGAAAAAGGTGACCGAATTATCAACGAGAACCAGACACAACTCGAGCTCGTCGACGAGATTCTCGCCGAGTTCGACCAGAGGAACGCAGCGAGCGAGCCACAGCGCTCGTCTGACCCCGGTGTCGGACAGCGATAACGTCGCCGTCGGTGAGAGACATGTGATCGAAACCGACAGTACAGGTACTTTTATAGTGAGGAGAGGCGATAGGTCCGCATAGTGTCACGTGATGACAAGCTGCCACAGACGACGACCAATGGGACGGGAGTTAGACGAGTGGGTAGGAACACGTACCAGTAACATATGAGCAACGAACAGCCGATCTCGAAAGAGGATAGCACGGAGACCGATTCTGCAGTTCTATCGACGCATACGACACATCCACGGGAGTACACCTTCAGCTACGAAGAGGTCCAACAGATTCTGGATGCCGTCGAGCACTGGGTCTGGATCAAAAACCGGGACGGAGAGTACATCCTCTCGAACGAGAAACAGTCCCGGGAGGCCTACGAGCTGACGCCGGATGAGATCCGCGGGACGACCGACTACGAGTTAGTCATGGAGGACATCCGCGGCTCGGGCGAGCAAGCCGACATCGAAGAAGAGCAGTTTCGCGCCGACGACATCGAGGTCATGGACACCGGCGAGCCGAAGGTCATTCCACAGGAACGGATCACCGGACCGGACGGCGAGGAACGTGTTCTTCGAACGGTCAAGAGTCCGTTCGAGACGGAGATTACGGAACAGGACGCGACCGTCGGCATCGCCGAGGACATCACCAACCGCTTGCACACCGACAAGCTGGTCGGCATCCACCAGGCGATCCAGGAGCTCATGCGCGTCGAGTCCGTCGACGAAGTCGCGACGATTGCGACCCGGACCTCGGCGGACGTGATCGAGCAGGAGTACTGTACGGTGTGGCTGCCCAACGATGCTGGCGACCAACTCGAGTTGTTCGACTGGTCGCGTGCGGTCGCGGACAACAGCAGCGTCCGGCAGCTCGATGCCGTCGTCGCCGGGCCCGGCGACGTCCAGTGGGAGCGCTTCGTCAGCCAGCAGTCTGCTATCGAGACGAAAGTCCAGGAGGACATCGACCCGTCGGATCTGCCGGTTGACCGTCCACTTACCTCTCACATCATCATCCCCGTCGGCGAACACGCGTTGATCGAGATCGGCTCGTTCGACCGAGTGCTGTTCAAAGACGACCTCGCGAAGATACTCGCGTCGAACATGGAAGCCGCGTTCGGCCGGATAGAGCGGGACAGAAACCTCCAGAACGTTACCTCGGAGGTCAACGAGACGGTCAGCGACGTCGACGACGCGACAAGCGGGGTCGCAGAGATGTCGCGGTCTGTCACCGAGCAAGCCAACCAGCAGGCCTCGACGATGGAGGTCGTCTTAGACGGTGTGACGAGCATGAACTCGGCGATCGAGGAGATCGCCGCCACCACGAGTGAGGTCGAGACGACGAGCTCGCAGGCGGCGACGCTCTCCGAGGAGGGGCAGGTGTCCGCCGAGGACGCAAAGGAGGTCATCGTCGAGGTGACGGACTCGGCCGAGGACGTCGCCGACGACGTCTACGAGCTCCAGGATCGGGTCAACGAGATCGACGGCATCGTCGAGGTCATCAACAACATCGCCGACCAGACGAACATCTTAGCACTGAACGCCTCGATCGAGGCCGCCCGCGCCAACGAGTCCGGCGGCGGCTTCGCCGTCGTCGCCGACGAGGTCAAGCAGCTGGCCGAAGAGACTCAGGAGAACGCCGACGAGATCGAAGGGCTGGTCGACGATATCCAGGAGAACACCGACGAGTCCGTCGAGCGCCTGTCAGCGATGGTCGAGCGCATCGACACCGGATCGACGCTGGTCGAGGAAGCCGTCGACGCCTTCGAGGAGGTCGCCGACGCGATCGCCGACGCCTCGACGGGCGTTAGCGAGGTCGCCGACGCGACCGACGAACAGGCCGCGAGCACCGAAGAGATCGCCGCCCAGGCCGAGCAGGCGACGAAACTCGCAAACGACGTGGCGGCGGAAGCCGAGCGGATCGCGGACGCGAACGACGAGATCGCCCGGCAGGTATCGAATCTCCAGACGGAGGTCGACGAGCTCGCGGACGTCAAATGACATCCTCCGCGCCGTAAACGGCGCGGTTTCCTCTCCGACGTGGGAGTCTCAGCCGGTCTACGATTCCCCGGAGGCAACATTCCCGTCACGGTGGACGGTACTCGGGTCTGTGCGCTGTTCTTTGGGACGGTGAGAGCGTGGTGACTCCGACCAGTCGTGGTCGTCCCACTCGAACCGCACGGGCCGTGCCATCGGCCTGACTGCCTGTTCTGTCTGCCGCTCTAAGAACGTCTTTGACGCCGTGAGGTCAGCGTACCCCTCGAATCCACACGGGCAGGTAAGCGTGTCCTGGTGCCGTGTAGTCCGGTCTTTCGACCCGCACTGCGGACACTCTTGGCTCGTCCACGCTTCCGACCGCACCTCGACCGAGATACCATATTCTTCAGCGGTACACGCCAGTCGCTCGATGAACTGCTTGAACGCCCAGAAGTTGTGTGTCTTGGCGTTCGTTTCGACCGACCAGTGCGTTTCGAGTACATCGGTCAAGCCACCGACATACACCGTGTCCACGCCGTTCTCGTAGAGTCGTTCGAGCAGGTCACGACACAGTGCTTCTTGTGCGTGGTCGCGGCGACGTGTCCGTTTCCGGTACAGTCTCCGAATGCGTTGGCTACTGTATCGGCCTTCCCGTAGTTTGGACTGCAACCGGGATATTTCTCGCGTCGTCTCACGGAATCGTTGAAACAACCCGCGGCCCTCGTATAGGTATTGTTCGCCGGTCTTGGTGGTACAGGCAACGAGATTGTTCGCACCAAGGTCCAGAGCGGCCTTCTCTGAGGCCAGTGGAGTGTCCCGTGCATCATCAGAAACAGTCACGGGTTGCGAAGCTCGGAAGGTGCTATCAGTGTCGTCGTACCACAGGTCCAACCGGCCCTGCTTCTCGTAGTCGGGCCAGTTTGGTTCTCCGGCGATCTCCAGGCGGAGCCGCCCGGTGTGGTCGTATCGGTCTTTCAGTTCGCTCCCGACCAAGATCTCCAGTCGAGAGCAGTCGCCCCATTCGACGGTGTACGACGTGTTGCGAATGACGCCTTTGAGTCGCCGCCCATCGTCCTCGTTGCCACGGAATCCTGGGGGCTTAGGGTGTTCCGTGACCGACGTATCCGACTTGTCGTGGTACTTGTTCTTCGTGTCGAAGAACCCGCGCCACGCTTCGCTGTTTTTCCGTATCACCTGTTGGGCAGTGGACGCGCCAAGCACGCCTTTGTATTTCCCTCCGAGAGCGCCGGTATCGGCGTCCCAAACATCGCCCTCGAAGCCGTCTTCGTCGTTATACCGCATGAGGCGCTCGTAGTTGACTTCGTTCCAGAGAGCGGCGGAAGCGTCCAACAGGTCCCGTAGCAGTTGCTCACCATCGTTGGAGAGCGGTCGCACGGCGAACGTGTTGGTACGCTTCATCCAAAGTATAATCAGTCCCAATATCTAATAAGTCCACCGATGAGGCCAAACATCGACATTGACTGGGCAATCCACGGACGAATCAAAGACTACGCAGAAGCGAACGACATGGATCTCTCAGGAGCTTATTCAGAGGTGTTAGAAGCCGGACTGGAAGCGTTGGAGACTCAAGACAAGTAGTAACGCGGCGATTTCTCACCGGAGCTTACGCGATTCACGCCCGCCCTGTTCGGTCCTCGGTTCCGACTTGGAGTCGGAACACTCGTCCCTCACGGGAAGAGCGGGACTCTCTCGCTGTCAAAGGTAGCCCCGAACCATCACACGTATCCCCGTCGATTCCCTAGCTCGCGCGAGAACGCCTCCGACCATGAGCATCACCGAACACGAACTCACGATCGAGCTGGAAGGGGTCGAGGATCCACAACTCGGCGAGGATATCGTCTCGCTCGGGTTGATCAACGATCTTCGGATCGAAGACGAGACCGCGCGGATCTCGCTTGCGTTTAACGCACCGTACGCACCCGCCGAGATGGAGATCGGCAACCGGATCCGCGAGGTCGTTTCAGAGGCCGGACTCACGGCGGACCTCCGGGCTCGCGTCGACGCCAGCATGGGATTCGACGAGGACGTCCTCCCGAACGTTCGCAACGTCATCGCCGTCGCCTCCGGGAAGGGTGGCGTCGGGAAGACGACCGTCGCGGCCAACCTCGCCGCCGGGCTCGAGGCCCGCGGCGCGATGGTCGGTATTTTAGACGCAGACATTCACGGCCCGAACGTTCCCCGCATTCTGCCGATCGAGGGCGAACCCGGCGTCACACCTAACGAGAACCTCGTCCCGCCGCGCTCCGACGGCGTCCGTATCATGAGTATGGGCTTCATGATGGAAGAAGAAGACGACCCCGCCATCCTGCGCGGACCGATGGTCAACAAGTTCATGATGAAGTTCTTAGAGGGCGTCGAGTGGGGCCGACTCGACTATCTCATCGTCGACCTCCCACCGGGGACCGGTGACGCCTCGCTGAACCTGCTGCAGTCGATGCCGGTAAACGGCGCGGTGATCGTCTCGACGCCCCAGGAGATGGCCCTAGACGACACCCGCAAGGGGCTGAACATGTTCCAGAAGCACGATACGCCGATCGTCGGCGTCGTCGAGAACATGAGCACGTTCATCTGTCCAAGCTGTGACGACGAGCACGAACTGTTCGGTAGTGGCGGTGTCGAGCGCATCGCCGAGGACTTCGACGTCCCCGTCCTGAGCCGGATTCCGATGCATTCGGACTTCGGTGCCGACGGCACCGACGGCGCCGTCGCAAAGAACGAGGAGAGTCAGGTCTACGACGCGGTCAACGACTTCGTCGGCGCCGCCGCCGATCGGGTTGGCGAGATCAACCGCCGGCAGGTTGCCGACGCCAGAAGCGACGCGACCGGCAACGCGGTTCCGACAGAACTCGACGGCTGAGTCGAGACGTTGGGGCTGCCTGCCGTCAGATCGGCGGTCTCCGAGACGGAGTTATAAACAGAGCAGCACTATCACACCAAGACCGTGCTATTCGTCTTCGACAGTGATAGTTATCTCGTCGGTTTCGCCGAATGCGCGGTGGGGACCATCGCCGAGCTGAAGACACAGGTCGTACTCGCCGGGTTCGAGGTCCAGTTCGCCCTCGGACTGGCCGTCCCCCCAGTGGAAGATTCCGTCGTCCTCGGCGTCGTCGCTTGGGCCTGGAATGGTCTCACCGTCGTCGAAACAGTCCTGATCGACGAGGACGTGTAGGTGGCCCTCCCCGACGACTGCTTCGCCGGCCGGCGCGAGGTCGACGTTTTCGACGTCGGCCTCGATTTCGACCGGTGAGGTAACCGTCTCGCCGTCCTCAGGGACGACGAACATCGCCGCCGCGTCGTCGGGCTGATCATCGACGTCGACGTCGTCGTTCTCGTCATCCATGTCGTCGGCCTCGTCATCCATGTCGTCGGCCTCGTCATCCATGTCGTCGGCCTCGTCATCCATATCGTCGGCCTCGTCGTCGTCAAGACAGCCGCTCAATCCCAGTGCACCGAGGGCTACGAGCGCACCGAAGCCCCGTCGCGTCGGTCGGAGTCGGTCCATATCAGGGGAAGTGATACCAGCCGGTATTAGTATGTACAGCCCACCCGATTGATAGTACGCGGATCACGACAGTAGTCTGTTGTTACCGGCTACGATACAACAGGTCGGCAACAGCGAAAACAGAGTCAAGCTGAGTCAAGTCGGGCAGTAATATACTTCCTCACGTGGTCGCCGATACGGCGCTTGTAGCCGGCCTGGCGAGCCAATCGGTCGAGCTCTCGGTTGACGAGACTGCCGTACTGCAGCGCTTTCTTGTCGCGGGTTACGATCTCGGTTGGGAGATAGTCGCCAGCAACGGCCCGAAGCGCCTTCTTCCGTTCTGTCTCGTCGGCCAGCAACTCCTCGGGGAGCGCAAGTGCCGCGGTTACGACGGCGTCGTGAAGCAGCGGGACCACCGGTTCGACGCCCCCGGCTCGAACCGCGGAGACGTCTCGCGGTAGCTGCTCGGGGATCGTGGCGATACTCTCCCGGACCGCCCCGCGAACGGTGTCGGCCTCGACGCGGTGGTCGAGGTGGACGACCTTCTCGTAGCCGCCGAAGAGTTCGTCGGCACCCTGTCCGAGCGCGAGTCGATCGAAGCCGTCTGCGGCGACGCGTTCGGCGAGCAAAAAGAGCGGGAGGGCGATCGAGACGTCCATTGCGTTCGTCCGGCCGATCGCTCGCGCGACCCGTGGGACGGCACGTTCCAGATCCGCCGGCTCGAGGGAGACCACGGTCAGGTCTCGACCCATCGCCGCGGCCGCGCTCCGGGCCGCCTTGACGTCGTGGCTGTCCGGGAAGCCAACGACGTAGAGGGGCACATCGAGAAGCGCCGCGACGAGCGCGGAGTCGACGCCGCCGGAGAAGGCGACCGCGGTCCGATTGGCGGAGCCCGTCGCCACAGTCTGGTCCGCGGAACTGGCCTCCGCGGTCCCATCGCCGGCACTGCTCTCACCGCTCGAATCCGAGCTGACGGTCGAGGCAGCGGTGTCGATCGCATCCGAGAGAGCTGCGAGGGAACGATTCGGATCCGGCTCAGGGGTCAGGTCGGGAAGCACCCAGCGACGGGTCGCGTCCGCGGCCGTCGGTCGACCGTCCGTGACGGAGATGGTGGTCCCAGCCGGAACGAGCGCTGGCTCATCGAGCGAACCCGGCTCGAACGCCCACGCATCGTCTGGCGAACGATCGGCATCTGCCACGCTCGCGGCGTCGACGTACAACGGGACTCTGCCGAGAACGTCGCGAACGAGGAGATCGTCGATCCGGCCGGCGAATCCGATCGTCCCGGGGAAGGGACCCCCAGTATCCAGTGCGGCTCGAACGAGCGTCGGATCGGCGCCGCGTAGCGTCATGGGATGAACTCTCCGACGCCCTTTCGCAGACGGCGCGTGACGCCGCCGGCAGCCTGGCGGAAGCTGATCCGCCAGGGCGTTCGCTTCCCCTCGACCGAGGTTTCCCCCTCTCGGATCGCCGCGAGAATCGCGTCCGGCGTCGGCTCCGGGGCATCGACGCGCGTGACCGCCTGTCCGACCATCTCGCTGATGTGAGCGTCGCTACCGGCGGTCATCGGGAGGCCTCGGGCCCGTGCGAATCGCTCGGCTTGTCGGTTCGCACGACCGGTCAAGAGCCGCGAGTTGTACACCTCGATCGCGTCGGCCTCGGCTAACTGGTCGCGGCTGATCCGTGCCATGACGCCGTGGCGTGACTCTTGGTAGGGGTGGGGGATGACGGCGATTCCGCCCCGATCGCGGATCGTCTCGATGGTTCGCTCGTAGGGGAGGCCGGGCGAAACGGGCTCGTCGATCCCCAGTCCGAGGATGTGTCCCGCTTTGCTCGAGACCTCCATACCCGGAATGGCGACGAGTCCGTACTCGGGAGCGCGCTCGACCGCCTCGAGGCTGGCGTCGATCTCGTCGTGGTCGGTGACCGCGATGGCGTCGAGTCCGATCGCTGCGGCCTGCTCTAAGATGAGTTCGACCGGATCCCGACCGTCGTACGAGAGCGACGAGTGAACGTGGAGTTCGACCGACAGCACGGGTGTACATACCTCGCGACTGATCAAAAGCGCCTCGGTACGGGGGCGACGACGGGAAACTCGGGGACCACCGCTGAGAAGGCACGAACGTGCATATAGAAACCCATTTACTCCCCCACTTTCACCACCTAGATGAATGAGTCTTGCCGATTCGGACCGCGAACTCGTCGTCGCGGAGCTCGGACGGGAGCCGACGCCGGCCGAGGCGGCCCTGTTCGAAAACCTCTGGAGTGAACACTGCGCGTACCGCTCCTCGCGACCCCTGCTGTCAGCGTTTGACAGCGAGGGCGAACAGGTCGTCGTTGGACCCGGTGACGACGCGGCGGTCGTCGCACTGCCCAGCGATGGAGACGAAGACAGTGACACCTACATCACGCTTGGTATCGAGAGCCACAACCACCCCTCCTACGTCGACCCGTTTGACGGCGCCGCGACCGGTGTCGGCGGTATCGTCCGCGACACGCTCTCGATGGGCGCCTACCCAGTCGCACTTGCGGACTCCCTGTACTTCGGCGAGTTCGACGAGGAACACTCCCAGTATCTTCTGGATGGTGTTGTCGAGGGAATCAGCCACTATGGAAACTGCATCGGCGTCCCGACCGTGGCCGGCAGCGTCGACTTCCACCCCGACTACGAGGGGAACCCCCTGGTAAACGTCGCCTGCGTCGGGCTCACCGACGAGGAACGGCTCGTCACCGCTGTCGCCCAGGAGCCGGGCAACAAGCTGGTGCTCGTCGGCAATGCGACCGGCCGCGATGGCCTGGGCGGCGCCAGCTTCGCCAGCGAGGACTTGGCGGAGGACGCCGAGACCGAAGATCGCCCCGCAGTCCAGGTCGGCGACCCCTACGCCGAGAAGCTCCTGATCGAGGCCAACGAGGTCCTCGTCGAGGAGCAACTCGTCGAGTCCGCACGGGACCTCGGGGCGGCCGGCCTCGGCGGCGCCTCGAGCGAACTGGTCGCCAAGGGCGGCCTCGGCGCCGACATCGAACTCGAGCGCGTCCACCAGCGCGAGCCGAACATGAATGCCTTGGAGATCCTGCTCGCCGAGTCCCAGGAGCGGATGTGCTACGAGGTCGCGCCCGAAAATGTCGATCGCGTCGCCGAAATCGCCGACCGCTTCGATCTCGGCTGTTCGGTCATCGGCGAGGTCACCGACGGGAACTACACCTGCACGTTCGACGATCCCGAGACCGGCGAGCGCGAGACCGTGGTCGACGTCGACGCCTACTTCCTCGGGGAGGGCGCGCCGATGAACGACCTCCCGGACGAGGATCCCGAGACACCCGAGACGGACCTACCCGACACCGATCTCGAGGAGGCGTTCGAGACGGTCGTCTCGAGCCCGAACACGGCCTCGAAGCGGTGGATCTACCGCCAGTACGATCACGAGGTCGGCGTCCGCACGAGCGTGGGTCCGGGCGACGACGCAGCAGTGATCGCCGTCAGGGAAGCCGAGCAGGGGCTCGCCATCTCCTCGGGTGCGGCACCCAACTGGACGAGCGCTGCACCCTACGAGGGTGCGCGTGCGGTCGCCTTGGAGAACGCGACGAACCTCGCCGCAAAGGGGGCGACGCCGCTGGCTGCCGTCGACTGCCTCAACGGGGGCAACCCCGAGAAGCCTGACGTCTACGGTGGCTTCCGGGCCATCGTTGACGGGCTGGCAGACATGTGCGAGTCGCTCTCGACGCCGGTCGTCGGCGGCAACGTCTCGCTGTACAACGACTCGGTGACGGGCCCGATCCCACCGACACCGACGCTCGCCGTGGTCGGCACCAAAGACGGCTACGACGCGCCGCCCCAGACGGTCGAATCCGACGGAACGCTCCTGCTCGTCGGTGACACTGGTCTCGAAACCGGGGACGCACCGCTGGGTGGCTCCGAGTATCTGGCGCAGTTCGGCGGCAGCGACCGGTTCCCGGCACTGCCCGAGGATCCGGCAGCGCTGGTCGAGACGCTCGCGGCCGTCGCAGATGACGAGGCGACGGCGGCGGTCCACGACGTGAGCCACGGCGGGCTCGCGGTCGCACTCGCGGAGATGGTCTCGCCGGCAGCCGGCCTCTCGGTCGAGGTTCCGGTTGCTGGCGACCAGGCGGCCGCCGCGCTCTTTTCGGAACAGCCCGGTCGCGCGTTGATTCAGACGCGTGACCCCGACTCGGTCCGCGAGGCGTTCGACGGGATCGCACCGGTTGTCGAACTCGGCTCGGCGACCGACGGCGGTAGCCTGCAGATCGCAATCGGCGAAGAAACGATCGAGGCCGACGCCGCGGAGATCCAGCAGTTGCGACAGACGATCGAGCGAGCACTCGAGTAACTCGGAGCTCTCGGTTGCTCGACTGTCTATCGAAACGCAAACAGACGAATGTTGCTAACCGCCGGAATGTTGATGTATCGGTAGACCAATCTGTTCGACGAACACACGTGAAATCGGAAGATGACGAGTCGTCGGAGACGCCGTCGGTGGTGATCGCAGAGGACGACCGCGATCTCGCCGAGCTATACGCCACCTGGCTCCAGGACCGCTGTCGAGTTGCGCCAGCCTACGACGGTGCCGGGGCGCTCGCGGCGATCGACCGAGACACCGACGTCGTCGTGCTGGATCGCCAGCTCCCGGATCTCTCGGGCGACTCGGTGTTGCGTGCAGTTCGAAACCGCGAGGCAGACTGTCGGGTCGCGATGGTGACGGCCGTCGAACCCGGTTTCGATATCGTCGAGATGGGGTTCGACGACTACCTCGTCAAACCAGTGTCACGAGACGAGCTTCGGGCGCTAATCGACCAGCTGCTGCTCCGGTCGACGTACGACGAGCAGCTCCAGCAGTTTTTTTCTCTCGTCTCGAAGAAGGCAACGCTCGACGCGACCAAATCCGACGCCGAGATCGATGCGAGCCAGGAGTACCGCCGACTGGAGGACGAACTCGCGGTCGTCCGCACTGATGTGGATGAAACAGTCAGCGAACTCATCGAGACAGGCGCCTATCGGAAGCTCTGGCGGGAGATCGCACACAAGCAGATCCGGAGCTAGACACACAGCCCTCGCGGTGTGCCGATCGTCGCAGAGAGAGCCGCGCTACGCGCTCTCGTTGACGAACTCCTCGATCCGGTCGAGCGCTTTCCGAAGGTCTTCGAGCCCAGTCGCATACGAGACTCGGAGGTGTCCCGCCCCACCCTCGCCGAAGACGTCACCCGGGACGGCGGCGACGCCTTGCTCGCGCAACAGTGCTTCGGCGAACTCGGCTGCGTCCCAGTCGCCTGGCACCTCCGGAAAGACGTAGAAGGCACCTTTCGCCTCGAAGCAGGGCATGCCGATCTCGCGAAAGCGCGAAAGAACGTATCGTCGGCGCCGGTCGTACTGGGAGACCATCTCGCGGACGTCGGGTCCGCAGCTGTCGAGTGCTTCGATAGCCGCGTACTGAGGCGTCGTAGGGGCCGACAGCATGGTATACTGGTGGATTCGGTTCATCGCACCGATGACCTCGGCCGGCCCGAGCGCGTAGCCCAGACGCAGTCCCGTCATCGCGTGGGCCTTCGAGAAGCCGTTGAAGACGATCGTGCGCTCGGCCATCCCGGGAAGCGTCGCGATGGAGGCGTGATCTGCCGTCCCTCCCGTCGCTTTCTGGGTCGTGCTGGCTGACTGCTCGGAGGCGGTCTCCGGCTCGTCGTTGGCGACGTAGGTCAACTCCGCGTAGATCTCGTCGGCGAAGACGACCAGATCGTGCTTGCGGGCGAAGTCGGCGACCGGTTCTAACTCCGATCGCGTCATGATCGCCCCCGTCGGGTTGTTCGGGTAACAGAGGACAAGGACGTCCGCCTCGGCTGCCCCAGCCGATTCGAGCGCGTCGACGGTCAGTCTGAACTCGTCTTCCTCACGGGTCGGCACGGGGAGTACCTCCCCGCCGGCAAAGGTGACACCCGGCCCGTAGGAGATGTAGGAGGGCTGGGCGACCGCGACCGTGTCGCCGGGATCGACAACGGCACGAAAGGCGAGGTCCACGGCCTCGCTGGCGCCGGCCGTGACGAGGATTTCGTCGTCGGGGTCGTACTCGAGACCGAAGCGCTCGTCGACGTAACCGGCGATCGCCTCGCGGAGCTCACGCTTGCCGCGGTTTGCGGTGTAGGAGGTCTTTCCCTGCTCCAGAGAGGCGATCGCGGCGTCGCGGGCGGCCCACGGTGTCGCGAAGTCGGGTTCGCCGACACCAAGCGAGATAACGTCCTCGCGCTCCTCTGCGATCTCGAAGAACCGCCGAATTCCGGAGGGACCGACGGACTGGACGCGATCCGAGAGCTCGATCGTCATGGAGAGATCGAGAGCCGATCGTCCTCGTCGCCATCGCCGAACTCGATCCCGTGTTCTTTGTAGGAGGTCATCACGTAGTGGGTGACCGTCTGGGTGATCTCGGGGACGGGTGCGACCTTCTCGCTGATAAACTGCGAGACCTCGCGGATCGAGTCGCCCTCGACTTCCATATCGAAGTCGTAGTCGCCACTGACGAGTCTGAGGGCGGTGACCTGCGGAAATCGTGCGAGACGCTCTGCGATGTCGCCGTAGCCGGTTTCGCGGTCGAGGCGGACGTTGAGTTCGACCTCGGCGCGCACGCGTTCGTCCTCTAAGGCGTCCCAGTCGACGACTGCCTGATAGCCGTGGATGACGCCGGCGTCCTCTAAGGCCTCGATCGTCGCCTCGACCTCCGCCTCCTCCATATCGGTCATTCGCGCGATGTCGGCTGTCTCGTACCGCGCGTTCTCACGGAGTAGTTCGAGAACCTCGCGTTCGCTCATACAGGCTCGAAGCGCGAGCGCGAGTAAATTTCTTCCGGAGTAGCCACCATGAGGGGAAACCGGGTTGATTGTGACCGATAGGTAGGCTATCACCCGAGTAGTACGATCTTACACACAGTTTGTGAGGTATTACGCACGGTTTGTGAGGTGTGTGAATTGATAACAGCGTGTTTCCGCACGGTAGGAGGAGTATATGACACACGAAAATTCCCCGTGTTTCGCCGGTAAATTGTCTCTCAACAGCCCCAAACAGAGAGTAATCAATACCTACGCCTCACGTTAAAGCTACCCAGATTGTCCACAGATAGTGACGGTTCTAAAACAATTTGGAGCTACCCCTTTGGGGAGAGCCCCACTACACAGAACTACGATGTCACAGAGAATCGACGATGCGGATTCGGCGCTGCGAGACACACTGTATCGCTGTCTGTCCCACCCCTACCGACGCCGGATCCTCGCGACGGTCACAGAGACGGAGTCGGTCGTCGAAACCGAGACGCTCGCTTCGCAACTCGAAGAGACGAATGCCGACGACGCGGCCGCGACCGGACATGTCGCGATCCGAACTGCCCTCGTACACGTCCACCTCCCAATGCTCGACGAGGCGGACCTCGTCGACTGGAACCGGGACGCTGGATCCGTCTCCGGCGGCAATCGCTTACCCGCTGACGAATCGAGCGAGAGCTCCCGGGCTGGGAGCGAGACCGACTGGGAAGTCATCGCATCCACGCTATCGAAACGACGCAACCAGCTCGTCCTCTCGGTCGTAAGCGAGGCGAGCGATCAGATCGAATCGAAGACCATCGCTCGACAGGTCACGCAGCGCGAACGCTCTGAAGGCAAACAGTCTATCTCGGCCGAGGAAGTTCACATCTCGCTGCACCACCACCACCTCCCGGCGCTCGACGATGCGGGACTGATTGAGTACGACTCGGAGACACACTCCGTCACGTACCGAAACCATCCCTACGTCGAGGACGCGTGGTTCCAAGTGGACGTCGACAGCAGCCAGCGCAGCGGACCGGCCCTCGTACGCGCCCCGCTGTAAGCCAGTCGATGGGACGACCTATCGGTAATTCTTGAACAGCAGCGCCCGCACGTCGTCTTTCGTCTGCACGTCTTCGACGGTGCCGTCGGGAAGCGTCACACTGTATCGGTAATCGGCCGAGGAGGACTCTTCCCACTTGTCGTCGTGGGTATCGAGGAGATTCATCATCTCGTTTAACATGTCGTCGTCGTCGGCAGCGCCCTCGTCGGAACCCGACGACTCCTCGGAATCTGCGTCCGACGTCTCCGCGTCCGACGATTCCGCCTCCGCCTCCGGCTCCTCCCTCTCATCCGTCTCATCGCCGTCTGCTCCGTCTACGGACTCAACTGGATCTGCAGATTCAGTGGCAGTCGAACTCTCGTCGTACGCCACGGCGGCTAGTCCCTCGGCGTCTGCACCGGTCGGTACGTCGTCGACGTCCAACTCGACATCGAGGTCCTCGCCAACGTTATCGAGTAAGAACTGGATGACGTCGCGCTCTCTGACGTGGCCGTACTTGCCGACGACCTGTTCGGAGATGGCCTCGCGGAGGTGTTGTACCAGCGCGTACTGCTCGTCCGTGACTTCGAGGGACTTCATACTCCGTCGATACTGGGTCGGAGTACATATAGGTGGGTCACAGCTGACTGTCCGTCGAGCCGACACCGAACCCGGTATTTAAGCCGGGGCACGCGCAAGCGTCGCATATGGCGCTACTGGAATCCGAACCCGAACTGGACGCCGGCGACACAGCCCCCGACTTCGAGCTCGAGGGCACAGACGGCGACACCTACACGCTCGACTCGTTTGCCGACTCCGAGGCCCTCCTGCTCGTCTTCACCTGCAACCACTGCCCGTACGCCCAGGCCAAGTTCGACCTCATGAACGAGCTGGCCGACGAGTACGACGACGCCGCCGTCGTCGGCATCAACCCGAACGACGCCGAGGAGTACCCCGAAGACTCTCTGGAGAAGATGCGGGAGTTCGTCGCCGACGGTCGGATTGCGTTCGACGCCTACCTCCGGGATGCAGACCAATCGGTCGCCGCGGAGTACGGTGCGGTCTGTACTCCGGATCCGTTCCTCTTCGAAGCCGCCGACGACGGCAGCTTTCGTCTGGCCTACCAGGGCCGGCTCGACGACGCGCTGAATCCAGAGGACGAACCGAGCCGGTATCACGTCAGGGAGGCCATCGACGCGATTCTCGCCGACGAGCCGGTCGAACTCGAGTGGCAGCCCTCCCAGGGCTGTTCGATCAAGTGGATCGAATACGAGTAATCGCGAGCCGTTTTGGACGCACTCAGGCAGGCGCGCCGTTCGTCTCGTAGTGCCAGCGGGTGACAGGCCAGACGAGCAGCGTTGCGATCCCAAGTCCGACGAGTCCGCCGGCCCCCGCCGGCGACGAGATCGGCGCCTCCCAGACGAGCAGCGCCAGCGGTGCAAGTGCGACCATGGCGAGTCCGAACCGAGCACTGACCCAGAAGACGGGGCGCACGCCGACTCGCGGTCGCTGGAGCCAGCGGCCAAGTGTGACCAGCTGCCAGCCGGCGAAGGCGCCCAGCGCTGCCGTCGCGACGACGACTGATTCCCAGCTCCCGCCGCTTGTACCGACGAAGATGCCGGCGCCACCGACGGCCAAGGCGAACGCGATCGTCGGCTGGTCGCTGGTTCGACGGTGAAGCAGCTGTCGGGCGACGCGCCAGATGAGCAGCCCCAGCGCGACGCCGACGACGACGTCCACGAGGTAGTGGACGCCCAGCGCGACCCGAGAGAGACTGACGATGGCGATGATCACCGCAGCCGCCAGGTGGCGCAGCCGGCGCGTCCCGACGGAGAGGACGTTCGCGAGCCCAATGTAGACGAGCGTCGCACCGACGGCGTGGCCGCTCGGAAAGCCGTAGCCACTCGCCGTCGCCGTCAGTTCGTACAGCGGCTGGACGAGTCCCGGTAGCAACGCGGGGTCCAGTAGCGCCTCCTCGGGACGAGGGAGGCCGAACAGTTCCTTCAGCCCCTTGTAGAGCCCGAGCCCGGCCAGCCAGACGCCAGCGACGGTCGCAATTCCGTCCCGATCCGACGCGCCAGCCCAGTAGAGGGCGCCGAGCAGGAGGGCAAGAAACCAGATCGATCCCAGCTGCGTGAGCATGGCGACGACCACCGCTACCCACTCGGGAACCAGGTTCTGAATCGGCTCGAACTCGCCGATACCGCGTGACATACCTCGCGTTCACCGGGACCGGAAGAAAACGTTCGCTGATCTATTAGTTTCTGAGACAGACCGAAATCCGTTAGCCCGAGAGCATCAGGGGACCGATCAGTACGCCCATCAGATGGACGCGCCGAGCCCGAAATCGGACCGGAACCATCCCGATTGCGGCGGCGACGATGAAGACGAAAACGCCGAGGGAGCCGGTAAATAGGTAGGAGAGGACGAGCAAGAGCGACAGCACCGCAGCCGAGATCTTCCAGTAGGCGACCCGTCCGACCAGTTCGAGATAGACGTCGCCGATGACCAGCACCAGTACGAAGCCGATCGCACCAGCGACGAGCACGCTCGCGAGCAGTATCGGTAACTCGAGCGGGGCGTTTGCGTTCTCGAATGCGACCATTACGCCGCTTCTGGGCTGGCCGATCGCCGCCAGCGCGACCAGCGCGAAGATCGTGTTCGACGTATCGACGCCGCTGGTCGCGACGATGTAGCCCCGATCGCCCGCGTTTCCGGGCACGAAGACCAGCACGGCGACGGCTGCGATTGCCGCCGAAATCCCCGGCAGGTAGCCGACGACTGCGCCGGCAAGCGCGCCGGCCAGCGCCGTCGCGAGGAGCAGCGGTTTCGAGAGCCGAATGTGGGCGTCCGACTGTGGGGGAACGCCGCCGCCCCGGATCGCGTCGATGAGGACCGGCGCACCGAACAGGCCCGCAAAGAGCGGCGCGAGCATCCCGCCGGCCGAGAGCGGCGACTCCGGAGAGAGATCGAGTGTCGCGAGACCGAGTGCGCCAGCCAGAGCAAACGATATCGCCGCGCCGACGCGCCGGCGCCAGGTAAATTCGGAGGCAACGAGGGCGACGACGACCACCGCCAGTACGAGCGGGAGGTTCGCTCGGACCGTCGGATACACCGCCAGCACAGACCAGGTGATCGGAATCGCGAGGGGGATCGCGGCGACGACCGCAAGCAGGCTCCCCAGCGCCGAGAGCCGGATCGCCTCGTAGCCCCGTCCCTGCTGGACCAGTCGGTGGCCCGGCAAGGCGGTGACGGCCATCTCCGCGTCCGGAACGCCCAGTGCCATCGCCGGGACGGCGTTGACGAACGTGTGGACGACCCCCGCCGCGAGCATGGCCGCGCCGACGAACAGCGGCTCGCCCGGCAGCGAGGGCGCGATTCCGGCGAGCAACAGCGCGAAGTTGTTCGCGTGCAGCCCCGGAACGAGGCCGCTACAGGAGCCAAGCGCCGCCCCGGCGAGCACCCATAGACAGAGCTCGACGACGAGCACCGGGTCCGACACGAGTTCGAACGAAGGGACGGCCATCGCGAGTCTCTGGCCGCGCTCTCGCTTTTAAACTCGTGCTCGTCGGGAGTGAGACGGGGACGGCAGCGCCACGGCTCGACGGTCAGTGGCCAAAAAATCGCGTGTCGGTTACCGCGTGGTTGCCGAGTTAGCCGAAGAGTTCGCCGAGACCCTCGCCGCTGGCCTCTTCCTCTTCGTCATCGTCGTCGTCTTCCTCTGCGGCGTCGGCCTCGTCGGCCTCCTCGTCGTCACCGCCCTCGTCGGCGTCGGCGGCGCCAGCCGAGCCACCGGCTCCACCGGCAGCGGGGACGGCGGCGGCCTCCTCGACGGCCTCCTCGATGTCGACGTCCTCGAGCGCGGCGACGAGCGCCTTGACACGGGACTCCTCGACGTCGACGCCGGCGGCGTCGAGCACGTCGGTGACGTTCTCTTCGGTGATCTCTGCGTCCGATTCGTTCAGGATGAGTGCAGCGTAAACGTATTCCATTGTAATCTGTGTGTAGTGTCGTTATCCGAACATCGCGCCGAGACCTTCCGCGCCGTCGCCGTCGTCTTCGTCGTCATCGTCGGCGTCGGCATCTGCCTCAGCGTCGTCGTCGGGCTGGTCGTCTGTCGATTCGTCTTCGTCGGCTTCCTCAGTGGCCGCGGGCGCGGCCGGGGCCTCGACACCCTGGAGCTCCTCGGGGAGTGCCTCCTCGTCGTCGATCTGGGCCGCGAGCGCGCGAAGCTGCGCGTCGGCCTTGCTGACGAGGTCGGGCATGAGCGCTTCGTCCTCGATCGCGGCGTGTAGACCGAGGCTCTTTGCCTCGCCGGTCGCCTTCGCGATGAGCGTCGGCGCCGTGCTTGCGGTCGGGTAGCTCGCGTTGATCGAGAGGTTTCGGGCGCCGGCGGCGGCCGCCTGGACGTCGCTGCGGTAGGCATCGACATCGATGTCGAGATCCTCGGGGTCGAAGAGGACGCCCTCGGCGACGACAGCCCGAAGGTCGAGTCCGACCTCCTTGGGCTCGATGCCGAGCTCGTTCAGGACGTTCGAGAGGTCAGCGGAGACCTCCTCGCCGGCATCCAGAACCGTCGAGTCTTCCATGACTTGAATCGAGCCGTCCTCGATGCGTGCGTTCGCGCCGATCTGCTGGAGTTCGCCGACGAACGGACCCGGGTCGACGCCGGTGTCGCCCTCGGGAATGACGATATCGTTCGGGGCGACCTCGCCCTCGTTGATCGGGGCGGGCGTCTTCGAGGCTTCGAGTTCCTTGTAGAGCGCGAAGGGATTGTCGTTCGTCGCGATGAGTCCGACCTGTCCCTCGACGTGTTCGACGAGATCGTCGAGTCCGGCGTCGTCCAACGCACGCGTCTGGAGCGTGTTGCGGCTCACGCGCAGGACCGCGGTTCCGTGGAGGCCACGGCGCATGTCCTGGAGCTGCTTCGACGGAATGCCGGCGATGCCGACGACGCCGACGCTCTCGTACTCGTCGATGAGCGTCGCGAGTTCGTCGACCTCCTCGCGTTTCCACTCGGGGAGGTTCTCGGTCTTTCGTTCGGCTCCGGCGCTCATGTTAGGCCACCTCCACGGACGGCCCCATCGTCGTCTTGACGTAGACGCCGTCGATGTTCTGTGGACCCTTTTCTAAGTCGGCGTGCAGGCGGCGGAGGATCACGTCGATGTTACTCGAGATGTCCTCTGCGGACATGTCCTCGGCGCCGACGAGCGTGTGGAACGTTCGCCGGTCGCCAGAGCGCAGCTGCACGGTGTTCTTGAGCCGGTTGACGGTCTCGACGACGTCGTCGTCGGGCGCGAGCGGATCGGGCATCTTCCCTCGAGGACCCAGGATCGTACCCAGGTGTCGGGCGATGTCTTGCATCATCGCCTCCTCGGCGATGAAGAAGTCCGTCTCGTCTGCCATATCCTTGGCGTCGTCGTCGTCCAGATCGGCCACGTCGTCGCCGGAGAGGACGTCGTCTGCAGCCTCCTCGGCGCGGACCGCGGTCTCGCCTTCGGCGATGACCACGATGATCGTCTCCTGGCCGGTTCCGGACGGCAGGACGATGGATTCATCTACACGGTTCGACGGTTCGTTCAAATCAAGGTCGCGCAAGTTGATCGCGAGGTCTACCGTCTCGGTGAAGTTCCGATCGGGCGACTCCTCGAGTGCGCGAGCCACTGCGGTTTCAATATCCGAATCTGCCATCGTTCACCTCCGTAGTACGCAGGGATGCTCCTACGGGTCAGTGAAACAGGCGAAGCCTGTCTCCATTGAAACGAGTGTCATCGCGGACTTAAACCCGTCGAACCGAGATTCCGGTGGACGGTCGAGACGGGCCCCGAATCCGTCGAACGCGGGGGAACGGCTAACTCGCTCGGCGAAATTGGTGGGAGTATGGCGACGAATCGACCCGGAATCGACCTCGCGTCACTGGGACCGCTTCACTGGGTCGGGGTCGTCCTCGCGCTGGTGAGCGCCGCCGTTCACCTCGTCCTCGGAATCGGCTTTCTCCCCCACTGGATGGGCGTCCTCTTTTTGCTCGCGACCGGCGGCTTTCTCGGCGCGATCGTCCTGTTGCTGGTGAACTACCGCCGTCGCCTGCTGTATCTGGTCGGGATCCCGTTCGTCGGCGTCCAGCTCGTCGGCTGGTACGCCGTCAACGAGCCGACCGCGCTCGGAGCGATCTCGACGATCGAGGTGGTCGATAAGGTCGCCCAGCTGTTGTTACTCGCCATCCTGGTGGTGCTGTACCGCCGTGAGACGGTGTGAGCCGGGATCCCGAAGACAGCCCCGTGACCGCCGTCGAACGGGACGCCCGACAGCTGGGAACGATTCGGCTGCTTCGTGCCTCCCGAACCCAGCTCGCTGGCGCCGCGGGCGCAATCGCACTCGGCGCCGCCATTGCGCTCGTCGCGACGCGACTGAGCCACCCGGCCGCCATCGGCCCGCCGTATCTCGCCGGTGTCACAGCCACCGCGATCGCCGCGTTCGGGGCGACCGCGTGGACCATCACCCGCATCCGCGGCGGAAACGCGGACGCCGAAAGCCGGGCTACCAAGGATAGCCCGCCGACACCGCTTACGACGGCCACGATCCTGACGCTGGGACGTGTCGGGCTCGTCGCGGGGGTAGGCGGGTTCGCGCTCGTCGCCTACCCCGAAGGAACAACCGCGTGGCTTCCGGCGATGCTGTTCGGCGTCGCCGCGGCGCTCGACGGCGTCGACGGAGCCCTCGCTCGGGCGACGGGAACGACCACCGTCCTCGGCGAGAAGCTCGATGCGAGCGGAGACTCACTCACCGTCCTCGTCGGCGCCGTCGTCGCGGTAAGCGTCGGGTTCGCCCCCGTCGTCTACCTCGCCGCCGGCGCTGCACGGTACGCGTTCGTCGGTGGCATTCGCTACCGCGAGTTCCGAGACCGACCCGTTTACCCGCTGCCGCCCAGCCAGCTGCGGCGGGTCGTCGGCGTCTGCCAGCTGGTGGCGATCTTTCTGGCGCTTTCCCCGCTTCTTGGAACGGGAGCGTCGCGGCTGGTGACGACCCTGGCGTTGGCACCGCTGCTCGCGAGCTTCGGTCGCGACTGGCTGGCGGTCAGCGGCCGACTCGGACGGTGAGGCGGTCGCCGGGAGGCGAACGACCAAGTGTCAGCGACGCGAACACGGTGTCGTGACGCGGGTACACGAACCGACCGACGGAGCCACCCCACGGATCCCCAGATGACCACGAACGTCGACGAAAGGCGCAGCCTCTACGTTACCGGACCGGGGCAGGTGACACACCGCCAGGAGTCGCTTCCGGAACCGGACCGAGACGAGATACAGATCCGAACCGCCTACTCGGCGATCAGCGCCGGGACGGAGCGACTGCTCTTCGAGGGGGAGGTGCCGACGAAATCCGAACCGGACGATCCTATCGACGCGATCGCAACCGACTTCTCGTACCCGCTGAAGTACGGCTACGCGGCCGTCGGGCACGTAATGGATGTCGGGAGTGCCGTCGACGACGAGTGGCTGGATCGGCGCGTGTTCGCGTACAATCCACACGAGAGCGGGTTCACCGTCGAGCCATCGGCAGTCGTCCCGCTCTCGCCGGCGTGTTCACCCGAGACGGCGACGCTGCTCGCGAACATCGAGACGGCCGTCACGCTCGCGCTCGACGGCGCCCCCGTCGTCGGCGAGCGCGTCGCGATCTTTGGCCAGGGTGTCGTGGGATTGCTGACCACGGCTGTCCTCTCCCGGTACCCGCTGGATACGCTCGTGACCGTCGATCACCACGAGCGGCGCCGGAAGCTCTCCGAGCGCCTCGGCGCAGACCTCTCTATCGATCCCGCCGAGGCGTCCGCAGAAGACGTTCTCGAGGGGGACGACCGCGCCGATCTCACCTACGAACTGACCGGCTCGCCGGCTGCACTCGACGACGCGATTACGGCGACTGGCTACGACGGACGCGTCGTCGTCGGCTCCTGGTACGGGTCTCGAACCGCACCGATCGATCTCGGGGGGCGCTTTCACCGGAGTCGGATCTCGATCGAGAGCAGTCAGGTGAGCACGATCGCACCCGAGTACACCGGCCGGTGGAGCCGCGAGCGACGCCACGACCTCGCGCTCGACCTCCTCGCAGAGATCCCAGCCGAGGAGCTCATCACCCACCGGATTCCGTTCGAGCGCGCGCGTGAGGCCTACGAACTGGTCGCGGACCGCCCCCACGAGGCGGTCGGCGTCCTCCTCGAGTACGGTCGCCACGAGACGCAGCCGTCAGCCGACGACGGTTGGCGCTAACGTTTTGGTTACTCCACCAGACTGTAGACGCACGCAGAATGTACGCAGTCTCCGTTTCCCGGTCGTTCGTCGCCCAGCACTACCTGACGGTACCCGATCCGGGGCCCGAGGGACGGCTCCACAGCCACTGTTTCGACGTCGAGATCGAAGTCGCCGGACCGGAGCGCAACGAGTACGAGTACCTCGTCGATATCGACAACCTCACCGCAGCCGTCGACGACACCGTCGACGCGTTTCGCGACGAGACACTGAACGAACTCCCGCCGTTCGACGGGCGAAATCCGAGCGTCGAGTTGCTCGCGAAGACCCTCGGCGATCGCCTCCTCAAACGGTTCGATCCCGTCGGCGCGACCCGGTTGCGGGTCGCGATCGAGGAGGACGACGTCGCGACGGTGAGCCACGAGCGGGCGCTCTAACCGTGTACGTCGGACTGGTCGTCTACGGCGGACTCTCCGAACGCTCCGGGGGATTCCGGTACGATCGACGGCTCGCGGCGACACTCGAGGACGCGGGCCACACCGTCGAGGTCGTCGCGCTCCCCTGGCGGTCCTACGGCCGGAGTCTCGTCGACGGGCTCTCACCGACGGTCCGGTCCCGGCTGGATCGCCCCTACGACGTCTTGTTGCAAGACGAGCTCTGTCACCCTGTGTTGTGGCGACACAACCGCCGGCTGACTCGCCCGACGGCGATCGTCTCGCTGGTCCACCTTCTGCGGTCGTCGCCCGGGCCTGGGCTGACCGGCTCGATCGCCAAGCCGATCGAGCGTCGATACCTCGCGACCGTCGACGGCGTCGTCTGCCCGAGTGCCGACCTCGGGCGCCGTGTTCGAGCTCTCACGAGCGGCGACGGACGCCGATCATCCGGGCACAGCGATCGGGGCCCGCCGTCGGTGATCGCGCCGCCGGCTGGCCGCACCGAGGGAGCTGCGGTGTCGGCCGAGGCGGTGGCGAATCGAGCGCGCGCCGATCCATTTCGGGTGCTCTTTCTCGGCTCGTTCGTCCCGCGAAAGGGGCTGCACACACTCGTCGACGCCCTCGAGCGACGTGCGGACGACTCCGGGACGTCGTGGGAGTTCGTCGCGATCGGACCCACAGACGCCGCCCCGGAGTACGCCCGCCGCATGCGCGAGCGAATTCGGCGCCTCGAGACGGTTCGAACGTCAGTTCTGGGGGGCGTTCCCGACCGAGTCGTCGAGGCCGAACTCGACCGCGCGGACGTTCTGGTCGGTCCCTCGACCTACGAGAGCTTCGGCATGGTCTATCTGGAAGCGATGGAGTACGGAACCGTCCCGGTCGCGACGACCGCGGGTGGCGCCAGTGAGTTCGTCAGCCACCGCGAGAACGGATTTCTGCTGGCACCCGACCGTCCCGAGCTCGTTTCCGCCACCCTCGCGGAGCTAGCAGCGGATCGTGAGCGCCTCGCCGCGATGGGACAAGCAGCCCTCGAAACCGCCGACACCCACCCAACGTGGGCGGAGTCAATGGCCCGGATCAGGGAGTTTCTCTACGAACGCGTCGCAGCACAGCCGGCAGAATCCGACGACCGACAGGGGAGGGGATCGCCGTGACCGACTCGATGCAGCGGTACTTGACCGCGAAACGGACCGTTGACGACCGAGCGCTGAACCGGCGCGTCTGGGAGGCGTTTGTGGACGTACTCGACGAGCGGGCGCGCGAACGCGGTGACGAGCCGGTTCGAATCCTCGAACTCGGGGCCGGGACCGGGACGATGATCGCCCGGCTCGCAGCGTGGGACGCGCTCCCGTCGGGAACCGTTCGGTATCGAGCGATCGACCGCGACGCAGCGAGTATCGATCACGCGCACGAAGCGCTTCCAGCGTGGCTCGAGTCAGCCGGGTACGCCGTCGAGGAAACCACAGCAGGGTTCGCGGCACTCAACACGTGCGACGGCGAGGAGGTGGATGATGACCGCCAGCCGACCCGCCTCGAGATCTCGCTCGAGGTCGCCGACGCCTTCACAGTCGACGCGACAGCAGACGCCGTGGTGGCTGCCGCTGTCCTCGATATCGTCGACCTGGACCGCGCGCTGTCGGCGATTCGGGACGTCCTCGTTCCCGGCGGCGCCCTCTACGCGCCGGTTACGTTCGACGGCGAGACGGGATTCTCGCCCTCTCACCCCGCCGACGATCGGATCACCAGGCTCTACCACCGACACATGGACGAGATCCGGGACGAGCCGGGCGGGAGCCGGGCTGGTCGAACACTACTGACCGCGCTGCCGGCTGCCGGCGTCGACGTTCGGGCCGCCGGCGGGTCAGACTGGATCGTCCGCCCGAATAGCGAGGGCGGGTATCCGGCCGACGAGGCCGCCTTCCTCGAGGCGCTGCTCTCGACGATAGACGGGGCACTGGCGGAGTATCCGCCCGAAACACTCGATCCGGCCGATCGGCGGGAGTGGCGAGAGACGAGACGGGAACAGCTCGAACGGGGCGAACTGGTGCTCGTCGCCCACCACCTCGACGTGCTCGGGCTCGCTCCCGATCCGTCACAGTAGCGTTCAGTGGAAAATATGATACGTACCCGCTCCGTCTTCACTGTATGGCAGACTCCAACCGGACGACCGTCGAAGACGTGATGTCCACACCGCTGGAAACGATTTCGAAGGATGCGACGGTAATGGAAGCCACGCAGCAGATGCGGGCGAAAGATATCAACGCGCTGGTCGTCCCGACCTCGCCGCGCGCGATCATCAGTAGTACGGACGTTTTAGACGCCGTCGCGGAAGGGCGCGACGTCACCGAACTCCGGGTCGCCGACGTGATGACGACCGACGTCGAGACTGCCACTCCGGATCTGTACATGGAAGAGGTCGCGGCGATGATGACCACCTACGGCATCAAACACCTCCCGGTTGTCGACGATGATTACGTCGGGATGGTGTCCTCGACCGACGTCACCGCTCACCGATCGTAGCCAGCGTCGATTGTGCCACAACTGTCGATTGTGCTACAGCCATCGACAGACGCACCGCTTACGGAAGTGGGTACGACGACCCAGAAACGTGGGCCGCGAGTCTCTCGTTACTCGACGAGCGCGTCGTCGAACTCGCCGTCGTCGACTTTCTGCTTGAACTCTCGCGCGTCGACGCCCTCGATGGTGACACCCATCGAGGCGCAGGTACCGACGACTTCCTTGGCGGCGTTTTTCGTATCGTAGGCGAGCAGGTCGGGGTGTTTCTGCTCGGCGATCGTTTTGACCTGATCGATCGAGAGGTCTGCGACGAACTCCTCCTGTGGGACACCGGAGCCGGTATCGAAACCGGCCTCGTCTTTGACGAGGGCGGCCGTCGGCGGGACGCCGACGTCGATCGAGAACGAGCCGTCGTCCTCGTACTCGACGGTTACGGGCACTTCGGTGCCGTCGAACGCTGCCGTCTGGTCGTTGATGTCGCTGACGACCGCCTGTACGTCGACGGGCGTCGGTCCGAGCTCGGGACCGAGCGGTGGGCCAGGGTTGGCCTGGCCACCCGGAACGAGCACTTCGATGGTTCCAGCCATACCCGAACGAAGCCTCGCTCGAGTTTTAAGGGTTGCTTTTCGAGGCAGTCACGCCAGCCCGACGCGAACCTACCGCACGCTCTCGTCTCGCCACTCCGCGAAGGAGTCGAGGACGCGTGTCTCGTCGAATCGCTCGATACAGGGCACTTCGTGGGGGTGGACCTCGCGAACGCGGGAGACGAGCGCGTCGTAGGCGTCGTCGGTCGTCTTCGCCAGCAAAACGACCTCGTCGTCGCGGTGAATGTCCCCCTCCCAGCGGTAGGTCGAGGTACAGGGAACCTGATTGACGCAGGCAGCCAGACGCTCGGAGACGAGCGTCGTCGCGATCTCCTCGGCGGCGTCGGGGGGCGACGTAACGTACGCGGTCGGCATGGGCTGGGATACGGCGCTGGCGCTGAAAAAGCTGGCCGTCGGAGCGTTCGGCGTCGAACGTTCAGTTATTGTTCGTCGGATTGAACGTCCCGTTGATGTCCCACTCGTGGATACAGTGGGGGTTTCCGACGCACTTCTCGCCGTCTTCGACGACGAGTTGCCAGGCTTCGAGGTAGTCGTCCCATCGTTCGGCGCGACTGCACCGTTCGCAGGTTCGGGCTGTTGGAGTTCGCAGCTGCACGCTCATTGCAGTGCTATGTGAACCGGGGGTATATAACCGTGACTGTGTGTGTCAAGGGCCGATTCGGGAGGCGTGACACATCCCCACGACACGACTCGTTGACTTCCCACGCCAATCTCACGACGAACGGACAGATATTTGGTCGAAACCAGCAATGTGTCGTCTGATGAGCCGTCTTCAATCGGCGATCGTCTACCCGATCAAGTCACTCGACGGAACGACGGTCGAGCGCGCAACCGTCGCTGAGGGCGGCGGGCTGGCGTGGGATCGCCGGTACGCCGTGGTCGACGACGCGGGCGAATACGTGAACGGAAAGCGCGAGCGGGCGATCCACCGGATTGACGCGGCGTACGACCTCGTGGCCGAGACTGTGACCGTGACCGCACCCGACGCGCCCACGAAGACGTTCGGTCTCGAGGACGAACGCGACGAGTTGGCCGCGTGGCTGTCGGCGTTTCTCGGCTACCCGGTCTCGATTCGACGCAACGAGGCGGGTGGGTTTCCGGACGATACCGACGCGGCGGGGCCGACGGTGATCGGTGCCGAAACGCTCCGCGCGGTCGCCACCTGGTACGACGAGATCGACGCCACGGAGATGCGCCGACGACTGCGCCCGAACCTGGTCGTCGGCGGCGTCGACCCCTTCTGGGAGGATCGACTCTACGACCGTCCGGGACGCGTCGTACCGTTTACCGTCGGTGAGGTCGAGTTTCGCGGCGTCAATCCGTGTCAGCGCTGTGTCGTCCCGATCCGAGAGCCAGATACCGGCGCCGAGACGACCGGGTTCAGAGAGCGGTTCGTCGAGCGTCGTGAGGAGACGCTCCCACCGTGGGCGACCCGGGAGCAGTTCGACCACTTCTTCCGGCTAATGGTGAACACGCGCGTCCCGCGTGCGTCGTGGGGTCGCGAACTCGCCGTGGGTGATGTGGTCGCGATCGAGCCTCCCATCGCAGAGGAAGTCGAGTAAGGCGCGGGGCGCCGGTGACCCGTCGCTGACGGAGAGGTGGACGTTCAGTCAGTATTAAATCCTCTTTACCGATACAATATTGTACATACAAACACCATAGTGGGTTAGAGCAACGCTTTTGTATCGAAATGGTGGCGATACCCCATGGTATATTCAGACCCATACGACCCAGATGGATCGAATCGAACGTACGAGTGTCGATCCTGTGGCCACCGTACCCAGACGGCAGAACCGATCGGCTACTGTCCTGTGTGTCAGGGCGCCGTGATGAACATCAGCGTCGCTCGCGAGTGACGGAAACCGGGGGAATGTCGGCTGTCGGCCGCGAACTGGCTGGTCGAGCGAGTACCGACTCAGCCGAAATTTGGCAGATCTTCCGGCGGCTCGTACTCGGCTTCCCAGTCGACGTACGACTCCTTTAGTAGCTCTGAGACGATCTGTCCGAACTCCGTCAGTTCGGCGTTGATCGCGGAGACGGTTCCCCAAGAGTCGAGGTCGGGATGGTACTCACGTTCCTGCCAGTCCTCGGGGATGCCGGGTGCGTGGTAGCCAACCCGGTCGGCGAAGTCGTCCCAGAAGAAGTCAAACTCGGCAAAGAGATCGAGCTCACGGGCGATCTCGTACTCACGATACTCGAGATCGGTGTCGCTGGCCCACTGCTCGAACGCCTCCTCCCAGGCGCCCTGGTCGAAAAACGCCTGCAGCTCCTCGCGCCGGTAATCGACGTCGCCGGTAGCGTCGACGCTCGCGTCGTCGTACTCGTTGGGATCGACGAACGAGAGTTCAGGCGGCGCCGGTGGCTCGACCTCGAGAGTCATAGTCGAGCGTACGGACCGTCACCCGATAAGGATTCGTCTTCCCCCCTCGCTGTCAGCCACCTCCGGCCACTATTGTTTTGTGATGCTGGAACCCCAACGCTCAATCGAGTTCCCTCCCTCTGGTAGCACATGGCAGCCTACGACGCGGCGATACTGGACGTCGACGGAACGATCGTCCGTGGAGAGACGGTTATCCCGGGAGCGACCGACGGACTGCGGGCGCTCGACGAGTCGGGCGTCGATCGACTCCTCTTCTCGAACAATCCGACTCGGGGCGCAGACCACTACGGCGAGAAGCTCGCCGCCCACGACATCGCCGTGGAGCCAGCGCGGGTGCTCACGTCGGCGACAGTCACCGCGGCGCACCTCACAGACACGTATCCGGACGGGCGTATCTATCTGGTTGGTGGCGATCGGCTGGGCGCAATCCTGGAAAACGCGGGCCTTTCGCTGACGACCGACCCCGACGACGCCGACGCCGTCCTCGGATCGTTCGATCGCGACTTTTCGTTTTCGACGCTGCACGACGTTCTCCCCGCACTCGAACGCGGGCTCCCGTTCTACGGAACCGACCCCGACACGACGATCCCCGTCGACGACGGCACGATCCCCGGATCGGGCGCGATCCTCGCGGCGATGTCGGCCGTCGCCGATCGTGAGCCGGACGAGATCCTCGGCAAACCCTCTCAGATCGCCGCAACGATGGCGATGGAACGACTCGACGCCACCCCCGAGCGAACGCTGGTGGTCGGGGACCGGCTCGATACGGATATCGCTCTCGGCGCTCGAGCCGGGGCAGCCACCGCGCTCGTACAGACCGGAATCGCCGACGGCGACGACCACGAAGACGCCCCCATCGAACCCGACTACGTCCTCGATTCTCTGGGCGACATCGAGGAGTTGCTGTGAGTGGGTGTGCTAACAGTATCGATCGCGGGATCCACGTCTTCCTACCGGCTTCGATACAGGTAAAAGTCGTCACCGAGTGTGACCGGTAATGAGCGATGCAGGCGACGTTGACACGCCGGAGCCGCCAGCGGCGCCCGACGGCGAGCCCGGCTCCGTGACGGTTCTGGGAACCGCACACGTCTCCCAGGCGAGCGTCGACGAAGTCGAAGCGACGATCGAGGCCGAGAAACCAGACGTCGTCGCGGTCGAACTCGACGAGGGACGGTACCGACAGATGCAGGGTGGGACGCCCGACGACATCGAAGCCGAGGACCTCCTCTCTGGCAACACGGTCTTCCAGTTTTTAGCCTACTGGATGCTTTCGTACGTCCAGTCGCGCCTCGGCGACCAGTTCGACATCGAGCCCGGTGCCGATATGCGCGCGGCGATCGACGCAGCCGAGGCGGGCGGCCACGGCGTCGCGCTGGTCGACCGGGACATCCAGGTGACGATCCAGCGGTTCTGGGCGCGGCTGTCCTTCTCCGAGAAGGTGAAGATGGTCGGAGGGCTGGCCCTCGGCGTCACCAATCCCCGAACGATCGGTCTCGCGTTCGGGACGGCGATCGGTATCTTTCTCGGCGTCCTCTTCGCCGCGTTTCTGGGCCCGATGCTCGGGTTCGGCGAAGCGCTGACGCTCGGGGTCACCGACCCCGGGACGCTGCAGTACGTCGGCGCCGTCGGCGGTGGCGCGCTGGCAGGCGTGTTGCTCGGGCTGCTCTTTCTCCCCTCTCTCGAGAACGTCGCCGGCGGAAGCGGGCTCGGCGGCCGTCTGGTCGGCGGTGCAGTCATCGGCGTCGCCGGCGCACTGGTGCTCGTGGTCACGGAGACGTTCGTCGGGCCGTTCTCGGCGGGCGCCTTCGAGAGTGCAGGCGAGTACACGATTCGCGGAGCGGTCGGGATCCTCGCCGGTCTGGGACTCGGTGCGCTCGTCGGCGCCGTCTTCGGCCTGCTGTTGGACGCACTGACCGCCGACGTCGACGAGATCGAGGAGATCGACATCGAGGAGATGACCGACGGCGACGTGGTCGCGGCGATGATGGAGGAGTTTCGCCAGTTTAGCCCCCACGGCGCGAACGCGTTGATCGACGAACGCGACGCCTACATCGCACACAACCTCCACGCGCTGGCGAATCAGGGGTACGACGTGCTCGCGGTCGTCGGCGCCGGGCACAAAGCCGGCATCGAGCGCCACCTCGAGAATCCGTCGGGCATCCCCGAGCTGGAGTCGATCTCCGGAACGACCTCCGGCCGGCGCTTTTCGGTGATGAAGCTGTTTGGCTACCTCGTTATGGTCGGCTTTGTGGGCTTTTTCTTCCTGCTGATCATGGCCGGCGTCCAGGACACGTTCCTCTTACAGCTGTTCGTCGCCTGGTTCGTCTTCAACGGCATCTTCGCGTTCACGCTCGCGCGCCTGGCCGGCGCGCGCTGGACCAGTGCCGGCGTCGGCGGCTCCGTTGCCTGGCTGACGAGCATCAATCCGTTGCTCGCGCCCGGCTGGTTCGCTGGCTACGTCGAACTGCGTTACCGGCCGGTCAACGTCTCCGACGTCCAGACGCTAAACGAGATCGTCGGCGACACCGAGCGCCCGATAGACGAGGCCTTCGGGGAGATGATCGACGTCCCGCTGTTCCGACTGATCCTCATCGTCGCGTTGACGAACATCGGGAGCTTCGTGGCCACGATTCTGTTCCCACTCGTCGTCCTGCCGTGGCTCGCGCCCGAGATCGGCGGCGTCGACGCGCTCATGGGCGAACTGTTCCAGGGAGCACAGAACACCCTCGAACTGCTGCGGGGGCTGCTCTGATGATCGAGATACTGCGGGGGTGGCATTCATGAGCGCCGGATCCCCGGGTGCAGGAGTGAACTACCAGCGCCGGCAACCGCCGGAGCCAGAACTCAGTTTCAGCGACAAGGAACTGTTCGACCTTGCGGCGGCGTGGATCGCCCTGAGCGTGGCGTTCGCGCTATTACTCGCACCGATTCACCTCGGACTTGCCGATACCGGCGGTTTCGTGCTGATGATCGGGCTGAGCTTCGTCACCGTCGGCGTCGCCTTCCTCCTCCACGAACTGGCCCACAAGGTCGTCGCAATTCACTACGGCCAGGTCGCGGAGTTTCGCGCGGACTACCAGATGTTGTTCATCGCGATCATGAGCGCCCTCATCGGCTTCCTCTTTGCCGCGCCGGGGGCGGTCTACCATGCCGGGCACATCACCGAGCGCGAGAACGCGATGGTCGCGGTCGCCGGCCCGCTGACGAACCACGGCCTGGCCGCGCTCTTTTTCCCGCCGATGCTCCTGTTCGGAACGAGCGGGTTCCTCGGATTCTTGTTCTACATGGGCGTGCTCATAAACCTCTTTCTGGCGGCGTTCAACATGATCCCGTTCGGCCCGCTCGACGGGAAATCCGTCTGGAACTGGAACAATGGAGCCTTCGCCGCGGTCTTCGGGCTGAGTGTCGCGTTGCTTGCTGGCTTCCTCTACACGTTCGGCCTCTCGTTCGGGTTCTAAGCGCCGACGCCCCGCCCGACGGACGGCGGACCGGTGGCCTTTTGCTGACGCCGACGGGTCGTTCAGATATGACCGATCACGCGGCCGATTCCGACGGGAACGCGGACGCCGACTCCGGCGCGGACGACGCCGACGGACTAACCTACGCCGAGACGGGCGTCGACATCGAGGCAAGCGAGGACGCGACCGCCGCGTTGCTCTCCGCCTTCGGCAGTGGTCTCACGACCGAGTACGCTGGACTCCTCGATATTGGCGACCGCTATCTGGCGCTTGCGACCGACGGCGTCGGCACGAAGTTGCTGGTGGCAGAAGCCATCGAGGACTTCTCGACGATCGGGATCGACTGCATCGCGATGAACGTCAACGACCTCGTCGCGGCGGGCGTCGAACCGGTCGCGTTCGTCGACTACCTCGCGATCGACGAGCCCGACGACGCGCTCACGAACGAGATCGGCGAGGGGCTCGCGGTCGGACTCGAGGAGTCGGGAATGACGCTGCTGGGCGGCGAGACTGCGGTCATGCCCGAAGTCGTCTCCGGATTCGATCTGGCGGGGACCTGCGCCGGTCTGGCGGAAAAAGGCGATATTCTCGATGGGGAGGCCGCCGTCGGCGACGTGCTTGTTGGCGTCCCCTCGAACGGGATCCACTCGAACGGACTCACGCTCGCTCGCGAGGCCGTCACCCGCGGCCACGAGTACGACGATACCTTCCCGTACGACTCCGAGCGGACGATCGGCGAGGAACTGCTGCGCCCGACCCGGATCTACACCGACCTGCTCGGCCCAATGACCGAACACGGCGTGCGCGCCGCGGCCCACATTACTGGCGGCGGGTGGACGAACCTGCTCCGAATGGGCGACCGGACGTACGTGGTCGACGACCCGTTGCCGGCCCAGCCGATCTTCGAGTTCGTCCAGGAGGAAGGAGACGTCTCCGACGCCGAGATGCACCGGACGTTCAACATGGGAACGGGCTTCGTCGTGGCGCTGCCCGAAGACCGAGCCGAGGCGTTCGCCGCCGAGACGGACGGCCAGATTATCGGGCGCGTCGAGGAGGGCGCGTCCGTCGAGATTCGCGGGCTCTCGCTGTCCTGAGACGGGTCGGTCGGTTACCAGTCACCTCACTTCTGTCTCTTCGCGAGACGGCTGTGGGTTCTGTCGTTACCTCAGAAGCTGACTCCCCTGTCGACGCCGAACGGAGCCATACTATTTTCTCGAACGGGGGTCATCTCTCGGTATGGATTCGTTCAGTGATGCGGTCGCTGTCGTAACGGGAGCCGGCTCTGGGATCGGGCGGACGACTGCTCGGACGTTTGCAGATCGCGGAGCGAGTGTGATCGTCGCGGACGTAGATACCGAAGGCGGTGAGGAGACCGTTGCAGAGATCACAGCTGACGGTGACGAGGCCCACTTCGTCGAAACCGACGTGACTGATCCCGCGGCGACAGACGCGATGGTAGACGCTGCCGTCGACGAGTACGGACGTCTGGACTACGCGTTCAACAACGCCGGTGTCGGCGGTGCACAGGCGCCAGTTGGCGAGTACGATCCCGAAGCGTGGCAAACCGTCATCGACGTCAACCTCGTCGGCGTGTTCAACTGTATGCGGTCGGAGCTAAAACAGATGCACGCCCAGAGCGAGGGCGGCGTCATCGTCAACAACTCGTCGGTCCTTGGGAAAGTCGGGTTCGAGAACTCATCGGGATACTCCGCTGCGAAACACGGGATTCTCGGCCTGACGAAGTCGGCTGCCCTCGAAAATGGCGAGACGGGTATCCGTATCAACGCAGTCTGTCCCGCGTTCATCGAGACGCCCCTCCTCGACGAGGGAGGGATCACGAGCGATCCGGAGATGCGCGAGCAGATCGAGCGTCGGCACGCGATGAATCGGCTGGGGACGCCAGAAGAGGTCGCAAACGCCGTCGTCTGGTTGTGCGACGACGAGGCCTCGTTCGTCACTGGCGAAGCCCTCGGCGTCGACGGCGGGTATCTCAGCTGGTAACTGGAAGATCTACCCGGCCGCCGGTCACTCGGTCCCGCCGAATCCGCGACTCACCGAGCCGCCTCGTCGCTTCCCTGCTCCGAGGCCGCTGCTCGCCCGGTCGCCGCGTAGATCGTCTCGTTGATGATCGCGGCGCACTCGGCGAGATCGAAGCCGGCGACACCCGACTCCATCGTCAGGCTCGTCCCGACGGCGTTGACCAGCGCGTCGGCTGACTATTCGGCGATGTCGCCCTGTACGAGGTCGTACTCCATGTGCGGACGTACGGGGACGATCACACTTGACGATGGGCTACGCAGTGTCGCGTCCGTCGGCTGGGTTCGACGTCGTGACGGTCGACAAATCTGTCGCGAGCCGGCCGCAGTAGCAGTGACGGTGTGAAAATTGAGATCGCGACAGGGGTCTAGGCGGACCAAAACACTTTTAGATTTAGGCCCACCTAAGTCATCTCGATGGACGCACACGCGCGACGCAGCGAACCCGTCACCGACGAGGAGCCCGAGGGCTCCTCGGTCGTGGCCAGCCACGAACCCCGCCCCGGAAAGCTGGTACTGACCGAACGAGACAACGTCGACGGCTGGATTGCGACCGATCACGCCGTCGATCTCGAACGGTAGGTGCTTCTGGAGAGGAGAATCCGGGCCCGATAGATCGCTCTCCGGCTCGAACGCGTCAGTACACAGGCGACAGTTCGCTTGGCTTCACCGCTAGGCTCCGCCCACCGATTCTCTGCTCGCCTCCGCGAAAAAGCCCGTCGTCGATTCTGATCGTCGCCTGCGCCGTCAGTGCGTCGCGTCCTCGAGTACGAGGGTGTCGTCCTCGAGGTAGTGTTCGAAGTGGTGGCCGTCTTCTTCGAGGGTCACGAGGATCTCCCGGAGGATCTCGGCGGTGGCGTAGTCGCCTAAGTTGTCGGCGAGTTCGATGGTATCGCGCATCGACTCGATGATGTCACCGTACATCTCGAGATCGTGCTGGAACGAGGTACGAATGTCGTAGACGTCCTCGCCCTCGAACTCGACAGTGGCGCGGCGCTCCTGGTTGGTCGGGCCGGAGACGGGGACGCCACCCAGCGCCTGGGCGCGCTCGGCGATGACGTCGGCGCCTTCCTCGACGTGCTCGTAGGCCTCCTCTAAGAACTCGTGAAGCGGGAGGAACTCCGCCCCTTCGACGACCCAGTGGTGCTTTTTGAGTTGGTGGTACAGCACGTACGCGTTCGCCAGTTCGGTGTTTAACGCGTCGACGATCTGCTCGGCCTTCTCCTGGTCTATCCGGAGCTCGTTCTCCTCGACGGTGCTGGCCTGTTGACGGACGGTCTTCTGGGTGCTCATCACATCCACGTACTCGTCGACTACACTTAAACCTTGGCCTGTCAGAGATTTTGTTCCCATATACTCCATCTATGTTTTCGAAAAGGGAAGAATAATTTTCATGGAAGAAGTCCCTCGGCTGTCCATTCACACCGATCGCCACGAACGCAAGACGACAACAACAAAAGCGATGGTTACGAACGATTCAGATATGAGTGGTCAAACTGCGAACGAGACGATCACGGTCGGTCTGAATGGGTTCGGTCGCATCGGTCGCAACGTGCTCCGCGCCAGCCTCGAAGACGATCGCATCGACGTCGTCGCGATCAACGACATCATGGACATCGAGGACATGGCCTACCTCCTCAAATACGACAGTGTCCACGGCCGCACCGAGGGCGTCGAGACCGACGGCGACGATCTCATCGTCGGCGATCGGACGATTCAGACGCTGAGCGAGCGCGATCCTGCCGACCTACCGTGGGAGGAACTCGGCGTCGACGTCGCCTTCGAGTGTACCGGTCTCTTCCGAACCTACGACGACGCGTACAAGCACGTCGAGGCCGGTGCCGACCGCGCGCTCATCTCCGCGCCACCGAAAGGCGAGAAGGACGTCCTGACGGTCGTCTACGGCGTGAACCACGACGAGTACGACGGCGAGGCCGTCGTCTCGAACGCCTCCTGTACGACGAACTCCGTCGCGCCGGTCGCGAAGGTGTTAGACGAGGAGTTCGGCATCGAGTCCGGTCTGCTCACGACGACTCACGCGTACACGGGCACGCAGAATCTCATCGACGGTCCGCTGGAGAAGACCCGCCGCGGCCGCGCCGCTGCCGAGAACATCATCCCGACCTCGACGGGCGCCGCACAGGCGACCACCGAGGTCCTCCCGAACCTCGAGGGCAAACTCGACGGGATGGCGATGCGCGTTCCCGTCCCCGACGGTTCGATCACCGACCTCGTCGTCACGTTAGACGCAGACGTCTCCGAGGACGAGGTCAACGAGGCGCTCGAGGCCGCGTCGACCGGCGAACTCGAGGGCGTGCTGGGCTACACCGAGGACGAAATCGTCTCACGAGACGTCATTGGGCAGTCGTACTCTTCGATCGTCGACGCCGACTCCACGATGGCGACCGCGGGTCAGGTCAAGATTCTCGCGTGGTACGACAACGAGTACGGCTTCGCAAACCGGATGCTCGACCTCGCAGAGTACGTCCTGGACTGACGTCGCGACGACATACTGGACGGCGAGCGAATTTTCCCGGTCACGCATCCCAACGAGTACGACGGCTGATCGACGGGTTTTATTCGCCACGGAACGAGCACTGAGATATGTACACGACTGACGACCTCGAGTCCGGAGCGACGTTGCTGGCCCGAATCGACGTCAACGCCCCCGTCGAGGACGGCGACGTACAGGACAACCGCCGATTCGAGCGCCACGCCGAATCGATCGAGACGCTCCTGGCCGACGACCACGCGGTCGCCTTGCTGGCCCACCAGGGGCGGCCGGGACGGGAGACGTTCGTCACGCTCGAACAGCACGCCGACATCCTTTCCGATCATCTCGGTCAGTCCGTCGAGTACGTTTCCTCCACCTACGGCGAGGAGGCTCTGGAAGCGATCGACGGGCTCGAATCGGGTGACGTCGTCTTGCTCGAGAACACCCGCATGACCGACGACGAGCTACCGGAAAAGCCGGCCGACGAGCACGCAGAAAGCGAGTTCGTCCAGACGCTCGCTCCCGAGTTCGACGCGTACGTCAACGACGCCTACTCGGTTGCTCACCGTGCCCACGCCTCGGTCGTCGGCTTCCCGGCTGTGATGGACGCCTACGCCGGCCCGGTAATGGAAGTCGAGTACGAGTTCAATACCTCCGTCGAGCGCCGCGAGTTCGACGGTCCCGTGACGATGATACTGGGCGGCACCAAAGCCGAGGACGTCATCGCTGCGATGGACCACTTAGAGGACGACGTCGACCAGTTCCTCCTTGGCGGCGTCGTCGGCGAACTCTTCTTGCGCGCACAGGGACACCCCGTCGGACGTGACCTGCCCGACGGGCCGGCGCTGTACGACGACAACTACGCGGAGAACGAGGAACTGATCGCAGACGTACTCGATCGCTTCGGCGATCGGATCGAGACCGCCGTCGACCTCGCCTACGAGGACGACGACGGCGAGCGCGCCGAGCACGTCGTCGACGAAATCGACGAGAAGACCGTCTCCTACATGGACATCGGCCACGAGACCGCCGAGAACTACGCGGCAGCTCTGGCTGACTCCGCAGCCGTCCTGGTAAAGGGCGCGCTGGGCGTCTTCGAGGACGAGCGCTTTAGCCACGGGACCGTCGAGGTGCTGCGGGCGGTCGGCGAGTCGAGCGCCTTCGCCGTCGTCGGCGGCGGCGACACGTCGCGAACGGTGCCGATGTACGGCCTCGACGAGACGCAGTTCGACCACCTCTCGATCGCCGGCGGCTCCTACCTCCGAGCGCTGACCGGCGAACCGCTGGTCGGCGTCGACGCCCTCGACGAGGCACAAGCCCGGATGGACGACGACTGAGCGCGTTCGTCCCCAACAGTACGTTCGCAAGAAAACCGGGGTCGAGAACCGCCTGTTTTTGCACAGTTGCCAACGGTTTTTAAGCAGGAGAATCTGTTCCACGTATGGGACTCAACGACACACAGCGACACGGAGACGTTTACGTCGATGGATCGTGGATCGGAACGGACGAATCGTTGACGGTGTCAGACCTGGCTGACGGCGGCGAGTTAACGGAGATCGGTGCAGCTGACCCGGACCAGGCACGGGCGGCACTTGCGGCGGCCCACGAGATCAAGCCGACGCTCCGGCAGACGACGGTCGTCGAGCGTGCAGACTGGTGTGAAGAGATTGCAGCCGGACTTCGCGACCGCGAGGAGGAACTCGCCGAGACGATCGTCCGCGAGGCTGGCAAGCCGATCTCATCCGCGCGCGGCGAGGTCGACTCGGCCGCCGAACGGTTCGATCGGGCAGCCGAGGAGGCACGCTACTTCGTCAGCAAAGGCGAGTTCCGCGAGGGATCGACGGCCGGCCACGAGGGCTGGAAGGCGATCGTCAAACACGAACCGATCGGGGCGGTGCTGTGTATCACCCCTTACAACTACCCCCTCGCGACGACGGCGCTGCAGGTCGCGCCGGCGCTCGCCGCGGGCAACAGCGTCCTCTTGAAGCCCGCGAGCAAGACGCCGGTCTCGGCGTCGATCCTCGCCGAGATCGTCGCCGACGTCGAGGCAATTCCCGACGGCGCGTTCAACTTCGTCCCCGGTCGGGGCAGCGAGATCGGCGACGTCCTCGCCGGCGACGGCCGGATCAACGCCATCGCGATGACGGGTTCCTCCGCCGCAGGCGAGCACATCGCCCGCGAGAGCGGGATGGTCAATCTCCACATGGAACTGGGCGGGAACGCTCCCGCGATCGTCTTCGAGGACGCCGATCTCGACACTGTAGCCACCGACTGCACGAAGGGGTCGCTCAAGTACGGCGGCCAGCGCTGTTCGGCTGTCTCGCGGATCCTCGCCCACGAGAGTGTCCACGACGACCTCGTCGATCGCCTCGAAGCGACGATGAGTACGTGGGAGGCCGGCGACCTCTTCGACGAGGAGACCGCCTTCGGGCCGCTGATCTCCGAGGGACAGGCTGAGTGGGTCGAAGAGCTCGTCGACGACGCCGTCGATCGCGGCGCCGACCTCGTACTCGGTGGTGAGCGCGAGGGTCCCGACGGCGTTCCGGACGAACTCGACGATCAGTTCTTCCAGCCGACGCTGCTCGCGAACGTTCCCCACGACGCGCGACTCATCAACGAAGAGCAGTTCGGCCCCGTTGCGGTCGTCACCTCCTTTACCGATCGCGAGGAAGCGATCGGGATCGCAAACGACGACGACCTGGCGCTGGACGCCGCCGTCTTCACGAACGACTACGACCGAGCACTCGACGTGGCAGAACGCGTCAACGCCGGCTCCGTCCGTGTCAACGGAGCGCCAAGTCACGGTCTCGGCGACGTTCCCTTCGGCGGCAACGAGAAATCGGGCATCGGACGAGAGGGGCTTGACGCGACGATTCACGAGCTGATGCAGACCAAGAGCATCATCCTCTAACTCGGTTGTGACTGGGATCGAGGCGACGATCGAGGGCCGACTTCTCGATGGACACGCTGAGGTGCTGGCCGAGACGGCCGCGTGTGCAGACGTGGTGGCATCTCAAGATGCGCGACCGCTCTCCGACGGCGCCGATCTCCGAAACCGGCTCCGAGCGGTGTTCGCGGAGGCAGGGCTCAAGCGTGCGTTCGCGACCGTGCTGACAGATACGGTGGAATCGGCCGGCTTCTCGCTGCCGGCACCACCTGTCCCGTCACCACCGTACGTCGTCGTGACGAGTCGCGGCCCGGTGTTGCGAGCGACGATCGCGCCCGGACGCGTTGTGGTCCGTCTCGACGTGTTCACGATTGTAGACGACGGCGATACTCAGACGTACGAGCGCGTCGACGGCGTCGAGACAACTGTTTCGCTGGTGTCGGACGACACGAGCACGCGCTCACCGTAATTGGAACCGACGGCGTGCTAGACAGGGCGCTCACTCACGCCCACCATTAATAAGATCGATGGCTTAATTAGTAATGTGGGCCAAAGAACGAGTGATGTCTAACAACGAACGCCGAACGGTTCCGCGGCGACACGTGCTCACTGCGACGGGCGGACTCGCGATTGCGGGCCTCGCTGGCTGTCTCGGTGGCGAAGACGAGCCGGAGGATATCGACGTCGAAGAGTTCGAGGTTATCGACCGAGACGACGACAGCGTCCCGGTCTACGTCCACGGCGACCACTGGCACGGCGATCCGCTGCTGGTCCCACACGGCGACAACCTTTCACTGGGTGCAGACGTCGAAGACGAAGACGGCGACACGGTCGAACTCGGTGACGGAATCGAGCTCGAAGTCCACGTTGCCGACGGCGCCCAAGAGGGCATCGTCGAGAGCGATCCGGACGAGGACTTCCACGGCGACCACGTCCACCTCTACGGCGAGGAGGAGGGCTTTACCGACATCGTCTTCCAGCTGACGGAGGACGGCGAGGTCGTCTACGAGTCACCCGAGCTCGAAGTCGAGGTCGGTGACGACCACGATCACGACCACGATCACGGCAGCGACGACGTCGACGAACTGGTGATTCTCGACCGCGCCGAGGACCCCCACGAAGAGGTTGCCGACTACCACGACGGCCACTGGCACGGCGAACTGCCCCACATCCACCCCGGCGACAACGTCTCTCTGGGCGGTGAGTTCTACGACCACGACGAACACGAGATTCACATCGGTCACGACGAGGAGTACGAACTCGGCGTCCGAGTCGCAGACGACGCCGAGGAAGGAATCGTCTCGATCGACGAAGACGAGGACTTCCACGGTGACCACGTCCACATCCACGGCGAGGAGGAAGGCGAGACGGAAGTGGTCTTCATGCTCTGGCACGACGACCACGCTGACTGGGAGACCGAACCGATCGCAATCTCGGTCGACGACCACTGATCTGCCTCCAGTCGACGCGTAACTGACCGCTGTCCTGCGCCTCTCTCCGATTTGACTGTTCGTGTTTCCGAGCAACCGCTTGTGGTGCAACTCCTTCGAACCGTCGGTTCGGTTACTAGCGGGGATGTCGTCCACCAACACTCGTTATTAAAAAACTTAATTTAGATAATAACGCTTTTACCCACTCCAGCAGAATGAGTTGATATGAATTACTCACGCCGTTCACTACTCCAGACCGGCGCCGGTGCGATGGCACTCGGCGCAGTCGCCGGCTGCCTCGACAGCCCCTTTGGTGAGGAAACGCCTGACAGCGGCTACGCCGCGTTCTTTGCGCTATGGGATTGGGCCGAAGAAATCTCTGGCGACGCCATGGAGTTCGAGAATCCGGTTCCGACCGGTCGAATGGGACACGGTTGGGAGCCCGAAGGCGACTTACAGCGAAACATCGCCGACGCCGGCATCTTCCTCTACCTCGATACGCCGGAGTTTAGCTGGGCACAGGACGCCGCTACCTCGCTCGAAGCCGACTACGACCACGTCGAGATCGTCGACGCGATGGCCGGCCTCGAGCACCATCTGATACCGATGGGGCGTGGAAACGGCGACCGCGAGGCGGACGACGACCACGACTTCGACCCGGACACCGTAGAGGTCGGTGGGCTCGACCTTTATGACGGACGCACCGACGAGGAAATCGCCTACTGGCACGGCGACCACTGGCACGGAAATCTACCCGAGACGCTTCGTGACGAGTCTTCCCGCGTCGTTCCCGTCTTCGAAGATGCAGATGGGAACGTGCTTCCGCTGGGCGAGGACGAACAGTTCCAGGTCGACGCCTACATCGTCGACGGCGCGGCCGAGGTCGTCGAGATCGACGCCCGGGGCGACCATCTCGTCTTCGAGGCAACCGAAGAGGGGCGAACGCGAGTCGTCATCGAACTCGTCGCAGACGGCGACGTGATCTGGGATACCAGCAACGACAACATCACGCTCGACGTCGTCGAAGAACTCGAGGACAGCGAGGCTCCACAGTCCCCGGATCCACACGTCTGGGTCGACCCGGTCATCGCTCAGGACGTCGTCGAGACGATCGCAGCGGCGCTCGCCGACATCGATCCCGACAACGCCGACACGTACGAGGAAAACGCAGCAGATTACGTCGAGCGACTCGCGACCGTCGACGAGGAACTCGAAGCGGTTGCGGCCGACGCCGAGTCGGATATTGCTGTCTTCGCCGGCCACGACTCCTTCCAGTACGTCGAACACCGGTACGACTTCGAACTCCACACCCCGACGGGAGTCTCTGCGGACGAGGACGTTTCCGCTTCCGATATCACCGACATGATGGATGTCGTCTCCGAGAACGACCTCGATACGATCCTCTACGATCCGTTCGAGGATACCGACGGCGGCAGCTATCCGCCGATGGTCGAGGTGTTGCTCGAGGATACCGATGCGACCGAAGCCGCGCCGCTGACACCGGTCGAGGGAACGACCGAGGAATGGGACGAAAACGACTGGGGCTGGATCGAGCAGATGGAAGAAGTCAATATCCCGTCGCTCCGGCAGGCGCTGCGTGCCGACTGAAGACCATGACGGTACCGACCCACGAGGCGGAACTGACGAGCGGCGAGATGGAAGAACTAAATCCGTCGGCATCAGAGGGGAGGGTGAATCGACCGTGAACGCAGTCGTCGACGTGGATCAGGTATCGTTCGCCTACGGCGGCAGCGACGCCGTCAGAGACGTCTCCTTGCAAATCGAGCCCGGCGACTTCCTGGGCCTGATCGGACCGAACGGCTCCGGGAAGACGACGCTGTTGCACCTGATGCTCGGTCTACTCAAGCCAGACTCGGGCTCGATCGAACTCTTCGGCGAGCCCATCCACGAGTTCGATCAGGGCGAGCGCATCGGCTACGTCTCCCAGCAGGCCACGAGCCGCGGCGAGACGATGCCGGTGACCGTCCGCGAGTGCGTACGGATGGGGCGGTTCGCCCATACCGGCTACGGCCGCCTCTCCGAACGAGACCACGAGATCGCCGAAGAAGCAATGGAGACTGTCGGCGTCACCAATCTGGCTGACCGCCGCGTCGGCGACCTCTCTGGCGGTCAGCGCCAGCGGGCGTTCATCGCGCGGGCGCTGGCGTCGGAGGCCGACCTGCTCGCCTTAGACGAGCCGACCGTCGGCGTCGACGCCGAGTCCAGAGACGACTTTTATGCACTCCTCGACTCGCTAAACGAGCGCGGTATCACGATCGTCCTCATCGAACACGACATCGGCGTCGTCACCGACCGCGCCAACCGGATAGCCTGTATCAACACGGAACTGTACCACCACGGCGACACCGAGTCATTCGTCGAGAGCGACGCCTTGAGCGAAGCCTACGGCGCGGCGGGACGGGTCGTCCACCACCACCACTGATGAGCGACACAGACACTGCCGACGGCTCAGACCCCATCGCTGAGACAGATCGAAGCGACGTCCAGCGTGCGAGTCGGTTTCCGACCACCGACACCAGAGAACGCGTCGAACTGTTCGGACTCGCCGTCGTCGGCGCCCTCGCAGCCGTCATGATCGCGTTTCTCGCCCTCGACTGGCTCCGACTCTACCCCTACGCCGATGCGCATCCAGTGATCGAATCGGTGTACGCAGCGACAGGACTCGACCCTGCCGCCGGAATCGCGTTCGAGCAGCTACTCATCGCCGGTGCATGGATCGACTACGCGCTGGGAGTCGACGCCTTGCGCCACCCGTTTATCTGGCGGTCGGTGGCGACGGGGGTGCTCATCGGCGTCGTCGCGCCACTAGTCGGCTCCTATCTCGTTCACCGGGAGATGGCGCTGATCGGCGAAACGCTCGCTCACACGGCGTTCGCCGGCGTCGCCGTCGGGCTGTTGATCATCGGCGTCACCGGCTGGGAAGGCTCGCTGTTGCTCGTCGCGCTCGTCGTCGCCGTCCTTGGAGCGCTCGGCGTCCAGTGGCTCGCCGATCGAACCCGGACCTACGGCGACGTGCCAATCGCCATCGTTCTGACCGGGAGCTTCGCCGTCGGGACGTTGCTCATCAGCTGGGGGCGTGGGGTCACCACGATTGCCACCGATATCGAGGCATTCCTCTTTGGGAACATCACGGTTGTCACACCCAGCGGCGCGCGCCTGATGGCTGTCCTGAGCGTGGTCGTGGTCGCTATCGTCGTCCTCAGCTACAAACAGCTGCTGTTCATCACGTTCGACGAACAGGCAGCCAGAGTCGCCCGGCTCGACGTCGACCGATATAACACCTTACTGGTCGTGATGACGGCTGTCGTCGTCGTTGGTGCCATGCAGATTCTTGGCGTGATCCTCGTTGCCGGCATGCTCGTCATCCCCGTGGCCGCCGCCACGCAGATCGCACGCAGCTTCCGTGAGACGCTGTATCTCTCGATTCTGATCGGTCAGTTCGCGGTCCTCGCTGGATTCGCGTTCGCGTTGCGCGCAAGCCTTCCGACCGGAGGCTCGATCATCGTCGCCGCAATCACCTGTTACCTCCTCGCGATCGCGGCGTCGGGTCGGTTCGCACCGCTTTCGACACGATAATTCGCTGGACGGCGGTTCCGTCTTCTGGTTCGATGTTCCGACCCCGCGGGAACAGGAGTCGGGTTTAACACCCCGCGGAACCACGGCTCACACGATGGGAGGGTTATCGGCGCTGTTTGCACCCGAGACGATTGCTGTCGTCGGCGCGACCGACCGCGAGGGCGCGGTTGGACGAGCCGTCCTCGAGAATCTCCGAGGCGACTTCGACGGCGAGGTGATCCCCGTCAACCCCAACCGGGAAGAGGTCCTCGGCTTTAGCTGCTATCCCGATATGGCCAGCGCACCGGCGGCCGACTTGGCCGTCGTCGTCGTCCCGCCACCGATCGTCTTAGCGGCAGTCAGAGAGATCGCCGAGGCAGGAACTGAGAACGTCGTCGTCATCACGGCCGGGTTCGCAGAGACCGGCAGCGAGGGCGCGAGCCGTGAGCGAGAGCTTCGCGAGATCGCCGACGAGTACGACCTGAACGTCGTTGGTCCGAACAGCTTGGGCGTGATGAGCACTCCGGTCGGGATGAACGCGACGTTCGGTCCCGAGGGCGCTCGCGAGGGCTCGATCTCGTTTATGAGCCAGTCGGGGGCGTTCATCACTGCCGTCCTGGACTGGGCCAACGAGCAGGGCGTCGGCTTTCGCGACGTCGTCTCGCTTGGCAACAAATCGGTGCTCGACGAGACCGACTTCGTCCGTGAGTGGGGTGACGATCCCGAGACGGACGTCATCATCGGCTACCTGGAGGATATCGACCGGGGTGACGAGTTCCTCCGGGTGGCACGCGAGGTGAGCGACGAGACGCCGATCGTCTTCGTCAAGTCCGGCCGGACGGACGCCGGAGCGCAGGCGGCGTCCTCACACACCGGCGCGATCGCCGGCAGCGAGCGCGCCTACGAGACGGGGCTCGAACAGGCCGGCGTCGTCCGGGCGCAGTCGGTCCAGGAACTGTTCGACTACGCCCGCGCGCTCTCGGGCCTGCCGGTCCCCGACTCCGACGGCGTGGCAGTGGTGACAAACGCCGGAGGCCCAGGCGTGCTGACGACAGACGCGGTCGGCGACTCCAGACTGCGGATGGCGTCGTTCGCCTCGGAGACGGTCGAGCGCCTTTCAGAGTCGCTCCCGGAAGAAGCGAACCTGCATAACCCGATCGACGCGATCGGCGACGCCGACGTCGACCGGTTCGGCGAGGCTCTCGATGCAGCGCTTGCCGACCCGAACGTCGGCAGCGCGGTGGTCGTCGCCGCGCCAACGGCCGTCCTCAAGTACGATCGCCTCGCGGAGGTCGTCATCGACATCCGCGAAAAACACGGGAAGCCGGTCGTCACGAGTATGATGGGCGGCGAGCGCGCCCGTCTCGCAGGCGAGGTCCTCAAGGAGTTCGGCATCCCGAACTACTTCGATCCGGCGCGGGCCGTCTCCGGGCTCGACGCACTCGCCCAGTACCGCGAGGTCCGTGATCGACGGGTCGACGAGCCGGCTGCCTTCGACGACGTCGATCGCGAGCGTGCTCGTGCGGTGATAGACCGAGCGCGAGACCGGGGCGACACCCGCCTCGGGGTCGAATCGATGGACCTGCTCGAGGCCTACGGCATCCCGACGCCGACTGGCGAAATTGTCGACGATCCCGAGGCGGCCCGCGAGGTCGCTGCCGAAATCGACGGCGACGTGGTGTTGAAGATCGTCAGCCCCGACATCTCTCACAAGTCCGACATCGGTGGCGTTCGCGTCGGTGTCGAAGACGAGGAGGTGTACGACGCCTACGAGGACGTCGTCACCCGGGCACGAAACTACCAGCCCGATGCGACGATCTTGGGCGTCCAGGTCCAGGAGATGCTCGATCTGGAGGGGACGACCGAGACCATCGTCGGGATGAACCGGGATCCGCAGTTCGGACCACTGTTGCTGTTCGGACTGGGCGGTATCTTCGTCGAAATCTTAGAGGACACGTCGGTTCGGGTCGCACCGATCGGCGAGGACCAGGCCCGCGAGATGGTCGACGAGATCACCGCGGCACCGCTGTTGCGGGGCGCTCGCGGCCGTGAGCCCGCAGACGTCGAGGGCGTCGTCGATGCGATCCAGCGCCTCTCACAGCTCGTGACCGACTTCCCCTCGATCCTCGAACTCGACGTCAATCCGTTAGTCGTCGGCCCCGAGGGCGTACAGGCGATCGACCTCAGACTCACCGTGGATACGGAGGAACCATGACAGACACCGACACCGATCCGGACGGCAGCACCGATACGGCAGACAGCACAGACACTGATCACGCAGACGGGACGGAGACGACACCGCTCGTCGTGGCCTCTCTCGAGGAGGCGACGGGCAAGACGGCCGTCGCCCTCGCGTTGGCCCGACTGGCCCGCGAGGACGGCGACAGCGTCGGCTATATGAAGCCAAAGGGAACGCGCTTACAGAGCAACGTCGGGAAAATCGTCGACTCGGACCCGCTTTTGGCCCGCGAGGTACTCGGCCTGGAGGCCGAGTTACACGACTTCGAGCCGGTGGTCTACTCGCCGACGTTCGTTGAACAGGCGATCCGCGGCCGCGAGACGCCCGCGGAGATCCACGGGCGCGTCCGCGAGGCGTACGCGACGCTCGCGGAGGGAACCGACCGCATGTTCGTCGAGGGCGGCGGCAATCTCGACGTCGGCGGGATCGTCGATCTCACCGACGCCGACGTCGCCGACCTGCTCGACGCACAGATCCTGCTGCTCGCGCCCTACGAGGTCGCTGGCGATGTAGACGACGTGCTGGCGGCCGCTCGCCTACTCGGAGATCGCCTCCACGGCGTCATCTTCAACGACGTCGCCGACGCAGCGTACGACGAACTCGAGACCGACGCCGTTCCCTTCCTCGAGGGGCGCGGCATTTCGGTCTACGGCGTGCTCCCGCGAGAGCAGACGCTCGCGGGCGTGACCGTCGGCGAACTCGCCGATGAACTCGGCGCGCGTGTCCTCGCCGAGGCGGGGGCAGACGAGTACGTCGAGCGATTCACCGTCGGCGCGATGGGCGCCGACAGCGCGTTGCGACACTTCCGCCGGACGAAAGACGCCGCCGTCATCACCGGCGGCGACCGCGCAGAGATCCAGACGGCGGCCCTCGAGGCACCGGGCGTCCGGTGTCTGATCCTCACCGGCGGTCACCGCCCGTCGGAGGCGATTCTCGGGCGCGCCGCGAAGAAGGGCGTCCCGATCCTCTCGGTGCAGACGGACACGGTCTCGACCATCGATCGCGCAGAGGCGGTCGTCCGAAGCGGTCGGACGCGTGACGAACGAACCGTCGATCGGATGGAGTCGCTGCTCACGGACCATGCGGCCGTCGACGACATCCTCGGCGATGCCAGCCGATCCGTCTGACTAAGAATTAAGAGTCCGCCGCGAGAGAGTCACGCCATGGACGATACTCCACAAGAGATCACCTCGATCGTCGGTCGCGAGGTCTACTCGAACAACGGCGTCTTCGTCGGCGAAGTCGAAGATCTGCGACTGAACATCGAGGGGGCGGCCGTCAGTGGCCTCGCGCTCGGCAAACTGAATTCGGAGCTGTTCGAAGCCGAATCACAGGGCTCGACGGGAATTATCCTCCCTTACCGCTGGGTCCGGGCCGTCGGCGACGTCATCCTGATCAACGACGTCGTCGAGCGCTTTCGCGATCCGGACGAAGAACACGAAGAGATCGTCGCCTGACCGGCCTCAGTTTCCGTTCGATCCTTCGGTCCCGTCGACGCCCATCGCGTCGAACAGGGTCCGTTTGACCGCTTCCTCGGTTAGCTGAAGCAGCGTCGATCGCGTATCCTCTGAGATCTCGATACCGGTAAAGATGCCAAGTGGGATCTCCGCGCTGGCCTGCGTCGAGTGACCCGCTGTCTCGCCAATCTCGCCGTAGGCGTCGCCCAGAATCTTGCCGATGTTGATCCGGATGTCCTTCGAGCGCGCTGCGAGGAAGATCGTCTCGTCGGCGATACCGAAGACGGCCGTCGTCGTCACACCCTCCAGATTGAGCAGGTGGTTCGCCGCCTGCGTGAGCGCCTCGCGGTCGCGGACGAAGCCGGCATTCGAGACGAGATGACTCCCCTGGACGTCTCGGTTTGCGATCGCCTCCGCGAGCACGTCTAACGTCTCGGGTGACATCGACGGCGACTCGACTTGCTCTAAGGTGTCGTGGTTAGCGAAGGGGTAGAGGTACGCGGCGGCAGTGAGGTCTGCAGGCGTGGTGTCGCGTTTGAAATCGAGCGTCTCCGCGCGGATACCGTAGAGCAGCGCGGTCGCGACCTCCTCGGAGACGTTGACGTCGAACTCCTGGATGTACTTCGTCATGATCGTCGACGTCGAGGACATGTTCGGTCGGATGTCGACGAACTCGGCTTCGTGATCGGCCTCTGGCTCGTGGTGATCGATGACGATGTCGACGTCGACGTCGACGGTGCTCAAAGTCGCATTATCGACGAGCGCAACGGTGTCGTACACCGAGATGTCATCCACTTCGTCCCACTGTACCAGCTCGATTCCGAGAAGATTCACGAACGCCCGGTTTTCCTGGTGGCCCATATCGCCGAGATAGAGGATATCCGCCTCGACGCCGAGGTGGGATGCGATCGCCTGCAGCGCGGCTGCACTGGCAATAGAGTCGGGATCGGGGCTGTCCTGTGTGACGATCGCGAGCCGGTCGGAGGCGTTCTCGACGAGCGCTGCAAGCTGGGTCGCATTGTACTCGAGTTCGCCCGACTCGAGCGCTCGGAGCGCCGAGTCCGCGATGACGGCCGAGGGGTTGATCACGACGTCGGCACCAACTGCCGACAGCTCGTCGCCGGAGACGGGGTCGCTGGCGCGGGCGACGACGAACTGGTTGGCGTCGGCCTCACGGATGTGCTCGACAGCCTGCTTGTTCGCCTCGACGTCGGAGGCCAGGATAAGGACGACGTCCCGATCGGCGACCAGCTCGGCCGAGGCAGCCGTGCGGATGTCGGCAGTCCGTGCGTCTAAGTCCTGATCCCGAAGCGATTCGACGCGACTCTCGTCGCGATCGATAATGCGAACGTCTTTCCCCTGTTCGACGAGCTCCTCGGCGACCGCGTAGCCGACGCTCCCACAACCCAGAATGGCGTAGTCAGATATCGACGAAATCGTAACCCCCGTACTCATTGATCGTGTGGTCGGACCCACAACACTTAACGTTCCCGAAGAGTGGAAGGTTCCGAGAACGACCGGGAGACGGAGGCGGTGTGGCGGTGTGGCACAGCGGTTTCCAAGGGAAACGTATTTCAATGCCTGCGGGAACATTCTGGGTATAGGGCCGGTAGCTCAGTTAGGCAGAGCGTCTGACTCTTAATCAGACGGTCGCGTGTTCAAATCGCGCCCGGCCCGCTTTTGCCAGGAGCAATAACACGAGGGGCAAAGCAGCCAGAGCGTCGGTACGGAGCCCGTACAAAAGACCTGGTTACCGCCCCGCTCCGTCCGAACGCTCGCTTGCAGCAGCCGTCGCCCCGGATGGCTCCTCCGGTGGTTCCGGTTCCTGTGGTGCCGACTCGCGCTCGAGTACCGCAGGTTCTGGTAGCTCGGGATTCGGCGTCCGCCCCAGGGTCAGCAGTCGCTCGGTGAGCGTTAACTCCTCGGGGCCGGGGCTTGGCTTCTCGATCGCCTGGTGTTCGATCGTGATCCCCTCGGGTTCGGCGGCGATCCGAACGGCACAGAGCTGGTAAGACGGGTAGAACACCGGCGGTAAGAGGCCGGTAACGCCGTCACGACGGTGGAGGCGTTTGAGCCACGTTCCGGTGTTGACGAGCATGCCGCCGTCAACCTCGCGGACGCTCGGTCTGTGTGTGTGTCCGTAACAGAAGACCGCCGTCTCCGGATTCTCCGCGAAGACCTCGCGGGCGGCATCCTCGTATGGTGTCTCGGGGTCGACGGTCAGATCGGTCTCGAAGACGCCAAAGCGCTCGATAGTCCGTTTGAGGTCGTGTTTGATGAAGAAGTACGGGATGTACAACAACACCAGCAGCCCGGCAACGACGACGTTGACGACGAGAAGATTATACACCGCCGTGCCAGCGAGGCCGAAGCCACTGAGTAGCTCCGTGGTTCGCTCGACGGGCATCTCCCAGACGCCAGCCAGATCGAGCCCGGTCCCAATTGCGAGCAGCGCACTGATGTTGAACAGCAGGAGAAACGGGACCAGCGCGTACCGAAGTAACGGGTTCATCTCCCGGTAGAAGTACTTCGAGAACAGCCAGACGGGCATCCGTTCGGTGGGCGTTACGGCCTGGACATCCTTGAGCCAGTTGTACCGTCCACGGTTTGAGAGCTGTCCCGCCCGGCTCGTCACGAGCGTGTTGTAGTAGTAGCCAAGCGGCGAGGCGTGGGGATTCTCCCAGTCCTCGATCCGGTTGTTCGAATCGTGCTGGTGTCCGTGTTCGAAATGGATTGTCCGGTCGCCAACGGGACGGCTGAGCGTCTGTTCCTGCACGAGGTCGACGTTGTACTCGGTGAACCGCTCGACGTATTCGTCGTAGGCCGCCAGTTCGTGGTCGTGATTCCCCGGCAACAGCGTGATCGGTACGTTCTCACCGGTGGCACGGAACTGTTCGAAGAGCTTCGGGTAGGTCTCTACCAGGGCGTCGAACTTCTCGAGTCCGGAGATCGTGGTGAGTTCCCAGAGCCCAAAGGCGTCGCCGTTGATGAGCAACTCCGCGTTCTCGTCGGTCTCTTCTAAGCCGCGAAGGAACGAAAGCAGTTCGTCCAGAAACTCCACTTCTTCTAGCTGCTCGTCACCGCCGATGTGGAGGTCGCTGATTACGTAGTAGACGCGATCATCGGGGCTGTCGGCCATCGGCTCTGCAGTGCGGACCGCTGGGTAAAAGGTGTTTTCGTACTGCCGGCAGATGGCCGCGTCGATAACTGCAACCGAATTTCCGGGACCGCGAACATTAAGGGATTCCTGAGAGAACGTCGCATACTCACTGGGGGGAGGGTGGTCAGGCAATCGCTCCAGTGAGTGACGCACGAGGGGAGCTCCGAAGCCGAGCCGGTTTCGGCTCGGGCTTTGGGTCCGGTATCTACTGCCCCCCTTTCGGACCGATGGCTGGGAGGACAGTCACAACGCGAGACGCTCGTCTTCAGATTCGAACGCGGTTTTCGAGGTCCGCGTCCCACCCCGACTCGTCGATTCGGCCGGCGTTCTCTGCGACGATATCGGCCAGTCGTTCGTAGTATCTGGGGGTGTGGCCTGCGTTGTGGGGTGTGATCTGGACGTTCTCGAACGTCCAGAGGGGATGGTCCTCCGGAAGCGGCTCCGGATCGGTGACGTCGAGGGACGCCCCGCGGATCCAGTTCGATCGCAGCGCCCCAACCAGAGCGTCGGTGTCGACGACGGGCCCTCGGGCGATGTTTACGAGCACAGCCTTCGGCGGAAGGGTGAGAAACGCCTCGCGATCGATGAGTCCCCGCGTCTCCTCGGTCAGCGGGCAGGCGAGTACGAGATAATCGGTCCTGGCCAGTGCGTCGTCGATCGCGTCGAAGCCGAGGACCTCGTCGGCTGGGCCGCCCTTTGCTGGCGAATACCGGACGCCGACCGTCTCGACACCGAACGGTTCCAGGCGCCGGCAGACCGCCTGCCCGATCGCTCCCAGGCCGACGACGGTGACCGTCGACCCCTGGAGCTCGTGAGCCTGGTAGTGGCGCCACTCCCGGCGGCGCTGTCGGCGCGCGCCGACGTGAAAGCGCCGCGTGAAGTAGAGAATCGATCCCAGAACGTGCTCGCCGATGTTCGGCCCGTGGACGCCCGATGCGTTGGTTACGGTTACGTCGCGCTCGGCGAGCGCGTCGAGTGGAAGGTGGCCAGTTCCGGCGTACGCGCAGGCGAAGACCCGAAGCTCCTCGGCGCGCTCGAGCAGCTCGCGATCGAGTGACATCCCGGTGACGAACTGCGCGTCTTCGATCAGTTCGCGCTCCTCGTCCGGGGTACGGGCGAGCGAGACGGTCGAATCGGGCAGGCGCGTTCGCAACTCCTCGGCGTACTCGGATACCGGCGCGCCGTGCGTTCCGCGTCGAAGGACGACGATGTCTCCCATACGGGCGCGGTCGCAGGCGAGGCAAAAAACGGTTCCGCAGGCAGCACGTTGGGGAATCTCTGATACGAGAGTATGGGACTTCCGTAGCACCTCTCGGCGCCGTCCGAGCGATGGTCGGTACGGGTGACGAGGCCGTACGCCGATTTTCGACGGATATCCTCCTCGGAGCAGGCCTACACGATATCTGACCTGGCGTGAGTCAGACCCAAAACGATGACAAGCACGAGAAACAGCGCCCACCAGACACCGGGAGGTGTGATACGGAACATACCGACGAGAAGTACAATCCCCCAGAGAATCCGCAATTGTGTGGTTTGAGTGTTAATACGCGTTTCTAACGTTTCGACCCGTCCCGCGAGTTCGTCGCGTTCGTCAGTAGCGGAGTTCTCGTTCACACGGAAAAATGTAGGTATGATCTCAAGTATTTTGCTCACGGTGTGCGTTAGTGCGCGGCCGATCCGTCCCGAAGCCGCCCTACAACCACTGAGAGAAGCGCTCGGCAGTGGCCCGAGCGCGCGGGAGTCCATTGGGACGAATGCGACTGCGAACGGGTGGATTGAAGGTGACTGGACCTGCCTACTCGAACGAATGCGACACGAAGATCTCATCACGAGCAAACAACTCTCGCGGGCGGATATCGAGGACGTCCTCGACCACGCGGCGGCGATCGCCGAGGATCCCTCGGCCGTCGCGACCCGCCACGAGGGGCGGCTGCTCGGGCTCCTCTTTTTCGAACCGAGCACGCGGACGAAGCTCAGCTTCGAGACGGCGATGAAGCGCCTGGGTGGCGATGTCCTGGATATGGGCGCACTCGAATCGTCGAGCGTCACGAAGGGCGAAACGCTGGCCGATACGGTACGGGTCCTCGAGGGCTATGCGGACGCGCTCGTCTTGCGCCACCCCAAGCAGGGGTCGGCGACGATGGCCAGCGAGTTCGTCGACGTGCCACTGGTCAACGCCGGGGACGGCGCGGGCCAGCACCCGACCCAGACGCTACTCGACCTCTATACGATCCGGGAAAACGCCGGTCTCGAGGATCTGACGATCGGCATCATGGGCGATCTGAAGTACGGGCGGACGGTCCACTCACTTTCGTACGCCCTCACGAACTTCGGCGCCACGCAGCACTTTATTAGCCCGGAGAGTCTCTCGCTGCCCCGTGAGGTCGTCTACGACCTCCACCAGGAAGGCGCATCTATCAAAGAGCACGAAGAGATCGAGGCGATTCTTCCCGAGCTGGACGTGCTCTACGTCACTCGGATCCAGCGCGAGCGTTTTCCCGACGAAAGCGAGTACCACGACGTGGCCGGCCAGTACCAGATCGACGCCGACTCGCTCGAATCAGCGCGCGACGATCTGACCGTGATGCACCCGCTCCCCCGGGTCGACGAAATCGCCCCCGAGATCGACGACACCGATCACGCGGCGTACTTCGATCAGGCACACAACGGCGTCCCCGTTCGGATGGCGCTGCTCGACCGTCTTCTGGGTGATTCCGATGACTGAGGAACACAGCGCTGACGACGAGCACCTGCGGGTCAGCAAGATCCACAGCGGAACCGTCATCGACCACGTCCGTGGCGGCCAGGCATTAAACGTACTCGCGATTCTTGGGATCGACGGCAGCGAGGGTGAGGAGCTCTCGGTGGGGATGAACGTCCCCTCAGAGCGACTCGGTCGAAAGGACATCGTAAAAGTCGAGGGGCGCGAGTTGAGCCAGGACGAGGTCGACGTTCTCTCGTTGATCGCGCCCGACGCGACGATCAACATCGTCCGCGAGTACGAAGTCGTCGGGAAACACCGCGTCGAGCGCCCCGATGTCGTCGAGGGCGTCCTCTCGTGTCCGAACCCCGGCTGTATCACCGGCGGCAACGAACCGGTCGACTCGCGCTTTGACGTCCTCGAGGGCGGCGTCCGCTGTGCGTACTGTGGGACGATCGTCAGAGAGGCGTTTGCGTCGCTGATCGATGCCTGACTGCCCCTCATCGTGCGTGAACTAACAGAATTCCTAAGTACACTCGCTGCGTTGACTAAACTGATATGTCCCGGACACTCAAAATCCTGGTCGCGCTGGTGGTAGTTGCCGTCCTCTGGAAGGTCGTCTTCAGCGGCCCCTCCGAAATCGACGTCGAATACGAACCGACCGAGTAACCCCGATCCCCGCGCCGTTCGCGGTCGCGTGGCGCTCGAACTATTCTTCGCTGCCGAGTATCGCTGGTTGGGTAACAGCCGTTAGGACGGTGAGCCATGAGAGACGCCGTCTCGCTCGTCGGCCTGCATTCGCCTGATTGTCGCGCGGGCGTTGCTCGCATCGTAGCCAAAGAGGACGGCGTCTGCGTACGCCTCGGCGACGGCTGTCGCGCGAACCAGATTGTCGATGTCGACGTCGACCGCGTAGAGTTCGACGCTGAACGGCTTCGAAAGGGCGCTCTGGAACCCCTTCGCGATCGTCTCGAGCCAGTAGGTCGTTCCGTAGTGAGTGTCGTAAATTGGAACGATGAATTCGTCGACGTGAGCTGAGAGCGCCTCCAGGTCCAGTCCTGCCCGCTCGTAGAGGTGGCCTGGATAGGGGTCGGGATACAGTGTGAGATAGGTTCGACCCGGAATCCGCGCTGTGGCATCGGCGACGAAAGCGGTGATGACGCTCGCGCGCCACTCGTGGCGATCGTCGTACTCGGAGGCGGCAAACGCCTCCCGGCAGCGCTCGCAGTGGCAGTACTCTCCGCGCGGAAAGCCGACGTCGTCCAGACGGACGTCGCCGCTTGCTGCCCCACACTCCTCGACGATCTCGAGCAGTCCGCGACGGTAGTCAGGATCGCTCGGGCAGATGTACGCCCAGTCGAAGTAGGGCTGTTCGCGCGTCGCTCGATTTCCCTCGTCGTCGACCGGCACGAGCGACGGCTCGGCGTCGGCGGCGGCGTTGTCGGCGAAACACGAGACCATGTTCACGCCGTTCTCGACCGGTTGTTCCTGCCGGCCTGCGACGTCTTTGGCCTCGAAGAATCCGCGGTCGAACGATCCCCACTCCAGTTCCGCCGCGTTGCGCGTGACCACGCCGTGCATACACCCCTCTCGACGCCCCACGCGTAAAACCAGTTCGTCCACGCGTTCCCGTCACTCGAGTGATTCTCGACTCGTCTTATCGAGTATCGTCATCGATGAGGTCGTCGTCATCGTCGTCCCCGATTCGACTGTCATCGTCGTCGCCGAGCATGCTGTCATCGTCGTCGCCAATGAGGTCGTCGTCATCGTCACCGATGAGACCGTCGTCGTCGTCTCCAACACGACTGTCGTCGTCCCCGATCATGCTGTCGTCGTCGTCCCCAATTCGGCTATCATCATCGTCACCGAGCATGCTGTCGTCGTCATCGCCGATCATGCTGTCATCGTCGTCCCCGATGAGACCGTCGTCATCGTCTCCAACACGACTATCATCGTCCCCGAGCATGCTGTCATCGTCGTCGCCGATCATGCTGTCATCGTCATCGCCGAGCATGCTGTCATCGTCGTCGCCGATCATGCTGTCATCGTCATCGCCGAGCATGCTGTCATCGTCGTCGCTACTGATGACGCTACTGCCACCGGCTGCTTCGCTTCCAGTTGTCTGTGAATCGTGGTCGCTAATTCCGGGTTGTCCAGTCATCGATCCCGGTTCGTCCGTTCTCGTTCCAGAGTCGTCGCCGACCGAGGTGGTCCCCTCCCTGCTTCCTGTCGTATCGGTGCCACGGCCCGTACTCGTCCCGCCGAGGTCTCCCTGGAGGTGGACCGCATCGTCGGTCACACTAGCGATTGCCGGCTCCTGAAGGGGATAGGATTCGTCGTCAGTCCCCTGCCAGCCCAGCTTTGCTTTGATCGTGTCCGTCACACCTGGGTCCGGTTTGACATGGGCAGTACCGTGTTCGACTGCGGTGACGATTCCAACTTCATCGCCGTTCTCGTTGACGACGCTTTTCCCAACGTCGTCGTCACTGAACTGTGCACACATTGCAAACACAGAAACGACGACCTGCGGCAAGCCGGTGATGCTTGCGTGTGACACCTCCCGTGCTACGTAGTCTCACGTTACATCTCGGCGCACGCATCATGCGTGTCGATGCGAAGACTCGGGGTGGGAACGCGGGTACCGCTTCAGTCCGACGGCATCGACGGCGTGGAGCGTCGATCGTCGGTCACGTCCAGCTCGGCAGCGACGATCGATCGATACGCCCGCCTGAGACGCTCTGAGAGGGCCTGGTGGGAGATTCCGAGCTCATCGGAGAGCTCTTGCATCGACGTCTCCCGCGGGATCTCGAAGTAGCCGTGGTCGATCGCGGCCACGAGCGTCTCGTGTTGCTGGGGCGTCAGCCCGGCGCGCGAAGAGACCGCCGTATCGAGATCGACCAGACGGACGATTCGCGGTCGTGTTTCGGCGGCACGAAGACTCTCGTAGAGATCGCTGACTCGTTCCCGTTCGCTGAACCTGGCCCGAAGTTGCCACGATCCGTCAGTGGCCGTCGCTCGGAGGACAGTTCCGCCAGCGTCGACGACCTGATCGAAGATGTCGACGGTTTCGCCGTCGAATGCGACGCTGTACAGTCGGCGATCGTCTCGCTCACAGAGGTGGGTCCAGTCGACAATCCGGTCGGACCGGTCGAGCGCCGCTTCGACCGCGTCTCGATCTCGACCCGACAGCCAGAGATTCCGTTCCCCGGAAGCGACGACGCGTTCCATCTCGCATCTGATGTCCGGCACTCGGTCAAAGAGTTCGCCGAGTCCCGCCGTCCCCGCCGCAAGTTCGAGATCTGCGATTGCAGTCATGGTCGTATACTGTCTTTCTTGGAGGATCGCATTAACCACACCTCCAAAGATGCTAGTAGCCCCAATCGAGACAGTCACGCTACCGCAACGGTCTGCTCGTCGTCTGTCTACCGCGCTAGAGGACCATGCAAGTGACGGCCAGTTACCTATGCGTCTGAGAACCCTCAAACACACTGAAACGATGTCTCCAGACGATTCGCTCTCCCGCCGACGTATGCTCGAACTGAGTGGTATCGCTGCTGCTGGCGCTCTCATCGCCGGCTGTACGGACGAAGGGCCCGGTGACGACCCGGAGGAGGATCCAGCAGACGATCCAGAAGACGAAGAGGATCCAGCAACAGACGACCCAGAGGATGAGGAGGACGAAGAAACCGATGACCCGGATGAAGAAGACGAGGAAGATGAAGAGGACGAAGAGGAAGAGGAAGAGGACGAAGACGAAGAAGAGGAAGAGGACGAGGAGGATGAGGACGAGGACGACGAAGAAAACGGTGACGCGATCGAGCCCGGCGAGATCCTACTAGACGGACGGACGCCAGGTTGGGAGGGCGTCGAGCCCGAGGAGATTGCCGGCGAGGACAATCCCACGCTGATTCTCGAAGAGGGAGAGACCTACGAGATCACCTGGGAGAACCAGGACGGCGTCGGGCACAACATCGAGATCAGAGACGAAGACGGTGAGGTCGTCGACGACTACGAAACCGACGTCATCTCAGGAACGGGTGAGACCCAAACTCTCGAGTTCGAGGCCAGCGAGGAGATGGTCGAGTACGTCTGCGATCCACACCAAGGAACGATGGTCGGTGATATCGAGATCGTCTGAGCCGATCCGGGGAACCCACCACATCTGAAGCAAAAAGCCGTCTCTGGTAGTCCGCCAGATTCGAGGTTAGAAGAAGAACAGGTCCTCGCGCAACTCGCTGGTCAGCGCCGCGCCGTACTCTGATATTTCGACCGCTTCAGCGTGTTCGACCGCCGATCCTGCATCCTCGCCGTAGCGCTCGACGAGCTCGTCTCGGAACCGATCGGCGACGTTCATCTCGGTGTTCTCTGAGAGGTGACTCAGACCGTCGTCGGCGAGCCATGCGCGTCGCTCGGCCTCGCCCTCTGGTACCGAACCGAGCTCGCCAAAGGTGTAGGGCAACCACTCGTACATCTGGGACTCGTGGCAGTGTAAGGCCTCGACCTTCCGGTCTTCGACGTCGCTTACGTCCAGTACGACGTCCGGCTCGAAGGGAGCGGGCTTCTGAAAGTGGTCTGCGACGTAGCCGAAGACGGGGTTCTCCGAGAGGGCGGGCACCTCGGGGCAGACGTTCGGGACGATCAGCGTGTAGGCGGCGTCCTGGAGTACGGCCGCGCAGTAGCGGTGGTCGGGGTGGTAGTCGTTCGGCCGTGGACCGAGGACGAGGTCCGGTTCGACCTCGCGGATGAACCGGATGAGCCGTCGGCGGTTCTCGAGAGTCGCCTCCAGCAGGCCGTCGCGGATATCGAACACCTCGTAGTCGATTCCTAACGTCTCGGCGACCGCCTCGGTCTCGCGTTTCCGGCGAGCCGCAAGTTCGGCACGCCCCATCTCGTGGTGGCCGGCGCTGCCGTCGGTGACCGAGAGGAACGTCACGTCCCGCCCTGCCTCGACGTACTTCGCAGCGATACCGCCGGCTTTGATCGAACAGTCGTCGGGGTGGGCGCCCACCACCAGGAGGCTGTGATCGTCGCTCATGGTGGCCACTCACGACGCGTTGCCGAAACGATTGTGGTTCCCACCCACTCGGACGAGACACACAAACAGCGACTGTGACGTGATCGCGACACGGGCGCGTTCAATTCATGATTGTCCCTGTACCGAAATATTATTGCTCGGCAGAGCGGAGGACGTGCCATGAGGGTTGGTATCGCGGGAGCCGGCTTCATGGCCGAAACCCACGCCGACGCGTACGCCGAGATGGATGTCGAGGTCGCCGCCGTCGCCTCGCCGAGCGGACCCGAACCGTTCATCGAGGCGTCCGGGCTGGCGGCCGAGGCGTACACCGACGTCGAAACACTGTGTTCGGAGGTCGATATTGACTTCCTCGACATCTGTACGCCGACGCACACCCACCGCGAGGCCGTTGAGGCGGCCGTCGAGGCGGAGACCGACCTGATCGTAGAGAAGCCGATCGCGAACAACCTAGAGGAGGCCCACGAGATCGAGGCACTCGTCTCCGAGGCGGGGCTAACGTTCATGGTCGGACACGTGGTTCGATTCATGCCGAGCCACCAGCGCGCCCGCGACCTCGTGATTGGCGAACCGGGCATCGCCCGGGCGCGCCGGCTCAGCCCGTTCCCCGACTGGGGGTCAGCGAACTGGTTCGCCGATTCCGAGAAGAGCGGCGGCATCTTCGTCGACCTGGCAATCCACGATCTCGACTACCTGCGGTGGTGCTGGGGTCCGGTCGAGCGCGTCTTCGCCCGCCAGCACCGCAGTGAGGAGTCCGCCCACGGGTTCGCGACGCTGCGCTTCGAGAGTGGGGCCGTTGGCTACGTCGAGGCTTCGTGGGCCCAGCCCGAAACTCGGCCGTTTACCGTCGAACTCGAGTTCGCCGGCGAGGACGGACTCGTCGAGTTCTCGAGCGACGGCAAGCACCCCTACCGCGAGTGGACCGGCGAGGAGTCGGTCGTCGAGAGCCCGCTCGCTCGCGGCGGCTATCGGCGCGAACTCGAACACTTCGTCGACTGCCTCGAGTCGGGAACCGAACCCGACGTCGGGAGCGAGGAAGCGATCGCCTCGCTGCGGCTCGCACTGGCCGCGAAGCGATCGGCCGAGCGGGGAGAATCCGTCGTGCTCGCAGAGAGAGGGCGATGACGCTTGCCGTCGGCCCCCTCTCGGCTACCCACGTCCACTACGACCGCGAAGGTGGCGGCGTCTACCGTCTCCATCGAGTGGACGAGTGAGGGCTACAAAAGCGGCGACCGAACGAGCGTTGGGGTGGGTCGCAGTTGGGACGGGCCGAACGTGTGGGCTAGCGCTCGGCGTCGACGATCGAACGGCGGAGGTGGGGGACCTCCGCCGATCGGCTCCGGCGGCCGTTCCGTCGCCGCGTTCGAGTGTGCTCTCGTAACCGATCGGGCCGGAGCCACGTGGTCAAATGTGCCGACCGAACTAAACGGTGACACCTGTGAGTACAAGCCAGGTGAGCGAATCGGAGCGCCCGCCGCGCTTTCGTCACACCTATCGCGTCCCCCCGAGTACGGTCGCGAAAACGCATGTCCGTCCTCGAACACCTGCGCGATCGGCTCACCGATTCTCCAGCCAGCGGCTCAACGGAGCCAACAGTCGGACTGTTCGTCGACGGACCGAACGTCCTCCGGGACGAGTTCGACGTCGATCTGGACGATCTGCGGGTCGCTGCCGGTGAGTACGGTCGGGTCGGCGTAACGCGTCTCTATCTGGATGAACACGCGACGCCCGGACTCATCCAGGCGGCGGAGGCACGAGGATTCGAAGTCGTCGTCACTAGCGGTGACGTCGACGTCAAACTCGCGGTCGACGCGACGGCGCTCTGTGCTGAGCGATCCATCGACCGGCTGGTGATCGGTTCCCGAGATACGGACTTCAAACCCGTCCTCGAGTACGCTGGCACCCTCGGGATCGGGACTGTCGCGATTGCGCCGGGCAGCCACGGGCGCTCGGACGCGCTTCGAAACGCCGCAGACGACGCCGTGACTCTCGAGCAGTAACGGCCCCACGTGCGAGTGCTGCCGGGCGGGCCGTCTGGACGAGAGGGCGATCAAAGCCGAGGCATTTTCATCTGCAGCGTTCACACAGCTGGGTATGGAAGACGACGAGATGCCGGTACTCGACAACCACATGCACCTCGATCCGGACCACGGTCGTGGGCTGGACGCCGTCGAGGACTTCGTTCGACTCGGCGGCACCCACCTGCTGGTGGTGAACAAACCCTCGTGGTACCTCGGCGTCGAGGCCGACGCAGGGGAAGACTTCCGTCCGGTCTTCGAGCGGACCGTCGAGATCGTTTCGGCAGCGTCGGAGGTCCTTCCGGGTCGCGCGTGGCCGGTCCTCGGTGTCCATCCCGGGTTGATCTCACAGCTGATCGACCGCGGGTACTCCCCTGCGGAAGCGCGGGCGATCATGCAGGGGGGTCTCGACGTCGCGGCGGAGTACGTCGACCGTGGCGAGGCGCTTGCGCTGAAATCCGGCCGTCCGCACTACGAGGTCGAGGACGCCGTCTGGGAGGCCTCGAACGCGGTCATGCGCCACGCGTTCGATCTCGCGGGTGATCGCGACTGTGCCGTCCAACTCCATACGGAAGCGAGCGAGGATCTCCGAGAGGTCACCGACTGGGCCGAGGAGGCAGGGGTCCCCGCCCACAAGGTGGTAAAGCACTACGCTGCGGGACGGCTCGCGGGGCCGACGCCGAGCGTGATGAGCGAGAAAGACCGTCTCGAAGTCGCCGCCGAGCGCGGCAAGCCGTTCCTGATGGAAACCGATTTCGTCGACGATCCGGATCGGCCAGGCGCAGTGTTGGGTCCGAAGACGGTGCCACGCCGCGTCTCGTGGCTGCTCGAATCGGGGTTCGAGGACGCGGTCAGCGTCGCCCACGTGGAGACACCCCGGCAGGTGTACGGAATCGACACGGTGGCGACGCTCGAACGCACATAATCGCCTGCAAGAGTGGCGATCGCGCCGTTGTCAGGCCGTACCGCGTTCGCAGAGTAGAGAAAGGCATTTCAAGCGGCCGGTGTAGGTGTCTGTATGAGCAATCCCCCGACAGAGTTCTACTCGGCCGAACGCTGGCAAAACTGGATCGGTCGCATCAAAGACGAAGAGATCGATCCGGAAGACGAGTCTTCGGCGCGCTTGCTGTTGAACCTACAGGACGACACCGCGATCGCCATCGCCAAGATCGTCGCTGCCTACGACGACGGAGAGCTAGACGAGGAGGCTGCCCTCTCAGAGATCGGCGAGGTTCGCGAGATCGTCCTCTCGGAGGTCGACATCGAGGACGAGGAGAAGCTCATCCTCGTCGACGGTGTTCAGACGAGCCTCGTCTGTGTGTTCTTTGCAGCGGAGGAGTACGTCGCCAACGGACCGGCCGAAGAGGGAAGCGTCGACGACTACGTCCGGGCAGCCGCAGACGCCGAGGTCGAAGAGGACTTAGACGCAGCCCTCGGCTACGCCGCACAGGCCGGCACGCTCATCGTCGACGGTGAGGAACTCGACATGGCGCTGGCCGAAGAGCTCGAGTACGGACTGGTCACCGAGTGGGTCAACGGACTCGACAGCCTCCAGAGTGCGATGAGTGACCCGGAAGTCGTCGAAGAAGAAGACTGAGAAGGTGGCCGAGCAGCGGTTTCCGTTTTCCTCACATCTCAGTAGTCGCCCGATCAGTTCACAGCCAGCTGGTTGCCCAGTGAGTTCGTCGATCGTCGAACAATCGAACGACACGCCCTTGTAGCCACACCCACACTAGACAGGTATGTCTACGGTCGGTATCGACGCCGTCGAAATCTGGACCGGGAACCTCAAGCTGGACTTACCCGGGACGTTTGCACCCGAGAAGGGCGAGGACCCCGAAAAGTACACGAAGGGGCTCGGGCTGAACGCCAGCTCGTTCCCTGATAGCTACGAGGACATCGTCACGATGGGGGCCAATGCTGCCTACCGGCTGATGGATCGAAAGGGGCTCGAACCCGACGATATTGGCAGAATCGACGTTGCCACTGAGAGTTCCTTCGACAACTCGAAGCCGGTTTCGACGTACGTCGCAGGCTGTCTGGAGACCGTTTTTGAGGGCGACTTCCATCATGCCAACAAAGGTGAGCGAAAGTTCGCCTGTATCGCCGGCACGCAGAGTTTAGACGATGCCTACAACTGGATCCGCGCGGGCCGCAACCGCGGGCGAGCGGCGCTGGTCATCGCGAGTGACACAGCACTGTACGCCCGGGGAGACGCCGGGGAGGCGACCCAGGGCGCGGGCGCCGTCGCGATGCTCATCGACGAGGATCCCGACCTCGTCTCGCTCTCGACAGAGCAGGGCTACGGTTCGGCCGACGAGACCGACTTCTTAAAACCAAACCAGCAGTTCCCCTCGGTCGACGGCAAACGCTCGGTGCAGGTGTACCTCGCACGCATGCGCGAAGCACTTGAGGATTACGAGACGATCGCAGGTGACGTCCACCCCGACGACGTCCGATTCGTCCCATTCCATACGCCCTTCCCGGGAATGGTCCGGAAGGCGGCTCTGCTCGCGTACCGACACATCACCCGCGATACGGCGATCGAGGACGTACTCGCCGAGGAGATTGGCCGCCAGCCGCGCTCGGAGGCATTTGATGGCGAAGACGCTTACCACGAAGCGCTCCGAGAGTACATGGACGCCTTGAAGCGGACCGAACGGTATCAGGACTGGTACGCCCAGACGGTCGAACCGACGCTCACGATCTCCCGAGAGGTCGGGAACTGGTACACGGGCTCGGTTCACGTCGCCCGCGTCAGCGCGCTCAAGAGCGCGTTCGACGCCGGCGAGGACCTGTCCGGAGACACGCTCGCGGTCGGCTCGTACGGTAGCGGTGCACAGGCGGAGATCCACACCGAGGTCGTCCAGGATGGGTGGGAGGACGAGCTTGCAGCACTCAACGTCGACGAGCAACTCAACGCGCGCTACGATCTCTCCTGGGCGGACTACGAGATGATCCACGACGTACACAACCACGAGATGGACGTGGATATCGAACCATTGACGGCACCCAGTAGCGAGTTCGTCTTCGACGGCTGGGGTCGGATGGGCGAGCGAAAGTATCGCTTCGTCGAGTAACGCAGTTCTCGGGTCTTGTTCTGTACTGCTTCTCAACCGACGAGCGCCAGCAGTGTCGACGTGCTGGTACTCTTCGTCGAGATTATGTATCGCAGATATTGGTTTATTGATCGTCGTAGCGTCGGTTTGGAGTAGCAACTGCTCCAGACCCACTTCGAAATTCAGGAGTAGAGACGACCACGGTCGAGCGAACGCTCAAAACAAGTGTCGAGGTTCGGAAGGCTCGGCGAAGTCGTCACCCACCTTCGAGAATCAGCGTCCGTTACGCCCCATGCCGAGCTATGAACGAAGTGCACACCGACAAAAGAGCGGTGAGTATGACAAGTTCCGGGCCGGTTTCTGGATCTTTGGCGCCGTCTCGAGTCGTCTCGTCGGCTGCGTGACTATGCGGCGCTCGAATCGATGCCGTTGATCTGAACGAAACCGTACTCACAGTCCGGACAGTGCCACTTGACCTTCTCGCCGAGGTGGAGGGTCGTGCTCGCGGCGCGATAGAACGTCTTCACACCGCAGTCGGGACACTCGTGTTCGAGTTCCTGAGCCATACTGGTGAGCAGGGACCGGATCACATTTAACGTACTGGTTGGCGCGAAGCACCCCACCCTGGTAAATCACATGCTGCAATATGAAATTCAAGGGATGGGGAGTGGAGCATAGCAGCCAGCGTTCCGAACACCCTCATCCACGACTGAAAGGAAGTCTTAAGTCCAACGCCGGGATAGCAACGGCTGCGGGTTGGTGATCTAGTCCGGTTATGATACCTCCTTCACACGGAGGAAGTCGGCAGTTCAAATCTGCCCCAACCCACTACTTCTGTCGCGAGCAAATTCGCGAGCGACGAAATCATGACATTTGGAAGTTTGAACCAGGGGGTGACGCAACGCGAACCATCGTGGTTCAAATCTGCCCAACCTCAGATTGAGACGGACTCTCGTAGAAGATAACCAGCGGCCGTCGTTATCGCCGAACCGGAACGCCACGCTCGTCGAGATCCTTTTTTACCTCAGCAACAGAGTACTCGTCGAAGTGGAAAATCGAGGCGGCGAGACCGGCGTCGGCACCCGCGTCGGTGAATACTTCGTGCATGTGCTCGGGGCCGCCACACCCAGAGGAGGCGATCACCGGCGTGTCAACGACATCACAGACCGCCTTCGTCAGAGGGATATCGTAGCCGTCTTTCGTTCCGTCCTTGTCGATCGAGTTGACGAATAGTTCGCCAGCGCCACGGGATTCGGCTTCGGCCGCCCACTCGAGGACGTCGATACCGGTTCCCTCGCGACCACCCTTTTTCGTACACTCGAACCAGCAGGACTCGCCATCTACCTCGACGTAGTGTTCACCCCCCTCGTCGAACCGACGCCGGGCGTCGACGCTGATGACGATACACTGGCTGCCAAAGGCTGCGGCGCCCTCGTTGACCAGCTGGGGACGTTCGAGCGCGCCGGTGGTGATCGAGACCTTGTCCGCGCCTGCGCGGAGTGTCTCCTTGATGTCTTCGGTCGTTCGGATACCCCCGCCGACGGTAAGCGGGATGAACACCTCGTCGGCAACGCGCGAAACGACGTCGAGCATCGTCTCTCGGCCCTCGGCGGAGGCGGTGATGTCGAGGAAGACGAACTCGTCGGCGCCCGATTCGTTGTACGCTTTGGCCATCTCAACCGGGTCGCCCGTGTATTTCAGATCCTCGAAGTGGACGCCGGTGTAGACCGCCGGATTCCCGTCCTCGTCGAGATCGACGTCGATACAGGGAATAATCCGTTTGGTGAGCATGTGGCGTCTTTAGAGCGACCGGTGTTTGACGGTTTCGACGGCGGCGCGATTCGCGTTCGGGCTTGGCCAGAGCAGTTAAGTAATCGACCCGACGAGTCGAACACATGGCAGACGACGTCGAAGACGTAACTGGACCGGATACCGGCGCGGACGTCGGGCACGACCGCTCTGCGGAGCGAACGACAGCGCCGATGAGCGAGTTTACGGGTCGCGACGTTGCCGTCGGAGTCGTCGTTCTCCTCGTCGGATCGGTGCTCGCGTTCGGCGTCCCGCTGTTCGCGCTCTAGAATGGAGTGAAAAGCCGCACTCGTCGTTCTCAGAAGACGTACTCGTCGTCGTGGCCCATCATTCCGTCGTCCTCCAGTCCGCCCGGTTCGTCGTCGTCCATCGGTCCGCTCGTTTTGTAGGCTTTGATACCGGTCGAGAGGAGGTCTTCGATCGCCTCCTCCCGGTTGACGAACTCCCCACGCTCGACCATCTGGGCGATCTGCATCTCGAGGTGCTCGGGTATCGTGATCTCTACTTTCGGCATCTGATTCGCGTTTCGGCGAGGGGGTATTTAGCTCTGACGGGGATTCTATCTCGAGGGGAAAGAATTGTTTTCGGGGCTGAAAGGTGACTTGCCGGATCAACGGGATCCGTTTATGCAGTACGACGGTCGTCCGAGTTGACGGCGCCCGCGGTTAGCGGTTTCCCATCATGGAGTCGAACGCGTTCTTCAGGGTGGTGCCAGGCTGGGTGATCGTATCGAGCTGCCGGCGCATCTTTCGCTGATTGAAGTAACTCGCGAATGCGAGGATCGTCGGCGGCCAGAGCCCGACAAACAGTCCCCGCTGGCGGTCCCCGCGAAGGAAGAAGTAGTACCATGCCAGGCCGACCGACGCGGCTGCCGCAACCGCTGCCGGACCCATCGCCTGCTCGCCAACTTCCTGTGCAGCCTCATCGGATATCTCCCGTTCAGTCATCTGCTGTTTCGATGCCATGCAATACTTGCGGTCGGCGGGCGCGTACTAAGCCGTGGCGAGGGTTTCGATCGGTATAGCTGGATTGGATCGACGGGACAACCGTTTCGGACCGTTAGAACGGGGCTGCCGTCCGGTGAATGTGGTGTTACGTTGCGAAAAAGCGGTGCCGAGACAGCGCATGACTCGGTCCGAACCGTAGTTCGATCGCCGGATTACCAACGGCCGAACAAGAGTGGTCGGGAATGCGTGACAGCAGCCACACGGGCGGCGAGATAGTTAGGCTGAAGGCGCGGCGGTCCTGACCATTCGTCGATGAATCGACCGTCGGGCGGGCGGGAACTCACGGAGGTCGGTGGCCGGCGGGGAGCCGATCTCCACAGTCGAAGCTGTGCCCTCGAGGACGTTTCCTTCGGCGCGATCGTCGACACCGACCACGCACCGCGAGTCCAGTGGGCAACCCCTGACGGTCTCGAAGTCGTCGGCTGTGGCGTCGCGGCGCGGTTCGAAGCGACGGACGGCGACCGATTTTCGCAGATTCGTTCCCAGGCCGAACGTGCATTCGACGGGCTCGAGTACGAGGGCCCAGCAGTCGCCAGACCGCGAGCGTTCGGGGGCTTCGCGTTCCACGAGGACCACGTCCCGACGGGCATCTGGCAGGGGTTCGGCGCGGCCTCGTTCGTCATCCCGCGGGTACAGGTGACACGCAGCGATCGGGGCTGCTGGCTTACCGCGACCGCCGAGGGTGAGGCCGCAGCAGAGCAGACGCGTTCGGAGTGGAAGACGCGAATCGAGGAGCTGCCCGCGATGCGACCCAGCGGGGATAGCCCCGGCATCGAATCGACGACCTGGACGACGACGAAAGCGGCGTGGATCGAGAACGTTGAGGCGACCGTCGACCGGATCGGCGCTGGTGAGTTGACCAAGGTCGTACTGGCCCAGTCGCTGTCGGTGTCGCTGGCCGAACCGATCGACGTCCCGGCGACCCTAGAGCGATTGCGCCGCCGGTATCCGGGTTGCTACCGGTTCGCGATCGACTACGACGAGGCCGGGCCGTTCTTCGGGGCGTCGCCCGAACGGCTCGTCAGCCAGCGGGGCAACCACATCGAAACGGAGGCCCTCGCCGGCTCGATCGCGAGAGGCGAGACGACCGAGGAAGACGAGGCGCTGGCAGACGAGATGCGCGACAGCGAGAAGCTCCGCCACGAGCACGAGTTAGTCGTCGACGCCATCCGTGACCAGCTATCTGGGGCCGCCGCGACGCTGTCGGTCGGCGAGCGGACGATCCGTCGGCTGGCGAACATCCAGCACCTCCAGACGCCGATCGAGGCGCGTCTCGAAACCGACCGCCACGTTCTCGACACCGTCGAGAGCCTCCACCCGACGCCCGCCGTCGGCGGCGTGCCACCTGGGGCCGCCCGCGAGACGATTCGCTCGACTGAGTCGTTCGACCGGGGCTGGTACGCCGCACCCGTCGGCTGGTTCGACGCGGCCGGCGACGGCGAGTTCGCCGTTGCGCTCCGGTCGGGACTGGTCGGGGACGGAACCGTCACGCTGTTCGCCGGTAACGGAATCGTTGCCGACAGCGCCCCCGAGGAGGAGTGGGCCGAAGTCACGCTCAAATTCGATCCGATCCTCGGGGAGCTCAGATGACCCCCGAGGTGCCAAACCGGGCGACGCTGTGGGGACGTGCGATCGTCGACGAACTCGCCGCGGGCGGGCTCGAAGCGGTCTGTATCGCTCCCGGAAGTCGATCGACGCCGCTGACGGTGGCGTTTGCCGATCACCCGGATATAACTGTCTACTCACACATTGACGAGCGATCGGCGGCATTTTTCGCTCTCGGTCGTGCTCGGCGCACGGGCGAGCCGACGGCGGTCGTCTGCACGTCCGGAACCGCGGCCGCGAACCTCCACCCTGCAATCGTCGAGGCGAATCAGGGTCGCGTCCCGCTGCTCGCGCTGACCGCGGACCGACCCCCTGAACTGCGGGACAGCGGCGCCAACCAGACGGTCGATCAGGCAAAGCTCTACGGCGACGCCGTCCGGTGGTACGCGGAGCTTCCGGTACCCGAGCCCGAGGCCCGGACGCTTCGCTCTCTCCGAGTCTCAGTCGCCCGGGCGCTCTCGAAGACGATCGGGACGCCTGCGGGACCAGTCCACCTCAACTGTCCGTTCCGAAAGCCCCTCGAGCCCACACCGGTGTCGGGTGACGTGCCGGACTCGCTGCTCGAGACGGTCGCTGCACGCGGGCGAGACGGCCCCTTCGTTCGGACGAGTGCGGGAACGGCGACCGCCGATGAGGAGCGCGTAGAAGCCATCGCAACGGCGCTCGAGACCGCTGATCGACCCCTGCTAGTCGCCGGCCCGGCCGACCCGACGTCGATCGGGAACACGCCAACCGATTCGTCAGACTACGACGCGTTGGCCGCCGGTCCGAACGCGACTGCGAGACTCGCAGACGCCGTCGGGGCGCCGATTCTAGCCGATCCACTCTCTGCGTGTCGGTTCGGTCCGCACGTCGATCGAGCGCTCGTCTGTGGCGGCTACGACGGCTACGTCGACGCGCTCCCAAAACCCGACGTGGTCGTCCGGATCGGCGCGTCGCCCACCTCGAAACGACTGCGCGAGTACCTCGCGGCGTCGGGGGCGCGCCAGTTCCTTCTCGACCCCGCTGGCGAGTGGCGAGAGGCGACGTTCACCGCGACAGACCTGTGTGCCGCCGAGCCGGGTCCCACACTGGCGTCACTGGCCGAACGAGTCGAAACAGGTGGGGACGTCGCTGCGTCGAGCGAGCGCTCGTCGTGGCTCGAAGCGTTCGAGACGGCCGAGCACGTACACTGGGGCCAGCTCGACCGAGCGCTGGAAGGCGGTGACGGCGATTCCTTCGAAGGGGCGATCCTGTCGAGGGTGTTCGCCGAGGCGCCCGACCCGAGTACAATCTTCGTCTCGAACAGCATGCCGATCCGAGACGCAGACCGGTTCGCCAGACCGCGCCAGGCGTCGCTGTCGGCGCTCGGGAACCGGGGCGCGAGCGGCATCGACGGCATCGCGAGCACGGCGCTTGGCGCCGGTAGCGCGACGGACGAGCCGCTCGTACTGGTGACCGGCGATCTGGCGTTCTGCCACGACGCAAACGGCTTGCTCGCCGTCGAGCGCTGTGGGGTGGACGCGACCATCGTGGTACTCGACAACGACGGCGGCGGTATCTTCCATATGCTGCCGATCGAGGACCACGATCCGCCTTTTACCGAGCAGTTCAAAACGCCCCACGGGATCAATCTCGCCTCGCTGGCGGCGAGCTACGGTCTCGACTGTGAACGCGTCGAGCCGGCGTCGTTCACAGATGCCTACCGGACGTCCCTGGCCACACCGGGGACGCAGGTGCTCGTCGTCGAGTTCGACGCCGAAACGAGCCACCGTCGCCGAGAGCGCCTCGCCGACTCGGTCCGATCGGCTATCCGTGACGGCACCAGCCAGTAGGGACGGAGGTCGCCTGGAGATGGGTCCGAACGGTCGTCCGTCTCAGCGTGAAACGAACGGAAGCAGAAACGCGTGTCCATCTCGGCGTGCTTCGAGACGGGAACTTAGTCGGAGTCGTCGTCGATCGAGAGTTCCGAGAGGGCGACGAACTCCGTCCCACCACAGGACGTACAGCCGTCCCGGCTGCCGATCGGGAGCACGCCTCCGCCTGAGAGTTCGACTGCCGCATACATCGATCCACACGCTGTACAGGCACCAATGATCCGAGACCCGCCGTCGGTATTCCCCATCGCCTTCGACCGTCACTCAGAAAGAGTCTGAAAAAACGATTGTGTGAATCCAAGAGGGGTAACACCGGAGTTGTTACGGCAGTAACAACGTCTGAGGGGTTGGCACGGTCGGTTGCAAAATCGACCAGCAACGCCTGCTTCGAGGCACAGACGGTCGTCAGGCGCCGGCGTCCGTGCGCCCGAGCCGATCGTCGAGCAGTTCGCGCAGCCACGCGGCAAATCCGTGGTCGTGTCCGTACGTCCACATCGCCATCTGCTGGGTCACGTCAGGGAGGCCGCTCTCTTTGAGCCCCGCCGCGACAATCGCCCCCTTGTCGACCATCAGGAGCTGTCCCGGCCACTCGGAGTAGACCGGGTTTGTCGCCCCAAGATCCGACTCCACGACGATCTTCGCGTCCGGAACACCGCGCTCGACCCGATCACAGAGGTCGTCGCTGGGTACTTCGACGACCACGTCGACGTCGCGGTCGGTCGCACGCCGGACGGCGTCGAGGGTCCGCTGTTCGACGACCTCCTCGTCGGCCAGGAGGTAGTGGATCGTCTCCTCGGCGTCGTCGACGAACGTCACGATACGGTCGGCGACGTGATCGGGCTGGGTGATCGCCCACATTCCCTCGTCGTCTTTCGATTCGGGTTCTTCGACCTGTTGGAGTGCGTTTTCGGCGGCGTTGACCCGGGAGTCGTAGTCCTCGCGGATGCGCCGGGTCGCCATGTCGATCGGCACGGCCTTGTACTCCTGGGGTTCCGACCGCTGCACCTCGACGAGACCCCGCTCTTCGAGGCGCTTGACGGTGTCGTAGACGCGCGAGCGCGGGACGTCGGCCACCCGGCCGACTTCCTTCGCCGTCCCCTTCGACAGCCGTGTCAGTGCGACGAAGCATCGAGATTCGTACTCCGTCAGACCGAGTGACTCCATCGCGTTGACCGCTTCGGCGGTCTGGGACACAGGCAAGATACGTCCGACAGCACCAAAAAAGCGGGCCCGGAGACGGTCACCCGTTCACAGCATTTGGAACTGTGTTCCCCCGCACGGACAGCCATCGACGCTCCCGATCGGGACGGTTTGTCCCTCCGACGATCGCCAGACGGCGAGCGCCCGACCACACTCAGTGCAGCGCGCTGCACCCCTCGTTCTCGTGGACACGGCCGGTCGTTCGTCGAGAGGCCGTATATATATATATATATATATATATGTTTAGAGTTTGGGAAGTGTGGCGTGCGTGTTGTCTCGGCTGGAACAACAGGCGAAGACGGGCCCCGGTCGCCGAACGGAGTCAGACGACGGGAAGCTATTTGCGTTTCAGGTCCGGATCTCAGGTATGGTTTCGGCACTCTTCGACGAGGACCGGTGGGAGCCGGTCGAAGGCTTCGACTTTCGTGACCTGACCTACCATCGTGCCGTGGACTCGGGAACGCTGCGGATCGCGTTCGACCGACCCGCGGTCCGCAACGCCTTCCGGCCAGAAACTGTCGACGAACTCTCCGAAGCGTTGAGCCACGCCAAGCGCCAGACCGACGTCGGCTGCGTCCTGTTGACCGGGAACGGCCCCTCCCCGAAGGACGGGGGCTGGGCGTTCTGTGCCGGCGGTGACCAGTCGATCCGGGGCGAAGACGGGTACCAGTACGCAGAGGAGAACACCGATCACGGAGCGGCCGACGCCGAGGAACGCACCGATTCCGCCCCTGGGCCCGGACGCCTCCACATCCTCGACGTGCAACGCCAGATCCGCCACCTCCCGAAGATCGTCGTCTGCGCCGTCCCCGGCTGGGCCGTCGGCGGCGGCCACTCGCTGCACGTCGTCTGTGACCTCACGCTCGCGAGCGACGAGCACGCAAAGTTCCTCCAGACCGACCCGGACGTCGCGAGCTACGACGCCGGCTTCGGCTCGGCGTACCTCGCCAAACAGATCGGCCAGAAGAAAGCCCGCGAGGTGTTCTTCCTCGGAAAGACCTACTCCGCCGCGGAGGCAGCCGAGATGGGGATGGTCAACGAGGCCGTCCCCCACGAGGAACTCGAAGAGACGGCCCTCGAATGGGGCGAACGGATCAACGCGAAGAGCCCGACGGCGATGCGGATGCTGAAGTACGGCTTCAACATGGCCGACGACGGCATGGTCGGACAGCAGGTGTTCGCCGGCGAGGCGACTCGGCTCGGCTACATGACCGACGAGGCCGCGGAGGGCCGAGACGCCTTCCTCGAGGGCCGTGATCCCGACTTCGATGACTTCCCCTGGCACTACTGATCAAGAGGGACCCGGGCACTACTGACCGGAACGACGTCCACGGCACTGCTGATCGGAACGAGATCCGGCGGTCAGTCAACCGGACCGTTCCGCTCCGCAATGCCAACGTTGACACTCCCGCGTGTCGGAGACGAGACCAATGAGTACGGCCACGGTCTCGCGGACCAGAGCCTGGGTGATGGCCGCCCGCCCGCAGACGCTGCCGGCGGCCGCCGCGCCGGTCCTCGTCGGAACGGCGATCGCCGTCCACGAGGGCGTGTTCGCACCCGTACCGGCGCTTCTCGCGTTCGTCGGCGCGGCCCTGATCCAGGTCGGCACCAACTTCGCGAACGACTACTACGACGCCGTCCGCGGCGCGGACACGGACGACCGAGATGGCTTCACGCGAGTGACCCAGGCGGGACTGATTCCGCCCGAACGAGTCAAGCTCGCAACGGTCGTCACCTTCGGGCTGGCGATCCTTTCGGGCACCTACCTCGTCTACGTCGGCGGCCTCCCGATCCTCGCGATCGGACTCGTGAGCGTTCTCTGTGGCTGGGCGTACACCGGTGGCCCCTACCCCCTCGGCTACCACGGACTCGGCGACGTCTTCGTCTTCGTCTTCTTCGGGGTCGTCGCCGTGATGGGGACCGTCTACGTGCAGGCGGCCGCGACGCTCGCCGAACCCCTGACGACGACGATTCCTCCGGGAACCATCCCGATCGAGGCGTTCGTCGCGAGCCTCCCCATCGGGGCGCTCGCGACCGCGATTCTGGTCGTCAACAACGTCCGCGATCTGGAGACGGACCGTGAGACGGGCAAGCGGACGCTCGCGGTGCGTCTTGGCTACCGCGCCAGCCGACTCCAGTACGTCGGGCTGCTCGCGCTCGCGTACCTCGTTCCGGTCTGGTTCTGGCTCGCGGCCGGCTTCGGGCCGGCGGTGCTCGCCCCCCTGGTGACGCTCCCCTTCGCCGCGGTCGTCGCCCGACCCGTCTTGGCGCGGACCGACGGGAAGGCGCTGAACCCCGCCCTCGAGGCGACCGGAAAGCTGCTCGCACTCTACGCTGCGCTGTTCGCCGCCGGGGTGGTGCTTGCGTGACTGAAACCTACGATCCAGATCACGAGCGCGACCTGAACCTCGCGTACCGGGAGTTCTCACTCGAGTTGTCCGATCCCCTCGAGACCGCCGCCGGGAAGATCGATCGCCGGGAGGGCTTTCTCGTCAGGATCGACGACGGTGAAACCGTCGGCTATGGCGAGGCAGCCCCGCTTCCGGGCTGGACCGAACCGCTCGCCGACTGCGAGCGCGCCCTCGAGCGGGCCACTACAGCGATCGATGAGGGCGCGTTCGCCGCGGTCGAGGCCGTCGACGATATCCCGGCGACCCGCCACGCGGTGACGCTTGCGCTCGCCGACCTGCGGTCGACGCGCGCCTCGACGCCGCTGTATCGCCACCTCGGCGCCGAATCGATGGTCGCCCGCGTCCCGGCCAACGCAACGCTTGGCGATGGCGGACCCGACGAGACCGTCGCGGCCGCCAAGCGGGCCGTCGAGCGCGGCTTTCGGTGTTGCAAGCTGAAGGTTGGCCAGCGCGCCGTCGAGGCGGACGTAGAGCGGATCCGTCGCGTGCGAGAGGCGGTCGGCCCCGAGATCGAACTGCGAGCAGACGCCAACGGTGCCTGGAGCGATGAACAGGCCCGGCAGGCCGTTTCCGGGTTCGCCGAGCACGATCTCGCGCTGCTCGAGCAGCCGCTGCCGGCCGACGAACTCGAGGGCCACGCCGCGTTGCGCGATCAGGGCGTCGACATCGCCCTCGACGAGGGCGTCCACGAGCACGGCGTCGACGCGATCATCGGCTCGGGGGCGGCCGACGCGCTCGTCCTGAAACCAATGGCACTTGGCGGCGTCGATCGCGCGCGAGATATCGCGATCTGGACCAGCCAGCTCGGGGTAAAGACGATCGTGACGACGACGATCGACGCGGTCGCCGCCAGGACGGGCGCGGTGCATCTCGCCGCCGCGATCCCGGACGTGCCCGCCTGCGGGCTGGCGACCGGCGACCGGCTCGCGACCGATCTCGCGCGCGACCCGGTGTTGTTCGAGAACGGCGCGGCGGTCGTTCCGCAGGCGAAGGGTCTTGGGGTTTCGGACCTCTGGGAGGAGTGATGGACGCGCCAGTCGACTGGCCGACAAGGGACCTGCTGCGCCACCGGCGAGAGGCGACGCCGGAGCGAACCGCCGTCGTCGACGTCGAAACAGGCCGGGAGTGGAGCTACTGGGAGTTCGACCGGTACGTCGACGGGATGGTCCGGAACCTTGGGGTCTTCCGGGGCGATCGGATCGCGACCGTCGTCGGCACCCGGCCGGCGTTCGCGGGACTCGTTTTCGCCGCGATGCGGACGGGCGCAGTGCTCGCACCGTGCTCGACCCGCGAGACGGGAAGCGAACTCTCGGCGGTCGGCGAGCGGATCGATCCCGACCTGATCGTCTGCGAGTCGGCGACGACGTCGGCGGCTGCGGCGATCGCGGACGTCCCCGTCCGAGAGATCGACGACCTCGTTCCGGACGGCGAAGCTGGCGACGAACTGACGGCTGACGAACCGATGACCGACGAGCCGCCAGCGATCGAGCCGGTCCCCAGAGAGCGCGACGAGACGTTCCTCCTCTCGTTTACCTCTGGCACGTCGGGCCGACCGAAAGGCGTCCGGCTCACGGTCGGAAACCTCGTCGCGAGCGCGACCGCCTCGGCGTTCCGACTCGGCGTCTGCCCAGCCGATCGATGGCTCTGTGCGCTCCCGATGTACCACATGGGCGGACTCGCGCCCCTCATCCGGACGACGTTGTACGGCACCACCCTCGTGATCCAGCGCTCGTTCGAGCCGCGGGCGACCGCCGACATCCTCGCGGAGCACGAAATCACAGGCGTCTCGCTCGTGCCGACGATGTGTAAGCGGCTGCTCGACGCGGGGTGGACGCCCTCGAAGTCGCTGCGGTTCGTACTGCTCGGGGGCGCACCCGCGTCCGAAGCGCTGATAGAGCGGTGTCTGGACGCGGGCGTACCGGTCTATCCGACCTACGGGATGACCGAGACCGCCTCCCAGGTCGCGACTGCGACGCCCGACGAGGTCCGCGACCACCCCGAAACCGTCGGCCAGCCACTCCTCGGAACCGAGGTGACGATCGTCGACGCGACGGGCGAGCCACTCGGGTCCGGCGAGACTGGCGAGATCGTCGTCTCCGGGCCGACAGTTTCTCCCGGCTACCTCGACGCGGAGACGACGGCGACGGCGTTCTGCGAGAACGGCCTCCGGACCGGCGACCTCGGCTCTCGTGACGTGGACGGTCGACTCCGAATTACGGGCCGGCGAAGCGACCGGATCGTCACCGGCGGCGAGAACGTCGATCCCGAGGAGGTGACAGCCGCCCTCGAGAGCCACCCCGAGATTCGCACCGCGGCCGTTGTCGGCCTCCCAGATCCCGAATGGGGTGAGCGCGTCGCCGCGCTGGTGGTGCCTGCGTCCGGAACCAAAATGCGGAACGCGGATGGGGCTGAGGACGCGACGCCATGTCCGTCTCTGGAGTCGGTTTTCGACCACTGTGAGGATCGTCTTGCCGGTTTCAAACGGCCAAAGACGGTCGGATACACCGAAGAGCTCCCCCGGACGCCGTCGGGGACCGTCGACCGGGAAGCGGTCCGAAAGCGTCTCGAGTACGACGGAGTGGAACCCCAGGAGACGAGTTAAGCCACTCGCGACTCAATTGGAGACCGTGTGCACCCTCGTTCTCGCCTGGCAGGTGTTCGCCGACGCACCGGTTGCCGTCGCGGCCAACCGCGACGAGGCCGTCGGCAGGCCGTCGACCCGGCCGGCCGTCTATCGCGAAGCCCCTCTCGTTATCGCCCCCCGCGACACCGAGGCCGGAGGCACCTGGATCGGGTACAATGAGCATGGCGTCTTCGCCGGGATCACCAACCGGTGGACCGACGCCGATCTCGGGAGCGAGCGCTCCCGCGGGCTGCTCGTCGGTGATGCGCTCGCGGCGCCGACCGCAGCGGTAGCCGCCGATCGGATCGAAGCCGCTGTCGAGCGCGACGAGTACGACGGGTTCAGTCTCGTCGTGGCCGACGCAGAGACGGCCGTCTGCTACACCTGGGACGGTGACCTCGAACGAATCGCCTTCGACCCGGGCGTCCACGTGGTGGTCAATGTCGCCGTCGACGACGCAGTCGACGTGCCACGGTCGCGAGTGGAAGCCGCCCGACTGCAGGCCGACAGCGCCGGCGCGATTCGGGCCGAACTCGAGCCCGAACCAGTCGAAGACCTCACGTCGTGGCTCGACCGGGCTCGGTCGGTCCTCGGCGACCACGAGTACGGCGCCTGCGTTCACGGCGACGGGTTCGGCACCCGGTCGTCGTCGTTGCTCGCACTCGGGTCCGAAGATCGGTACCTGTTCGCGGACGGGGCGCCGTGTTCGACTCCCTACGAACCGGTCTCCATCGACCGCGAAGGCCACATTTAAGCGCCTTCCCGACTGTCGTTGTGGTATGTGCGTAGCGCCGTCTCTCGTTTCGACCGTGGTCGCGAGGTGGGTCCGATGAGTTTCTCAGCCCTCGAAGCCGAACTATCCGAGGACGAGCGCGCCGGGCTCGAACTCGTCCGCGAGACCGGCGGCATCCACCAGAGCGACTTCTGGAAGGAACTCGACGTCTCCTCGAGAAAGGGAAGCCGAATCGTCGAATCGCTCGTCGAGAAGGAACTCGTCGACCGCGAGGACGCGGTCTACGGCGGACACAACACCTACTACATCACGCCGACCGCCCGTGATCTGGACTTCACACTGCTGATGGCCGGCGACATGCTCTCGCCGTTTATCGGCGAGGAGGAGGTCGATCCCAACAGCGACGCCTTCTCGCAGTGGATCATGAACCTGGCCTACCAGGAGTAGTCGCGTCGGTCTTTTCCAGCACTCTCGATCGAACCGTCCAAGAGCCGTTGGTGGTCCATTCTTCCGAAGACGGTCGTAAGCGCTACGCAAATTAAAACAGTAGCGCATATTCGAAAGCTACGCGAAACTCGCGGTCAGTGTAGGTCGAGCAGTTACCGGATCCACTATCGATCTCTCTTGGATCTGCGAAAAGTCGCCTATTGACTATAGAATGTGAGTGCATCACTGCGATTGCATTCGTTCCGATTTAATCAACAGAATCCGACAATTCGTAAGCGTACAGACTGTGCGGTGGCTGTCGATCAGATCTCTCACTTTGAGAAATTTGACCGACTTCAGTTCCGACTGTATAGGCTCTCACTCAGCACGATACTTATTACCGACCGAACGTGGTAAGCTATCGCAATCGGATAACAATTCATGGATCACGGTAGACTCAAACGGTTGTTGGAGTTTTTTGTAATCGGGATAGTTTTTGGAGTGACTGAAGATATTCTGGCGGTTCTAATTGCAACTGATGCAGAGCTTTCTACCGACATCGTCATCGTAGTTGTTCTAATCGCCATCCCCTTTGCCATCCTTTCTGAACTCATCGTTGACCATCCGAAATTTCTGCACTTTGATCGACTATCTATGCTAATCCGGTCGTCGATCTTTGGCAACGACGGTTCACATACCGAACACGCACCAGGTGACATCACGAAAGAGTCTACCCCGTGGCGCAATCATCACTATTACTGCAATATCTGTAGCCAGGAGTTCGAAACTGGAGTACTCCTCGGGGAACATCTCGACCGAAACCACCCCGAAGAACAACTTCACTGGTGGATTCAATCCCATGGTTCAGCCTGAACCTCCGGAGTGATTGTCGGGTTGTTTCGATCCACATCAACCAATCCTAAATCCGTATGTAGCAGTTGCCCTCCGTGACTGATTCGTGCCGTGGATTCATCACGTGCTGAATCACCGTTACCAAAATTGTCAGAATTAGCCTAAAACATGCAGAGGATATATCCAGCACGAGAGTATTTTATTCTCACACGCTTATATTAAGATTATTTTATAAATCCAACTGGTTATGGAGCCGGATGGAAATTACACTCCAAACATGATCAATTGAATACCATTCTGTTTCGAATACGCATGAACAAACTCATTTGAGCCACGCTGTCCGCTTTTGAGCCGTAGCTGACCGATTAGCCGTTGGTAGATTGACGCTACTTATGTGGATCCAAACCATGATTTTCGTATCTTATGAGATGGAGCGATTCTTCGAACGGCGGAGGACCCTCTGAGACGATCGGCTGGTGGGTTTTCGCGCTCGCTCTTGCACTTGTCCTCGTTGTGGCCTTGCACACCTACCTTGGATGGATTGTGTTTGGACTCTTCCTTTACTACGTCATGCGGCCAGTTGCCAGACGTCTTCAACAGCAAGGCGTTTCACCGGGACTCTCTGCTCTCCTTTCACTTGGTCTGGTTATATTGCCATTCGTCGCAGTTCTGGGGGTGTTAATCGTTTTACTACTTGCAGAGCTTGCAGCGATAGAGGCGACGGACGTCGAAGGGGTACTGGAAACGCTATTTCCCGGGCTTGATATAGAGACACTCCCCACAAGTGAGGATGAACTCTACGCGTTCATTGAAACCCTACGGAGCGATCCAACCATCGCCACGTTTGCTCCGTTGGTGATCGGGTTCGTCGGGACGTTTACTGGACAAGTATTCAACGCATTGATCACATTCATCTTCGCGTTTTTCCTGATTCGAGACGAGCGAAGAATCACTTCCTGGTTTCGATCCACCATTGTAAAGCGGGAGTCAAACGTGTACGAATATTTGAAAGCGGTTGATCGAGGGCTCGCTTCGGTCTATTTTGGATATACGCTTACTATTATTGTGATCGGTCTTGTGGCCGCACTTATCTATAACGTGTTGAATCTCGTTGCTCCGCCAGGTCTCGCAATCCCTCATGCGATACTTCTCGGTTTAGTCACTGGACTGATTTCAGTGATTCCACTCCTCGGTCGGAATCTGCTGTATGGGTCGATCGTTCTTTATCTCACTGTCGTAGCCTTCCAAACAAATTTGTCATATATTTGGTTCCCGATCATATTCTACGTAGTGATGGGAGTCCTCTTCGACAACATCATCCGGACGTATGTCCGGCCCTTCCTTTCCGGACGTCTCTTTCACACGGGGATGGTCATGTTCGCGTATCTCCTGGGACCAGCAATTTTCGGGTGGTATGGGATATTCCTCGGCCCGTTCATCATGGTTGTCACCATTCAATTTCTGCGGATCCAACTACCGAAAATTCTCCCCGATTGAAAGGAATGGTCACGTTCCAGTACTAGAACTGTGGCGGTTTCCATGAACGGTGACAGAACCATCCGTCTCAGTGATCTGGAGAGAGGCTAATTCGGTGGGAAACACCCTCCATGTTAAACGAATCTAATTCCCACACTCAGGGATTGCTGTTATGCTAGATTTGCACTGTGCTTCTTGCACGACCCTACGAAAATCTGTCGCAACTGGAAGGTTATCTGGCGATACATTCGCACGCGTAGTGATCGAATGGGGACTATCCGTTCAGAACGCGGTTTGAAAACGACGCGCAACCAACGATAGAATAGGTGAGGGCAGTTACTCCAGCGCGCTGCCAGCCCGAATAATCCTCTCCTCACCAAATGCGGGGCCGACGAACTGGAGGCCGACGGGGAGACCGTCGGTCTCGCCGATCGGAACCGAGATAGCGGGGAGATCCGCGAGGTTGACGGGAACCGTGTTCGCGTCCGCGAGATACATCTGGAGCGGATCGTCAAGACTCTCGCCGAGTTCGAACGGCGGAACGGGCATCGTCGGCGAGGCGAGTACGTCGACCTCGGAGAGCGCCTCGTCGAAGTCCTGTTTGACCCAGGCGCGGGCGTCCTGTGCCTTCTTGTAGTACTTGTCGTGGTAACCCGCCGAGAGGGCGTAGGTTCCGAGGAGGATGCGGCGCTTGACCTCGTCGCCAAAGCCCTCCTTGCGGGTCTGTGAGAATCGCTCGTTCCAGTTGCCGTCGGCCTCGGCGTCGTGGCCGTAGCGGACGCCGTCGAACCGGGCGAGGTTCGAGGAGGCTTCCGACATCGCGATCACGTAGTAGGCTTCGACGGCGTGCTCGACGGAGGGAAGCGAGACGTCGCGGTACTTCGCGCCCCGGTCTTCGAGTTCGTCGATCGCGTCCCAGAACGCCTCGAGGACGCCCTCGTCGGCGCCTTCGACGAGCTCCGTCGGGATGCCGATCGTGAGCCCGTCGACGTCGCCGTCGGCCGCGGCGGCGTACGCGGAGCCTTCGCCCTCGCTGCGGGCCCGGGCGTCGTCCGCTCGACTATCCGAGGCACTGGGTGCCTCGCGCGTCGTCGCGTCGCGCTCGTCCGGCCCGGCGATGACGTCGAGCAGTGCCGCCGCGTCCTCGACGGAGTTCGCGAACGGGCCGATCTGCTCCAAGCTGTTGCCGTAGGCGACGAGCCCGTATCGCGAGACCAACCCGTAGGTGGGCTTGATGCCGACGACGCCACAGAAGGCAGCCGGACAGCGGATCGAGCCGCCGGTGTCGGAGCCGAGTGCGAGGTCGGCCTCGCCGGCTGCGACGGCGGCAGCGGAGCCGCCCGAAGAGCCCCCGGGGACATGGCCCGGCGCAGCGGGGTTGTCGGTCGGGCCGAAGTGGGAGGTCTCGGTGGTCGTCCCCATCCCGAACTCGTCCATATTCGTCTTGCCGGCGATCGTCGCTCCTGCCTCCTTGAGTCGGGAGACGACGGTGGCGTCGTAAGGCGGGACGTAGTCGGCGAGCATCTGTGAGCCACAGGTCGTCCGCAGCCCCGCTGTCGAGATGTTGTCCTTGACGGCGACCGTCCGCCCCGCGAGGGGGCCGTCGCCGTCGCCGTCGATCCGCTCGTCGGTGATGAAAATGTTGCCAGACATGGTCAGGAGACGTTCGGCCCCTTGAAGTAGCCGTCCTCGGTTTCGGTCGCGTTCGCAAGCGCGTCATCGCTTGCTAAGGAATCGCGGACCTCGTCGGGTCGCATCACGTTCGTCAGGTCGGCCTCGCGATCGACCGACGGCACCTCGTCTAGGGTCTCGAAGTACTCGAGGATGTCTGCGAACTGCCGGCTGAACTGATCGACCTGATCGTCCTCCAGATCGATTCGGGCCAACTCGGCGACGTGGCGGACCTCCTCGGGGCTCACGGCGTCGTCGCTCATACGAAGTCGAACCGCCCTGTCGGGAGTAAGCGTTTCGATACGAGCGGCGTCGACGAGTTCGAAACCGCTCCGACAGTTCCGGATCCCGGCGGGATGAGTCCGTCAACTCCTCCTCTGGCGGATCAGTACGTCGGCTCTTCCTCTGACACGTCGTCACGCGCATTCGCAAGGCGAGCGAAGACGAACAGGGCGTCCGAGAGGCGATTCAGGTAGGTGACGGCGTGGTCGTTGATATCGGCCTCATTGGAAAGTGCGACGGCACGACGCTCTGCGCGCCGGCAGATGGTCCGCCCGTGATGAAGACGACTCCCCAGGTCACCGCCACTCGGGAGGATAAAGGAGGTCAACGGCTCCAGATCGGAATCGTACTCGTCGATCCAGTCCTCGAGTTGCGAGATGTGGTCTGGATCGATTCGGGGGCACTCAGCGTCGAGATCGGGGTTCGCGAAGTCGGCTTGTACGATGTGGAGGTGGTTCTGGATCTCTCGGAGGCGATCTTCCAGATCGTCGTACGGCGCCGGACGCGTCGATCCGAGGAAGGCGTTGAGTTCGTCGACCGTTCCGTACGCTTCGATCCGGGGGCTGGCCTTCGAGATGCGATCCATCGTCTGGAGATCGGTCTGGCCCTCGTCGCCGCGACCCGTGTAGATGTCCATACGGAGTCTGTGTCGGCCGATGAGTATAAACCGTATCGGGAAACGGCCGATCAGGACGCGTTCCATTCGACCGACTCCGGGGAACCGAATGCGGCAGCACAGGACCGAACATATTCGTACGTTCGAAACCGTCTCTCCGGTAAATGGTGGAAGCAACGCTCAGGATTACGCTGCCCGAATCGATGTGGATCACGCAACTTTCGAGGGCGCACTCGGAGACGACGTTTCGAATCCTCGCGGCAGTCCCCGGCCCGGAGTTCGGGTTCGTCGTCAGCCGGATCACCGGGCCGGACGTGCCGACGGTCGTCGAGGCCATGGACGCACATGACCAGTTGCGCGAGCTACACGTGGTTACCGAACACCACAGCGACGAAGCGACGGTTCACTTCGAGACGAACGCGCCGCTGGTGCTCTTTTCGCCGGACGCCTCGGAACTCCCGATTCGGCTGCCAGCCCGCGTCGAAGACGGCGAGGCGGAACTCGACGTTGTCGGCTCACGAGACCAACTCGCCGCTCTCGCCGACCGACTCGAGCGCGTCGGTATCCAGTATCGGATCGAACACGCACGAGAGCCAATCTACGACCGACATCGACTCTCGGACAGACAGCTCGATATCGTCATAACCGCGGTTGAGCAGGGCTATTACGACACGCCGCGCCAATGTACGCTGACCGAACTCGCCGATCATCTCGACATTGCAAAGTCGACCTGCAGCGAGACACTCCATCGGGCAGAGGAGGCAGTGGTCAAGCAGTTCGTCGAGGGGCGATCGTCGACGTAACGACCCATCAACGCAAGCCAATATGTATGCTCGAACATGTTCGTCCCTATTCTCGTCGGCTGGAAATCGACGTGATGGTACAAAACTACACAGTGGTGAGTCCCCCTAGAGGACTCACAAATGACCGTATGTAGCCGCGTGCGAACACGTCACAGCCAGTTCGGACGGTCGCGTCTTGGAGGTGTTTTCTCCCGATGAGTGCGGACGACGAGTCGTTCCACCCGATGGGGGAAAACTGGGAGAACGAGCTCGAGTCGATGCTCGACGAGACCGAGTACGACACCCAGCTCGGATTCGAGATGGCCGAGGATGCAATGGCCGTCACGAAGGGCGATCTCTCCGAGGCCGAATTCCACGATCGGTATCACGACGCCGTGATGGAAGAGTTCGGCCAGGATGACCGGCCGACGGCCGAGGCACTCGAGGAACTCGAAGCCGAAGATGGTGAGGGCGGTTCGATCGCCAGCGCTCTCGAGGCCTTCGAGGACGGCGACATGGATCGCCGTGAAGTGATGAAGAAGATGGGCGCCGGAGCCGCGTTCGTCGGGCTCGGTGCCTGGGCAACCGCTGACGACGGCGACCGGGAACTGAACGTCGACGACAACCAGACCGCCGCCGACGAGCGCGACACCCAGTGGGGGATGGTGCTCGACCTAGAGCAGTGTGACGGCTGTCTCTCCTGTGTCTCCGCCTGTTCCGAAGAGAACAACTTAGACAGCGGCGTCAACTGGATGTACATCCTCGACTACGAGGATCCCGACGAGGACATGAACGCCAGTCGCGGGCGACTCATCCGCCCGTGTCAGCACTGTACCGACGCGCCGTGTGAAAAGGTGTGCCCGACGACGGCCCGACACACGCGACAGAGTGACGGACTCGTGCTTACCGACTACGACGTCTGTATCGGTTGCCGATACTGTCAGGTCGCCTGCCCGTACGGCGTCAACTACTTCCAGTGGGACGAACCGGACGTCTCCCAGGACGACATCGTCGAGCACTACGAAGAGCAGGGCATGGGCGACCACATCTACGACAAGCGCGGGCGCCCCGTCGACAGTCGGGCCCCCCGCGGCGTCATGAGTAAGTGTACGATGTGTCCGACCCGACAGGACGGCGACATGGGTGACGGCATGGTCGGTACGACCGCGTGTCAGGACGCCTGTCCGCCCGAAGCGATCCAGTTCGGGAACATGAACGACGAGACCAGCGACCCACAGCAGTACGCCGACAACCCGTCGATGGGGCGCGCGCTGCGGTTCGTTGCGGGAGACCTCGATACCGAGGCCGAACTCGACGACATCGACGACGATGAGCGAGTCGAAGTCATTCAGGCCGTCGCGTTGCTCCTCGAGTTCGACTGGGACGACCCACCGTTCGATCCCGACGACACGGATGCTCTCGACGAGTATCGCACGAGCCGCCGCTTCGAGGTCCGGCAAACCGAGATCGTCGCAATGCTCGAAAACAGCGACCTCGACCGCGACGACGTACTCGACAACCTCGACATCGACGAAGATGACGACGTCGAGACGGAAGCGAGACACATCCTCGACACCTTCGTTCAGGACAGCACCGGACACAACGCACCGTCGCCCACGTCGACCTTCAAGCTCTTAGAGGAGTACGGAACCAACCCGAACGTCCTCTACATGGGTGACGAACCAGGCCCACGAGCCGAGCAGGTTCCGCCAGAAGAGGTCCAGGGTTCGGTTGTCTACGAGAACGTGACCTTCGACCGCGCCGACGGCGAAGAAGGGCAGTTGGCTGACGCGCGCAAGGACGTCACTGACGAAGACACCGTCGACTTCGATTACATCACCGGAGGCCTGCCGTTATGAGCACTAAAACGCCGAGTGAGGAGGACATCCTCCGGCCGATCAAGAACACGTCAAAGCGGTACTACTACCTCTTCGGCGCGGCAGCAATTGCCTTTGGCATCTTCCTCATCGGCTGGACGTACCAGCTCCAGCAGGGGATGTCTGTCACCGGCCTCTCTGACTGGGGTAGCGGTGGCGGCGTCACCTGGGGACTGTACATCGGCGCGTTCATCTGGTGGGTCGGAATTGCCCACGGCGGGATTATCCTCTCTGCTGCGGTCCGACTCCTTGGGATGGACCGGTACATGCCGGTCGCCCGCCTCGCTGAACTGCTGACGATCGCCGGCCTCTCTGCGGCTGGCTTTTACATCATCGTCCACATGGGCCGACCGGACCGGATGGTCACCAGCATCATCGGCCACTACCACATCACCGTCCACAACTCGCCGCTGGTGTGGGACGTGACGGTCATCACGCTCTACCTCGTGCTGACCGCGACATATCTCGCACTGACGCTTCGGTACGACGTTACACGCCTTCGCGACCAGCTTCCAGACCACTTCTCACCGATCTACAAAGTCCTCACCATCGGCTACACCGAGAAAGAGGACAAGGTCGTTGAACGGATGGTCTGGTGGCTCGCACTGGCGATCATCATCCTCGCGCCGCTCTTGCTTCACGGCGGCGTGATCCCGTGGCTGTTCGCCCTGATCCCGACGATGCCCGGTTGGTTTAGTGCCGTACAGGGGCCGCAGTTCCTCACGATCGCGCTCACCTCGGCTATCAGCGGCGTCATCGTGCTCTCCTACGCCTTCCGCGCGGCCTACGACTGGGATCACATTATCACCGACGACGTCTTCCGCGGACTGACTCTCTGGCTTGGGTTCTTTTCGCTGCTGTTCCTCTGGCTCCAACTCCAGCAGCTGATGAGCGGCGGATTCCTCGCGCCGATTGACCAGGGCCAGACCTTCGATTCGAAGATGTCCCACCCGGCGTACCTGATCCCGATCGGGATGGTCCTGATCACGCTGGGGTACATCTTCGCGCAGGCGGTCCGACCGTCGCTGTTCACGAAGACGCGCGCTATCGTGGCGAGTGTCGTGGTTCTCACCGCGACGCTCGTCGAAAAGGTCTACTTCGTCGTCGCCGGCCTGATGTACCCAACGATGGGGATCTACCAAGCCACTCCCGGCGAGTACTGGCCAAGTCTGATTGAGATGGCATCGGTTCTGGGAACGATCGGCATGGTAACATTGATCTTCCTCGTTGTCGCAAAGATCGTCCCTGTCGTCGAACTCCACGCGATCGAACACTTAAACGAGGACCACGCACACGGTGACGCCGAGACGGAGGTGGAAGCATGAGTATTACGTCGACACAGGCGGCACTGGCACTCTCTGAGATACTCATGACCCACGGTGCAGAGGGAACCAACGTCACTGGCTTCCCCAACATCGGAACCTTCCTGATCTTCGGAGTCATTCTGGTCCCGGTGTACGTCATGCTCGCCGCATGGTTCCTCGGAAAGCCACGAGACCTAAAGACCGCGCTGCTTGGCTGTGGCATCTTCTTTGGGCTCATTATCGGTCTGTGGGTCGCGATGTTCCTGCAGATGGAACTGGTCGGCATTCTGTTCTACTGACTCCGGAAAGCAACTCCCGGAGCTGATTTCGGCTGGATACGGTTTTGGCGTGGTTTTTCGCTACGTTTCTGCGGAGCGGTTAGCGTACGTGAAGTCGTCTATAATCGAAATCCCGCCGCCAGTATCGTAACGCAACACCAACTCACCAGATTCGGGAAGGCTGTCGTCGGAAACCGTGATCCGATCGCCAGCCGTCGTCTCGGGACCCCAACTACCAGAATCCACCCCTTCAAGTTCGAGATCATCGCCGACCGGCTCGCCAGAGAGGCTCATGCGAGAGGCATCGAACGCCTGCCCCCCGTCGTGGATGATCGTCACCGATCCGTTCTCGTCTTCGATCCAGTCGAAATTCGCGTTTGGCACGGTGCTGTCGGCGGGCTCGATATCGAGAACGAACGCCCCGATAACGGCAGCCAGCACGACAGTGATCGCGACCATCAGGACGACCCCGAGGACCGGACTTACTGCCCGGTGGTCCGTCGAAGGCTGTTCGTCGCTCGGCGTACGGCTTGACTCGCTGCTCTCAGGTTCGGCTTGCATCTTGGTAGACTCCCACCAGTCGTCGGAGCAGGCAGCGACGACGGTCGTGGCGGCTCGAAGCCGACTGCCGTCAGCACGCTCCGATCTATTCGGTGTGGCCGGTTTGGCCCCCTCTTCCCGTTTAAACTGTTACCCTCTGCAAACCATCTAGTAACTGGCGACCGGTGGGCTCAGACGGCCCCACTTCACCTGTCCACAACTGGCACCACGATTTCGAGAACGCCATGATGATAGGTGGCAGTCCCACCCGAGACAAAGCGATGCGTCGACGTTGGCGGGGAGAACACGCGGGCAGTACGCTGCTTTCGGCGAGTCTGGATCACCGTGAGTTGTGTCGACCCGACCTGGATTGTGAGGTCGTCGACGGTGGCCGGCAATACGTCGAGATAAATGGTCTGGTAGTTCGTATCAGCATCGTACGTCGTCCGTGTCGGCAGTGGGTGGTCCGCCCGAGAGGCACTGTACATATCCCGTTCCTCGAAGCGAGACACGAGTCCGTTTGCCTGTCACTGGTAACGTATTATATATCGTGTGTCAGCGACTGCCCGAAGAAGTGGCTGACTACCGAGAGAACACGCAAATATGGGACCGCCGAGAATTGAACTCGGGTCCTACGGACCCCATCCGCAGAGGATACCACTACCCCACGGTCCCGTACCCGAATCGATGGGCGTGTCGTGTTTAAGCGTGTCGTTTCAGCGTTGGCGCGAGTTAGACCAACACACGCTCTAGATCGACGACGACGCCGCTGTCACCCTCGGGTTCCCCGACGTGTTCGCCCAGACAGACCGCGGCGCCATTTGGCGTATAACAGGCGACGAGTGTTCCGGACTCGACGTCGTCGGCCTCCAGAACGCCCGGTGCGTACACCGGAGCTCCATTTGCGACTTCGCTGGCTGCACTGGGAGCGATTACGACCGATGGAAGATGGTCGAGGATGCGCTCTGCAGGTTTGACGATCTGCCGGAGCGGGTCGGGATCGTCGTCTTCGACCCAGAACGCAAGCGCGTCCAGCAGTTCGTAGGGGGTGCACAACGAGGCGTCGTCGAACGGATCGGTTGCCGTCCGGCGAAGGTGGCCCATGTGGCCGCCGGTTCCCAGCGCCAGCCCGAGATCGTGACACAGTTTGCGGACGTAGGTTCCGCTCTCGCAGCGAATCCGGAGGAGGAGGCGGCGCTCCTCGGCTTCGAGAACGGTCAGTTCGTGTATCGTCCGCACGCGGAGGCGCCTGGAGACGGCGCTCTTTCGGGGGGGTTTCTGGTAGATCGGCCCCTCGAACTCGGCGACGATCGATTCGGCGTCTGCGGGAACCGGGCCGTGACACTCGAGTACCGCGACGTACTCCTTCTGTCCCTCTAGAAACGCCTGTGCCAGCCGCGTCGCGTCGCCGAGCATTACCGGAAGACAGCCGGTCACTTTCGGATCGAGGGTGCCGGCGTGGGCGGCTCGATCGATCGTCGTGTCGGCATTGTGATCGGCGAGCGCGTCGGCAACAGCATCGCGGAGCCAGCCGCTCAGTTGGTGTGAGGACGGTCCCGGTGGCTTGTCGATGTTGGCGACGCCAAACGAGAGCAACGCGGCGGGAGACCGTTCCTCGGGTGGAGCGCGCAGAGTCATCGAACTAGAACTCGTAGTCGACTTCGAGGGGCGTCTTTCCCTCGTCGCCATCGGATTCGTACTCGTCGACGGCCGTAAGGAGCATATCGAGGACTGCGTCGGGATCCCACCGCGAGGTGTTCACCGAGAGGTCATAGATCGTCAGATCACGGATATCGATCCCGTAGTACTCCTGATAGCGTTGTGCCTCGCTGGCTTCACGAGCCTGCGTCTCCTCGGTTGCCCGCTGGGGATCTTTCTCCTCGCGCTCGGCGATTCGCTGTCCGCGGACGTGCGCCGGCGCGTCGAGCCAGAACCGGAAGTCGGCCTGGTCGCCAGCGAGCCAGCCTGCGAGTCGCGACTCGAGGACCAGTCCGTCGCGCTCGACGGCAATTTCGCGGAGTCGACGATCGAGATCGTGGTCGATCTGGTCGTTTTCCTCCGCGAGTTTGTTGAACTCGAGTGGCGTGTAGCCACGCTCGTCTGCGAGCTCGCGAAAGATGTCGCCGCCGCTGACGTGATCTAAATCGAACGCATCTGCCAATAGCCCCGCGGTTGTACTCTTCCCGCTTCCCGGCGGGCCGGAGACGGTCAGTAACATATCCCACCTCCTCGCCGGCGCGTAAAATGGGTTTTGAATCGGGTTAGCTGCCCGATGGCGTCATATCGATGTTGAGCGCCTTTCGTAGCAGTTGACCGAACCCCATCGAGCAGAGGAAGTACCAGATAATCCAGGCGAAGATCGGTCCGACGAGCGAGCTCTCCCAGGCGACTTCACCAGCGATGGGCATGACGACGTACTGCTCGGCGCCGGTGAGGTTCGGAACCTTCCAGTACATCCAGAGGAACAGCGGGATGGTAAAGAGCATGATCCAGACCATCGGCCGGAACTGCTCTTTGAACATGCCCAGATTGTCGGCCATCGCCTCCATCTGCTCCTCGCGGACCTCCTTCTCTTCCTGTTCGAGGCGCTCGAGTTCGGCCTCGCTGGCGTCGCGCTCTTCGGCTGCTTTCTTGCGCTCTCGAACGTCCTTTTGCTTTTCTTGCATAGCCTTCATCCGATCTTGGTATTTGGCCATGCGTTCGCGGTTCGTCAGATTGGCCTGGAGGAGCGTCGAGTAGAGACCGGTTAGCAACGCGACGACGATAATTACGGCGTAAAACGGCAGCGCCGCGTCAAGCGGTGCAAAGATCAGGTCAATTGTCGAGCCAACCGTTTCTCGAACCGAATCCAGCCAGTAGCCGACCATCAGCAGTACGGAACCGACTGCCGCCATCTTGTCCCACTGAGACCACTTCGACGCCTCCTCGTCGATGTCGAGTTCCGGGACCGTGATCGACGAACCGGTCTCACCGTCGCCGTCGAGGGCATCGTCGTAGGCCTCGCGGTCGGCGATTTCGAATCCGTCTTCGCCGTCGACAAGTACGCCCTTCTCGATCAGCCGACCCCACTGGCCGCTGGTGAGGTCGTCGCGGACGTCCGACCACTCGACTTCACCGCCGTTTTGGTCGGCCGCCTCGCGGATCGACTCGAGGGAATCTACCATCGAGCCGTCCTCGCGGACGAGCGCGTCGATCTTCTCAGCTGTGCGCGTCATCTAGCCGCAGATAGTCGCGTGTGGTATACAAGTGTTTTTCTTCGGGTACGTGGCGCCGGCGGCCACGCACTCGCGAGGATTACTCGACTGCAGCCTCGATCGTCTCGCGAACGTCCTCCCACACTGCGTCGGGTGACTGTTCGCCGTCGACTCGTTCGAGAACGCCGCGATCTTCGTAGAGTTCGACGACTGGCTGGGTGTTCTCACGGTAGACCCGCAGTCGCTCTCTGACCGTCTCCTCGGTGTCGTCGTCGCGCTGGACGAGTCGCTCCTCGACCTCGGGGTCTTCTGGCGGATTGTACTCGAGGTGATAGATGTCGCCGGTCTCTGGATCGAGACGGCGGCCGGTAATCCGACCAACAAGTTCCTCCTCGCTGACGTCGAGCATGAGTGCGACGTCGAGGTCGGTCATCTCTGTGAGTTCTTCAGCCTGTTCGTCGTTTCGCGGATAACCATCGAGGACGAAGCCGTCGGCCTGGGAGAGCGCTTCGTCGACGATCGCGTTGACGACCTCGTCGGGAACCAGCTCGCCGCGGTCCATGTACTCGCGAGGCGTATCGTACTCGAGACCGAGGTCCGAGATGTCCATGTCTTTGTTCGCGCGTAACGCGTCACCTGTGGTGATATGTTCGACGTCGTACTCGGATTCGATATTCGCGCTTTGTGTGCCCTTTCCTGCACCGGGCGCTCCAAGGATCAGGATTCGTGGGTCTGTCATACGACGGCGTTTGCTGGCAGCGCATAAAGGCTTAAAGAAACGGATCGCCCCGCGATGCGAATCGATCCGAGCGGATCGACTCGAAGGGGAGGCTACTCGATTCGCAGGTCGCCTTGCTCCTCACTCCCCTCCTCGCCGTCGTCCCACTCGAGTTCGAACTCGACACTCAGCTCGTCGGGTCCGCCGGAACTCGAGGTTTCGCGTTCGGCTTTGATTTCGAACGTGGGTCGCGCAGGCGGGGTGAGCGTCACCGAATCCGAACCCGCCTCGAGAGTCAGCTCATTCGACTCTTCGAGCGTGTCAGCGACCGTTCGAAGGTACGCAGCGATCTCCTGTCGGTCCATTCCGCGCTCGAATTTAAAGAGGATCTCTTCGGGCATACAGCCACATTGGAGAGCGAGCATATAGAGCGTGTCGGTGAACGGTACCGTTTCGATTGACGACGAATACGACGTCACCGAGACGCCCCGTATATACGCTACTACCGAGAGTAATACAGTACTACCAACACGAACGGAGTCACGGCTGGGTTACCAACAGAGTTACCAGTCTGTTAGCGCCGTTCCACGGCCGGCAAGAACGATAGAAAAAAGACCCACCAGTCGAACGAAGAAGTGACGGAAGACGCTGGGACACGATGTGCCCGACCTGCCGGAGGCCCGGCACAGAGGTCGGACGGGGTTGGGCCGTTTCCAAATACATAAGTGCACCCAGCAAGCACCGTCCGACATATACCCAACAGAGGTGAATACGATCTACATCCCATTCCCAGTCCCGATGCAGGTAGACACACGAGTCGACGTGTTCGAGGAGATCTTCCTCGTGTTCCTCGGACTCGGTACGCTCGTAGGCGTCATCGTCGTGGCATACACGATGTACAACGCGTACAAGTACCGTGATGATGGTACGCGCGACGCCGACGATCTACCGACACTCGGAGAACTTCCGACAGGCGGTGGTAGCGGCAAGAAACTGTTCGTCTCGTTCTTCCTGAGCGCGATCGTGGTGATCTCGCTCATCGTCTGGACGTACGGCATGTTACTGTACGTCGAGGACGGCCCGGACGAGCTAGACGAAGATGCGATCGAGATCGACGTGGAGGCAGCGGCGTTCTTCTTCGCGTACGAATACGACAACGGTATCGAGCAAGGGCCGAGTGACCCACTGGTCGTTCCGGCCGGTGAACCGGTCGCAGTCTCGGTAACCTCGTCAGACGTCTGGCACACGTTCGGCATCACCCAAGAACGGGTGAAAGCCGACGCAATCCCCGGCGAGGTCGACGAAACGTGGTTCGCCGCCGAAGATCCAGGTGAGTACGAAGACGCAGTCGAGTGCTTCGAACTCTGTGGCGCTGGACACTCGTCAATGCAAGACGACCTCCACGTCCTCGAGGACATGGATGCCTACGATGCCTGGGTCGCCGAGCAACTCACGCTCAACATCTCGGTCATGGCCGAAGAGGAGGTTGAAGCTGAAGACGACGAAGACGAGACGGAGATTGAGGAAGTGCCGTATGACGGTGGCTTCACGCTCGAACTCGAGTACGCAGACGACGCCGACGTCTACAGCAACACCTTCACCGAGGAGGACGTCGAGGATGAGAGCGTTACCGTCGAAGACATCGAGCAGGGTGGCACGTACGACGTGGTCATCACGCCGGATGACGACGCGTACGAGACTCAGGAAACCTCGATCAGCCACACTGGCTCTGACGGCGGTGTCGAGGAGACGATTACACTCGAACTCGAAGAAGAAGATGATGATGAAAATGACGAGGAGGGTGAGAACTAATGGGTGATCTGCCCCCGAAGCGGTCGATCAAGCGCTGGCTCGTTACCACGAACCACAAGGACGTCGGAATTCTGTATTTAGCGACAGCATTGTTCTTCCTCGTCCTCGGTGGGGTTCTGGCACTCGTCTTCCGCGCCCATCTCTGGGAGAGCGGCGGAACCGGACTGCTCAGCGACAATCTGTTCAACCAGGCCGTCTCGACACACGGCCTCTTGATGGTCTTCTGGTTCCTCTCGCCGGTCGCGTCCGGCTTCGCGAACTACTTCGTTCCACTGCAGATCGGAGCCAAAGACCTTGCGTTCCCGCGACTGAACGCCATGAGTTACTGGTTCTACCTGTTCTCAGGGCTGCTGTTCATGCTCTCGTTCTTCATGGGCGGCTCGTTCGCCGGCGGATGGACGATGTACGCACCGCTGAACGTGCCGACGTACACACCGGCAATGGAGGCGACAACCGGTGGTACCGCGGTGGTGTTGGCGTTAGCGATGTTCGTCATCTCCATTACTATGGGGACGATCAACTTCCTCGTCACCATCCACCGGTCGCGTGCTGAAGGGCTCGGCCTCTGGAACGTACCACTGTTCACCTGGTCGTGGCTGCTCACCGTCTGGATGATGCTGTTCGCGTTCGCCGCGCTGCTGGCAGCTGGCCTGCTGCTCGCGGTCGACCGGGTCATGCTGACCCAGTACTTCGCGACCGATCAGGGGTCGGGACTGCTGTGGGCCCACCTGTTCTGGTTCTTCGGCCACCCAGAGGTGTACATCGTCTTCTTCCCCGCGCTGGGGATCATGTTCGAGACGTTCCAGACGTTTACTGGACGACGACTGGTCGGCCGCAAGTGGGTTATCATCTCGATGGTCCTCGTAGCCGTTCAGTCGTTCCTCGTCTGGATGCACCACATGTTCCTGACGACGATCAACTTAGAGATCAAGACGCTGATGATGGCGACGACCATCGGGATCTCACTACCGTTCGACCTGATGGTCTTCGCGCTAATCTACACGCTGGTCAAGGGGCGCGTCCGGTTTACGACGCCGTTCCTGTTCAGCCTCGGCGCGCTCGTGCTGTTCATCTTGGGCGGCATTACCGGGGTCTTCCTCGGCGCCGTCGTACTGGACTACGAGTTCCGTGGCACCTACTGGGTCGTCGCACACTTCCACTACGTGATGGTCTCCGGTGTAACCGCGCTGGTTGCCGGCCTCTACTACTGGTGGCCAAAGATTACCGGAAAGATGTACTCCGAGCGACTCGGAAAGCTCAACTTCGCGGTCTACTTCATCGGGTTCAACCTGCTTTACTTCCCGATGTTCCTCGCCTGGGAGACGCCGCGGCGCGTCTTCCACTACGAAGGAGGCATGCAGATCTACCACCAGATCGCGACCGTCGGCGCGTTCGTGCTGGCGCTGTCGTTTGCGATCATGTTCGCGACGTTCGCCCACAGTTACCTGTACGGGCCACGCGCGCCCGACAACCCGTGGGAGTTCTCGCGTACAGCAGAGTGGGCGATCCCGTCCCCGCCACCGCTTGACAACTGGGACGGTCGACCCACCTACGCGAGCGGTTCGCTCGAGTTCGTCGACGATTCGAAGGCTACCACCGATGGCGGCTACGAGACCGCCACCGACGGCGGCGTCACGGCTGACGAGACTGCAGCTGGAACTCACCACCAGGATGACGAAGAACACGCCGACCACGCGAGCATCTGGCCGCTTGGCATCGGTATCGGGACGTTCGTGTTCTTCCTCGGCCTGAGTGGACTCACGCCGTACGTCGCAGACTTCGTCCAGTCGGCCGTCGAGGAGGACGGGGCGCTGTTCTACGGCGATACGCTACCGGATGCCGGCGATCCGACCGTCTGGTTCGACCTGATTCACGTCTATCCGACACTCACGGTGATCGGTCTCGGCATTATGGCGTACACGCTGTTCAAGTTCGGCGTCGAGCAGTTCGAGGCGCCCACGATGGCGGTCGCCGAGCGTTGGCCGTTCGAGGGTGTCGGAAACACCAAGATGGGTGTCTGGGTGTTCCTGGCATCTGACGTCGTTGTCTTCGGTGCAATCATCGGCGGCTTCGTCTTCCTCCGACTGCACATGGGCTGGTCGGAGTGGGAGACGATTCCGTTCGCGTCCTGGCCGGGACTGCTCAACACCTACGTGTTGCTCACCTCGAGCTTCACGGTTATCCTCGCGCTCGTGATGGCCCAGCGCGGTAACAAGAAGGGGCTGCTCGCGACCCTCGGCGCGACGATGCTGCTGGGGCTCGTGTTCATGGGCGTCAAGGCCTACGAGTACGCCGTGAAGTTCAGCGACGGCGAGTACTGGTTCAGCGGAATCGAGTACTCCGTCTACTTCGTCACGACCGGCCTACACGCCTTACACGTGATTCTCGGGCTCATCGTCGCCGGGTTCATGCTCTATCGCATCGTCTCGATCGACGCCTATCTCGAGGACCACCGACCAGTGGAGTTCTTCGGACTCTACTGGCACTTCGTCGACATCGTGTGGGTCTTCCTCTTCCCACTGTTCTACCTGATGTAGGCGGCTTTTCCGGCCGATTTTCTTCTGCGATTCGAATCACTCACCGACCAGCAGTCTGTAATGACTGCGTATCCACTACACCGACAGTACAACCGCTAGAAGACTCCGTCGGACGGCATGAGGAAGGTATAAGTGCCTCTCAGACACAAGCTACTATCAATGTCGAGTGTACGGACCTACACAATCATATACGTCGTGTTGCTCGTACTGGGTACTGCGAAGTTCGTGTTCTTTATGGACGAACTGAATCTCGCCTACGAGATCGCAATCGGGGCGACACTACTGCTTGCAGTGGCCAAATCCCTACTCATCGCGGGCTTCTACCAGCACCTCATCGAAGAGCCGCGGTCGATCACGTACATGATGGCGACCGCGGTCTTCATGGTGTTCTTGCTCACCGTCGCCGCAGGCTTCTCGATCCAGTAACTCGGTTGTTCGTCGCGTCTTCGTCTTTCATCTCCACACATGAACGATGGGTGGTAGCATGCAACATGCCTATTGAGCCTGGCGGCTAACACTACGTATGAACGAAATCGTCGTCTCACTGGACGAGACGGCTGCACTGGAGTTACACACGGTCGATGTTGGCGTTTCGGACGGTACGATTGCCTTCGCCGTTGAGGGAATCGTCCGCAACGTCGACGACGAAATTTTGGAGGCACTCACAGAGGAGTCAGTTAGGCCATCAGAGATTCGCTTTGCCGTTTCGGGATAGGAACCAGTTGTTGGTAGTAGCACGGCTTCTTTATTCCGAGTGGGTCGTGGAACTCGCGTTCGGTACAGAGGAACCTCTTTTCGCCTCGAGAGCGCTTCGCGCACCACTCGGCGAAAACCCGTTCATGTCGTCAGAACGCCGTGCGTTCTGACTGCTAATCAGAACCGCTTGCGGTTCTGATGATGCCAAAAAGCCGGTCTCGCTCCGCTCGGCCGGTGAATCGCGCTCACTACCGGGGTCCTTCGGACCGCTCGTTCGCGCGAATGCTCGTGTTCAACTCGCGCGTATGTAGACACCAGCAGTGGTCATCCTGACGGCGTCGAGGTCATCGCATCAGAGCCGACTCTGCATCTAATTGGAGCTCGATCCGGCTGTGTTGGGCCACAGTTAACAGAGTTCGACAGGGGAACACCCGGGACCACTCGCAAACAGCTCACTACTCACCTAATGCCATTTCTCGCCGACAAACAAGTCTGGTCATCGTCGCAGCGACTCGGTCTGTCGGACACATCGACGAGCTCCCAAGCGCTTGCAGTCAATTCCCCTGAGCGATCACAGACGGTATCTCCGGACGTCAGACACCGGTAAGAGTGATACGAAAGGGTAGGTAACCGTCTCGACGAAGCTGTATCTACGCGCGATACCGACGAGTGTCCATTAGAAGACGGTATGGAACACGGCAGAGCAGGAGAACACGTCTTATTGAGAGAACGGTGGGGATCATCTCTTTGCCAGTAGAGGTACGTGTGGCACTCGCTACGGGCGTTGAAGAACAGAAGAAATCGGAACGGGTCGGGTTGCGTAACTGACCTACTCCCGACCGAACATCTGGCGCATCATCGGATGCATTTCCATCATCTGCTCCTCGGCGATCTCCTCGTACAGTTTGTACGTGATGGAGACGGCGAGCAGCAGTCCGGTCCCGTCGACCGCACCGATGGTGCCTAGCATGTTCGCCCAGACGGCGAGCAAGCCGACTAAGGCGCCACCGATGACGGTCACCTGCGGGATGTACCGCTCCATGACCTTCTCGATGACGCCGACGTTCTGTCGGAAGCCGGGGATCTGCATTCCCGAGTTCTGGATCTGCCGTGCCGTTGCGTCGGGACCCATGTTGGTGGTCTCGACCCAGAAGATGGCGAAGATCGCACCACCGACGACCATGAACGTGAGGTCAACGCTGACGCGGATCATTACCATCCACCAGTCCTGGGTGACGCCGGCAGTCCACCACATCCAGTCTTCCGGCGCGTAGATGGGTGCGGTGTAGTAGAAGAACCCACTTACGGGTTCTCCCTCGGCATAGTTCCCAAGCCAGGCCGGCATCCCGGCCCACTGCTCGTTCAAGATCTGACCCATGAACTGCACGTTCGCCTGCACTGCACGAACGAGGATCATTGGCAGGACGCTCGCGTAGATGAGCTTGACGGGGAATCGCCCCCGGGCGCCCTTGACGCGGGCGTGGCTGAGCGGGATCTCGACGCGGACGGACTCCGCGTAGACGACGATCGCGAAGATCAGGATCGTCGTCAGCAGGGCGATGATGTGGCCCTCCTCTAACAGCAGGGTGTAGAGCCCGTCACCGCCGACGATCGAGCCCACGGCCACGCTACCGGTGATGATCTGGAACCAGTCGTAGAAGAACCCGCCAGCCTCGGGCTGGATGAACCCGGTGACGAGCCGCTGGCTCACACCAGCGATGATGAACAGCCCGATCCCGCTACCGATCCCCCACTTACTGACGACCTCGTCCATGTAGAGGATCAAGATGCCTCCCAGGAAGATCTGGAAGAACATCAGCAGCTGTATCTCGGACTGTCCGAAACTCATTCCGCCGAGTGCGAGCGACTGCTGCGCTGGCAGGAAGCCGCCGGCGAACACCATCGGGAGCGCCGTCAGCGCTGTCATGATGATGACGAGCAGCTTCTGGAGTCCCTGGTAGAGGACCTGGTCACGCGGGTCGTCGGTGTCGAGTCCGAGCAGGTTCGCGCCGCCGAGCAACTGCATGACGATGCTCGCGGTGACGATCGGTCCGATACCGACCTGCATCAGCGAGCCATGCTCGCCTGCGAGGACCGATCGGAAGTTTCCGAAGAGGTCCTCCCCACCTGCCGCGCCGAGCAGGTCGATGTTCGTCAGGAAGAAGTACAACACGAGAATGCCCGCTGTCCACGCCAGCTTGCGCTTGAAGGGAACGTGTCCCTCTGGACGCTTGACTGCGGGCATCCGCGTCAGGACCGGTTCGGCGGCTTCCTTCCATCCCATATATTTATTCGTCTACTGTCTCGTCGTCGTCGCTCGGTTCGTCGTCTTCGTCGTCTTCGGCTCGCTCGGAGAGGGCGGCCTCGCCGCCTGCAGCCTCGAGCTTTTCGCGAGCAGCGTCAGTGAACGCATCGGCGGTCACCGACAGCTCGTTGCGGACCTGGCCGTTGCCGAGGACTTTGACTGTGTCGACCTCGTGGCCGTCTTCAACGACGTCTCGAGCGTCGATCTCGTAGCCGTCTCCCGACTCCTCGGCGAGCCCCTCGGCGGCATACAGGATCGCGTCCTCGTCTAGCTTCTGGACGTCGATCTCCGCGACCGTCTCGCGGATGTCCTGGGGGCGCTTGAAGCCGTGTTTCTCGCGCGATTCGTAGTTGTGGAACTCGTGTTTGTCGCGTCCCGCCTTGCCGCGTCCGCCACGGTGGCCGGCACCGCGTCGATTCTTGTGGGTGCCGCCGCTGTGGGTCCGCGAGCCGCGCTGACGTCGTTTTTTGCTCGTCATGGTTAGCGCATCGATTCTAGGAGGGCGTTAATTTCCTCCGTTGTATGTTTTCCGAGTTGGCCGCCTTCGATGGCGGCGTGTTTGATACCCTCGTGACCGCCGCGTGGCGGGTGCAGTCGAAGCGTCGGGGAGAGTCCCTGCTCGCGCAGGGTCGTCTCCTCGTCGAGGAGCGCTGTCGCGAGCGCACCGAAGTCGTCGTAGTCGGTGTTCTCGGCGAGCCACTCCTCGTCGACGTCTGCCTGACGTCCTTCGAGGGGCTCTGCTCGTTTTTCCAGCAGCGTCTCGAGGACCTCCTGACTCGGCTCGCCGAACGCGACGAAGTCGTTGACCTTCGTGATCATGCCGCGGTAGGCGTCGGTCTCAGGGACCAGCGCTGCGTGGTTGACGTTGTGGATGTTGAGCATCGACAGCGTATCGTCGACGCCCTCCTGTCGGTTGACCTCGCCGCGGATCTGGACGATCGCCTTCATTGTTCTGGCACCTCCTCACCGCCCTGGAACTGGGGCTGGCGGGACTGCGAGGCGTTCTCTAAGGCGTTGAACGTCGCCTTCGCCAGGTTCACCGTCGTTCGGGTGTTCCCGTGGCTCTTCGTCCAGACGTTCTCGAGTCCGGCGAGTTCGAGCACCGCACGGACGGTGTCGCTGGCTGCGAGTCCGAGCCCTTCAGGAGCCGGGATAAGCTCGACTTCGACCGAGCCCGCCTTCCCTGTCGTCTGTCGGGTCAGCGAGTGCGGTCGGTCCGAGCGGTCCTCCCAGGAACCCGAGCCGCGGGGAACCTGGATGATGTTCAGCTTCGCGATACCAATCGCCTTCTGGATGGCGGAGCCGACCTGGTCGTCTCGACCCTCGGCGTAGCCGACGAAGCCGTCGCGGTTGCCGACGGCACAGACGCAGCGGAACTTCACGCGGCGTCCGGAGTCGGTCATGCGCTGGACCATGTTGATGTCCAGCACTTCGTCGTCCAGTCCGGGGAGGAGCTGGTCGACGATTTCGGGTTCCTTGAGCGGAAGTCCGGAGTCAAGGGCAGCCTGCATCGTGTCGATTTCGCCCTCCTGGACCATCCGGCCGAGACGAGTGACCGGCTGCCAGCCGTCGTTGTAGTCGTTACCACTCATTCTAGAATCGCCTCTCGTACCTCATCGAAGTGTTCTGGGAGTTCGGTCGCGTCGAACTCGCTGTACAGCGGCTCGTCTAACTGGTCGGCGTACTCGGCGATGTGCTCGCCGCGGGTACGCGACCAGTCTGCAAGCACGCTGTCGTTGTGCGGAATCTCGAGTCCGGCGTCGATGGCTCCCTCCTGGACGGCGAACACTTTGTTGCCAGGTGTGGCGGTGTTCAGGCCGATGTCCAGGACGGCCTCTTCGAGACCGGCCTCGACGGCGCGCTGGCCGGCCAGCAGGCCGGTCAGGTACGCCGCGGAAATGTTGCTCGTGGGTGCGTCCCAGCCGTACTCCTCGAGATCGCTCGAATGTGCGCTCGCGAGCGTCTCGTCGCCCTGGGGTCCGGGAGAGATCAGCTGCGCCGTGGTGTGCTTGTTGCTCTTTCGAGCGACGAGACGGGGCTTACCCGACTTCAGCAGGCGCAACCTCTGGTGGTAGTCCGTCCGGACCTCGCGGCGACGACGCATCGGAACTTTGTATCGTGGTCCTGTCGCCATCACTGGTCACCGTAGTTGTCGTCGACGTAGTTCAGCAGGTACCGGACGCTTCGGAACTCCCCACCGCCAGCCTTCTTGTAGAGCTCGCGGTACTGCGTGGGCGTCAGCTCGCCCTGGTCGCGGAGTTCGCGCAGCTTCCGGCGCTGTGCGCGGATCGTGTTCTGCCACTGTTCTTTCTCGTTCTGGCGGGCGCCCTTCTTACCGCGGCGCTTGCCCGGCCCCTTCTGGTGGCCGTACGCACGCTTCTTGTTGCGTTCGCGGGCGCGACCGCGAGAGTTACCGCGGGCGTCTTCGGCCTGAATGAGGCCGTCGTCGACGAGGTCGCGGATCTCCTCTCGGGTGATCGCCTGGGCAATGTCGCCCTGGGCGTCGGGATCGAGCCAGATGCGGTTCTGACCGACGTCTAAGACGTCGGCTGCGAGTCGCTTCTGTGCTGTGAGATCAGTCATCTGATTCCACCTCGACTTCCTCGTAGGTCGGGTTCAGGACGCGAACGCCCTGCTCCTCGGCTGCCTCCTCGATGCGCTCGCGCTTTCGCGCGCCGACCGCGGAGGCGATGCGGACTGCTTCGCGGTCGCCGTCGACGCCTTCTATGTCGTCGACGGTCTCCACGTAGACTTCCTCGAAGCCGCTGGGATGTTTCCCGCGGACGGCTGTGGGAGTTCGGTAGCCGGCTGCGACCTTCGGGCCCTTGCCCTTCACGCCGCGGCGCTGCTTCGAGAGCCCGCCACGGGGTCGTCGCCAGGATTCCGGCGTCCGCTTTTTCTTGTGGTAGTCCTGTCGCTTGAACTGCGGTTTGCCCTCGGCCTTGCGGCGGGCGAGCAGTCGCTGCTCGTCCTCGGAGAGCTCGGGCGTCTTCTCGGTCAGCCCGCGGGCCTGCAGCTCCGTCTCGACGTCCTCGGCCGGCTCTTCTTCGTCGGCGTCTTCGTCTTCGATCTCGGCTTCGGTCTCCTCGGAGACTTCGAGATCGCCGACGTCGGCTTTGATACGCGCAGCGAGGGCGTTACCGATACCGTCTGCCTCGGCCAGTTCGTCCTGGTCGGCCTCCTTGACGTCCGTGATGGACTCGAAGCCGGCCTCTCGAAGCGCCTCCGCCTTGCTGGCGCCGACGCCACTGATATCCTCGAGTTCCTCGGGACCGTCCTCGGCCGGAGCGTCTTCAGATTCGTGTTCGTCGTCTGCCATCTATCAGGCACCTCCGGTTGCGGGTTTTCGGGTGATGTAGACCCCGTCTTGGAAGACGCGGGTGTCCTTACCCTTGACCTTCGTCAGCTGTTCGATGTCGGCGGCGGTCTGGCCAACGTGCTCTTTGTTCGGACCAGAGAGCGTCAGCGCCTCGCCGTCGACGGCGACCTCGGTGTCGCCGTGGATAGTCGTTCGTCGCGGTGCCTTCTCGCCGAGGAAGTTCTCGATGACGACGTCGTCGCCCTCGACGGTCACCTGCATCGGGAAGTGAGAGTAGAAGACTTCCATCTCGTACTCCCAGCCCTCGGTGACGCCGTGGAAGGCGTTTCGCACGTGGCTCTCGAAGGTGCCGACGGTCGCGTTCGTCTTCGCGTCCTCGGCGTCGCTTTCGATGACCACGGTGTCGTCTTCGACCTCGACGGTCACGTTCGGGTACCAGAGGCGGCGGCTAACGCTGCCTTCGGGGCCCTCGACGGTGACGTCGAGATGGTCGACCTCGACGGATACGGATTCGGGAATTTCCAGTTCGATTCGCATGGTTAGTAGACGTATGCGATCACCTGGCCGCCGATTCCCTGCTCACGCGCCTCGTAGTGGCTCATGATGCCACTGCTCGTCGTGACGACGAGCGCACCGAAGTCTCGAGCGGGGAGGAATCGCTTCTCCCACTTCTCGAAGTCATCGGCACCGACGGCGTAGCGGGGCTTGACGGGGCCACACTCGTTGATCGCTCCCTTCAGTTCAATCTCGAACTGACCGGCTTTACCGTCGTCGACGAACTCGAAGCCGTCGATGTACCCGCGGTCGTAGAAGACCTCGAGGACGCTGCCGATCTCGTTCGATGCTGGCGTTACTTCGTGGCTCAGTTTACCGACGCTCTCGGCGTTGTCGAGTCCCGAGAGCGCGTTGCTGAGTGGATCGTTTCCGGTCATGTTATCGGTACTTCTTGAATCCCATGTCGCGGGCGATCTCGCGGAAGCACTGGCGACAGAGGTTGATGTCGTACTTGCCGACCAGTCCCTGTTTGCGACCACAGCGCTGACAGGCAACTTCCTGCCCGGTGCGCTTTGCGGCGTGCTCGCCCGTCTGTTCGTTTTCGCTTTCACTCATCGTCAGTGGCCTCCACGGTCACGTCGAAGTTCGCCTCGAGGAAGCGAATCGCGTCCTCGGGGGTGAGTCGGTGGCTCGACGGAATCGAGCGACTCGCCTTGTCGCGCTTGGCGACGCGGTACCCGGGTCGGACCAGGTTGACCGTGACGTCGAGTCCGAAGATCCCGACGTTCGGGTCGTACTCCTGGCTCGGGAAGTCAGTGTGTTCGGCGACGCCGAAGCTGAAGTTGCCGGTGTCGTCGAACTGCTTCGCAGAGAGGTCTGCGAGTGGCAGCGCCGTCTCCAGGAAGTCGTAGGCGTCGTCGTGGCGCAGCGTGACCTTCGTCCCGATCGGGTCACCCTGACGGATGCCGAAGTCGGGCTCAGTTCGCTTTGCCTGCGTCCGGACGCTCTGCTGTTCGGTGACCTCCTCGATGATGTCTTCTGCTCTACCGAGTTCGCGGCCACCCTGACCGACGCCCATGTGGACGACGACCTTCTCGACGCGCGGTTCGCGCATCTCGTGGAACTCGCCCTCGGACTCTGCGTCACTACTCATCGTCATCACCTGTGAAGTTCTCGTCGATGACGACGACGTACTCCTCGACGGTTTCGAAGCCGCCGTCGTCCGTGGAGACGCCGACGGTGTTCGAACCGCTGCTGGGGGTGACGTCGATCGCGTCGATCTCACCGATCTTGCCGCCGTGGTTGCCCTCGACAGCGGTGACGAGCGCACCCACCTCGTAGGGGAAGTGTGCGACGATCGATTTGTCCTCGTTGTCGACGACGATCGAGTCGTTCGCAGCGTACTCGCTGCCATCGTCGACGAGAACGTTCGTTCCGTCGTGCAGCGTCAGCTGCGTGTCGCCGCTGGAGACCTGGCGCTTGCCTTCGATCTTGCCGAGACGGCTGCCTGCGGCCTCGGCGTCGATCTCCGTGAGTGCAAGGCGTCCACCCTCGTCGGGGAAGACACGGTAGTACTCTTCGCGGCCCGGGAACGCGACGATGTCGAAGATCCCGATGGGACGCTGTTCGTCGTTGATCGGTTCGCCGTTGACGAGGATCGCGTCCTCGCTCAGGGCGTAGCGCGCTTCCTTCTTCGAGTCGACGTACCCGAGGACGTCCCGCAGCAGGACGACCAGGGGAACGCCGGACTCGCCGTGTGGGCCTGCGTCGGCTTTGACGGTGAACGTCCCCGTCTTTCGCTCGACCGGCCAGGACTTCGGTACCGAGAGTCGTTTCTGGTGGTTGCTCATTCTGTCTCACCTTCCAGGCGCGCCTCGCGGCGGTCGTCGTCTAAGTCGAGGTCGACGATCCGAACGTTCGAGGGGTCGAGTGGACGAGGAACTTCCTCGCCGTCGGCCGTCTCGACGGTGACGTCCTCGACGTGGACGACCATCTCCGTGAGATCGACGCGAAGCACTTCGCCTTCGGTCCCGGCGTGGTCGCCGCGCATGACTTCGACCGTGTCGCCCGCGTTGACGCGGGTGCGACGCTGGTCGTACTCCTCGCGCAGCTCGTCCGAGAGCGGGGCGTGAACCTGCTTCTGTCGCTCGTGCAGCGGGGCACGCGCCGTCTGATTTCGCTGTTTGCGTGGTTGCTTGCTCATGGTTCTATACGATCATCGTCGCCGTGCTGGCGATCGCGCCGAATCGCTCCGCGACCTCGCGGGCGATCGGGCCTTTGATCTCCGTTCCACGGGGCTCTTCGTTCTCGTCTACGATGACGGCCGCGTTGTCCTCGAACTTGAGGCGGGTGCCGTCGGGCCGGCGGACCGATTTCCGCTGGCGAATGACGACCGCTTCGAGCACCTGGCGGCGCATCTCGGGGGTCCCCTTGGTGACCGAGACGGTCACCTTGTCACCGAGACCCGCCTTCGGCTGGCGGCTCTTGGTGCCGTGGTAGCCCGAAACGCTGATGACCTTCAGCTCGCGTGCGCCAGTGTTGTCGGCACACGTGACCAGCGACCCCTTCTTGAGTCCCTGCGTGACGTCGGCTTTCATTGCCTCCATCACTGATCACCCTCGTCTTCGTCGGCGTCCGCCGCGACGTCCTCGGCCGAGAGCTGTCGGTCAGGCTCGGCCTGACGGGTCAGCTCGGCGAGATCTTCGGCGGTTGCCTCGTCGGTTACTTCGACGACCACGTGCGATTTCGTCTTCGACAGTGGTCGGGTCTCTGCGATCTTGACCGAGTCGCCAACCGAGAGCGGCTCGAGCACGCCCGGCACGTGCGCCGGGATGCGCGAGCGACGCTTCATCTGACGGTCGTACTTTGGAACCGTCACGTCGTACTCTCGTTCGACGACTACGGTCTTCTCCATGTCCGTCGAGACGACCTGCCCCTCGAGGATCTGTCCTCGAACGGGGAGCTCGCCGTAGAACGGACACGTCTCGTAGTCGTATTCCTCCGGGTTTTCGGGTTCCGGAGGGGTGTCTACATCTAGTCCTATTGCCATGGTGAGTCACCACTTGTTTCCGTGCGTCGGGCGGGTTGTGAGAGCAATCGCGATCCATCGACCGTAACGTAAGCCACGTCCTCGCCAGCAGCGTGCCAGCCGGCACGGTTTGGGTGCCCGCTGGCACGGACACAGCCGGCGGCGTCGCCGCCGGCTCGGTCCGACTCGGAGGAGTCGGGTTGAGTGTTGGCCAGTTTGGACGCGGTCCCCGCAGACTTTGCGTCCGCGGCGGCGTCATCTGTGATCGCGAATTCGAACACCGAGCCCGATTTCGGCACCATGACGACCCGAGAGCTGCCGTCCTCTCGAATCTCTATCGAGAGCGTATTCGTCGTCTCGATGACGACGCGACCCTCGATCCCTTCCCGGCCGGCGTCGTCGCTCTCGACGACGCGGACGGGAAGTCCGTTGAGTTCGTGTCGCGACAAGGTCTCGGGTGTCAGTGCCATGGTGGTTCTGTGTTCAGTTACTCGTCTTCGAAGTCGCCTTCCTCTTGCTGAATCGTTTTGATCCGGGCGATCGTACGACCCAGCTCGCCGATGCGGCCCGGATTCTCCGGGGCACCACCGGCCGCGAGGACGGACTTCTGGTTGAGGAGTTCGGTCTCGAGCTCTTCGAGCTCCGCCTCCCGCTCGGCGGGGGTCATGTCGCGGATCTCGGCGACGTGAAGGATCGCCATCAGGCGTCACCTCCCTCGTCTTCCTCGTCGGATTCTGCGTCCGCAGCGTCCGCCTCCTCGTCGTCCATCTCGGCGACGAGCTCCTCGGCTTCGGCTTCGACATCCTCTTCGAGTTCGTCGAGATCTTCCTCGATCGGGGACTCGTCGGGAATGTCGACATCCTCATCTTCACCGGGGACTTCTTCCTCGAGAACCTCTTCGACGACATCCTCGTCGACGGTCTCGTCTTCGGGTTCGGGCTCGACAGCCTCGTCGGCGGACGCCTCGGCGCCTTCCTCCGTGGCCTCGGCCTCCTCAGGCTCGCCCTCGAGCAGTTCCTCGACACCCTCGTTCGCCTCGACGGCGTCGGGGACGACTTCCTCAGGATCCATATCGTCGTGGATCTGGAAGTCGTCGGGGAGCTCGGCTCCTGGCGGGATGATCTTGACCGTGACACCGATCGTCCCGAGTTTCATGACGGCGACGCCCTGACCCTCGTCGACGATGGTCTCGGCGGGCTCGCCGTTGTGCTTGATGTAGCCGCGGTTGAACTTCTCGACGCGCGAGCGAGCGCCCGTGACCTTTCCGGCCAGGACGATCTCCGCACCGAGTGCGCCGGCGTCCATGATCCGGTCGATCGTGGTGTGGCCGGCCTTCCGGAAGTACCACCCTCGTTCGAGGGCGTTGGCCAGACGGTCGGCGACGATCCGTGCGTTGAGGTCTGGTTCTTCGACCTCCTGGACGTCGATCTGTGGATCCTCGAGGTTGAACTTCTCCTCGAGAGCCGTCGTGACCTTCCGGATGTTCTCGCCGCCTTTGCCGATGACCATCCCGGGCTTTTCGGCCTTGAGGACGATCTGCGTGCCCATCGGCGTCTTTGCGACGTCCATACCGCCGTAGCCCGCACGGCCGAGCTCTTCCTGGAAGAACTCGTCGATCTGGGACCGCTGCAGGCCGTTTTCGATGAACTGGTGTTCGTCTGCCATCAGTTATCCTCCTCCGTGTCTTCCGAGGAGCGTGGCTCCTCGCTGACGACGATCTCGACGTCGACTTGCGGCGTGTTCCAGGCGGTCGCTCGCCCCATCGCGCGGGGCTTGCGGCCGACCGATTCGCCGACCTTGTGGGCGGCGACGTGGACGATCTCCATCGACTCGCCGTCGAAGCCCTGACTGTCGGCGTTGGCCTGGACGTTCTCGAGCAGGTCGAGGAACTCGCCCGAAACCTTCTCGGGGTACTTGCCGGCGTCCCAGCCGTCGATGTCCGAACGGTGTCCCGCACCGGTGTTGTGGGACTTGAACGGAACCGACTGTTTCTCGTCGATGACGTCCTGCAGGTATGCTCGGGCGTCGGCAACCGTTTTGCCTTTGATCGCGCGAGCGACCTCCTTGCTGTGCTTGTGGCTCATGTGACGCTCCCGGGCAATTGCTTTCGCGGTGGTGTCCGGGTCCGCGTCGACCGAGTAGTTGATTCCCATACGATGATCACTTCAGTGGGACGAACTTCGAGGAGCGGGTCGCACCGATACCGGCCTGGCCGTGCTCGACCGAGGTCCGGGTCAGCTGGAACTCACCGAGATAGTGACCGATCATCTCTGGCTCGACGCGTACGCGTTCGAAGCTCTGTCCGGTGTAGACGGCGAACGTCAGTCCGACGAACTCGGGCAGGATCGGCATGTCCCGAAGGTGGGTTCGGATCGGCGAGTTTGCCGTCTCCTCTTCGTCTTTCTCGCGGGCCTCCTCGAGGAGCTTCTGCTTCTCGACGGAGAGGCCGCGTTCGATACTTCGACGTTTGCGAGCGGGCAGCAGCTCTGTGACCTCTTCGAGGTCGAGCTCCTGTAGCTCTTCTAGCGTGTGACCGCGGTAGGTGAACTCCTCACCCTCACGGCCGGTACGGTATTCCGAACTCATTTGTTACCACCTCGGCCGGTGCGGCGCGAGGAAATGTCACCGACCTTCCGTCCCGGCGGTGCGTCCCGCGAGACGGACTTCGGCTTGCCGGGGTGCTGGCGGCCGCCACCACCGAATGGGTGGTCGACGGCGTTCATGGCCACACCCCGCACGCGGGGCCACTTGGTCCCGCGGGCGCGCATCTTATGATACTTCTTTCCAGCTTTGACGAACGGCTTCTCCGTCCGTCCACCACCAGCGACGACGCCGACCGTGGCGCGACACTGTGGATCGAGACGCTTGACCTCACCACTTGGCAGTTGGACGACCGCCGCGTTGCGGTCGTGGGTGATCAGGTCGGCGTTGACACCCGAGGAGCGGGCGAACTTGCCGCCGTCTCCGGGCTTGGCCTCGACGTTACAGACTGGGACTCCCTCCGGAATCTCTGCCAGCGGGAGCGTGTTCCCGGGCTTGATCTCGGCGGAGACACCGACCTGAATCTCCTCGCCGACGCTAACGCCCTCGGGGGCGAGGATTAGCCGCTGGTCGCCGTCTTCGAACTCGACTGCAACGACCGGCGCCGAACGGGCGGGGTCGTGCTCGACGTCGACGACCGTTCCGCGAATGACGTCGCCGTCTTCTGACTTCTTGTGGTCGAGTTTTGCCTTGTATCGGTGGGATGGAGCACGGAACGTGGATCCACCACGGCCGCGTCGTTGTCCTTGAATGCGTCGTCCCATTCTCAGAACACCCCGATTCGCGAGGCGACTTCCTGGGCGTCGTCGTCCTCGCCCAGCGTGATGATCGCCTTTTTCTTTCCGTTCATCGTGACCTGCGTGTTGATGTTGGTGACGTCGATCTCGAAGCGCTCCTCGACGACCTCCCGAATCTCGGGCTTGGTCGCGTCGGGGTTGACGACGAACTGGAGCTTGTTCTCGAAGTCCATGTCGTTCATCGCCTTCTCGGTCACCAGCGGGTAGTCGATAATCGAACTCATCGGTCTGCCACCTCCTCGACGGCGCTCTCGGTCCAGACGGTCAGCCGACCGGACTGGGCGCCGGGTGCGAGCTGTTCGGCGTTGACCTCGTCGGCCGTCGCCACGTCGGCGCCCGCGAGGTTGCGGGCGGCCTTCGATGGACCGGCGTCGCTCGAGGTCACGAAGAGGATCGACGCGGGCGTCTGGTACTTCCGTCCACGGGTCGTCCCGCGGCCGGCCCGGACGCTCTTGCCGTCCTCGGCGCGCTCGATGTCGGCCTCGAGACCGGCGGCCTCGAGGAAGGAGACGACCTCCTTCGTCTTGACGAGCTCTTCGAACTCGTCGGAGACGACGACCGGCACCTCGGCGTCCTCGTCGAACGCGTGGCCGCGCTCGGCGACGAGCTCTGCGTCCGCGGTCGCCGCGATGGCGCTGCGGGTGGCCAGCTGCCGTTCTTTCTTGTTGATCGATTCGCCCTGGTCTTTCTCGGCTTTCGGCGGGTGGGCCTTCCGTCCCTTGACAGCCTGCGGGACACGTCGTGCGCGTCCGTTCTGTCGGGGGACGTGGGCCATGCCCCGACCGCTACCGAACGACTCCGCGGGCGTGCGCATGCCCGCGAACTCGTCGGCGCCGTAGTCCTGTTTGTTGTTTGCCTGGGAGACGCGTACGGCGCGGGCGATCAGGTCCGGGCGGTAGGTGGTCTCGAAGACCGCCGGGAGCTCGAGTGAGCCCGCGTCGTCGCCATCCAGGTCTCGTACTGTAGCTTCCATGTATTATCCCTGGTTGGATGCGGTGGAGACGTACCGGACCTCGGGATCGAGGCGCGGCTGGTCTCCGGGTCGGATCGCCGGGCGGAAGCGCACGAGGCGCTTGTTCGGCCCGGGGAGCGAGCCCTTGATCAGGACGTGAGGGCCGTCGACCTCGCCGTAGTTGACGAAGCCACCGTCGACCGTCGCGTCCGCACCGTCGCCGATGTCGACGAGGCGCTTGTTCAGTTCCGTCCGCTGGTGGTAGCCGGTCTGCCCCTGCTGGGGGACCGTCGAGCGGACACGGGAGGGGTTCCAGGGGCCGAGGTTACCGATGCGACGGCGCCATCCCTGCCGGGCGTGCTTGCCCTTTCGTTTCTGGACGCCCCATCGCTTGACGGGACCCTGGGTTCCTTTCCCTTTCGTGACGCCGCTGGCGTCGACGTACTCGCCGGCGCGGAACACGTCGTTCATGACGTGTTCGCCGCCATCTTCGCCGAGTAAGTCGAGCGCGTAGTCGACGCGCTCCTCGACGGAGCCGCCGCCGACGCGCGTTTCCATGACGTCGGGTTTCTTCTTGGGCACCGATGGCACGTCGCCGGGAACCGTGTGCGTGATGACGCGAACGTCGTCGACGCGACCCTCCTCTAAGAGGCCCCGAAGCTCGTCTTCGGCGGCGTCGGCGTCGTAGTCGTCACCAGGCAGGTCCAGAACGCGGTCGAGCTCGGAATCGAGCTCGTCGGTCCAGACGTCGGTAACCGGCTTCTTGCCGTATGGTGTGTCTTCGTACGCACGCAGGGCGACGGCGCGCATTGGCGGCGTCTCCACGATGGTAACGGGAACGGTCTGTTCCATTCCCTCGGTCGGCGAGTTCGCCGCGTCGTCGACCAGTACCACGTGGGTCATGCCGGCCTTGTAGCCCGCGAATCCCTGGAGCGTCGGCTGTCCATCGTCGTCCGGCCACGAGTTAAAGCGTGGAACCTCGCTGGTTGCACGCTGTCGTGGACCGAACCCGAGTGAGCCTTTGCGTGGTCTATTTGCTTGTGGCATGCTATCACACTCGCAGTGAGAGGGGTGCGAGGGTGGCGAACAGAGCCTCTTCCGTTCGCACCACCTCGCTCCCCTGGTGTGGAACCGTATTGAGCCAGAGGTCGAACCCCGGATCGATGGGTTCGACGTTTGCGTCGTCGCTTCCTGTCTCGGCGTCGGCAGTTCCGTCCGCGTTGCCTGCCCCGACTGCGTCGGGGTCGACGCCGAGGATGTCCGGCAGCCCTCTCTCGGGGGCACCGAAGGCGACGGTCATCCCGTCGCCTTCGACGCGCCCGGCCAGCGTCTCGAGCCGCCCGACGGTGAGTTCCTCACCGAATCGGGAGGCGGCGATTCGAACGCCGGCGTCCTCACGGCCGAGTGCTGCCGAAAGGTCCGTCCGCTCGACTGCGAATCCCGGAAGGGAGACGTCTTCGAGCTTCGCCCGGACCGGTCGTCGCGAAGAGATCCTGACGGTCACGCGCTCCCCCTCGGAGACCTCCATTCCGGGAGGCGTGTTGAGGGAGATCGGGTGTTGCAAGCCGCAATTGACCCGCACGCGTTGATCAGGTCCGACCTCGGTCACGATTCCGTGTCTTAACGACCCCGAACCGTTGGATTCGGAGCCGGTCTGTGACGCCGCGCGGAGCGGCGGCAAGACGCCCACGTACTCCAGTTCGTCCCGCTTGCCCCACGCCTCCTTTCGGAGGTATGGCGGCGTTGCGGCGTACCGCAGCACGGTACTGACGAACCCGCCGTCGAGTTCTCCCGGTTCGCCATCCAAGTCCGGATAGACGACCAGGCGATCTGCCCGAAAGATCGTCGCCGCGCGGGCGACGTATCCGAGCTTGCGAGTTGCCTCGCGTTTGTCCTCGGCCTCTCTGGCGAGCGACGACGGGACGAGTACGCTGACTGTCATGCCGTGACGCTTCGGCGCCGCGTCACTAGACTGTAGCGATGTGTTGCGGATACCGTCTTAAAAGGATAGCGGAATCGATCCCGGGTGTGAACGCCCCACACCCCAGAAATCGTGAGATTCGGGTGCATGGACGTGCGACTGAAAGCGTGAGAATTTTGTATTCCGGAACGAGTTGCCGCCAGTCTCCCGACGGCGACGCCGTCATGCGATACGCTCACGAAGCTGCGAGGATTCGCAACCCTTATACATCCATCCGGTAGTAGGTATAGATGCAACAGGGCGCTGGTAGTGTAGTGGTATCACGTGACCTTGCCATGGTCACAACCTGGGTTCAAATCCCAGCCAGCGCATGTTTCTGCGAGCAATTTCGCGAGCAGAAACATCGTTCTGTGGATTTGAACAAGAGAAGTCACAGCCCGCACAGCGAACGAAGTGAGCGAGCAGGACTGCCTTCGCGTTGTTCAAATCCCAGCCAGCGCATTTCTCCGAACACACCCTCGCGAGCGCTGCGTGTTCCCAGATTCATACCTCAGTCAGTAAGAAAATACAGTAGACGTGAATAGTATTCCGAGAAAAGCCTCACGAACTCGTGTCGTTTTCCCGTCCGGTTGACTTTTATACAATGGTTCTCTATTTATCGGTAGACGATCGCACAGTCTAGTATCGAAATGCAAGCACACGCATCCTCCACACACGACACCACCGACCTCGAATACGACGACGAACACGACCGGTACGTCTGTCAGTACGATCCCGACGGAACCGCGACACTGACGACGACCATCGTTCACGCCATCGCGACGATTGCGGATACCGACGTCTCCCAAGGGGAGTTCTCCCTCTACGACAGTATCGACCCCGACGCCTTAGAACGGCTGTTCGCCACGAAAGCCGACGGCTCCGGTCGCGAGCGCGGCCACGTCGCGTTCAGCGCACTCGACCACGAGGTGTACGTCCACGCAGACGGCGACATCGTGATCTATCCTGCCGAGCACGCACCCTCGCCCCACGACGCTCACGATCCGTCGCGCTGAGTCGATCCACCGCAACGCAAGGATACGACTTTAGTCGTGGCCGGTTTCAACGAGCGTATGAGCGTGATCGGCTTCCTGAGTACGGCACCCGTCGTCGAAGACAGCATGGCTTCCGAAATTGCCGCGGCAATCGACACCTTAGAAGAGTACGACGTGAGCTACGAGACCGGACCGATGGGGACGACGATCGAAGCCGAGAGCACGGACGAGCTATTCGCCGCCGCTCAGGCCGCCCACGATGCGATCGAAGCCGACCGCGTCAGCACGGTGTTGAAAGTAGACGACAAACGTACCGTCGATCGAAGCGCCGCGGACAAGGTCGAGTCGGTTGAATCCGAACTCGGCCGGCCGCCGACGAACAAGTAGCCAGCGGACACCGCAGCGTTCTCGAGCGCCGCTTCCGGCGCTCGGACTGATAAACTGTTTCAGGGAGGGCAGCGAACCCCGCGTATGGACAGTCTCAACCGGTTGGCAATCGAGCTCGTGGACGAAGCACTCGAATACGCCGAGGAGCTGAACGTCGGCGGCTACGACCTAGAGAACGAGGCGACAGTACTCGACTTCGGCGTCGAGTTCGACGGCGGAATCGAGGCCGGACTGTTGCTCACAGAGATTCAGACCGCCGGCCTCGCAACCCCGGGGCGAGAGCTAGGCGAGATCGGCGGCGCACCGATCCCCTACGTCGAACTCGCGACCGACCAGCCCGCACTGTCGCTGCTGTGTTCTCAGAAGGCAGGCTGGGAGTTGACGACCGAGGACTTCGAGGGACTCGGGAGCGGCCCCGCCCGAGCGTTAGTCGCTGAAGAGGACGAGTTCCGCCGGATCGGCTACACCGACGCCTTCGATCTGACCGCACTGGCCGTCGAGACCGACGAGCCGCCAACCGAAGCGGCCGCAGAGCAGGTTGCCGAACTCGCAGAGGTCGAGACCAGCGGCGTCTTCTTGCTCGCCTACCCGACCGCGAGCGTCGCTGGCAGCGTCACGAACGCCGCGCGAGCGGCAGAGCTCGCGACCTTCCGGCTCTCGGAGCTGGGCTACGATCCGCGGGATATCGTCTCAGCGTCGGGTCGAGCCCCGGTCGCGCCGGTCGCCGAGAGCGAGCAGGACGCGATCGCACGGACGAACGACGCACTCGCCTACGGTGGAACCGCCCACCTCGTCGTCCGCGAGGACGCGGAGTTCTTCGACGCGGTTCCCTCGACGGCGGCCGACGAGCACGGCCGCCCCTTCGCCGAGATCTTCGAATCGGTAGACTGGGACTTTTCGGACGTTCCGGCGGATCTCTTCGCGCCCGCGACGGTGACGATCGACGTCCTTGGCGGGCCGACGTACGTCCACGGCGAGACGGACGAGGACCTGCTCGTCGAGTCGTTCGGACTCAGATAGTCGACGGGAAGAGAGATGGGATCATCACAGTGTTTGGTGACCTACACTTTTTCACGTCGTAGACGGTACACTCGCGTATGAGCCGAGAGACGGCGTTCACCCGACTCCGCGAGAACCTGCCAACCGTCGTCGGACTCGTGTTCATGGCGATACTCGTCGTCGGCCTCTTTACGGGGCCTTGGGTGTTACTGATTGGCGTCGTCGGCCTGTTCGTTCTGACCCCGACCGTCGCATTGCTGTTTGGTGACCGAAAGGATATCGAGGAGTGGTGGGGTGAAGAAACGGCCGAACAGTACGGGCAAGCGTCAGACGACGATCCGGTAGAGACACTCAAACGGCGATACGCTGAGGGAGAACTCACCGAGGAAGCGTTCGAGTACAAGCTTCAGCAGATACTCGACTCCGACCGGTCCGCGAGCCTGAATCGCGATACAAATCGATCCACAGCGTCGAACGGGAGCCAGACCGAGAACGCGCCAGACGTTGAACTCGAGGATCGGTAAGTGCCCACTTTCAGAGTCTGCTCCTCGCGCGGGTACTGAGCTTCGAGTACTGTGTCTCGCGGTCAGACGGGTACCGTCTCCTCCCGCGGAGACAGGCTGTGAGCGGGCGAGAGCTGCCCATTAGACGCAGTAGACGGCGTTACTCCTGGGACAGCCGACCCGGTGCCCACTCGCCGTCGAACTCCTCGTGGAGATACGGCTTCGCGTCCTCGCCGGCGTAGGTCGCGACGAGGTGGCCGTCTCCTTCGAGGTGGTACTTGTAGGTCGTCAGTCCCTGAAGGCCGACGGGACCGCGGGCGTGGATCTTGCCCGTACTGATACCGACCTCGGCGCCGAGGCCGTACCGGTAGCCGTCGGCAAAGCGAGTCGAGGCGTTGTGGAAGACGCTCGCGGAGTCGAGACTCCGCATGAACGTGCCCGCGCGATCTGCATCTTCAGTGACGATCGATTCGGTGTGCTTCGAGCCGTGAGTCGTGATGTGCTCGATCGCAGCGTCCATCGAGTCGATGACGCGAACCGAGACGATCAGATCGCCGTACTCGGTGTCCCAGTCGGCCTCCGTCGCGGCCTCGACGTCGACGATCTCGCGGGTGGCCTCGTCGCCCCGGACCTCGACGTCGGCGCCCTCGTACCGGTCGACGATCGCCGGCAGGAACTCCTCGGCGACGGCCTCGTTGACCAGCAGCGTCTCGACGGCGTTACAGACCGCGGGGTACTGCACCTTCGCATCGTAGGCGATCTCTTCGGCCATCGAGAGATCTGCGGCTTCGTCGACGTAGACGTGACAGATCCCCTCCGTGTGGCCGAGAACGGGAATGCTCGTGTTGTCCTGGATGTACTCAACGAACGCAGAGCTGCCACGGGGCATGAGCAGGTCGACCGCCCCGTCCATCTCGAGGAGGGTGTCGACATCCTCACGGGCCTCGATCTGCTGGGCCCAGCCGTCGGGGACGTCCGCGGTCGCTTCCCGAATGATCTCGAACAGCGTCCGATTCGAGTGCAGCGCCTCGCTGCCACCTTTCAGGATGACCGAATTGCCGGACTTGAGTCCGAGTGCGGCGATCTGGACCAGCGCGTCGGGGCGGGACTCGAAAACGGCGCCGACGACGCCGATCGGGACGGCGACTTTGTAGAGTTCGAGTCCCTCGTCGAGTCGGCGTGACTCGAGGGTTTTCCCGAGTGGGTCGTCCTGCTCGGCGACGCTGCGGACCATCTCCGCGATGCTCTCGATCTTTGACTCCGAAAGGGTGAGTCGGTCGACGAACGCCTGGGTGTACTCGCCCTCTGCGAGCAGTTCCTCGGCGGCTTCGACGTCGTCCTCGTTCGCCGCGAGGATCTCGTCGGTTCGCGCCTCGAGTGCATCGGCGACGTCGTAAAGCGCCGCCTGTCGCTCCTCGTCGGACAGCTGTGCGAGCTGTAAGGCTGCGGTCTGTGCTGCTTCGACCTTCCGTTCGGTTTCGATGTTCGTCATGGCTTTGGATGGTATTTACCGTAAGACGCGGGTTCAGTCGTCGGTTACGCCGTTGATAGGAACGAATATGGTTCCCACGGATTTGGCGGTGGCGATTCGTTCGAGCACGCCGGGCTCGGTGGACTTCGCGATGATTGCCGGAACGCCGTACTCGCTGACGTCGCGGGCGCCGGCGACTTTCGTCTCGATGCCGCCGAAGCCGACGCCTTCGGCGCTTCCCCCGGCGACGATTTCTTCGACCGTGTCGTAGTTGTGTCCGACCGCTTCGATCAGTTCGGCGTCCTCGTCGCGCTTTGGGTTGCCGGTGTAGACGCCGCCGACGTCGGTCAGCGTCACCAACAGGTCGGCGTCGACGCCGATCGCCGCGGAGGACGAGAGCATGTCGTTGTCCCCGATGCGAATTTCGGCGGTCGCGACCGCGTCGTTCTCGTTGATGATCGGGACGACGCCCCACTCGAGCAGCGTCTCGACGGTGTTGCGAAAGTTCGTAAAGCGCTCGGGATTTTCGAGATCGTGCTGGGTCAGGAGCAACTGGGCGACCTTCCGGTCGTAGCGTTCGAAGCTCTCGGTGTAGCGGTGCATGAGGTGGCTCTGTCCCACCGTCGACAGCGCCTGAGACTCCTCGACGGTCTCGGTCGACTCTGCGATCCGTCCCGTCCCGGCACCGATCGCCCCCGAGGAGACGAGAACGACCTCTTTGCCCCGCGAGAGCAGGTCCTCGATGTCGTCGACGAGTTTGCCGAGTTTTTCCTCATCCAAGTTCGACTCGTCGTCGGTCAGGGAGTTGGTCCCGGCCTTGACGACGACACGCTGGGCGTCGGCGGCAAGCTTCCGCGCCGCGGCCACCTCGGCCTCGGGAACCGGCTCAACCATCGTCGAATTCGGCGGCCAGTTCCCCGGAGCGTCGCTCGGCCGCGCCGACCGCCTCGGAGACGGCCACATCGGCGTCACTGTCCCACAGGACCTCCATTCCCTCGATTGTCGTCCCGTTGGGCGAGCAGACGGCGTCGATCAGTTCGTCGACCGATCGCTCGGACCGGAGGACGGTCTCGGCGGCGCCCTTGAACGTCTGGGCGGCGAGCGTCTCGGCGTCGTCGGGATCTAACCCGCCTGCGACGCCAGCGTCGGCCATCGCGCCCAGCAGGTAGAAGACGAACGCCGGACCGCTGCCGTTGACCGCCGTCGCGATGTCCATCTGGGATTCTTCGATCTCGACGAACTCGCCGACGTCGTCGAGCAGCGCGCGCACGTCGTCGGTCACCTCGCCGGTGACGGCTGCGGCCATGTCGCCGGTCTCGGCCGCGAGGTTCGGCATGACCCGCGCGACGTTTGCGTCGGTGCGAGCCGCGACGAACGCCGTCGAGACGCCGGCAGCGATCGAGACCAGGGTCTGTTCGGGCGCGAGTTCGAGGTCGTCGAGCACCACGCCGACGAGATCCGGTTTCACCGCGACGACCACGACGTCGGCCTCGGCAGCCTCGGCGACGTCGTCCGTCGTCTGTGCGCAGTAGGGCGCGACGGCCTCGCGCGCGCCGGGGTCGAGATCGCAGGCCGTGACCTCGTGCCCGCCGGCGCGGTCGAGACCGCGTATCAGGGCGCTACCCATGTTTCCACAACCGATTACGCTCGTCTCTACCATCTTGGGTATACTGAGGAACCGAGCGCGACATACCAACTTTGGTTTCGGTCGGGCGATGGACTCCGGCGGCCGCTTCTCGCAGCCACTGCCAGTGTCCTGCTGGTCGACGGACTACGCGTCCGGGTCCGTGTCCACGACCGTCCCGACGCCCTTGCTGCGGCCCTCGCGGAAGACGAACTTCTGGCCCTCCTCGACGAGGTACGGCCGGAACTTGAAACGAACGCGCGTGCGGCCGGTGTCACCTGGCAGGAGCCGCCCGTTCTCGGGGTAGAAGGCGGCAGCCTCGCCGATCGTCTCTAAGTGGACGACGGGCTCGTAGCCGTCACCGATCCGCGTCGGGTGGTTCAGCACCATCACCTCGGCTTCGAACTCGCGGACTGGCTCCGGATTAGCGTCGGCCGGAAGTAAGACCATCCCGCGCTCGATGTCGGCTTCGGCGACGCCTTTGAGCGCGATGCCGACGATTCGGCCCGCCTGGGCGGTGTCGACGCGGTGGTAGTGCATCTCGATCGAGCGGACCTCGACCTCCCGAAAGCTGCCGTCTGGCATCGGTCCGAGCAGGAGTTCGTCGCCCGCCTCGACCTCGCCGGCCATGACGGTGCCCGAGGCGACCGCCCCCACGCCCGTCACGGCGTAACTCCGGTCGACGTACATCCGGAACTCGCCGTCGTCGCCCGACGTTTTGGGGAGACGATCGAACAGTTCGTCTAAGACGTCTAAGCCTTCCATCGTGATCGCGCTGGTTCTAACGATTGGGACGACCGTCTCGCCGATCTCGTCGACGGCGGCGTCGACGCCGTGGCGTGCGACCGACAGCGGGGACTTCTCGACGTCGCGCAGAAGGCGCTCGACCTCGCGTTCAACCTCCTCGACGCGCTCGTCGTCGACCGCGTCAACTTTGGTGATCGTGACGATCGTTGGCAGATCGGTCGCCAGCAAGACGCCGAGATGCTCGCGGGTGACTCGCGTGGGTCCGTCGTCGGCTGCGACCGCCAGCAGGCCGTAGTCGAGCTTCTGGCCGACGAGCCCGCGGATCGTCGTCCGCAGCCACGGCTCGTGGCCGACCGTGTCGACGAACGAGACCAGTCGGTCTGCCTCCTCGACGACCTGGGCGCGGTCTGCCTTCCGGTTGGGATTTCGGACGTGGACCGGACCCTCCTCGTCGAAGCCGTAGACGGCGTAGGAGAGATCAGCCGAGAGGCCGCGCTCGACTTCGTGGGGCTGGACGTCCAGAAACGCCCGGGTCGCGCCGTCTCCGTCGTCGGCCCGTCCGGTGATCAGCGAGCCGACTAACGTGGACTTGCCGTGGTCGACGTGGCCCGCGGTGCCCACGACGACGTGCTCGTCGTCGGTATCTAAGACGGCGCCCTCGCGAACGGTTGCGACGCCGACGAGACCCCGGTCTCGGGGCACGTCGGTTCCGCGCTCGGAAGGGGTGACGCCGGTCTCACTGTCGACACCCCAGGTCTGGACCTCGTCGATGTGGCAGTCGGCCTCTGCCGCCAGCAGTGAGAGGACGTCCATCGACTCGGAGAAGGTGTCGGGATCGATGCCGGCGAGACCGCCGTCGTCCGTGACGCCGATGACGTAGGTCGCCTCGCCGTCGCCGGAGAGGACCCGGTGTCGAAGCTGCGCGGCCAGACTCTCTCGGCGGCCTCCCTCCAGGTGGACGTCCCGAAGGAGGCGCTCTTTGAACTCGACGCTGCCACCGTCCCGTTCGCCACGTTCCAGGGCTCGCTCCAGTAGAGCCCGGTTACGGCTCATGAGGGGTGATAGAGGGGAGCACGCAAAAAGACTTCGCGTAGCGTGTAACAGAATCACACGGCGACGCAGGCCGTGACGCTCGCGATTCCGGGCGCGGTTTCAAGCCCCTGGATCACCTACCGCGACTATGAGCGTTAGCGGCCTGTGTCAGATCTGCGAGTCGCGCCCAGCCCAGGAGCGCTGTCAGAACTGCGGGACGTTCGCCTGTCAAGCGCACTACGATCAGGGGATGGGGCTGTGTGCGGACTGTGCCTCGCAGGCAGATCCCGGTCGGGAGATCGACGAGACGGACATCCACCGGCTCTGAGACGGGAGAGGACGTTCGAAACGGGCAGACTGACGCCTATCGGTACTGATTGAGTCGCCGTTTGAGCTGTTTTGCGGCTGAACCAGCCGCCTTGTAGAAGCCGTTTTCGTCCGACCCGCTCCCGTCGGGGCCGACACGCTCACCGGCGAAGATGATCCCTCGCGAGGAGTTGACGAGTCCGACGCCGTTCGCGAGTCCGTGCTCGACGGCGGCCTCGGCATCACCGCCCTGGGCGCCGACGCCGGGGACGAGGAAGGGAAGATCGGGGACCCGCTCGCGGACCTCGGCGAGTTCGTCAGGGTTGGTCGCGCCGACGACGAGTCCAACGTTGTCGTTCTCGTCCCACTCGCTAGCGAGGTCGGCGACGTGCTCGTAGACGCGCTCGCCGCCCGCGAGCTCGAGGTCCTGCAGGTCCGCGCCGCCAGGATTCGATGTGCGACAGAGGATGAAGACCCCGGCCTCCTCGCGGTCGAGAAACGGCTGGAGGGAATCCTGACCGAGATAGGGATTGACCGTGATCGCGTCGACGTCGAGCCCGCCGGTGCCGAGGGCTTCGGCGTACTGTCGCGTGGTGTTGCCGATGTCGGCGCGCTTGGCGTCGAGCAAGACGGGAACGCCCTTCCCGTGGGCGTAGGCGACGGTCTCAGCGAGAGCGGCCCAGCCGTCGGGGTCCTCGTAGAAAGCGGCGTTTGGCTTGTAGACCGCGGCGTGCTCGTGGGTCGCGTCGATGATTCGGCGGTTGAACGCCCACCGGGGGAGGTCGTACTCCTGTAGGTGGTCGGGAATCCGCTTCGGGTCGGGGTCCAAGCCGACGCTGACGACGCTGTCGACCGAGACGATGCGGTCGTGGAGCCGATCGAAGAAGTTCATGCTCGCGAGTCGCCGGTCGAGGGTCGAAAGTGTTGCTATCCGCCCGGTCGGAAACGCACGCGCTCCCTCGCACAGTGGACACCGCGCCTCAGGTTTCAAGCACTTCGACGAGGGTTCCGTCGGGATCCCGAACGAACAGAATCGACGTGCCGCTCTCGGTCGTCCGTGGCTCACTCAGCGTGGGAACGTCGTCGGGAAGTCCGTCGTAGAACGCCTCCAGGTCGTCGACCGAGAGTCCCACGTGACCCGCACCTGGCTGGTTGAGTTCGGGTGTCCCGCGCTCGTCGTCCTCGGGTTCGTAGGAAACCAGTTCGATCCTGACGCCGCCGGCGTCAAGGTGGGCGAAGTCGGCACTCGCGCCGTCGACGTCGACGGCGTCGGCGAACGCCTCGCCGCCGACCTCGAAACGCTGGCGGACGGGGAGGCCGAAGACGTCGCGATAGAAGGCGATCGACTCGTCGAGATCCGAGACGGTCAGACCCACGTGGTGGGCGTCGAGTTCGGGCATACCTGCGAGGGCGGGTGAGCGGGACAAAAACGCTTCGACCGCCGGGCGAAAGTGGGTCAGAAGTCCCTGGTGGGTCGGAAGTCGCCGGAAGACCCATCATTAATAGCCGAGCGCCCAACCGACCGGTATGACGCGACTCGCGCTGATCGCCCACGACGAGAAAAAAGCAGACCTGATCGAGTTTGCACAGACCCACGAGGAGACGCTCCGGGAGTACGAACTGATCGCGACCGGCACGACGGGCAAGCGGCTGATGGAGGAGACCGACCTCGACGTCGATCGCAAACAGTCGGGACCACTGGGGGGCGATCTCGAGATCGGCGCCCAGGTCGCCAACGACCGCCTCGACGGAATCGTCTTCCTGCGCGATCCGCTTCGGGCACAGCCCCACGAGCCGGACATCTCCGCGCTGTTGCGTATTTGTGACGTCCACGATACCGCGCTCGCGACTAACCTCGCGGGTGCGGAGTACCTGATCGAGGGCGTCTCGAACCGAGATGGGTAACGACAAGACGCGTCTCACGGTGGCAAAAGAGCGCACGGCAGGACGGTTGTGAGGTAGCTATTGAGTGAAAAGCCGAACGTATAACCGCACGATTCCCAAATGCGAGCGTAGATGAGCGACATCGCCCTAGCTGCTGATTTCGCGATCATCATCGTCGTTGCGACGATCATCGGTATTCTCGTCAGACAGCTGGGGCAGCCGACGATCATCGCGTACATCGCCACCGGAGTGATCCTCGGCCCGGTCATGTTCGATATCGTCACCGACGAGGGGCTGGTCTACCTGATGGCCGAGCTCGGTCTGGGTTTTCTGCTGTTCTTACTCGGGATGAAGATGCGGTTTTCGGACATTCGAGAGATCCTGCGTCCGGTGACGAACGTCGCCGTCGGACAGACGGTGTTGCAGACGGCACTCGCATTTGCAGTCGCGTTGGCGCTCGGGTTCGGGACGACAGAGATCATCGTCATCTCGCTGGCGACGGTGTTCGGTGCGACGCCGATCATCGTCAAGGTGCTGACCGACAAAGACGAGATCACGACGCTCCCCGGGAAGATAGACGTCGGCGTCCTCATCGTCCAGGACATCTATCTCGTGGTCGTCCTCGCGATGTTCAGCGCGGATTCACTCGATAGTACTGGCGAGATCCTCCAGACACTGGCAGTCGTGTTCGCGATGATCGCCGTTATCGGGATCGTCTCCATCGCCTCCTCGAAGTACCTTCTCCCGCGGCTGTTCCGTCGCGTCGCAGACAACAAGGACATCTTCCTGATCATCGCAATCGCCTGGGCGTTTCTGTTCATCGCCGCTGCAGAGAGCCAGTTCGACGGCGGCATCGAGATCGGTGCGTTCCTGGCCGGACTGAGCCTCGCACAGTTGCCCTACAGCAAGGAACTCGAGGATCGAATCACGCCGATCACCGACTTCTTCATCCTCGTGTTCTTCGCGAGCATCGGCCTCCAGATCGAAGGTGGCGCTGCGAGTCTCTTCGCCTACTGGCAGGAGGCGATCATCGCCTCGGTTGTACTGATGATCGGGAACTTCTGGATCATGTTCTACCTCATCGATCGCGAGGGCTTTGGCGTCGAGCCGACGTTTCTGGCGTCGATCAACATGGTCCAGGTCAGCGAGTTCTCGTTGATCGTCGGTGCGCTGGCCATCCAACAGGAGTACATCGGGCCCGACATCCTCGGCTACCTGACGCTGATGGCACTGATGACGATGACCATCTCGACGTATATCGTCGCCAACAATCACGCGATCTACGAGCGTGTCGAGCCGTGGTTCCGTCGGTTCGAGTCAGCCGGCGACCGCGATGCGGAGATCGCGACCTACAGCGACCACGCCATCGTGATCGGCCGAGACGACATCTCCGAACGGATCCTCCCGCTCCTGGTCGATCACTACGACGAGGTGGTCCTCATCGACCGCAAAGCGGGACACGTAGAGGACAGTGGGGGCGAGCCCTACGATCAGCTCTTCGGCGACTTCCGTCACTCGGAGGTCAGAAAGGAGGCGAACCTCGCGGAGGCACGCTTCGTCCTCAGCTCGAGCGTCGAGCGCGAGGTCAACGAAGCGCTCCTCGAGGAGGTTGACGAGGACACCATCGTCTTCGTCGAGGCAGAGCGAGTCGATGACGCGAACGCGCTCTACGACCGTGGGGCTACGTACGTCGTCATGAGCACACACCTGACTGCAGAGATGATCAGCGAGTATCTCGAACGGTACCTCGAGGATCGCTCGTCGTTCGATCAGACGGTCAACGACGATCTCGATCGCCTCAGGCGAAGCGAACACGAGCCGGCGTCTGACATGGTCGGCGAGGAAGGTGGTATCGATGGTTGAAGCGCTCATCGTCGACCTCGGGATCATCTTCGTCGCCGCCGGCGCGTTGTTGTTCGTCGCCAACCAGTTCCGGCTGCCGACGGTGCCGTTTTACCTCCTCGCCGGACTGGCTATCGGGTGGACCATTGGACTCGACGAGTTGCTGGTGCTTGCCCAGTGGGGGATCGCGTTTCTCGTGTTCGTCTTCGGCATTCGACTCGATCTCGGCGACGTCCAGTCGGTTCTCAGAGACGGCGAGGTGGCCGCGATCACCCAGCTCCTGGTCGTCGCGCCGGTCGCGTTCGGTGCCGGCTACGTCCTCGGTGAGCTCTTTGGCTTCGCCGAGCCGTTCAGAAACGCGGTATACTTCAGCGCCGCCGTCACGCTGAGCTCGACGCTCGTCGGCGCCGGGATGCTCGAGACGGAGATCCGCGACAACCTCGTTCACGGACGGCTCGCCTCCTCGATTCACTTCTTCGACGATCTGGTCGCGATCGTACTGCTGTTGATTCTCAGTACGGAGGTCGTGACTGCCGACGCCGTCGCGTCGAAGATCGGGTACGCCGTCGTGTTGCTCGCCGTCGGACTCGTGATCTACCGCCACGGGTTCCCGTTGCTCGTCCGAGCCGCCGACGGCTCCGACGAACTTGTATTGATGGGCTGTGTCTCAATTCTGGTTGCGTTCCTCGCGGCCGCCGAGTACGTCGGGATCTCGATCGTCGTCGGCGCCTTCGCCGCCGGGATTGCGATCAGAAACGACGGCACACAGTCACTTGCCGTCGGAAACGGAATCGCCTCGATCAGGGACTTTTTCGTCACCATCTTCTTCGTCACCGTCGGGGCGCTGGTGTCGATCCCGTCGCTCGAGGCCGCGACGGTCGCGCTCGTACTCGTGGCGCTCGTGGCGGTCGTCAATCCAGTCGTGTTACTCCTCGCGTTCGTCTACGAGGGGTACGACGTGCGAACGGCGTTTTTCGCCACGACCGGGCTCAATCAGGTCAGCGAGTTCTCGCTCGTGATCGCCATCCAGGCGCTGCTCATGGGAACGATCACCGAGGATATGTTCGACGCGATCATCCTCGCAGCAGCGGTGACGATGGTGCTCGCTGCCGCTATCCGACGGACCGAAGAAGATCTGTACGCGACGGTCGTCCCGCGGTTCTTTACCGAGCAACGAACCCGGAAAGTCGATCAACACAGCCGTGTCGAGGACACTCTCTCCGATCACGTCATCGTGCTTGGCTACGGTCGACAAGGCCGTCGGCTCGTCGAGACCTGCGAGGACCTCGGCCAGCCCTACGTCGTCATCGAGAACGACCCCGCACTGTACGACCGACTCGAGGCCGAGTGTCGACACTACGTCTTCGGTGATGCGATGTCGACGTACCCCTGGGAGAAGGCCCACCTCGAAGACGCCACGCTCGTGGTCTCGACGGTCGACCACCGACCAGTGTCCGAGCATCTGCTCGAACTGGAGCCCGACGCCGATATCATCCTCCGATCTGCCGACGCCGAGGAGGCCGCTGCGTTCGTCGACTCGGGGGCGACGTACGTCACCGTCCCAGACATTCTGGCCGGCGAGCAGCTCAGAGAGGTCATCGACGCGCTGCTGAAAGGCGAGACGGATATCGAGACGCTCGCCGCCGACCACCGCGATCGCTTGGCCGAACTCGAACGGTACGGCTTCACCACGCAGCGCGAACAGTACTGAGTCCGGTCTTCGCGTTTCAGTCGGCGCGGTCGGAGGGTTCTCTCTCAGAACGGGCCGCCAAGATACTCGTGAACGGCGAGGACGATGCCGAGGCCGAGAACGAGTAACGACCCCGCGAGGACGGTGGGAATGTCGATCACGTCGATCAGCCCGATTGCGCCGACGATTGCGACGAGAACCGCCACGGTGTAGACGCCGAGGTTTCGGAGCAGACGAACCGGGTCGAGTGACTCGAACATCAGTATCGCTACGTCTCGAGCAGGTGTAAAACGCTTGGCGGTATCGTTTCCGAGTCGGCACGACGAGCGCGGTCGTGCTGGCCGAACGCGGGATAGCGTACGTGGGTTGCCGGCCGATGATCTGTCGCGTCAGCGCAGCGGGTTGAAGATGGGATCGGCGCGGCCCTCCAGTTCGGCTCGCTGCTCGTCGCGAAGCTCGTCTGGCGTTTGCTCTCCGTCGACCAGCGCTCGAAGCTGCGTGGCGAGTTGCTGGCCGGCGAGCAGCTCCGAGTGGCTGACGTACAGCGCTCCCGAATCGAGCAGTTCCAGCGCGCTCTCTCGATTGCCTGCACGCAGGGTCAGGTCGGATTCGAACTCGAACGAGAGGAGCCGTCTGGAGACGACGGCCGATTTGATCGTTGAAACCACGAGTCGTGCATCGTCGACGTTTGCTTTCGTCCAGGTGTATTGCTCCATCGCGTCACCGAAGACGAATGCGTCACAATTGGTGGTGATCGTGTCTCTGCGGGCCGGATCGTTCTCGATGACGACGTAGGGCTGGCCGAGGTCCTCACAGGTTTCGACCAGTCTCTGGCCCTGCCGGCCGTAGCCAACGATGACGACGTGATCGGAGAGATCTGCGGGGACCTCGCTCCACTCGTCGATCTTCTCGTGTCTGCTTCCGAGGAGTCCACGGGCCGAAAGCCACCGGTAGATCTCCTCGTCGTAGCGCTGACTGAGACTCGACGTCACCATCGTCACCGCCGCAGCGAAAATGATCGCGTCGAACACTGACTGGGTCAAGAGTCCGAGCAACAGCGCTTCGATCGCGATGATGAGCGCGAATTCGCTGACCTGGTCGGTGTTGAAGCTCGTCAGCGTCGCTGTACGCGCTTCGTAACCCTGAGAGAGTAAGATCACCGTGGTGACCGCTGGCTTTACCACTGCCGTCAGAAGCACGAGCCCGCCCGCCAAGAGCAGCTTCTCGACGGACTCCGTCCAACCGATCTCGACGAACGGCAAGACGACGAGCGCCCCGATCGTCACGAAGAAGATGGCGACGAAGAAATCCCGGATCGACTGGAGACCGTTGAACAGTCCCAGGTATTCGACCGGGTCGTGACGGACGGCGAGTCCGGCCGCGAAGGCGCCGACGACGATCGAGACGCCAGCAAACTGGGCTGCGCCGACGAACAGCACGAGCAGCGAGACGACCGCCAGAATCATGAGTTCGTCAGAGTCCCCAGCGAGCCTGCCGACGAGGTCGAACAGGTACTGGTTAACGAGGACGGCAGCGACGAGCAGTGCGAGTCCGTACCCGAGCATCGTCGCGACGGGGCCGGGGGCGAGCGTCGCGGCGCCCAAGACGAGCACGAACAGGATGGCGAGCAGATCCTGGACGAAGTGAATCGAGTTTGCCAGCCGTCCGCGAACGAGGTTCGCGTTGAACTCTCGCTGTAACAGTGCGGTTCCGACAATCGTCGACGAGAGCGCTGCAGCGGCGCCGAGGAAGATCGATTCGCCGGGTGGAACGCCGAGTACGAGCCCGAACCCGAACCCGAGCGAACCGACGACGAGAATCTGTCCGAGTGCGGCGAGTTCGCTGTCGACCAGCACCGTTCGGACCGCAGAGAGGTTGATTTCGACGCCGAAGGAGAACACGAGCAGCGCGATCCCGTACTGCGCGAGTTCGAGCGTGAGCTCCGGCTCGACGAAGAAGCCGACGACGACCCCCGCGAGGACCAAAAACGGGACGGTTGGAAGGTTGAACCGGTTGGCTACCAGCAAGAACGGCCCCGCGACGATGAAGATTATCGAGACCGCGGTGAGCAGGTCAGTCATCGCTACCACCCCCGATCCGGTCGGCCGTTGTTGGGAACGGGTCCGAACTGTCCAGTAGTTCGACGTCGTGTTCCATCATGTCTTCGAGCGGTTGGTCCTCCTCGAGATACGACCGGAGGTAGTCGGCGAGCCGATCGGCAGCGAAGTACGACGGCATGATGACGCAGTGAGCACCTCTGTCGTACAGCTCGTGTGCGTGTTCGATCCGGTCCGCTTCGACGAAGACGGTCGTGTCCTCGCCGACCTGTCTGAGCAACGCCTTGTTCACTTCCGGCTGGACCGACGACGAGAGGGCGAACGCTGCCTTCGAGACGGCCGCATCCTTCCGGATCGTGGCGTTTCGGAAGTCGCCGTAAATTCCGTCGTATCCCTCTTTTTCGAGTTCCTCGATGTGATCGACGGTTCGGTCGACGACGACGACGTCGTCGTAGGTCTCCGCGAGAATCGGGAGGGCGTTGCGCGTCACGTCGTCGTAGCCGATGACGATCGCGTGATCGCGGTACTCCCGTTTTCCACCCTCGAAGTCGCCGTCGCCAGTCCACTTTGAGAACGTCGGTTCGAACCGCTCGAACAGCGGATGACTGAACTCGATGAAGTACACCGAGACGGCCATCGTGAAGATCGCGAGCAGCGTCATGAAGCCAAGCACCTCCGCGTCGATGAAGCCGCCCTCGAACGCGACGGCAGCGACGATGATCCCGAACTCACTGACCTGGATCATGTTGATGCTCCCGAGAAACGTCGTCTCTGTACCAAACCCTTGCCAGTCGATCAGGTAGAAGAACACGAGGAACTTTATCGGCATCAGGATCAGGGCGGCGATGACCGCCTCCTGCCAGAACGCAAGCAACTCGTTGGTCTGCAGATCCAGCGCAACGGAGGCGAAGAAGATCATCACGAAGAGGTCGGTCAGCGGGTTGACCCGATCCTGTAGCTCCTTACTGTAGGGCAGCTGTGCGATGGCCAGCCCAGCCATGAACGCGCCCATCTCGATCGAGAGGTACGCCGTGATGCCGAGCGGCGCGAGAAAGACGTTGATGTTGTCGGAGACGAACACGAAGAGGAACGCCCAGGAGATCGCGATCAGGAAGAAGACCTCCTTGTTGTCGGCGATCCGCCGGAACAGTTTCGGCAGTAGCGTCTGGGAGGCCACGATCGCGGCGACGGTGATGAGCGCGACGAGGACGAGCACGACGCCGAGCGTCGTCGCAACCTCGGCGACGTCGTCCGGTCGGCCGGCCGCGAGCACGGCCAGAATGATGACGACAACAACGTCTTGAACGAGCAAGACACCGACGTCGATCTTCCCGTGTAGCGACGTCGCCTCGTCCCTGTCATTTAACATCTTGATCACGACCGCAGTTGAGCTGTACATCACCGCCAGCCCGATGATCAGGGCTTCAACCGGGCCGAAGCCGAGTGCGACCGCGGTGCCGGCACCCGCGAGGAAGACCACGACCATCTGCGGAATCGAGATCTTGACGATCGGTGCGAGGACGTGCTTGATCTCTTCGAGTCGCATCTTGATACCGAGCAAAAACAACAAGAACGCGAGCCCCAGCTCGGAGAGCGTCTCGGTAAGAGTCGTGACTTCGACGAGACCGAGCGCAGCCGGTCCCAACACGACCCCCGCGACGATGTAGGCAATGATCGTCGGCTGTCCCGTCCGTTTCGCGAGGAAGCCGGCAATCGTCGCGCTCAAGAGGATAATGGCAAGATCAACGCTGAGAGCTACCTCGGAAAGCATTGCATTTGATCGGGCTTTTGCGGGCCGAGAATTAACGCTGTCGGAAGACGACGTCGTGGACGGCAGACTCAGCCGACTCGAAGACGGTGGTGGACGCGTCGAGCGCCGGACTAGCCCGACGCTGCTCGACCGTCTCCGACAACCTCAAACCCGTCGCTGTCCTTCGAGCAGGTATGCTCACAGCGGTCGTCTTCGATTTAGACGAGACGCTTGCGGTTCCGGATCGTGACCGGGCGACGATCCTCGAAGACGCCGCTGCGGCCGCGGGTGCACCGCCGATCTCCAGAGCGGCGTACCTCGACGCCCACAGCCGGCACCTGACACAGGAGACTCGTGAACCGATTTTCGAGGAACTGCTCGCAGACTGCGAGGCGGATCCGAGCGCGCTCGCGACGGCCTACCGCGAGACGATCGCCGACTCGCTGGCTCCGCTTCCGGGCGTCGAGTCGATGCTCGCAGACCTCAAAGCCGAGTACCGGATTGGCCTGCTGACGAACGGACCGATCCGGGCCCAACGGGACAAGCTTGCGACGCTCGGCTGGGAGGGGACGTTCGACGTGTCGCTCGTGACGGGCGAACTCGAGGCTGGCAAGCCGGATCCACGGGCGTTCGAGGCGATCCTCGACGAACTCGGCGTCGGGGCTACGGACGCGGTCTACGTCGGCGACGATATCGACGCCGACGTCGGTGGCGCGACCGCGGTCGGGCTCGACGCCATCCAGGTGGTAACGCCAGACGGCCCGCCAGAAGACGAGCGTGCCGTCGCCCACGTTCGGCAGGCCGAACTCGCAACTCGACTCCCGACGTTGCTCGCGGAGTTGGCCTAGCGTCGCCGCTCAGTCACGGTCGTACTCGGTTGCCACCCGAGCGACGGCTGCGAGTACGTCGGCTGCGCGCTTGGTTGCCGCGCCGGTCGGGACGGTCACGGCGATGCCGTCGAACCGCGAGGGGTCGGCATCGACCGGGAGATCACGGGCGGTCGCAGCCTCTCGGGCCGTCTCTCGAGCCGTCTCGACGACGACGGTCGCGCCCTCGTCGTGGACGAACACCTGCGCGAGCAGGCGATCGCGTGCGGGTTCTACGGGGGCATCGTCACGTGCCGTTTCGACGCGGTCGTCCGCAGTGTCTGTCTCTCCGACGGTACGCCGGACGTCGTAGGCCCGCGACCCCTCCGAAGTCGGCTCGACGTCCCGGTTCGCGTCGGTGACCGCCAGGTGGGCCAACGCACCATCAGTGCGACCGTCGAGTTCGCTCGCGAGCAACTCGGCGATCCGCCGGCCGTCGGTGATTCGGCGCTCGACCACAGTCAGACACCTCCGACGTCGTCGGTTCCGAGAACCCCCTCGCGAGCCGCGGGGGCCAGGTCGGCGACGTCGACTCCCTCGCGGCGCGCATAGACGACCGCGGCCGCCTCGATGGTGAGGGCCAGGTCGCTCTGTAGCTGGTTGATCTCGCCGACCGCATCACGCTTTGGGACACCCGCCTCGACCACCGCCTCAAGCACGCGCTCGAAGGCCGAGCGCCCGCGGAGCAGGTCGTCGTCAGGAACGAACCCCTCGGGAATCGTCACATCGGCGGGATCGAACGCGCAGGCGAGTTCGCCGTCGACGCGCTCGAGGAGGTTCTCGGCGGCGGCGACGTCGATCAGTCGCTTCGTCTGGTCGGGCGAGAACCAGTCGCGGTCGAGCGAGAGGGCGACGACGAACTCGTTTTCCCGGAGGCGGCGGCTGCCGTGCTGGACGAACGGTGCGGCGACGGCGACGCGAAGACTCATCGAACCGACGTTGCTCGACCGACGAGATAACGGTGGCGGTCGTCAGCCGGAGTCGGAGGTGGTCGGCAGCCAAGTCGGTGGCAACTGTCAGTCAGAGGCTCGACCGCCGCCGTTGCGGTTGGCCCGCGAGGGCGGTGGGATCTCGGGGCCCGTCGACTGGGGTGGCTCAGGCAACACGCAGCGGTCGGCCTCCCGATTGACGTGGCGGTACTGGTCAGGAGCGTTCGCAAGCGGGTGTGCCGGATTCTGGTCGCTGGCGATACGGGCGGCACGGACCTCGCCGAAGCCACTGATACGCGCACGAATCCCCCGCCAGTGATGACGCGTTTCCGTCGGCGCAGAGAACGGTCGTGGCGGGGTTCGGTCGGGTTCGTTGGCGGCGAGGACGGCGGTGTTGACGTCGCTCGCGAGCGAGTCATGATCGACGAGGATGCCGACGCGGGCGTTTTTGGGCGCGCGTGCAGCGAGGACGTCGAGGCCGAGGTGCAACGCCCGATACTCGGCTACGTTATTGTCCGGCGGGGCGTCTACGGTCGCGAGGCGGGCGACGCGCGTCCCGTCTCGGGTCTCGATCACCGCACCGAGTCCGCCACCCGACTCACGAAAGGAGCCGTCGGTCGCGACGTAGAAATCACGGTGGTGGGTGCGCGGGGGGTGGGCAATGTGGGGTGTCGGCGACTCGTCGAACAGGTCCCGCAGCGCGGGGCGGCCGTGGGCGGCCATACCACACGTTGGGGGTGTCGCAACCTTAAACCTGTGGCCCAGACGCAGCAGTGGAAAGGGGGCTTATCAGTAGAGAGGTGGCTCATCAGTGGAGAGCAGACGCATCGAACCGGAGTCACTGGCGGTGTGCGTGACCCACGTAGAGGACGACGACGTTCGCGGCAATTAACCCGAGCGCCGACACCACCTCAAAGCCGGTCGACAGTCCGTTCAACAGCAGTGGAATATACAAAAACGGGAGGAAGATAGCGAGCCAGAAGCTCGCGAACCGAATCGGCGCTGCCAGCGACGGGAGCACTCGCTCTAGCGTCCGCTGGTCGGTGCGATCGCTCGGAGACGGTTCCTCGGCTGCGGAGTCGTTCTTCGTCGGTGACTGGTTCGACATCCAACGTTCCGGTCAGGACCGGTATCAGGTGGACGAGCGTGTCAGGTAAAACCGTTTCGTACGGGAGCAGTGCTCCCCCCTCGTAGGGGCCGCCTACTGGAATCCGATGCGGCTGCCCCGGCGGCCGGTTCCGGGCTCGGTCATCGCCGACCCACCGGTAAACTCCTCCTCGATGCGTTCGTAGTACTCTAAGATGTCGTCGGTGATCGTCGGCCGGACGTTCTCCATTGCGGCCCGGAAGTGACGCATTTCGACGACGTCTGCCTCGGGATCTTCACGAAGCGCTTCGATGGCGGCCTCGCGACCGATCGACTCGAGGTCGGAGCCGACGTAGCCGTCAGTGATCTCGGCAATCTCACGGAGGCTGACGTCGGGGGCCAGCGGCGTATCCTGGGTGTGGATGTCGAGGATGCGCTCGCGGCCGTCGATGTCGGGCTCACCAATCATGACGAGGCGGTCGAACCGACCCGAGCGCAGCAGCGCGGGGTCGATCATGTCCGGGCGGTTGGTCGCACCGATGACCATCACGTTGCCCATCTCCTCTAACCCGTCGAGTTCGGTCAGCAGCTGGTTGACGACTCGTTCGGAGACGTTGCTGCCAACCTCGCCACCACGACCGGGGGCGAGCGCGTCCAGTTCGTCGAAGAAGATCACCGTCGGGGAGACCTGCCGGGCCTTCCGGAACGTCTGACGGATCGCCTTCTCCGATTCGCCGACCCATTTCGAGAGCAGTTGCGGACCGCGCACCGAGATGAAGTTGGCGTTCGTCTCGTTGGCGACCGCTTTCGCCATCAGCGTCTTCCCCGTGCCGGGCGGGCCGTACAGCAAGACGCCCGCAGGCGGGTCGATGCCGAGCCTGTCGAAGCGCTCGGGAGTGTTGAGCGGCCACTCGACTGCCTCCTGGACCTGCTCTTTGGCGTCGTGAAGGCCGCCGACGTCGTTCCAGGAGATCTTGGGGAGTTCGACCAACACCTCCCGCATCGCCGAGGGTTCGACCTCGTTCAACGCGCCGCCGAAGTCCTCGCGCTTGACGATCATCCGATCGATCAGGGACGGCGGGATGTCTTCCTCGTCTAAATCGATCTCGGGGAGGTATCGGCGCAGGGCCTTCATCGCGGCCTCTTTGGTTAGGCTCTCGATGTCGGCACCGACGAAGCCGTGAGTCTCGTCTGCGAGATGCGAGAGGTCGACGTCGTCAGAGAGAGGCATCCCGCGGGTGTGGATCTGGAGGATCTCCTCGCGGCCGACCTCGTCGGGGACGCCGATCTCGATTTCCCGGTCGAATCGGCCGGGCCGGCGAAGGGCGGGGTCGACGCTGTCGACCCGGTTGGTCGCCGCGATGACGATGACCTGGCCGCGGGCTTCGAGTCCGTCCATCATCGTCAGCAACTGTGCGACGACCCGGCGTTCGACCTCGCCGGTGACGTCCTCGCGTTTGGGTGCGATCGAGTCTAACTCGTCGATAAAGATGATAGCCGGGGACTCCTCACTGGCGTCCTCGAAGATCTCCCTGAGCTGTTGTTCGGACTCGCCGTAGTACTTCGAGATGATCTCCGGGCCCGCGATGGAGAAGAAACTCGCGGAGGTCTCGTTGGCGACCGCCTTCGCGAGCAGCGTCTTCCCCGTGCCGGGCGGCCCGTGCAACAGGACGCCCTGTGGCGGCTCGATCCCCAGTTTCTTGAAGATCTGGGGGTGTTTCATCGGCAGTTCGACCATCTCGCGGACGCGCTGGATCTCACCCTGGAGACCGCCGATATCCTCGTAGGTGATCCCACCACCGGTCTTCTCGAAGCCCGAGATTGGCTCTTCGCGGAGTTCGACGTCGGTGTCCTCGGTGATGAGAACGACGCCCTCGGGCTCGGTCTCGACGGCGATCAGCGGGATCGCTTGGCCGGGCGAGCGCATGAATGGGTGGTTCGTCGAGGACATGACCGGGACGATGTCCCGTCCGACGACCGGGCGCTTCAAGATCTGGCGTTTGACCATCCCGGCGGCGTCCGAGCCGAACTGCACCGACGCCTCTTCCGGCGGCGCGAGGACTAAGCTGTCTGCTTTCGTCGCCTCGGCTTTGCGGATCGTCACCCGCTCGCCGATTCCCACGTCGGCGTTCTGACGGGTGAACCCGTCGATGCGGACAGTGTCTGTGTTCCAGTCCTGTCGGTCTGCACGCCACACCTTCGCAGCGGTGGTGTCGGCGCCTTCGATCTCGATGATGTCACCCGGACTCAGCTTCAGATGCAACAGCGTATCCGGGTCGAGCCGGGCAATACCACGACCCGAGTCGTTCGGGTACGCTTTCGCGACTTCCAGTTGGACTTCGTTCATGATTCGAGGGGGACGGCGATACCTGTGACTCCGATTCCGTGCCGGAAAGGCTTTTTGCTCACGTGCATTTTCGTCGTCTCTGTCGGCCACACCGTGGCACTATGTACCATAGTCTCAACGGCCGGCGTACATAGCTGTGTCGACTCCCTGCAGTGTGGTCGTCGTGGGGCAAGCTTCACATCCCCAACTCAGCAGGTGATTTCCACCGCTATTCGGCTGTCGATCTGACCACAAGAGGTGGGTTTTTGGTCACACCGGGCGCCATCGTACATATGACAGTTCTCGCCTTCGATGGCCGTACGGGCGCCAGCGGCGACATGATTCTCGCCACCCTGCTGGCGGCTGGTGCCGACCGTAGCACGCTCGTCCCAGTGGAGGAGGCCCTCGGTCTCGAGTATCGAGTTGAGAACACGACCACGTGCGGAATCGCGGCGACGACGGTCGACGTAGTTCTGACGGGTGAGCACGACTCCACCGAGGAGGGTAACGACCACCACGAGCACAGCGACACCCACCACGAGCACAGCGACACCCACCACGAGCACAGCGACACCCACCACGAGCACAGCGACACCCACCACGATGCTGGGAGAGACGAGGACCACGTCCCTGCGGAGGGACACGGTCCCCACCGCAGCTACCGCGAAGTCCGCGAGGTTGTTCGCGGGATGGAGCTCCCAGCCGATGCCGAGCGCGACGCGCTCTCAATATTCGAGTTACTCGGAGCGGCCGAGGCGAGCGTCCACGGCGAGGATATCGAGTCGATCCACTTCCACGAGGTCGGCGCAGACGACGCGATCGCGGACGTGGTCGGCGCGGCGTTGCTATTGGCTGACCTCGACCCTGATCGCGTCATCACGACGCCGATCGCGGGTGGCGGTGGCTCCGTCTCGATGAGTCATGGTGAGTATCCCGTTCCCGGGCCCGCCGTCGTCGAGATCGCGACGCGGGCAGACTGGTCGCTTCGAGGTGGCCCCGTCGATCGGGAGCTGCTGACGCCGACCGGGGCGGCGATCCTGGGTCACGTCGCCGAGGGCGTCGACTCTCTCCCGGCGCTCTCGGTCGATGCGGTCGGCTACGGCGCGGGCGGCTACGACCTCGACCCGCATCCGAACGTCCTCCGGGCGGTCGTGGGGGAGGCTGAGGGCGGCCTCGCCAGAGAGGAGATCGCAGTGCTCGAGACGAACGTCGACGACGTCCCCCCGGAGATACTCGGCGGACTCCAAGAGACACTCGCCAACGCGGGCGCGCGAGACGTTTCGGTACTCCCGGCGACGATGAAGAAGTCCCGTCCCGGCCACCTGGTGAAGGTGATCTGTCGACCCGCAGACCGAGAGCGCGTGGCTCGGCGACTGGCCGAGGAGACCGGTACGCTCGGCGTCCGGGATGCGGGCGTGACACACCGGTGGGTCGCAGAGCGAACGTTCGAGACGGTCAAAATCGAGGTCGGTGAGGGGCAGTACCAGGTTTCGGTGAAGGTGGCCAGTGACGAAGCGGGGACAGTCTACGACGCGAGCACGGAGTACGACGACGCGGCCGCAGTTGCCCGAGAGACCGGCCGACCGATTCGCGAAATCGCTCGCCTCGCCGAGTGCTCGGTCGCAGACAGACACGGGTCGACAGGCGAGTAGCGGCTGGTCGACAGACACGGGAGTACATGATCAACCGGCCAAACCGCTTCGCCGGCAATAGAGTTCTAACGCGTTGTCGAAATCGCGGTGCGAGGATCGGATAGACGCGTGAAGCGATGAACGCTGAAACAGTGACATCGTCGGCCACGAATCAAAGAAATTCAATCGAAAGAAACCGGTACCAGCCTGGAAAGAGAACGAGACGATTGGCTCGGTCACAGCTATTGCCGTGTTAGATACGCGAAACAGTACTGATCGCATAGGTGTTGGTATACCACTCATAATTCGGTTCCAGATTGCCGTCTCTCGTGATGGGTTCGAAGCGGCGTATCACTGGGTTGCACGACTGTCCTATCTTCCGCAACGCTGTCCGTTCGAAAAACACGTCTCAGCCCACCAATGACGGTAGCTATCTTCTTCTCGCGGTAATTGGCCAGATAACAAAGCATGTCTTCGAGAGAGACTGGTCCGAGTCCGAGAGACACAACGAGAAGCGACTCTCACGGACTTCAGAACCCAATCCAGAACTATTCCAATGTCAGTACAATCACGCACTGCGGCAGTGTTGCTAGCCTGTATGGTCGCGCTTTCGATGGTGGCGATTGCCGGGCCAGCAGCTATTGCCGACGATGGGGCCACGCAGACGGTGGAAACGCTCGAAAACGACGAAGACCTGTACATATCCTTCGGTGCGGATCTCGACGATCAATCCCTAGAGGAACACGTCGAGGCGCACGCGAACGGTGAGACCGACAGCGAGGTGATCCAGTACGAAGACGTTGGGCAGGTGAACATCCACGAACATGGCCAGGCCATCTCGATCGCCATCGGTGGCGGTGAGGCAACTGCGATTCAGGAAGTAACCCAGTACAACACCAACGAGCAGATTGGTGAGGCTACAGCCACGAACCAACAGATCGATCACGAGACGAACATCGAGGACGTCGGTGACGTCTACATGATCATGGGTGACGGCCAGACGTACGACGGCTGGTCAGCCGTTGACGACGGCGACGCGACGGTCACGCAGACCGCCGAAGCGTCGGTCTCTCAGACTCAGGAGGTCGAACAGGCTAACGTCAACGAAGAGACGACTGCGTTCGCACTCGCGGAGAACGAGAGCGACGCGACCGCGATTCAGCTCACCGAACAGTCTAACCTGAACCTCCAGGAGGCGTCGGCGACCACCTCGAACGCCTACGTCGAAGACGGGGACGATTCGAAAGACAAGAACGACAAGAAGGCGACCACCCTGTCCGCACAGACCGATGGCGATGTCGAGCAGGTACAAACCGTCGGTCAGGAGAACGTCGCTGAACAGAACAGCGCCATCGCTGTCGCAGTCGGCGAGAACTCGAGTGCCACTGCGCTCCAGATCTCTGACCAGACCAACCTGAACGAGCAGCTCGGAACGGCCGAGGCGATCAACGTCATGATGCAGTCAGCAGGCATGAACGTCGCCACCGCCGGTGTGGATGCCAGTAGCGATATTGTCGATACCGACGGCGTCGAAATTGAGGACGACGACAAGAACGACAAGAACGACAAGAACGACAAGAAGGACGATAGCACCGATCAGGTCGCCCAGGCGAGCGTCACACAGTACCAGAGCGTCGAGCAAGTAAACATCAACACCAACAGCTCGGCGGTTGCAGTCGGGACGAACGGTAGCTCGGCCGAAGCGGTCCAGATGACCTTCCAGCAAAACATCAACGCGCAGGTTGGCTCCGCAGACGCCCTCAACGTCTTCTTAGAGGAGGCCACGAAAGATACCGACGGTGACAGTAAATACGACGCCGGTGAGGAGTACAAAGGATACGTCCTGACCGAGACCACCGGCGTCGTCGTCGGCGGTGACGATGTCGAGGGCGTCGATCGCGTCGCCTTCGACTACGACGGAAGTAACGACGAACTCAACGTCGTCGACCAGTACACGACGGCGGAGCTCGAACAGGTTCAGAACGTCACTCAGCTGAACGCGGCGTCCGATACGGCCCTCGCTATCTCCGACGATGATGGTGATGCCTCCGCGGTGCAGCTGACGATGCAGGAAAATGAACACGTTCAGATCGACTCCAGCGAGTCGACCAGTATCATTGGCGATAAAGACGACAAGAAGGACGACAAGAAGGACGATAAGAAAGACAAGGACGACAAGAAGGACGACAAGAAGGACGATAAGAAAGACAAGGACGACAAGAAGGGCGACAAGAAGGATGATGACGACGCCGACATCGACGCCGACGACGATGACGATGGCGATGACGACGACGACGAGGCGCCCGGATTCGGCATCGCCGTCGCGATCACTGCGATGCTCGGTGCCGCACTGTTAGCGGCTCGCGAGCAGCTCTAAGGAACTCGCTCCCACGAGTCTGCCTTTCGACGTATTGTTGGCTACTTTTTGACTCGACGTCGCCGCCGACCCGTATGTCATCCACGGAGGATTGGCTGAGTCGACGCAGTTAGCGTCGTACAAACAGGCGGTTCACGACGGAATCCAAGCGGGGCAATCCGGATGTGGGAGATTGATCGGCGGATCTCATACTGTCTCTCCGGCGCACGCTCAGGCGAGATCTACACGACGAGGCGACTACGTCGCTGGACCCAACAGACGACGCCCCATGTGGCCGACCGGATCATCACGACGGACCGAACTCAGGCGTAGCCAACGGAGAGACTCGAAGCAAAACCAACCCGGAAACCGGATGTCGCAGCTGTGAACTCCACGTCCCACTGTAGACAGCGGACACCAGTATCGCTACCGAGAGGCCCCCGGCGGTGGTCGGTGGTAGGTGTGGAATTTGCGTCGGAATCACGCGCCATCGGCACGAACATCGAGTTGCGAACGGTCTCGACGAGACACAGCGGGCGCTGGTGTGGTGTGTTCGTCCCGCCGAAACGATGTCACCGCGACAGTGAGGGTGAAAACGAGCGCGACGTTCGATTCCGAGACGGTAAGTCGGAGGCGGATTCGAAGCAGTTACTCTCGGCTCGTCGTATACCACACCCCGGCGCCCACAGCAGTCGCGAGGAGGACGAGAACCGTCGCAAAGCCAGCCAGCGTGTCGTCGTCGTTTGGATCGTCACCTCCCGCAGCCTGCTCGACCGAGTCGGTGCGATCGTCATCACCGTGATTCTCGGGGTCGTCGCTTTCGGCACCGTCAGCAGCGTCGCCGGCGTCGTCACTCGGGCCAGCAGTGGCATCGTCGCTAGCGGCGTCGTCTGCATCGTCACCAGTATCGTCCGCGCCATCAGCTGAGTCGCCGTCGGAATCGTCGGCTGTGAGCTGTAAGACGGCAACGACTTGGCCGTGTGATTCCGGCTCCGAATACGTCCAGCCGCCGCCGGCTTCCTCGTAGGAGACGGCATCTGCTATCGGGTCAACGTCCGTCTCCCAAGCCTGGTCGTCTTGCTGGATGTAGCCCGCGAGTTCGATCCGGTCGGCGTGGGCACCGTCGACCATCACTTCACCGTACTCGATCTCACCATCCTCGGGGAGCCCGTGGAACTCGATGCAGTGACTGTCCAGGTAGCCGTCGCCCTGGGGTAACTCGTCGGTCGTGCCGAACTGGTCGGCATCAAGCGGCCGGTCGTAGTGGTCGGTCAGTGGATACTGGACGGTCAGTGGATCGGCACCGGTGTGCCAGACCAGCGAGTCACCCGTCGGGATCGTGACTGTCGTCTCGGAGACGCTCTCACCGACTACGGGCTCGCCGGCTTCGTTCACCAGAGTGACGCAGATCTTCCCCGATCCCTCTCCCAGATACGGACTTCGGTACTCGTCTCGCGGATTGACGTAGCTGATCCAGCTTCCGTCACTCGCTTCGGCCTCGAAATAGTCGTCGTCGGCGTCGGGGACCGGTTCGAGGAACGGTTCTTCGGAGATCTCGTCGGATTCGGCCACTGCCCCCATCACCGGAATCGCTGCCGAGCTGGCGACGACGGCGACGGCAAGGGCACAGAGCAACATACTGAGACCGAGTATCGACACCACGGGACGTTCAGGTTCGAATCGTCGAGTCATCATGGATCTTGGATTTGATGGCACCCCACGGCCGACACCTCCCGGTTTCGTTTCGAGGAGTAACCTGTGGCAGACGATGACGATCACTAGTTTGAGTATGTTGTCACTACTGGTGAGTATCGACGTCGTACCAATCCCGAGAGTGCTTCACCGGTGACCTCAGAGCGTATCTCCCGATTCCAACCCTCCACACCGAGGAAAATCGCACAGCGACCCGAGATGATCGATGGCGGTGAAGGCACCTGGTAACTGATCGCCATTCTCAGAACGGTTGTGCTACATTTTCGTTCAGAAGAGGTGAACAAAATGACGAACCATCGCTACTGGGTACACAGTGATAAACAATATACCATATTGGTAGACACTCGTCCATGGATCGAAATCCATCCAGACGAAGCGTCATCGCGACGAGCGGGTTAGTCGGTGCCGGCTTAGCTGGCTGCCTGAGTAGTGCGGAAAACGGTGGCGACGACAACGGTGGCGACGATACTGGTAACGACGACAACGGAAACCCGTCGTCAAACCCAAACCAGCGAACGCTGGAGTGGGGCGGACAGGGAAGCGAGTTCGCCACGCAAGACTGTGCCGAAGACGAGTTCGGCTTCTGGAAGTGGATCCTCACACCGGGCGGACAGCCCTCGATCGCACCCGATCCCGTCCCGACGCTCACGGTCGAGTTCGAGGACGGAACAGTGATCGAGGATGTCGAGGGGGAGCTACGGCCTGGTGGCTCCGGTGCGGTCCAGTTCTTCGTCTACAAGGAGGGCGGTGGAACGGTCACTGACGCCAGCGTCACGTTCAGCGGTGGCGGCGGGAACCCAATTCTCACCATCAGTGAAGGAGCCTGCGTCGACGACGACGGCGAACGGCCGGCTCTCGACGTCATCACCCTCGACGCGACCGCAGTCAACGAGGGGAGCGCAACGCTGCAGGGCAACCTGCTCGACCTCGGCGGCTTCGGCTCCGTCGAGGTCTTCTTCCGCTGGCGAGCGGTCGGAACCGACGAGTTCCAGGAAACGGAGCCACAGACACTGGGGGCACCCGGCCCATTCAGCGAAACCCTCACCGACCTGGATCTCGACACCGAGTACGAGTTCTTCGCGGTTGCACGCGGGAGTAACGACCAAGAGATCGTCGTCTCGGGTGACGTGTTCGGATTCATCAAAACCGAACCTGAAGACCCTGACTTCGAGACCCGGCCTGCCACGGAGGTAAACGAATCGAGCGCGACGCTCAACGGCTTTCTCACCTCACTTGGGGACTTCGAGGAGGTGACGGTCTTCTTCGAGTACCGCGCAATCGGCGCCGAAGAGTGGCTGCCGACCGAGCCCCAGACGCTCACGGCCTCGGGGCCGTTCAGCGCCGAGATCGACGACCTCGACGACGACACGGAGTACGAGTTCCGCGCGATTCTTGAGGCAAACGACGAGCGCTTCGAGGGTGCCATCCAGACGTTTACTAAGGAGGTCGACGACCCCCGAGAGCCGAAGGTCAAAACGAAAAAGCCGACCGACGTCAACAAGTCCACGGCGACGCTCAACGGCTCTCTCACCACGCTCGGCGACTTCGAGGAGGTGTTCGTCTTCTTCCAATACCGTCTGGAAGGCACTGATGAGTGGGAGGCAACAGAGCCCCAACAGCGCACGGAGATGAGTGCGTTCAGTGAGACCGTGTCGGGTCTCGACCGAGGTAGCACCTACGAGTTCCGTGCAGTCGTCACAGCGAACGACGGAACGTTCTTCGGCGAGATCAAGCAGTTCACGAAAGACGAGAAGAAAGACGACAAGGACGACAAAGACGACAAAGACGACAAGAAGAAATCTGACGTCAAAGACGGCGTGCAGATGAAATCCGTCTCAATTGAAACGAACACTGATGGTGGGAAGACGGTAACCTACGCGGTGTACAACGAGACCGAGCACAAACTCAAGCTCTCCTGGAGTGTGAAAAACAACAAAGAGGGTGGGAAGGTCACCGTCCCTGCCGAGACGAAGCGAGGCTTCACCGTCGACTTCAAGAAGACGCTCAAGCCGGTGTCCCTGTTCTACGACGGGGTCAAGATCGCCGAGGCCGACGCCGGGACGCTCTGTAGCTGCACGGACGACTAATCTCGACCGCCCGGCTACCTCGACGGCGACCCACCCACACCACGGGTCCAATCGTCAGCTGTCGGGGCTCCCCTCGCCCGGGTCGCGGTGTTCGGCCAGCGCCTCCTCGATCGTCAACTCACCCGCAGCGACGCGCCTGGCCAGCACCTCGTCGATCTCACGGTTTTGGTCGCTGTGCTCTCTCGAGCGATCTTTGATGACGCGCAACTCGCCCTCCGTGGGTTCGATCTGGCGGCTGTCGACTTCCTCACCCTCGAGACGGGCGATGTTGATCGCCGCGAGGACGTCGCCCATCCCGCGTGCCCCGGTTCCGAGGTAGGGCGTAGTGCCGGTCTCGTCGACGAGTTCGACCCGGACATCCTGCAGGTCGTTGACGAGCGTCGCTCCCTCGAGACGGGACCCATCGCCGATGCGGACGATCGGGGCGGGCGCTTCCGCCACCTCGCGCTCGATGCGGTCGACGGCGTCGGTGAGGGGGACCTGAAAAGCGGCGACGACAGTGTCGCCTGCGAGCACGGCAATCCCTGGCTTCCGACCCGGATCGACGCCGATGACGGTTCTCCCGTCGCCGCCTCGGACGGTCGACAGGGCCTGGTCGACCGCGCGCCGTGGCGCGTCGGGGTCGGCCACGATCGCCGGAACGGCCCCGAATCGGTCTGCGTTGTCGGCGTCCGTCACGACGACTGCGGTTCGATCGGGAATCTCGTCGTCGGGCTCAACCGTGGTAAACTCGGATCCGCGGTCGCGAAGCTCGGAGACGACGCCGTGGTAGACCTCGAAATCAGACGTAGCGACGACGATCACGGTTGGTCGTTCGCGGTCGACCCGAATAAACGTACGCGACGATCCGGGCAGGCCCGCGTCGGTGGAGCCAGCCCGGCGGCGTATCGAGTCCACGTGGCGACACCGCCCGTTCCGGGGGCTTTTTGCTGATCCCATTCTAACTCCGATCGTGAACGACGAGCGGATTCCGACCGGGTGTGACCCGATCGACGAGCTACTCGAGGGGGGATTCGAACGGGGGACCGTCACGCAGCTGTACGGTCCGCCGGCAGCGGGAAAGACGAATCTCGCGCTCTCGGGAGCCGTCGAAACGGCAGCAGCGGGCGCGACAGCGGTGTACATCGATACCGAGGGTGTCTCAGTCGACCGCTTTCAGCAACTCCTTTCGGCTCGCGTCGAGGACGTCGAGGCCGTCGCCTCTCGAATTGTCATCGAGGACGCACTTGACTTCGGCGAGCAAGAGGAGGCCGTCCGGGACGCCGCGGAGTTCGCGCCCCAGGCGGACCTGATCGTGTTGGACAGTGCGACCGGCTTCTACCGGCTCGAACGGACTGGGGGTGGCGACGACGGCGAGGCGCTGCGAAGCGTCACCCGGCAGGTAACCCACCTGCTCTCACTGGCACGAAAGCACGATCTCGCGGTCGTGCTCACGAACCAGGTGTTCGCTGATCCGGACGGTGACCGAACCCGCGCACTGGGCGGGAATACGTTAGAACACTGGACTGGAACGGTACTCCGAATCGACCGGTTCCGCGGAGGGAACCGACGGGCGACTCTGGAGAAACATCGATCGAAGCCCGCAGGCGAGTCCGCGACGTTTCAGATCACGGAAACCGGCCTCAGCAGTAGCGAAACCGGCGGAGCCTGAGGCCGCCGAACGCGTCGATGCGTCGGTCGGCGGCTGAGACGTCACCGTCCACCGATTGATTTTCGAGAGTGAACGTATGACTTATAGATATATATAATCTATCGATAGTTCCCAGGATCTGACCAGTTTCGGATCTAGATCGACCAATATCTTTATCCGGATGAGTTTATTCTTCCAGATAATGTCGTCTTCGCCGACCGGTCGGCGGTGGTGGGTGCTCGTGCTGGCGATCGTTCTCGCCACAGCACTCCTCGCACCGACCGGGCTCGGAGCAACAGGAAGCGCCGAACTCGATGTGGGCGCCGGAGTAGAATCGACCACGGAACTCGCTGCCATCGACGAACGTGTGGAGCCCAGCGAGGACAGCTCGGCGACGATCGAACCAGCGCTCGAGAACGGAAGCGGAGAGATAGATGTGCTGGTCCGGTTCGCGGAGGCCGACAGCCAGATGCTAATGACGAGCGCCGACGCGACGCGCACGCTACAGGCCCACGCCGCCACGGAACAGAGCGCCCTCGAACGCTACGCCGAGGCGACCGACGGTGTGAGTCACCACCGAAGCTTCTGGATTGCGAACGCTGCGCTCGTCACCGTCGATCGCGACGTGACGTCGCTCTCTGCGCTTGCGGCCGTCGACGGCGTGGTTGCGCTGACCGAAAACTACGAAACGGTGCCAGCGAGCGCAACTGCCAGCCAGCCAGCCTCCTCCGACAGGGGCGGAACCGGGCCAACACCAACTTCCGGCGGGCCGAATCTCGGCACGCAGAGTCACGTCACGAACGATCTCGCGGCGATCAACGCACCGGACGTCTGGGAGACCTTCGACACGCGCGGAGCGGGCACCTCGATTGCGGTCCTCGATACCGGCGTCGATCCGTCCCACTCGGATATCGACCTCTACACCGACGATCCGGACGATCCGACGTACCCCGGCGGATGGGCGGAGTTCAACGACGACGGAGAACAGATCGAAGCGTCGACACCGTACGACGCTGGCGACCACGGTACGCACGTCAGCGGTACGGTTGCCGGCGGTGACGCGAGTGGGACGGCGATTGGCGTCGCACCGGAGACCAAGCTCCGGCACGGAAAAGTACTGGGCGAAGAAAGCGGGTCGATGAGTGCTGTGTATGCTGGGATGGAGTGGGCGATCGAAGCCGACGTCGACGTGATCGCGATGAGTCTCGGAACCTCCTGCCAGACGTATGCACAGGGGAGCATCGCCCCCATCCAGAACGCCCGCGAGGCTGGAACGGTGGTAATCGGCTCGATCGGAAACGACGGCGAGGGCTGTACCGGCTCGCCGGGGAATGTCTACGACACGATAAGCGTCGGGGCGACGACGACCAGCGGCGACATTTGGGAGGACTCGGGCGGCACCATCATTACCACCGAATCCGCGTGGGGATCGGACGTTCCAGACCACTGGCCCGACGAGTACGTCACGCCGACAGTCGCCGCACCGGGTGTCAGCGTTCACAGCGCAGTTCCCAGTGGGTACGATACAAAGACCGGAACGAGCATGGCCGCACCTCACGTCGCCGGCACGGTTGCACTCATGCAGTCGGCGACCGACCGGGTGGTAGGGCCCGACGAGATCGAGTCGGCACTGCGCGAGACTGCCTGGAAGCCCGACGGAGAGCCGGACGACCAAGACGTTCGGTACGGTGACGGGGTGATCGACGCCCACGCAGCTGTTGACGACGTGGCGACGACGGCCACGCTCACCGGCACCGTCACCGACGACGTGACCGGCGCGCCGATCAGCAGCGCGACCGTCACGGTCGACGATCGCGAGGTGACGACCGCAAGCGACGGCACCTACGAGGTCGAGGGAATCGACGGTGGGGACGAGTACGCGGTCACAATCGAGGCAGACGGCTACGAGAGCAGCGACGAAGACCGGTTCATCGACGACGGCGAGACGACCGTCCACGACGTCTCGCTGGCGGGTGACGCCGCCATCGAACTGGACGTCACCGACGCCCACTTCGGCGATCAGATCGCTGACGCGGCCGTCGAGGCTGAGGCGACGGCAGGAGAGCGCTACCCGGGAACGTACGACGGCGACGGCACCTATACGATTCCGGACGTTCCCGGTATCGATCGGTACGACGTCACCATTGCCGCAGCCGGCTATCAGGACGTATATCCACAACTCATCGTCACCGAGCCAGGGACCGTTACCGAGCACGTCTCCATGACCGGCTCCGGGTCGATCCAGGTGTCGGTGTCGGACGCGGTGACAGAGGCTGGGATCGAAGATGCAACTGTCGCGGTCGAGCGCGAAGATGGCGCCACGTTCGAGGCGCCCGACGAAACCGATAGCGGCGGCGACCTCGCTGTCGCCGTTCCCGGGGCCGAAGCAGCATACGATCTGAGTATCGACGCGGACGGATACCACGACGCAGAGCCAGTGTCGGTGACGACCTCCGCGGAGGGTGACGGGTCTACTGCGGTCGAACTGACGGGCGATGGAGCCGTCGAACTCGACGTCACCGACGCCCACTTCGGAGACGACATTTCCGACGCGACCATCGAGGTGTCGGGCGAACACGGAACCTACGAAGGCGCCTACGAGGGCGACGGCACGTACCGGATCGAAGCCGTTCCAAGCGTCGGCGGCTACGATCTCACGGCGAGCGCGGCGGGTTACGACGACGGAACGACCGAACTCGACGTCACGGACGCCGGCACGACGGTCGCTGATCCGATCGCGCTCTCCGGCGACGCGACGGTTGAGATTTCCGCCGCCGACGCGGTGACTGAGGCGGCAATCGAGAACGCCACCGTCGCGGTTGAGCGCGAGGACGGCGCTACGTTCGAAGCGCACGAGGAAACCGATAGCAACGGCGATCTCGCCGTTGCCGTTCCCGGCACCGAACAGGCGTACGCGATCTCGGTTGCAGCCGATGGGTACGACCCCGCTGAGGAGACCAAAACGATCGGACCTGGCGACACTGTCGCCCACGATGTCGCACTCGCCGGCGACGCCGCCATCGAACTCGACGTCACCGACGCCCACTTTGCGGATGGAATCGCCGACGCGGATGTCACGCTCTCGGGTTCCCAGGGTTCCTACGAGGGAATTCATCACGAAGACGGCACCTACGTGATCGACAACGTCCCCAGCCTCGGAAACTACGACCTCACCGCGAGCGCCGATGGATACCTCGACGAGACGGTCTCGGTCGACGTCACGGACGCCGGCACGACAGCCGCCGATTCGGTTGCCCTCTCAGGCGATGCGGCGTTCGAGGTCGACGCCGCCGACTCGGTGACCGAGGCTGCGATCGAGAACGCGACCGTCGCAGTCGAGCGCGCAGACGGCGCTACGTTCGAGGCGCCCGGCGAAGCCGATGCCGACGGAATGCTCTCGGTGACCGTGCCCGGAACAGGGGAGGCGTACGACGTTGAGACGGCAGCCACGGGCTATGAGGCGGAAACCGACGCGACGCCGTCGCTCGGAAGCGGTGACGAGGAATCGATCGCAATCGACCTTTCCGGTGACGCGGCCGTCGAATTGGACGTGACCGATGCCCATTTCGAGGACGCGATTACCGACGTGACCGTCGAGGCCAGCGGAGAGCGAGGAACCTACCCCGGTTCCGAGACGGACGACGGCACGTTGGTCGTCGAAGCGCTACCCAGCGAGAGCGCCTACGAGCTGACGGCCGCTGCCGATGGCTACGAGTCCGAGGCAGTGGAGCTGACCGTCGCTGATCCGGGGACGACGACCGCCGATCCGATCGCGCTCTCGGGAGCCGCGGCGGTCGAGATCGCAGCCGCCGACACGGTGACAGAAACCGCGATCGAAGCTGCGACCATCACGGTCGAGCGCGCAGACGGCGCCACGTTCGAGGCGCCCGGCGAAACCGACGCCAGCGGCGAGCTCGATGTGATCGTTTCCGGAGCAGCGTCGGCTTACGACGTGTCCGTCGGTGCCGATGGCTACGAGACGACCACCGAGACGGCCCCGGTCGGTGAGGCAACCGACGTCACGCTCGCCGGCGACGCCGCCATCGAACTCGACGTGACCGATTCCCACTTCACCGACGCGATTACCGACGCGACCGTCGAGGGGTCCGGGGACCAGGGGACCTACGAGGGAACTCACGACAGCGACGGCACGTACCGGATCGACGCCGTTCCGAGCGGGGGCAACTACGACCTCACCGTAAGCGCAGCGGGCTACGACGAGGAATCGGTCGCAGTCGACGTCACGAACCCCGCCACGACGACCGCAGAATCGGTCTCGCTCGCAGGCGACGCGACGGTAGAGGTCGTCGTCGCATCCGACGGGAACGAGCCAGTTGCAGACGCGACGGTGACTGTCGAACGCCCCGACGGCTCGGCGTTCACAGTCGGCGACGGGACCGACGCCGACGGCGAGGTGACGGTCACGGTTCCTGGAACCGGCGATAGCTACACCCTCAGTGCTATGGCCGAGGGCTACGAGGACGGCGAGGTGGCGACCGATCCCGTCGAAAGCGGCGCGGTCGAGTCGATAACCGTCACGGTCGCGAGCACCGAGAGCGCGATTCCCGGCTTCGGTGTCGGCGCCGCAGCCGTCGCGGTGATCGCGGTCGGCGCTGGACTGGCGGCACGACGGATAACAACCTGTCCGTGAGAATCGAAAATAATGCTTTGCTGATCGAACCGGGGCCGGCTACAGCTCGTTTAGCTTCCGAAGCAACTGACCGCGGTACTCTTCGTCGCTCTGGACGCCCTTCACCTCTAAGACGTTGCGCTCGAGTTTATCGAGGGCGACGCGGAAGGCGTTTTCGGCGCCGTACCCTTCGCCGGTTCCGGCGACCTGTCCCTTGTTCGTCCGCAGCCGAATCTGGGCGCGGATCAGGGGGGTCCCACGGAGCTTCTCGTTGTGTTCGTGCAAGCGCACGTGTGCGTGAAGCACCTGCATGTCCTGGTACTTATCGGCCACCTGCTGGATGCTTTCGACGACCGACTCTCGGCTGATGGTGTCGAGCAGCGAGACGTTCGTGATCTGGACGTCCATGTGCTCTTCTTCGGTGAAGGTCAGCGCCCGGAGCACGTCGGTTTTGGTGATCACGCCGTTGGCGATCCGATCGTCGTCCTCTGGGGTGACCATCAACCCCGCGTAGTCGGACTCGAGCATCTGCTCGACTGCCTCGCGGGCGGTGGCGTCGAGCGAGGTCGTCTGGACCGGGCTGTTCATAATGTCGTAGATCGGGACGTCGAGCATCCGGTCGTTGTCTCCAACTCGGTCGCCGGTGGTCATCCGCTCGTTCTGGCGGATGACGAAGTCGGCGATGTCGTGAGTCGTGACGACGCCGGTGAGGTAGCCGTTCTCGTTCAAGACGGGTAGTCGCGAGATTCCGTGTTCGCGGAGGTAGTTGATCGCCTTCCCGATGCCGTCGTCTTCCTGGACGGTGACCGGGTCGTCCGTGTAGATGTCCGCAACCGACAGAGCATCCAGATTCTCGAGAACGGCTCGGAGAATCGCGTCGTCGGTGATCACACCCCAGAGCTCGTCGTTCTGGAACACCGGCGCAACCTTCGAGTTCCCCTCGATAAGGACGCGTGCGACCTCCCGGACGTTCTCGTGTCTGTCGACTTTCGGTGCGGGGGCCTTCCGACTCGGCTTGATCAGCGCCGCCACCTTGGCGTCGTCTTCGACGTGCGACTGGAGGACCTCCCGCTCGCTGATGACGCCCTCGTACTCGCCGTCGTCAGTGACAATAATACCCTTGGGGTTTCCGTTCTCGAAGGTCGAACGGACCTTCCCCATTCGCGTTCCGGCGTCCACGTCGATGTACTCCGTGGTGGCGATATCAGCGATATTCATCGTTCCGGGCGAGGCTACTCGCGCCGGGATATTCAACGTACCGCCGGTGACTGCCCCGTGGGAACTCACGCAACCCTGCGGCAGGCCGATTCGTTGCCGGGTCTGCGCTTTTGTCGCTGGCGGTGGATATGCGCCCATGAGCCTCGATATCAGCGTTCTGGGCCGATACACGTATCTGGCCACCGAACTGTTCTGGGGGGCAATCGCGTTCGTCTTGCTGTGGCGTGCAAACGCACTTCGCCGCGCGGGCGCGACGATCCTCGCGCTGTACCCGATCGCGTACCTCTGGGATCGGTACACGCTCGCCGTCGGCGTCTTCGACATTCAGCTCCGGACCGGCGTCGACGTCGCCGGCATTCCGATAGAAGAACACCTCTTTATGGCCGTCGTTCCCGGACTCGTCATCGGGTTTCACGAGACGATCTTCGGCGAGCCGGCGATGTCGCCTCCCGAGTCGGAGTGAGTGGGCCGGTGACTCCTCGACCGGGTACCTCGCAGCAGCTGCGATCGATCCCGGTGGTCTTATTTTGGCCGCCCGTTTCTGGACACGAAGATCGTATGGACTCACACTCCCCCGACCGTTCGCCGGACGATTCGACGGGGGCTCGTCCCCAAAACGATGACACCAGCCCGTCCGACGTCATCGACTGGGAGACACCCGAGTACGAAAGCGAGGGGACCGACACCGTCGCTCGCAGGGAGGCGTCGACGAGCGACACGGGCACAGCCGGGAGCATAGTACGCCTGCTCGGAACGATCGGGCTCGTCGTGGTGCTCGTCGCCGGAGCCATCACTTTCGGCCCGGCGATCGTCGACGAACTCGATCGGGGGCCGTTCTCGCCCGGTGAACTCCCCGCTCCGAGCGGCGACCCGCCGGAGACTGGCGACCGTGACCCAGATCTCGTCCATCCAGACGATCCGAACGAATCGAGCTACGAGACGCAAGTCGAGGTCGTCAGCTCGGCTACAGTCGAAGACTTCGTCCACGCCGAAGTCAACGACCGTCGTGCCGATCACGGGCTCGAGTCGATCGATTGGGACGGCACGATCGCGTCGGTGTCACGTGCCCACAGCTACGATATGTCCGATCGAGACTACTTCGCCCACACGAATCCCGACGGACAGGAACCCCATGATCGCTTCCAGGAAGTGGCTGACTACTGTCAACGGTACGGCGAAAACCTGGCACTGAACCACCTCGATGGCCCCGTCGAGCAGCCTGGCAACGGTGGAACGGTCGAGTACCACACCGCAGAGGGGATCGCCGAGGGGCTGGTCGATCAGTGGATGAACTCGACCGATCACCGCGCAGCGATCTTAGAGGAAAACCAGACTGACTCGTGGGACCGCGGCGGCGTCGGCGTCTACATTACCGGCTCGGGCGAGGTGTACGCGACGCACAACTTCTGCATCGAGGCCGACAGCTTCCCGATCACGTTTACCCAGTAATGTCCTCCGCGACAGTCAGACGACGGCTGCGTTCGCTGCGATGGAGTGACACACTCTTGGTCGTCGTCGGTAAACGTAGTGTATGACCGTCGACGGAGTAAAGTCAACCGGGCTCGCCGTCTACCGGACTGCGAGCGATCGGGACCTGACGTACCTCGCGGCTGGATTCGCGTACTACGCGTTCGTCTCACTGATTCCGCTTGTCTTACTGGCAGTGGTAATCGGCTCGCTGGTCGACGGTGAGGCTGCCGCCGAACAGCTCGTCGTGCTGGCGGGGGACTTCCTTCCCGACGCCGGGGAAGACCTCGTGATGGACGTACTGACGACCGAGTCGGGCCGTGCTGAGGCGACCGTCGTGGCACTGCTCGTCGCCGCCTGGGGTGCCCTCAAGGTGTTTCGGGGGCTGAGCCTCGCGTTCGATCGGATCTACGGGACGGTCGAGGAGGATTCGTTCGTAGACCAGCTCCGGGAGGGAGTGATCGTCCTCGTTGCGGGAGTCGGCGGCCTCGCACTGATGTTCGCAGTCGGGACGTTGTTGCGGCTGACGCCGATTCCCTACGTCGGGGTGTTTGGCTGGTTCGTCCTCCTGTTCGGTCTGGTGGTGGTTTTTCTCCCGATGTACTACGTCTTGCCGCCGATTTCGATCGGGCTTCGAGAGGCGCTCCCGGGAGCGGGAGTGGCTGCCGTAGGCTGGGTGGTCCTGCAGGCGGGATTCCAGCTCTACGCGGCGAACGCAGGGCAGTACGAGGCCTACGGCGCGCTGGGTGCCGTCTTGTTGTTCGTTACGTGGCTCTACCTGGCCGGCATCGTGGTGTTGCTCGGAGCAGTCGTGAACGTCGTCGTGTCGCGTCCCTCGCTTGCGGCCTGAACCCCAGTCCCGGACCCACGAAGTGAGGAACAGTTATGTCGCCCGCCTCGTCACACCGAGACGATGGCCGACGACCACACGAACCAGCCCTCCGACGAGGACGCCGACCGGTCGGAGCCCGGCGGTGGCCCGAAGCGAGTCGTCTCAGACACCAGCGTCGACGACATCCTCAACTCGATCACGCGCCAAGACGACGAGCAGGAGGCCGGGCCAAACGAGACGGACGACGAGCCGCCGGCGTCGCAGCCGGACGCGTCCGTGGCGGAGCACAGTTCGGAGCCGACCGTCGGCGAGGACGACGAAGCGCCAGAAGCCGAGAAGCCGGCAGACGAAACAGCCGAAGACGAGAGATCAACAGCCGAGAAGCCGGCAGACGAAACAGCCGAAGACAAGAAATCAACAGCCGAGAAGCCGGCAGACGAGCGGCCCGATCCCGACGAGCTCGCCGATCGAATCGAGCGAGGCGCAGTGACGGGCGCAGACGTCAGACAGGCGGAAGCCGGCGAGGGACGCGAGCCGACCCCCGACGTCGACGAGATTGACCTCTCGCTGGACGACATCGACGCCAGCTCACCCACGCGGGCGACGATCGAGGGCCCCGCCGACGGCTCGGATGAGGGAGACGAGCGGAACACGACCGAATCGAGCGACGACGCTCACTCCTCGGGCGGGCTCGTGGCGAAACTGAAGCGGTTCTTCACCCCCTAAACCGAACGGCGTGGGAACGTCTCGTCGACTGCATCGGCGACGTCGCCCGGTCCGTAGCAGTCGTGGGTATCGACGAGTCGACGGGCGATCGCGATCCGATCGCCTGGTTCAACTGGCTCGAAGAAGGTCCGCGTTCGGTCCATACGGGTGCGAGGACCTGCACCTGACTGTTCTCCCTCGTCGTGGCCCGATTCGGTTCGTGGCGCCTCGACAGTAACCGACGCATCGATCTCGACGTCCTCGAAACACTGCTCGAAGGCGAACGCGGCCCGGTCTGCGTGCTGGTCGGCTGTAACCAGTAGGAGGGTCTCCGGAGATATCTCTCGTCGATCGAGCAGACAGCGTGTAAAGTAGGCGTTGCCGATCGTATCGAGTGAGTGGTCTTCCGCGAGGAGCCGTGTCGCCGGAACGCCGCGCTCGCGAGCGTGCTCGTACATCACTGCCGCCTCCGACCGGTCGACCGCCTCGTTGCGCCGGCCGCCACTGACGAGCAACGCCGAGGCGCTGGTCGCCTGATAGGCGTCAACGGCAGCGTTGACGCGTCTCCGGAGGTGTGGGTGGATGGTCGGATCGGTGAGCCGGTGTCCCAATGCGACGACGATCACAGTCGTTGCTTCGGGTGGTCAGTCAAGTATGTTGCTCTCACTGGGAAGGGACAGTCAGACGACTCCGAACCATAGATTAAACGAGAGCGCCAATGCGACTGCGCCGACCAGCAAGAAGACGTTGTTCGCAACCCAGTTTTCGGCAGTGAACAGACCAAGCGTGTAGTGAGAGTTGCTGAGTGGCCGGAACGGTTCGACACCGAGGGGCGTGAATGCGTCTCCGAGGAGATGGCCCAAGATGCCGCCAGCGCCGACGAGGGCGCCGAATGCGAACAGGACGGTCGGCTCGTACGACAGCGGGACGAACGTCGCGAGATAGCCGGTCGCGAGACCCACGGTGACGGCAAACCAGACGGTGTGGGTAATTCCGCGGTGTCGAATCCAGGGGATCACGAGATCGAGATCCGGAAGCGTCGACGTTCCGATCGCCACGACGGCGCCGAGTGCCGCCAGCTCGACGTGACCCGTGACGAGGAGGCCGACAGCGACCGGTGAGTAAAGGAGCGCGTTCAGCCCAATGTGTCCTTCACGGTACATGATCGTTTCCGACTCACCGTTCCTCGCTCGGGTAGATAACTCTGCGTCAGTTTCGTCGTAGCTGATACGCAGGCGAACGACTATTACCCACGAGAGGAGCCGTTCGAGAGCCTGAAACTCGACACAAGAGGTATGTGGCCAGTCATGGTCCACCCCAGTACATATGCGTCTGGTGACCGCACTGATCGCTCTCCTCGTTACGGCGGCGCTGTTCGTTGGACCGGCTGGCGCAGTTGCTATTTCGATCGATCAAAGCGATATCGCGCCCGATGACGAACCCGAAGACTGCGTCGAGTCGACCGAGATCCTCGACGCCGACAGTGAGACAGATGCCTCGAAGTACGCCGACTGTCTGAAAGAACAATACGAGTACGAACTTCGGATGGACATCGTCGCGACGATCGAGTGGATCGAAACGCAGTGGCCAGACGCTCAGTCAGAGATAGAAGAGGCGATCGCGAGTGTGACGACCTGACCGGTCTGTCGAGTCTGGCACAGAGAGGGCCATCGATGGTGGGCTCTCTGAGTCAGTATACCAGCGAAACAGTTAGCTCGTCACCAACGATCTGAATCTGGTATCCCTCGACCTGAAACCGAACGGTGACAGCTTTCTCAGTCGTGAGGAGCGCGTCCAGAGCGTCGGGGTCGATGTGATCGTACAACACGATCTGAAGCGCTGGAGTGGCCACCCCTTCCAGTTTTGCGATGGCGTCGAGAACGGCCAGGCTCGGCACCGTTTGGGACCAATCGTAGGTCCCCCGAATCATTTTGGTATCCCGATTCGAGTGTTCCATAGTCGAATGGACGGTCTAACAATACATAATAGTTTATAATTATATATGTGTGTGGGTATAATCTCGTCTGAAAACTTGGTGCCCCATACTCGTCACCGGCAGTTGATTCATACGAGTTCACTGTGACACTGATAGACACACATTGATAGACACACATCGTCTCTGAGAGAAAATCTCCACTTATACGGTCATAGCGTCCGTTCTCGGCCCATGGAACTCCACTGGCACCGTCGCGACCTCCGGTCGACCGATAATCGAGGGCTTGCGGTAGCCGCGACAGATACCGTCGTCCCCGCGTTCGTCTTCGATCCGGACGTTCTCGAGTATGCGTCGTCTCCACGAGTCGCGTTCATGCTCGATTCGCTCTCTCATCTCCGGTCGTGGTACCGGGAGCGAGGGAGCGACCTCGTGATCGCGACGGGTGATCCGCGAGAGGCGATCCCGTCGCTTGCGACCGAGTACGGCTGCGATCGCGTCGTCTGGAACCGAGATTACTCGGACCTGGCGCGAGCGCGTGACGCCGACGTCGAGGCGGCACTTACCGACGTCGGCGTAGAATCAGCCGCCTACCACGACGCGATTGTCCACGAACCAGGCTCGATCACGACCAACGAGGGCGAGCCATACGCGGTCTACTCGTACTTCTGGAAGAAGTGGCGCGACCGCGAGAAGACGCCGCCGTACGAGGCGCCGAGTGAGACCGAACTCGCGACCGTCGAGGGCGACCCCCTTCCCACAGCGGCGGATCTCGGCTTCGAGGAGCCTGCGGCGACGGTTCCCGACGGCGGCATGGCGGTCGCAGCTGAGTTGCTCGAGGCGTTCTGTGAGGCCCCAATCTACGACTACGAGGCGGCACGCGACTACCCTGCCGAGGAGGGCACGTCGCGACTCTCCCCCCACCTCCGGTGGGGAACGATCGGTATCCGAACCGTCTGTGAGGCTGTCGAGCAGGCGACAGATACGGCGCCCGATGCAGACGGTGCCGACTCCTGTGAGGAGTTCGCCTCTCAACTCGCCTGGCGGGCGTTTTACACCCATGTGCTGGCAGCTCACCCCCGTGTCGTGAGCCGAAACTACCGCGAGTACGAGAACCCGATCGAGTGGGCCGACGACCCCGAGGGACTGGACGCCTGGAAACGCGGCGAGACCGGCTATCCGTTCGTCGACGCCGGAATGCGCCAGCTTCGCGAGGAGGCATATCTGCACAACCGCGTCCGGATGGTCGTCGCCTCCTTCCTCACGAAGGATCTGCTGATCGACTGGCGAGAGGGGTACGCCTGGTTCCGCGAGCGTCTCGCAGATCACGATCCGGCGAACAACAGCGGCGGATGGCAGTGGGCAGCCAGCACCGGTACCGACGCCCAGCCATACTTCCGAATTTTTAACCCGACGACGCAGGGGGAACGCTACGATCCCGACGCCGACTACATCCGCGAGTACGTCCCCGAACTTCGCGATGCCCCGACAGAGGCGATCCACGAGTGGTCGGAGCTTCCTGCCGAGGAGCGCGCCGAGATCGCTCCTTCGTACCCCGATCCCATCGTCGACCACGCGACGCGCCGGGAGGCGGCCCTGGAGATGTTCCAGACAGCACGTGGGGAGGAGTGAAGACGGGCGTGTTCCCCCACCGAACTCCAAAACGTGCCGTCGTCACTGAAATCGACGCCGGCTGCGTCACGCCCGTACTTGGACCGGACTCCACGCTCCCAGACAATCAGAATGTGCCAAAGGATTATATACAACTGACCGAACATTCAAACGCTCACTAGTGAACCACGGTGAGCACACTCTGTGGGACAACGAAACCACCATCACCCGTCCCTAGCAGACCCCACACCATCTATCTCGATTTTGAGCAGTTGATCGTCAGTATCCCGTTCGAGAGATCTACACCGGGCCGGTAGCTGTCCACGTGTGAATATGGTGCATTCTATGGTCAAACAGCTACTTGAGTGAACTACATCCTAGTTTAGTTCCTGTGTTTACCGAATCAGTTTGTCCACACCTTCAAAATGCGAGTTGACCGTTTCGATAACTCCTGGGTGGGCAGTTGGCGGAGCACCCGTAACTGGATTGAGCAGTTTGTACATTACTCCAACCATCAGAGACCGCATCAATCGCTTGATGGACGATCGCCAGCTGACGAGGTGCGAAACTAGACAGTGCCTTCCTGTTCGAGAGATCCCGAACTCGGCGTTCTCATTCGTCTCCGACTCGTGACGTCGTGTAGAAAGTCAGTGCCCGGGGAGGGCTCCGAACCCTCGATCTCCGCATGTCCCAGGTTCGAGGCTCGGCAGAGTCCTCGGGGGACACGCAGGCTTCCAAGGCGAAACCGCACCGAATCTCTGAACCCTATGAGTGCGGCGCTATGTCCAGCTAAGCCACCCGGGCTCATCTTCGAGTAGTCGGGTCCGTTTCTTTAACCTTCCCATTCGAAACTCGCGTGCAACGGACACCCACGGATTTATCACGAGGCCTAACCAACCCGCCAGCATGAGCGTTCCCGAGATCGTACACTCCACTCTCGACGGCGAGGACGTCGCTACTCGCGTCTCTCTGGGCGGCGACGACGAGCTGTTTGTCACACCGACGCGGACGATCGTCTACCGTGCCGACGGCCTGCTGAGCGACGAGACGGTCGAAGAGTACGGACACGACGCCGACCGGCTGACTCTCTCGGAGGGCCGACGCAAGACGCGAATCGGGCTGGAGTACACGCTCGAGGGAACGCACGAGTTTACCGTTCCATCCAGTAGCACGGAGAGTACCCTCCACGCCGTGCTCGCGGGCGTGTTGAGCGGCAACGGAATCACCGAGCCCGGCGAATCCGTGGTACAGACCTACCGCTTTAGCGAGCTCACGGTGATCCTCACCAGCAACCGACTGGTCAAACATATCGGAGAGGCAGTCTGGGACGGCGACTTCGAGGAGTATCACTTCGATAAGGTATCCGACCTCTCGATCGAGGACGGGAACGTCGCGACCCAGATCGTCCTCGTCGTCGACGGGCGACCACAGCGGATCAAAGCACCCAACGAGGACGCCGACGATCTTCGCGAGCGCCTCGAGCGCGCGATTTGCTCGTACCACGGCGTCGGATCCTTAGACGAGCTCGCAGTCGAGGACGAGACCGACGACGACCCAGCCGATCCCGCATCTGCCTTCGGCGAGGGCGTCGAACCCCTGAGCGCGAGCAGCGCTGACAAGAGCAACGACGAGGCGGCCACAGAGCCGTCGTCCGAGACAGACGACCCGCTCTCCGGGTTCGGTGGGGTATCAGATTCGGCGTCGGAGCCGACGACCGACCAATCGCAACCGCTGACCAGCACCGCAGCGAGTGAGGACGGCGGCCAGGCACACCAATCCGTGAGCACCGCCGATCCAGACACCGACGAGCAGACAGCTACAACCGCGGACGCCGACGTTTTCGAGGGAAGCGGATTCGAGCCCGCAGACACCACCGATCCGGCCCTGCTCGAGCGGATCGACCACCTCGAAGAGGCGATCGAAGAGCAACACGCACTGCTCGAACACCAACAAGAGACGATCGAACAACTCATCGAAGAGCTCCGTCGCGGACGGTAACGGACGGCCGTCTCAGCGTTACTCTCGACCCGTGACTTTTCGAATACACGACGAGCCGAAGGGTCCGATCTCGCCCGCATCGAGATCGATGAAGTGGCCGGTCGACAGCGACGACCCGCACCGTTGACACGTGAACTCTCCCTCTTTGGTCACGACGTCTTCACCAAAGCGGACGTACTGGCGACTCTTCGGCCTGACAATCCCGTCCTCGCGCTCGATAATGCCTCGAAGCTCCGCCTCGTCCAGCGTGGTTCTGACGACGTGGGGATCGGCGGTCACCGCCTCGAGCCGGTCGACGGCGTCAGCCAGCGGTAGCGACTCGTGTTCTAAGCGCTCAAGTAGGGCCAATCCACGCTCGACGCGGTCGTCCATCGGTGGGTGCTTTTCGGCGATTCGCAAAAGCGTTCCGGCTATCGGACCGGTGATCTGTCGTGAGAACGCGTCGGCGGAGCCAGAGAAGAATTAGAGAAACGGATCGCTGCAGTCGATCACGACCCCGTGTTGGGGACAGACGTACTTGCAGTGGCGCCTGTAGAGGGGAGCCTCACAGAACGGACACGTCGGAATGTCACCTGAAGTATCCCTGTCAGCGGTCATATCGAGTCTTATTCGATCACGTGCTAATATTTTCGGGGTCTGATTTGTTCATCGGGGACGGCTGGAACGCCTTTGAAAGAGGCGTACCTAGTCAACGAAGTGCTTCGATGACGCCAGGGAGCTGTTCTCGCTCATCCCACGGAAGGTGTTCGTCGCATGGCAACTCGGAACCCACGACGACGTATGGGCGATCATACAACTCCATGAATGTCTTGGCTTTATCGTCGTCCCCGGACCATACCATTCCTTTCACTTCAATTACCACACCTGCGGCTACGAAGTCCGGCGTATACGATTGACCGCTCAACTGGAACGAAACGTCCTCGTACGAGTATTCGAACGGTGAGTCGTGCAGAATTAGGTCTATTGCGGCTTCCCAGCCATTTCTGACGACATGTCTGGATTTTATGACTTGGCGTGGTTTGGTTTTTCCCGGAACTGTACCCCGCAACGCGTCGCTCAATTTCTGCCGCTGTTCATCACTCCAGGTGTAGCCATAGAGCGGATGATCCTCTCCGGTTCGTCCATACATCGAGTGCTTGGTCGGATCGTCTGCATAGGTCTCCTTGAGTGATTGGGACAGTCGTTTCCGGCTCTGTTCAGTTAGCTCGAATGAGTCACCGTACCTGGGATGGTCTTCTCCGGTAACTCCATACCACGGATTCCGTTCTCCCTGGAGTGATTCACTTATTTTCTCTCAAGTCGCTTCCGACACCTCGTGTCCACTCAGAGAATCGCTAATTTTTTGTTTTGCCTCTTCTGGCATTTTTCTCCCTGACGACGCCTCGCCGATTTTTCGTTTCGTCTCTTCGGACATTTTGTACCCATACATCGGATGGTTCTCCCCGGAGATCAGCTCTCGGCCGAACTCTTTCTGAGATTCAGTACACTTGTCACAATACCGAACGAGATGGATACCAATTCCGTACTCATTCTTAAAATCCGATCTCCCACAAGCGGGGCACTCGTCTACCGTTACCATACGAATGTGTGGGATCGTCTTCGGGTAAAAACTCGAACAGGAGAGCGAAATAGGAAGATTGTTTCGAGAGTTGAGCGGTATCGAACGCGTTACTGCGTCAGCATTCGGACCATCCGCAGCTATTGCACGTTTTGCAACCCTCCGAGTAGTACAGCGAGAGCGAGCCGCAGTCGGGACACTCGGGGGATTCACCGGCATCGATGAGGTCCTGGACGGCGTCGTCGGCATCGCCAGCAGGGGCCTCGGTGGCTGCCCCGCCGTCGGTCTCCGGCCCGTCGAACTCGACGGTCGTGTCGGCGTCGGCGGCGTCCTCTAAGGTCTGCTGGGTCGGGTACGGCTTGTCGATCTCGTTGTCGAGATACCGTCGCATCGCGGTACCGATGGCGTCCGGAATGGACTGGATCTGCTCGCCTTTGTCCCAGGCGACTTTGGGACTTCGAGTCCCACAGAGTTCGTCGACGATCTCCTCGGGGTCGACGCCCGAGCGCAGCGAGGTCGAGATGACCTTCGCCAGCGCCTCGGTAAAGGAGTTCGTGAAGCCCCCGGAGTGACCGATGTTCGCGAACAGCTCGAAGGGCTGGCCGGTTTCGGGATCTTCGTTGATCGTTACGTAGACCTTCCCGTAGCCGGTGTCGATGCGCTGGCTGACGCCCTGAAGCGCGTCGGGTCGTTCGCGCTTCTCGGTGAAGTCGACCTGAACGGGGTCTGGAGCGTCGCCGACGAGCGGTTCGGCATCGTCCCCGAGGCTGTCCTGGACGTCGTCGCTCTCGAGGAAGGCTTCGAGCCCGCCGAAGATCTCGTCGATCTGGGAGACGAGTGCCTCTGCGGCCTCGGTTTCGTCGGCGAAGTCGGCGTTGTCTGCGCGTGTGGTCAGCACCTGCTTGCTACGAGTGCCGTCGCGGTAGTAGGTAACGCCCTTACCGCCGTTCTCGTAGACCCATTCGAAGACATCCTTGGCGTCCTCGAGCGAGGAGTCGTTAGGCGCGTTAACCGTCTTCGAGATCGCCGAGTCGACGCCCTTCTGGCAGGCACACTGGACCGCCGCGTGCTGTTTCGCCGAGACGTCGGAGGTGACGACGAACAGCTCGCCGATAGCGTTCGGGACGGTCTCGAGTCCCTCGACGCCGTCGAACTGGTTGGTCGCCATCTGCTCCTGAGCTTCCTCTTTGACGGCCTCGACGTCGATGTCGTTGGCCTCGAGCACGCGCAGGAAGTAGTCGTCGAACTCCACCAGCATCTCGTCGCCCTGCACGTCGTCGGTGACGTTCTTGTAGTAGGCGACGTTGTAAATCGGCTCACAGCCGCCGGTCGTGTTGCCGACCATCGAGGTCGTGCCCGTGGGCGCGATGGTGGTCACGTTGTGGTTCCGGATCGGGAAGCCGCCTTCCCAGTCGTTGGCGTCCTCGCCGGTCTGGTGCTCGAACCACTCGCGGTACTCGGTCGGGTTCGCATACTTCGACTCATCCCAGTCGTTAAACGAGCCGCGCTCTTCGGCAAGCTCGTGACTCTTGGCTTTCGCGCCGTGGTTGATGTGAGTCATCAGCTGGCGGGCGACCTCGTCACCCTCGTCGCTGCCGTACTTGATGCCGAGCTGGATGTACAGCTGGGCCAGCCCCATGATACCAAGGCCGATCTTGCGCATGTCACGAACCGTCTGCTCGATCTCCTCGACGGGGAAGTCAGACATCGTGACGACGTTCTCCAAGAAGCGCGTGCCGTACTCGATGCGCTCGTCGAACTCGTCGTAGTCGATCGCGTCCTCGAGGAACGCCTCGATGGCCGCCTCCTGGGAGTCGTACTCGTCGCCGTGTTCCTCGGACCAGACGCGCCAGTCCGGGGCGTCGAGATCCGCGACCGTCGAGAGGTTGATGTGGCCGAGATTACAGGCCTCGTGTTCCTCTAGGGGCTGTTCACCGCATGGGTTCGTCGCGAGGATCCGGTGGTCGGGGTGGGCCTCGACGTCGAAGGAGTGTTCCTTGTTGACGCGCTCGAGATAGATTACGCCGGGTTCGCCGTTCTCGTGGGCGCCGGAGACGATACGCTCCCAGACGAGATCGGCGGGGATCGAAAGCGGCTCGCCGACCTCGACGTGCTCGCCGAGATCGTAGCGGCCGTACATCTCTTTGGTCTCTTCGGTCGCGATGTGGGGCTCTTCGGTTCGCGGGTTTGTGAACGTGTACTCCTCGCCGTTCTGGAGCGCCTCCATGAAGTCGTCGGTGACGCCGACGGAGATATTGAAGTTAGAGAGGTGGCCCTCGACGGCGTTGCGGAGGTGTTTGGGGACGCGGCCGTCCTCGTCGATGAGGTCGCGGGCCTCTTCTAAGGCCTCCGAGAACGAGGTGTAGGTGTAGTCGTCCGGGTCGTTGAGTCGCAGCGTGTGAGCCAGGGAGACGTCCTTGTTCTTCGCGTGGATGAACTCGATGACGTCGGGGTGGGAGACGCGCATGATCCCCATCTGGGCACCGCGTCGCGTGCCACCCTGCGCGATGGTCTCACAGAGCTGGTCGTACGTCCGCATGAAGGTGATCGGGCCCGACGCAATGCCGCCGGTCGAGCCGACGGAGTCGCCGAAGGGGCGCAGCTGCCAGAAGCCGTAGCCGACGCCGCCGCCGGACTGGAAGACCTCCGCGGCCTTCTTGGCGGTCTCGTGGATGTCCGAGAGGTCGTCGTCGGGGCTCATGACGAAACAGGCCGAGAGCTGCTGGAGTTCGTCGCCGGCGTTCATCAGGGTCGGCGAGTTCGGCATAAAGGAGAGACTCTCCATCCCCTCGACGAACGTGTCGGCGACGTCCTCGACGTGCTCGCGGATCTCCGCGGGCAACTCGGGGACGACGGTCTCGTAGGCGAACTTGTTGACGTTGTGCTCGGTGAGCGCGGTCTCGACGTCGTCTTCGGCAGTCGTTCCTGCACCGAAGACCTCCGCGGCGAGCTCGTCTCGGCGGGGGTGGCCGGGCTTTAACTGCTCGGGCGTGACGGTGATCTCGACGTCGCGCTTTGCGGCCTCGTAGGGAACTTCTGCGAGTGCGATATTCTGGCCGATGCGAGTGAACAGCTCCTCTTGGGTCTCGACGAGTTCGCCGTCGGCGTCCTTGCGGAGATAGCGGGCGGGGAGGATGTTGTGGTAGGCGTTGGCCGTCATGCGCTCCTCGAGCGTGTCGCCCTCGGTGCGTTTGATCGGCAGCGTCAGTTCGTCCGCGGAGAGCTCGGAGCCGCTCATGCGCGCGACACCTCGATGCTACCGCGGCCTCGTACGCCGATTCTGTCGTGGGTCCGGGTCCAGGCGTGTATCATTCGTGGCGAAGGTTCGGTAGTCGTGCATACAATATAAACGTAATGTTGTAGTTCGTGTTTGCTTGTAGTACTGAAACTGAAATTGTATAGAAGACTCTGTGTAGTGACGAGGTCTGGGCCGTGAGTCAAACGGCCGTCTGACCGCCTGTCAGTAGGTACGGGGCGAACGGTCTTAACGATTTTCAGACCGCAGCGAAAGTGGTCTCGGCGGTCGTCCCCCAGGCTGAGTCGGAACGTAGATCTCGGAGAGGCGCCGACGGCGACTCGACGCGCAACTCACGGATTGTTGTCATTCACGACACCAGAAAGGTTACGTACTTTCGTTCGACATACCCGGGTATGCTTGAGGCATTGACAGGGTCGACCGGACTGCTTGTTCTTGCGGCGCTGGCCGCGTTCGCAGTCGCCGTTATCGCTATTCGCATCGCTATCAAACTCGCTGTCCGCGTCGGCATCGTCGCGGCGGTCGTCCTCGCATCGTACTACACCGCCGGCTATCTGGGCGTGTTCTAGGAGCCGGCAACAGAACGTGGGAGTAGTGTTCGGTTTTCGGACTGGAGCTAGTCGCTTGTGCCATCAGCCGGCTTCGAGACACGGTCTAAGAAGTTCTCGATCAGATCGTGCCCGACGGCGGTGAGCACGCTTTCGGGGTGGAACTGGACGCACTCGATCGGATGGGTGCGGTGGCGAACACCCATCACGAGCGTGTGTCCGTCGTGGTCTGCGGTCGCCGACACCTCAAAGCAGTCGGGAACGTCGTGTGCAACGAGTGAGTGGTACCGGCCCGCGCGAAAGCCGTCCTCAAGTCCGACAAAGACTCCCTCGCCGTCGTGATCGATCGCAGAGGCCTTCCCGTGGATCGGCGCCGGTGCGCGGCCGATCGAGCCACCGTAGGCGTAGACGGCCGCCTCGAGTCCCAGACAGACTCCGAGTGTCGGGATTTCGGGGCTAAGTTCACGAAGGACGTCCATCGTGACGCCGACGTCGCGGTCGTTTTTCGGGTGGCCGGGGCCGGGGCTGACGATGATCGCGTCCGGCTCGGCTGCGCGGATCTCGGACAACGACGCGGTGTTTTTGAACACCGTCGTCTCGGCGTGCTGGCTGACGTACTCGACCAAGTTGTACGTAAACGAGTCGAAGTTGTCGACGAAGACGACGTGCGGGCGGTCGTCTCCACCCGAGACCGTTGCACTCATCGCGACACCTCCGGTTCCGCTGTCGACTCGTCCTCGGCGGCCGACTCGTCCCAGTCTGAAATCTCCTCGACATCTTGCTCGATACGCTCTACGGCGGCGAGAACGCCACCCATCTTCTTCTCGGTCTCCTCGTACTCGGCGGTCGGGTCGCTGTCGGCAACCAGTCCCGCACCCGCGCGGACAGTTATGAGGTCGGTCCCGCTCGCTTGCTCCTCGACGGTCGCCGTCCGGATCACGATCGCGAAGTCAGCGTCGCCGGTCCAGGAGTAGTAGCCGACGCCGCCGCCGTAGAGCCCCCGGGGCTCCGCTTCGAGGTCGTCGATGATCTCCATCGCCCGGATCTTCGGCGCACCCGAGAGCGTCCCGGCCGGGAAGGCGGCCCGAGTCGCATCGAACGCGTCCGCCTCCGCAGCGAGCGTCCCCGTCACGGTCGACTCGATGTGCTGGACGTGGCTGTACTTCAAGACGTTCATGAACTCCTCGACGCGGACCGAGCCGGGTTCGGCGACCCGGCGCACGTCGTTTCGCGCCAGGTCGACCAGCATCGTGTGCTCGGCGCGCTCTTTCCCGTCAGCGAGCATCTCGCCGGCCAGCCGACGGTCCTCGACGGGGCTCGAGCCGCGGTCGCAGGTGCCGGCGATCGGGTTCGAGACGATCCGGCGCCCCTGAACCGAGACGAGCGTCTCGGGGCTGGCACCGACGACCGTGAGATCGTCGTGTGCCAGGAGATACATGTACGGTGAAGGGTTTACCTCCCGCATCGCCTCGTAGAAGCCAAGCGGGTCGACCTCGCCTTCGAGTTCACGTCGGCGAGAGATCACGCCCTGATAGATGTCGCCGTCGAGAACGTGCTCTTTCGCCCGACGAACGCTCTCTTCGTACTCCGCCTGTGGGCCGGCGTATCCCTCTCCTTGCCGGACGAAGCCGCCGGTTTCAGGTTCGTCGGCCGCGGCGAGCGTTTCGGCGACGGCGTCGGCCTCCGCGCGGAGTTCGTCGTAGACCGCGTCGGGATCGTCGTCGGCATCGAGAATCGGCGTGAACGTGAGCGTGATCGACCCATCGCGCTCGTCGAACGCGACCGTCTTGGTCGTAAGCACGAACTGGGCGTCGGGAAAGCGCGAGTCCGGTCGCTGGCGGCCGACCTCGTCGAGCCAGAGGTCGTAGACCGCGTCGTACGCGAGGAAGCCGACCAAGCCGCCCTCTAAGTGTTGGCGGTCGTGCTCGGGGACGTTCGCGAGCCGCACGTCGGGCAGCGCCGCCCGGAGCGAATCGACGGTGTCGCCGTCCGCGCCGTTCGCGAGCAGGTCGACCGGCGCATCCTCGGAGAGCGCCTCGACGTCGGCTCCCTCCGGGCCGACCGTGATCACGGCTTCGGGATCATAGCCAACGTAGGAGAACCGGGCGTGGCGATCGGCGCGTGCCGCGCTGGGACGGAAGGCACCGTCGGGGTCGCTCGAGGCGGTCTTCTCGGCACTCTCGAGGAGGAAGGCATAGGGAGATCGGTCGCGATCGCTGGTCTCCGACCGGCCGGTCAGGGCGGCGTAGGCCGAAAGCGGCGTCGTCTCCACGTCAAGCGTCGCGACGGTTCTGACGACGGCGGGCCGGTCCTCGCGATCACCGGCGTGCTCGCGGAACGCGCTTCGGTCGAGGTCGAGTGTTGGGGAAACCATAGTGAGTCAGGGTTCTGCGCCCGCCGTCTCGCGGCGGGCCTTTGCGTTCGCAACGAACGATCGAACGGCGTCGTGGTCCTTGACGCCGCCGCTCGACTCGACGCCACTGGCGACGTCGACGCCGAACGGGGCCGCCGCTTCGACGGCGTCGGCAACGTTGTCGGAAGTCAGTCCGCCGGCGAGGACGACCGGCGAGTCGAGGTCGGCGGTCTCGTCGCGCGTGCGCTCCCAGTCGTGGGTCTCGCCGGTGCCGCCGCCGCCGTGCTCGTCGGTCGAGTCGACGACGAAGCCGTCGACGACGTCGTCAAAGCGGTTTGCGTCGTCCAGGTCCGCCGCGTCGATCGCGAGCAGGACGTCGACGGGGAGGTTAGCCCGGACCGTGGCGACCGCGTCGGGTTCGATCGCCCCGTGGAGCTGGATCGCATCGGGCTGGATTCGGTCGACTAGCTCGGCGGCTCGCTCGGGATCTCTGGGCATGGTCACCAGCACCGTCGTTACGAACGGTGGTGCACCGGCGGCCAGCTCGCGGGCGCGCTCGACGTCGACCTCCCGGGGTGTCTCGACGGGAACGTCGCAGATGATGCCGACTGCGTCGGCGCCGGCGGCGGCGGCGACCTGCACGTCTGCCGGTTGCGTGATACCACAGACTTTGACCCGGGTCATTGAGCCTCCGGAACTGTGTCGGAGAGTCGGTCGAGCATCGCCGCCGCGTCGCCGGATTCGATCGCCTCGCGGGCGCGATCGGCGCCGGCGTCGAGGGAGTCCGCCTCGCCGGCGACGTAGATCGCCGCACCCGCGTTCGCGAGGATGACCTCGCGCTTGGCGCCGGTCACGTCGCCGGCAACGATACCGCGCAGGTCGGCCGCGTTGTCGGCCGGTGTGCCACCCGCGATATCCTCGATCGCGTGTCGGTCAAGGCCAACGTCGGCCGGTTCGATCTCGTAGGTTTCGACAGCAGATCCATCGACTTCAGCGACGCGAGTCTCACCGTGGATTGCGATTTCGTCGGTCCCGGAGCCGTGGACGACCAGCGCCCGATCGACGTCCATACGCGCGAGCGCGTTCGCGAGCACGGGAACGAGATCGGGATCGTAGACGCCGACGACCTGGGCATCGGCGCCCGCGGGGTTGGTCAGCGGTCCGAGGACGTTGAAGACGGTCCGCATACCGAGTTCCTGTCGCGGACCGATGACGGCCTTCATCGCCGGGTGGAAGACGGGTGCGAGCATGAAGCCGATGCCATCGGACTCGATTGCGGCCTCGACGGCCGACGGTTCGGCCTCGACGTTGACGCCGACCTCCTCGAGTACGTCCGCGCTGCCCGACGAGGAGGAGACGGAGTAGTTCCCGTGTTTGGCGATCGGAACGCCCGCACCCGCCGCCACGATGGCGCTGGTCGTCGAGACGTTGATCGTGTCGTGGTCGTCGCCGCCGGTCCCGCAGGTGTCGACCAGTGGCTCGCGGTCCGGTTCGATCGTCCGCGCCGCCTCACGCATCCCCTCCGCGAAGCCGGCGATCTCGGCTTCGGTCTCGCCTTTCGCGCGCAGTGCCGCGAGCAGGGCGCCGATCTGTGCCTCCGTTGCCTCCTCGAAAACGGCCGTCGAGGCCGCTCTCGCCTCCGCTTGGGAGAGATTCGATCCATCCGTAACGTGTTCGACGTACTCTTTCATTGTGATCCTCGATGTACGGAGTTGTCTTACAATGTCCAAAAGAGTGCATCGACTTAAGGGTACCGAACGGCGCCATGCTGGTGGCTCGCGTACGTCCAGCGATTCGAAACCTTCAATTACGGCGGCGGGCAACGATGAGTTGCGAGATGCGCGCCGCGACGGAGCGCAGAAAACCAGGCGGGTTGGTGGTCTAGTCTGGTTATGACACCTCCTTGACATGGAGGAGGCCGGCAGTTCAAATCTGCCCCAACCCATTTCTGACGACACAACGACGACGAGCGAAGCGTGGCGGGTTAGCGCCACGGAACCGCGAACGGCTTCGCCGTTCGCGAAGCGAGAAGATCGCCGTTGTCAGAGGAACACAGCCCGCAGACACATCCATCATAACTGTTCATCAAATCCGTCAGCAGATATATAGCGTCCTGTGAGAGACGTGAGTTCATGGACGATCCCGAGACAACTGATAGCAATAGCGAGTGGATGCAGCGACGGCGCATCCTGCAGACCGTCGGCGGACTCGGCGCCCTCTCGATCGCCGGCTGCCTCGGCGATGACGACGGTGACGACGAGCCAAACGGCGACGACAGCGACGATACCGAGAACGGAAACGGCGAGGAGCAGCCCTGGGACGAGTACGACGCGCCACCGGAGGACGAGTGGCCGGAGCGCGTCGATACGGAAAACGTCGGGCTCGGCCGCGAACCGCCGGCGAACGCGACGATCCTCTGGGACGGCGACACCGCGACGCTCGACCAGTGGGAGCACTCGACGGCGTCGCCGATGGGCGGCGACGGCGAGGACGGCGACGACGCGATGTGGGTCGAGGAGGACGACCACTTCGAGGTCAACCTCGGGACCGGCGAGATCCGCCCCGAGTGGGACGGCGCCGGCGGCGAGATGGGCGACTGTCACCTCCACATCGAGTGGATGGTCCCCGAGTGGGTCGGCGGCGACGGACAGAGCCGCGGTAACAGCGGCGTCTTCATGATGGAGCGCTACGAGATCCAGGTTCTCGATAACTACGAGAACGAAACCTCGCCCGGGAACGAGGCAGGTTCGTACTACGCCACGGAGCCGACCCTGGCGATGCCGGCCCGGCCGCAGGGCGAGTGGCAAGAGTTCGACATCATCTGGCGCGGCCCGCGATCTGAGGACGGCGAGCTGATCCGCTACCCGCAGCTGACGGTCTTTTTCAACGGCGTTTGCGTGAAGAATCACTTCGACGTTCCGGGCCCGAACTGGGCGGGAATCCACCCCTTCGACCACGATCAGCACGGCCACCACACCGGCGACGACGGCGAGTTCCTAGAACACGTACCCTTCTACCTGCAAGACCACATGGCCGAGAACGACATGGCGTACTTCCGAAATATCTGGTTCTACGACCTCCCCGAGGAGCCGGTCGACCTCGACGATCCAGACGGGATGCCCATGTACGACAGCGCTCACGGAGAAGAGTTCCCGGAGATGGTCGATCCCGGCGGCGTCGGGACGACGGGCGATCCGCCGGGTGACGCCGACGTACTGATCGACGGCGAGGAGACGCTCGCCGCCGGCGACGGCGGCTGGGAGAGCGACGACGAGTACGGCGACTGCCAGGTCCACGTCGAGTGGCAGGCCGACGCCGACGCCGACGCGATGGGACCGTGGCGAAGCAACAGCGGTCTCCAGATCGGTGAGTACGAGATCCAGATTCTCGACACCCACGACAACCCTGTCGACGCAGAAGAGTGGGCCGGCGCCTACACCGATCACGTAGGCCCGTACTACGATGCGGTGCGCGAGTCCGGCGAGTGGCAGGCACTCGATGTCGTCTTCCAGGGACCACGGGACGACGGTCCGGCCCAGATCACCGCCCTGCTCAACGGCATCGTCGTCCAGTCGCGCCTCCGGACCGACGAGCCAAATGCTGGCGACGAGGAGGAAAGTGACCGCTTGATCCGTCTGGCAGAACCACCAGAAGACGGCAGCGACGTTAGCGTCCAGAATACCTGGATCCGGTCGCTCGAGTAAAACCCGACACAGACCGCTTGTAACTGCAATAACGTCCTGTACGGACTGGTTTCTTTGATAGGGGGAGACTACACCTGATTAAAAGCTAACAGAGAGACACCCCGCAAATATTTATCCAAGAATAGTATAATAGCGTCTGTGAACGAACCAACAGACAACCAGTCGCTATCGGCTGAACGACGACGCATCCTCCAATCCGTTGGCGGACTCGGTATCGCAGGCCTCGCCGGCTGTCTCGGTGACGACGACGAGGAGAACGGTGACGACGCAAACGGCGACGACGCCGACGATCCGAACGGCAACGGCGAAGACAACCCGTGGGACGAGTACGACGCGCCCGACGACACGCCGGAGAGTGTCGTCCCCGGCTCGAGCCCGCTTAATGTCGGCGCTGAGGCACCCGAGGACGCGACGATCCTCTGGGACGGCGAGAACGCTACGTTAGACGACTGGGTAGCCTTCGACAGCGGCGGCGAACCCGCCGAGTGGGACGAACACGACGACTACTTCGAAGTCGACCTCGGTACCGGTGACATCAGCACCGAAGAAGAACTCGGAGACTGTCACGTCCACGTCGAGTACCGTGTCCCCGAAGAGTACGAAGGGTTCGTCGACATCGACGAAGGTGGCGACGGTCAGGGGCCAGGTAACAGTGGCGTCTTCCTGATGGAGACCTACGAGGTACAGGTCCTCCAGAGCTACAACAACCCAACGTATCCGTCGGGCTACTCCGGGTCGTTCTACACTGCCGGTGCTGGAGAGGGCGGTGCTGTGCCGAAAGTGCTTCCGGCCAACCCACCAGGCGAGTGGAACGCCTTCGACATCATCTGGCGGAACCCGCGTTTCAACGAGGACAACGAACTGGAACGCTACCCACAGCTGACGGTGTTCTGGAACGGCGTGGCTGTCGTCAATCACTACGACGTGCCAGGTCCGAACTGGTGGGTCGACGTGTTCGAAGACGAGTTCGACAACGACACGAACCCCCATCCGATGGACGACGACGGGAACTTCCTGGATGAGGCGCCACTGCGCCTGCAAGACCACGGCGCCGACTACGACGAGTGTCACTTCCGGAACATCTGGTTCCGCGACCTGCCCGAGTCGCCCGTCGAGGACGGAGACGACGACCTGCCCTACTACGAGAGCACGCGGGGCGTCTGGGAAGAGCGAGACGAGTACGACGGCCACGAGGACTCGTGGGATCCGGACCACCCCGACCAGCCCGATCAGATCGAGCCAGGCACAGAGTCCGGCGCCGCGCCCGAAGACGCCGACGTGCTGATCGACGGCGAGGAGACGCTCGCTGCCGGCGACGGCGACTGGGAGAGCGGCGAGGAGTACGGCGACTGCCAGGTCCACGTCGAGTGGCAGGCCGACGCCGACGCCGACGCGATGGGACCGTGGCGAAGCAACAGCGGCCTCCAGATCGGCGACTACGAGATCCAGATCGTAGACACCGACGACAACCCCGTCGAGGCAGAAGAGTGGGCCGGCGCCTACACCGACCAGGTCGGCCCCGACTGGGACGCCGTCACCGAATCCGGTGAGTGGCAGTCCATGGATGTCATCTTCCAGGGGCCCGGCGACGACCAGGACGCGCAGGCGACCGTTTTCGTCAACGGCGTCATCGTCCAGGCGCGACTCCTCATCGACGAGGCGAACGTCGACGCAGATCACGGAGATATGGAGATCCGGCTGGCCGAGCCACCCGAGGACGGCAGCGACGTCCACTTCCGCAACACCTGGGCTCGCTCGCTGATCCACTGAGCAGTTACGAGCGGTTTTTTATTTTTCGTCCGATAGCGACGCGTCGGACTCCGGCAGGTTCGGAGAGCAAAACGTCAGAACGAGAGCGGAGCGTGTTCGACCCGGTATCCGTCTGCAGTCTCGGCTACGGCCTCGATGGCTCGCAACCGAATCTCTGTCTCCATCTTCGTCATCACCGGGATGTCATAGTGGTCTGCGTCGTAGGGAAGCGACTCGCCGGCCGTCTCCCGTTCGGCGGCGAACTCCCGGTGGCGTTCGAGGCGTGCCCGTCCGATCTCGCGCGCGAGCCTATCGACCGCCGAGAGTCGATCCGCAAAGTGCTCTAAGAGTCCCTCCTCAAGTTCGTAGCCGACCGAGTTTCGCCCGGCGCACATCGCCGCGAGCGTCGTCGTTCCGGTTCCCCAGAAAGGGTCGAGAACGGTGTCGCCGTAGGCAGAGTACATACAGATCAGCCGGTAGGGTATCTCGAGTGGATACGCTCCCGACCGATCGCGAAGCTCCTCGTCGACGGATTCTAACGACTGCAGTTCGCCCCTGACTTCAGTCCAGACGTCGGAGAACCATCGATTTCGCTCTTCCCAGAAGTAGGCGGATTCGTAGCGGCGAGTGGCACCGGGCTCGAACCGGCGCCGATCGCCGCCCTTCCGGAAGACGAGCAGATACTCGTGTTCGAGCGTGACGTACGCGTTCGGCGGGATCATCCCGCTACCCATGAACTTCGCGGCGCTGTTGGCCGGCTTGCGCCAGAGGATGTCCGGAAGCGGATCGAATCCTCGGTCCTCGAACGCTTCGATGATCCGGGCGTGGTTCGGATAGACGCGAAAGCTCCCATCGAGCGTCCGGGTCGCGTCCGCGACGTTGATACAGGCGATACCGCCGTCGACGAGGACGCGCTCGAGTTCGTCCCAGACGCGATCGAGCTGGGCGTGCATCGCTTCGAACGCGAGCGATCCCTCCTCGGCGTCGAGCGCGTCCCCGACGGCTGGGTCGAGCGTCGAAAAGAGGTCGTCCCACATCTCGATCATCGGGTACGGTGGCGACGTGACGACGAGCTCGATCGAGTCGTCGTCGACGGCAGAAAGCGTCCGGGAGTCCCCGACGTGGACGTGGTGGGTCGTCTCCATTGCCAGAGACTGTCGGCGTCGCCACCTTATGCTCTTCGTCCGACAGCGCGGACAGCGAGCACGCTCCGTCCGAGCGCACGCGACCGGCCTGTAAGCGACAGCCGTCGATTACTCTTCGTCCGTCGTGGCTGCCTCGCCGGAGTCGTCGTCCGAGGACGCTTCCTCGTCGGAGTCGGCCTCGTCCTTGTCGTCGGACGTCTCTGCTTGTTCGTCATCCGCCGACTCCTCGTCACCGAAGGTCGCGTCAGTTGCCGGTTCGAACTCCTCGATCGGCTCCCACTCCTCGTCACCGCCCATTCGCCGCCGCAGGAACTCGAACCCGGCAGCGGCGCCGGCGAGCAAGACTAGTGCCGGAATTACTTTCGAGCGCCCCGATTCGGCGTCCGTTTCGGATTCGGTGTCGTCCTCGTCCGACGCTTCGGCTGTGTCGTCTGTCGTGGCTTCCTCGACGGCCTCCGGGGTCTCGATCTCCTCAAGCGGAAGATCCTCGGAGGGGAGGTCACCGCGTCCGAGCAGATAACCGATCGCGACACCGAGTCCTACGAGAGCACTCGCCAGTGAGACCTTCGTCGTGGGGGTCGACCCGCCACCGTCGGCTTCGTCGACGGCCTCGACGATCTGGTCGCGGAATCCAGTTTCCATGCCTCTCTCGACGGCTTCCTTCACGACGAGGGCCGAAATCGACTCCTCGCGCTGTTCCCTATCGGGCATGCACCCACCGACCACGTTCCAATAAATAGTTCTGTGCAACGTTTCGAGTCATTTTGTGCCCGAGTTGTCGCGTATCCGGCGCCTACCGACCTGGACAATTCGGGAAGGATCTGCCTACCGGATCGGGAGACGAGAGTAACAGGGTGGGGGTCAGCGGCGCCGTCCCCGAGCGGCGCCGCAATCACGGCGCTGTGCCGTCACCACGCGGGGATCGAGGAATCGGCCGTTGGGGTAGTATACGCAGGCCACGCGACGGGCAGGATTGCGACGACGCTGATCTCGTTGCGCTCAATAAACACTTGTATAACGAAACAGGGGCTCGATGAGGGGGATGATATGCGCGTTATCCGACAGTCGACGGTGCTCGGCCAAACGACACACCGGCGACTGGTCGGAACGGTCGCCGCAAGCACAGCGGCGATACTCGAGTCTGTGGCCGTCTACAGTTGGTTTCTGCTGCTCGTGCTCAGTACGCGAACGCCGTCGACGGCGCTGGTTGGCCTCGGAATCCTGGTCGTGGGCTGCGTGCTTCGAACCGGTGTCTTCGGCATCTTCGTCGGCGCTGTGGACGAACTGCTACAGCCCGGCCGCGTCGCTCTGGCGGTGTTTCTGGCCGCAGGCTGGGTGAGTTGGCTTTTCGTTGCCGAGTCGATCGGGGGTGCTGCGGGAGTCGTGGTCGCGGGGCTGATCCTCGTCGCTGGGCTGACCGCCCAGTTTTGGCTCGAGCCACGAATTGTCGGCATTCAGACCAAGCGAGGCGGTGTGTTGCCGATGCTCCTCCCGGCAACGCTGCTCGCGCTGGCCGCCTCGATGTTGCTCTCGTCGGTCTGGTTCGTCGAGTGGGCTGTACTGGTTACGCCCCTCGGCCTCGATCCGGAAACGTTTACCCTCGAACTCGAGGCGATTCACCTCGCTGGCGCCGGATTCGTTCTCGTCGCGTTCGCCGCCCACCGATGTCGATTTCGGCGAACGGTCCCCTAGTCGTCGGCACCAACGTTCTGCTCGCTCTCGAATGTCTCGGGATCTGGATCGATGCGGGCGTACTGCACCGCCCGGATGCCAAGCGTCGCCACGCGATCCTCGAGCGACTCGTCGACGAACGAGCCGTCCTCGAACGCCTCGCTCGACCGTGGGACTGCGGCCTCGTGAGGAATCACCCAGGCGTTCAGCGATCGACAGACCGATCGCATGTGCTCGGCGGCGGTGATGGGAAACGAGCCGCCCGCAACCGCAAGCAGGCCGACCGTCTTGCCGGCGAACTCGTCGAATCCGCAGTAGTCGAGGGCGGTCTTCAGCGGCGAGGCGTAGGAGCCGTGATAGACCGGCGATCCCAGGATGATCGCGTCGGCTTCGCGGACGCGCTGGGTCAACTCTGTGGCGTCGCCGGCGTCCTCGACATCGACGTCGGCGTCGTACACCGGCAACTCGAGCGCTCGGAGATCGACGAGGTCGGTCGTCGCGCCGGCGTCGGCTGCGGCCGCAAGCGTCCGAGAGAGTGCTATCCGGGTGTAACTCTCCTCGCGTAAGCTACCACAGAGACCAACGACGTGCGTCGTGCTGGGGCTCATGACGGCCACAACGGCGGGAGCTATCAAATAGGCGGCGACGAGGGCAGGAACGCGGTCGGGTAACCAGCGGCGAAGATCAGCGCCGAAGGCTGGCGACCAGCCCGTCCTCGCCGTCTGTGAGAGAGAGGAGTCCGTCCGACTCGAGATCACGGAGGATGCCACCGAGCCACTCCCGTCCGTGCTCACCGTCCGGCGCGTAGTCGACCCGGATCCGGTGGCCGAGCGTGTCGATTTCGAGTTCGTCGTACTCGCGTAAAGTAGCGATCACCCGACCCCGAAACTGGCGCCGACTGCCCTCGAATTTCGGCTGGGTCGGCACGTCCGGTGCGGTAAAGTCGCCCGTCGCGTAGGCACCACACCACTCGCGCCACGGGCAGCCCGCCTCCTCACAGCGCGGACGTGTCCCACAGACGACGCCGCCCAGCTCCATGATCGCGTTGTTCCAGACCCGCGACTCGCCGGTCGGCAGAAGCTCGTTCGCGGCGCGCTCGAACGCCGCGTCGTCGTCGGGCACGTCGAACGCGCGGTAGCAGACGCGCTCGACGTTGGTGTCGACGACGGCGTCGCCGGCGTTGAACGCGAAGCTTGCGACGGCGTTAGCGGTGTAGGGACCGACGCCCATCAGCTCCTGCAGTTCCGACGGCGTTTCCGGGAAAGACCCATCGTACTCGACTTCCACCTGTGTGGCGGCCTCGTGGAGGTACTTCGCCCGATTGTTGTACCCCAGGCTGTGATCGGTCCAGAAGCCGACGACGTCGGCCCGGTCGGCCGCCGCCAGCTCGGCGGTCGTCGGCCACCGCTCGAGGAACGCACCCCAGGCCTCCTCGACGCGGTCGAGTTGGGTCTGCTGGCTCATCACCTCACAGACGAGAATGGCGTAGGGATCGTCGGTTTGTCGCCAGGGAAACTCCCGGTGGTCGGCCTCGTACCACGCGATCAGCGCCTCGCGCACCGCGTTCAGATCGTCGGGCAGAGACCACTCGGACTCGCTCTCGTCCCGGAGGGTACCATCCTCGACCCCATCCATTCCGTCCCCGTCCACGTCGGTCATCGGCGGGGGTTGGGATGGCGACGCTTTATGAGTGGTGGTCCCGCGGTGACAGTCGGCAGTAGCGTCCCGGCGTCGCAGTCTGGAGCCACCGGCGTCGTCTGCCGACCGAAGCGACCACGAAACCCATAAACGCCGGGCTCGAGTGATCACCGCTATGAGCCTAGACGAGCTGACCGACGAAACGACAGAGCGCTACGCAGCGCTTGGCGACGAGCTGTCCGTGACGCTCGACCGAGAGACCAGAAACGAACTCGCACTGCTCGAAACCGCGCTCGGTCCCGACGAGACCGACGAACTCGTCCGTCGGGCAATCCACATGCTCTTTCAGTCGACCGTCGACACCGGCGCGCTCGATTTCCACCTGCGCTCGGGCTTCGACGTGACCTACGACGAATATCTTTCGGGGATGAGCTACGAGGAGATGTCGGGGGCGAATCAGTATCCGACGATGGACGACGAGCGGCGATACCAGTTCTGAACGCACGTTCACAGAGGACCACGACGTGGGACCGGTCGACTCACTGCAGACGGGCTCGTGTACCGCCCACCCGGTCTCTGCCGTCCGAACGTATCGGGAGACGGATACGACAGCCCGTATCAGCACTCCTCAGGAGACTACTTGAAGGCGACGTCGGGGGACGAGGGGGCCTCGTCCGACTCGGCACCGTCACCGGTCGCCGCGACGTAGGCGACCGTGACGAGGGCGATCGCGAATCCCTGTGCGGCCGCGGTGAGCACGTCGTCGACGACGAGCGCCGCGGTACTCGGCAGAACGGCCCCGAACACGTTGCCGACGATTCCCAGACCGATGAAGGCGCCGAGACAGAGTACGATCACGCCAGCCGTCCCGAGCAGGTTCTCACGGACCACACCGAACGACGACGCGAACGCAGAGAGGAACGAGTCGCCATCAAGTACGACCGCGGCGGCGAAAAACACGAACACGAACGCGACCACCAGTCCCGGAACGATGAAGAACAGTATCCCGATGACGAAGAGGACGCCGAACACGATCCAGCCGACGAACAGGTTGAGCAGTTTCCATCCGAACCCGTCGATCTCTCCGAGCGCTGGGCTGTCACGCCCGTGACCGAAGGCGTTGATAGCGACGACGACGACGACGAGCGAGAGCACGAATCCGAGTACCCACAGAAGAACACCCTGTCCGGCCGAGAGACCGAACGTCAGAGAGATGTCTGCGATAGCCGACTCGAGTTGTCCCTCCAGTTCGGCGAGTTCGTCGGCCGAAAACTCCTCTCGGATCGTCGGATCGTCCAACTGGGTCAGCATCCACTCGAGAAATCCCTGCACGACGGCCTGCGTCGCGATGGTCTGGACGATTCCGACGAGCGTCAACCCTAGAACCACTATCGCGCCGATCGGTGTGAGTAGCCGCTCCCCCGTCTTAGAGAGGACAGTGCCGACTTGGAAAGTCATGTCGAGAAAGTTCTCAGCGAGAGATGATAAAACGTCTAGACAGAACTCCAGTTAGAAACAACGAACGGGTCGACCACATCGCGAAAGCGCTTCCAGAGCCGGTCTCAGTCGTCGATCGGCGCTGCCGTCGACAGCTCTTCGTCGATAGCCGCGTCGGCCATCTTCTCGACTAAGGCGTCGACGACCGCCTCGCGGTTACCCGTCAGGAACTTGATCGAGCCGACGACGAGGTGGCCGCCCCCGGAGACGCCCGCCTCCGGGAGTTCGGCCTGCAGTTCCGAGACCATGTCGGGAATGTCGAGCCGGACGCCGTCGCTTCGAAGGACGGCGAAGTCAGGGCCGTAGCCGACCGTGATTACTGGATCGCCCGTCTCTTCGATCTTGCGGTCGTGGATCTCGCCCGTCGTCTTTCCGGGGGCGGGATACGTAAAGCGGTGGGCGTAGTTCTCGACGTCGATGCGGTAGAGATGCGCACCGTTTTCGAGCGTCTCGTGTTCGACGTGGGGCGTTGCCGCCTCGAGTTGCTCGTCGACCTCCTCTCGAGCGCGGGAGGCGAAGAAGGAGACGAGTTCTCGGTGTCGGTCCTCGTCCTCGCAGTCGACGTTGAGGAGATCACGAATCAGGCGGTCGCCGGCGTCGTAGCGCAGCCAGTAGGCCGCGTAGTCGAGCGCCTCGCTCACGTCTTTGAGGCGCGCTTCGTCGTACCCCTCCTCGGCGGCGAGTGTGAGGTAGTCAGTCATCGCATCGGCCTTCGAGCGGTCCGCGAGGCCAGCGACAGCAGGGACGTGGCGAAGCTCGTTCGTCAGCGTCGGATCGATCATCCGCGCGAGTTCGACACAGCACATCCCGGTCGTGATCCGGTAGTCCTCGTCGTGGAGGTAGGGGTTGACGTGAGCGTCCAAGAGGCCACCGACGGCCTCGGGGTCGGGGTGGTGGTGATCGATGGCGACGATCGGGATGTCGTAGTGAGCCAGCGTCTCGTAGGCCGGAACGTCCTCGGCCGTCGAGCCGTTGTCGAGCATCAACAGGAGCGGGAGCTGCTGGCCGTGGCGCTCGCGGTCTTCGAGCGCGAAGTTCAGGTCTCGCGTGGCGTCTTCCATCTCGTAGAAGGGGGCCTTTGCGGGCAGACGCTTGATGAGGTGTCGCGGCGCATCCGCGTCCGCGTGGACCTCGGCGATGAACCGCTCTAGGGCGATCTGGACCGGGACGGCCGCACACATACCGTCACCGTCTGCGTGGTGACGTACCCGGATGGGGCGTCCCTCGAGGACGGCCCGCCGGAGGAGCGTGGCAACCTCCTCTAGATCATCATGGAGCTTCTCGAAGGCCGGCCAGTCGATCAGCGGCTCGATTTCGTTTGGACGGGCGCGCTCCGAGAGTGCGGTCTCGAGGCGCTCGCGGGCGTCGCGTTCGTCGTCGCCGTCGAGTGCGGACAGTCCGTCGACTTCGATCTGGACTGCTCCCTCGCGGCGCTCGGGCGTCCCGGTGACGCGGACGACGTTGCCAACCTCGACGGAGGGGTAGGCACGGACACCGGCCTCCTCGAAGGCCGCACAGGGGACGACACCCTGCTCGTCGGCTACGTGGAAGATCGTCGGGCCGCCGGTCTGTTTGACCTGGACGACGACGCCTTCGAGGTGGATCTGCTCGCCGACGGTCGCCGAGAGGCGGTCGGTTCCGGTCAGCGTGTAATCGTGGGCGACGGCCTCGACGGTCTCGGGGTCGATGTCGGCGGGCTCGAAGGCGAGATCGCCGTTGTCGCGGACGTCCTCGAGCGTGACGACGAGTTCGTCGCCGACGCCGTACGTGCCCTCGAGAACCGATTCGTGAACGAGACCGGAGACGGAGTCGGAGAGATCGACGAAGACACCGTATTCGACGACACCGTTAATTTCGGCGAGATAGGGAGTGTCAGGCTCGACGTCATCGGCGGTACAGTCGGGAGCGAGATCGTACACGACGGAACCTCCGTCGTCTGCGCCGGAATCCCCGGCGGACTCTGCTGTCATTGTGGCGGGTATTTGCGACGGTCGCGTATAACCCTTGTCAAGACCGCTGTCGGAAGTTCGGCGGCCGAGACGGTGAGAGGGCTACACTCGACAAGCGCGGGTTTCGGAACGTTTAGCAACCGGAAGCTCCGAGGGGGGATATGGGGCTGTTTGACGCGTTGTTTCGCTCGAGTGAGATTCTCGGTATCGCCGAGGAGACCCTCGAGTTCGCACTCGAGTCCTCGGAGGCGACTCACCCCAACGAGTACATGGGGTTTCTCCGAGGAACTGAGGCGAGCCGACTCGGGCTCGAGACGGACGGACTCGTCATCACGGACGTGCTGGTCGTGCCTGGAACCGAGGCCAACAGCGTCAGTGCAACCGTCAGAACGAGCCAGATTCCGAACGACGTGAAGGCGTTGGGAAGCATCCACTCCCATCCGAACGGCGTGATCAGCCCGAGTAGCGCCGACTTGGAGACGTTCGGACGCGGGAGCGTCCACATCATCATCGGCGCACCGTACCGACGAGGCGACTGGCAGGCGTTTGACTCCCAGGGACAGCCAACACAGCTCAACGTGATCGACGTCTCCCTGCCCGACACCGACGAGTTCTTCGACTTTACCCAGGCCGATATCGACGAGGATCTCCGATGACACGAACCGTCGTCGCCCAGGGGACGTTCGACATCCTCCATCCCGGCCACGTCCACTACCTGGAACAGGCCGCCTCGATGGGCGACCGCCTCGTGGTCATCGTCGCCCGCAGAACCAACGTCGAGCACAAGGCGGCGCCGATCTGTCCGGCCAGTCAGCGCCGCGAGGTCGTCGAGGCCCTCGCCGTCGTCGACGAGGCGATTCTGGGCCACGAGGAAGACATTTTCGAGCCGATCGAGCGGATTCAACCGGACGTCATCGCGCTCGGCCACGATCAACACCACGACGATGCGGCGATCGAAGCGGAACTCAACCGACGAGGGATCGACTGCGCCGTCGAGCGGGCCGAGCCCCGCGAGCCCCGATCCGACGAGGAACTCCTCTCGACGCGGTTGATCGTCGATCGCATTCTCGAGCAACGAGAGTAAGGACCGACCGACGGAGTCGATATCACAGGATACCGACACGACCGATCGAATCGATAGCCACGAGGCTGCAGTACGGATGGTGCTCAATGGGCGGGAAATTCGGGAACTAGAAAGAAGGAATTATTGCCGGTTTCTTGGAAGGTCACCGGCGGACATTCGACAGAGAAGGACTGAAGACAAAGAGCGGTTTCACGAGCAGTCAAAGAAGCGGACATTGTTTCCCCTACCTGCCTCAAAGTCCCAAAATTGCCAGGTAGAGGCGCTGAAATCCGCAGCCTTTTGAGTGTGGAGCGGCCAATTCCGTTCATGCCAACAACACGAACGCGACGCGCGTTTCTCGGCGGGGCTGCCGGTGCCGGTGCCCTCGCACTTGCAGGCTGCGTATCGGATCTGAGCGGTGACGACGACGCCTACGAAATCTGGGCACTCGACCAGGGGATGGACAACATCCACATCTACGAGCCCAATGGTGACGACGAGTTCGAGAACGTCGAGACGCTCGATCTCAACGACCTCGAGGGCGTCCCAGACTCGGGCGTCGTCCCGCACATGATCGACTACAGCTCGGACTACGAGTACGCCGCCATCGCCTGTACGGCTGGCGCGCGCACGCTCGTCTTCCGCACCGAAGACCACGAGCTCGTCGGCAACATCGAGACCGGCGCGGGCTCGCACATGGCTGCCTTCTCCCCCGATGACGACTACATCCACGTCGACGTCATCGGCGAGGGCGAGATCGCCCGCGTCGAGGCCGACCTGGACGACGAGGAGTTCGAGCAGGTCGACTCGATCGACGTGCTCGAGGACGAGACGGTTCAGGACGCCGGCATCGAGGCCGGCTCCCCGATCTGCCACCAGTGGGACGGCAACGGCCGCACGCTGCACACGCTCGGCCCGAGCTACCACGACGGCGCGCTCGTCATCGTCGACCACGACGAGTTCACGGTCGACCGCGCCTACTCCGGCGACGAGCTGCCGACCAACTGTGGCACGATGCCCCACCCCGACGAGGACAAGTTCTACCTGACCGCCGGTCTCCCGACGCCGACCGACGACGGCGAGCCAACCGGTGAGGATGGTGTCGGTGCCTACTACGTCTACGACACCGACGCAGACGAGGTCGTCGTCGACGGCGAAAGCACCGAAGGCATCGACGCACACGGCTTCTGGTTCACCCCCGACGGTGAGGAGCTGTGGGTGCTCAACCGCGAGACGAACGATGGCGTGATCGTCGACCCCGAGACGGACGAGGTCATCGAGGAGATCGACGCCTACGGTGAGAACCAGTCCGACGAGAACGCCGACCGTGACGCGCCCGACATCATGTGGGCCTCGCCGGACGGCGAGTACATGTTCGTGAGCCTCCGTGGCCCCGAACCGGTCTCGGGCGACCCCCACGCCGCGACCGGCGTGACGCCCGGCTTCTCGGTGCTCGACATCGAGAGCCGTGAGATCGTCGCGACGATCGAGCCCGACCCGATCGACGACTACGACGCCGACGAGATCGAGGACGAAGACGTATCGTCGCCTGACTTCCACGGAATCGGCGTCTGCGTCGTCGGCGACTACGAGAGCGAGATTCCGAACTCGCCGCCGTTCTAAGGAGTCTGCGTATGCGGACCGCGAACTGAATCCACTTTTCAGCAGCCACCAACCAGCACCGGCACTGGCGGTGTTTGGAGCGGTTCCAGCTCAGAGCGTCGCCGATACACCCGAATCAGTTTTTCGCGACCAGCGGCGGCGGGAGCGGTAAGGAATCGATTGTGTGACCGGTTTCGACGAAGTGATCGATCGCCTGCTGTGAGACCTCGCGTTCGGTGACACCATTGGCGGTACTGGCCCGCCACCCGCACTCGAGACAGTATTTTTTCATATCGCTCTACTCACTCTCCGGGAACTGACTCCGAAACTCCGGTGCACGATATCGAAAGCACGACACTCCGTCTCGAGCAAAAAAGAGACCAATAACCGACCGGCGCCGTCACCGCAGCCGCTTCAGTCGCGCGTGAGGCCAGGATTGGTCACGGCCCCGTTCGACGCCGAATCGAAGTCGCGACAGTACTTCGCCAGCACGCCGCCGTCGTAGTTCGGCTCGGGTTGCTCCCACGCCTCCTGGCGCTCGGCCAGTTCGTCCTCGCTCAGGTCGACTTCGAGGGTGCGCGCGTCGACGTCGATCCGGATCTCGTCGCCGTCCTCGAGCAGACCGATGGTGCCGCCGACGAAGGCTTCGGGGGCGACGTGGCCGATCACGAGCCCGCGCGAGCCACCCGAGAACCGGCCGTCGGTGATCAGGGCGACGTCCTCGGCGTGGCCCTGCCCGGCGACCGCGCTCGTGACGCCGAGCATCTCACGCATTCCGGGGCCGCCTCGGGGCCCCTCACCGCGGACGACGAGGACGTCGCCGGTGTCGACCTCCCCGCTCTGGACGTAGGCCATGGCGTTTTCTTCCTCCTCGAAGACGCGGACGGGACCCTCGTGGACGATGTCGTCGTCCTCGGCGGTCACCTTGAGGACCGCGCCGTCGGGCGCGAGGTTGCCCGTCAGAATGCGGATCGCGCCCTCCTCCTCCTTGGGGTCGTTGACCGGATAGAGGAAGTCGGCCTCGATTTCGTCGTCTCCCGGGAGGTCCCCTGCTGCCTCGAGTTCGGCCAACTCCTCCTCGATCGTCCGCCCCGTCACAGTCATCGCGTCGCCGTGGAAGAGGTCGGCCTCGAGCAGGCGGCGGATGACGACCGGAACGCCGCCTAACTCGTGGAGGTCGTTCATCACGCTGTCGCCGCCGGGTTGCATGTCCGCGATCTTCGGCGTCCGCTGGGAGATTTCGTCGAAGTCACCGATCTCGAGATCGACGCCGGCCTCGCGGGCGAGGGCAAGCAGGTGGAGGACGCCGTTGGTCGAGCCGCCGATAGCGGTTTGGAGGGCGATCGCGTTCTCGAAGGACTTTCGCGAGAGGATGTCGGAGGGGCGACGATCCTCCTCGACGACCTCGACGGCGAGCTCGCCGGCGCGGTGGGCGACCGCGTAGCGCTCGTCGTCCTCGGCCGGCGCGGAGGCGCTGCCAAGCGGCGCCATCCCGAGGGCCTCGGAGATCGAGGCCATCGTGTTCGCGGTGAACATGCCGCCACAGGAGCCCGCGCCGGGGCAGGCGTTTCGTTCGAGCTCGTCGAGTTCGTCGGCGTCCATCTCGCCGGTCGCGTAGGTGCCGACACCCTCGAAGACCTGGACGATGGTGACGTCCCGGCCGTCGTGCTGGCCGGGCATGATCGAGCCGCCATAGAGGAAGACGGAGGGGAGATCGGTGCGGATCGAAGCCATCAACATTCCGGGAAGGTTCTTGTCGCAGCCCGCGACGGTGACGAGGCCGTCCATGCGCTCGCCGAAGCTGACGAGTTCGACACTGTCGGCGATCACTTCGCGGGAGATCAGCGACGCCTTCATTCCCTCCGTCCCCATGGAAATCGCGTCGGAGATGGTGATCGTCCCGAACTCGATCGGCATACCCCCGGTCTCGTCGACGCCCTCGATCGCCGCATCGGCGACGTCGTCTAAGTGGACGTTACAGGGCGTGATGTCGGCGGCGGGGTTTGGCACGCCGATCATCGGCGCGCCGAAGTCCTCGTCGTCGAAGCCCATCGCACGGAACATCGCCCGGTGGGGCGCCTTCTCGGCGCCCTCGGTCACGTCCCGGCTCTGCAGTCGGTCGTCCTTGCCGTGGTCGAACGGGTCGCTGCTCATACGCTCACCTGTGCGTGAGGGGTGATAAGTCACCCTTTCTCTCCCGCACGCCGGGATCACAGTCGTCGACATTCCACCGAACAGTCTGGCCCGAAACGGATCCGTCCGGCACCGCAAACCGACACCCCTTGCCACCGTCGAAACCCCCTTGCCGACGGCTCCAAAACCGAGAGGCATGGCGACCGTCAGCGCCGGCGCCCGGCTCCACGTCGGCTTTCAGAATCTCTCGCTGGCCCGTGACCGCCTCTACGGCGGTATCGGTGTGGGACTCGCAGCGCCCCGCATCACGGTCAGCGCCGAGCCCGACACCGAGGTGACCGGAAGCGGGGCGCTCGCAACCTCGTATGCTCGTCGTGCCACCGACATCCTCGACGTACCGGGAGTCAGGGTCGACGTCGAAGCGCGGTTCCCGCGCCACGTCGGCCTGGGAAGTGGCACCCAACTCGCACTGTCGGTGCTGGCCGCGACGGCCGCGACCTACGACCTCGAACCGCGAGTTCGTGAGCGTGCACCCGCCATGGGCCGGGGTGGACGCAGCGGCGTCGGCGTCGCGACCTTCGAGGCGGGAGGCTTCGTCGTCGACGCGGGCCACCCGACCGGCCGATTCACGACCGATCCACCCGCGGAGGGCGACTGGACGGTCCCCCCGGTCGTCGCCCGACACGAACTGCCGACCGACTGGCGGTTCGTCGTGACGATTCCCGCGGCTGATCCGGGCCGCAGCGGCGACGGTGAGGACGAGAGTATCCGATCGGTTGTCGAGCGCGCCGATCCGGGCGTCGCCGACGAAATCGCCCGGATCGTGACCGGGCAGCTGCTGCCGGCCGCGACGGAAGGCGACCTCGAGCCCTTCGGGGACGCGGTAGCGGCGATCGGCCGCAAGAACGGCGCGTGGTACGCCGACGCCCAGGGCGGCGTTTACCGACCGCCCGCCGGCGAACTGGTCGCAACACTCGAGACAAGCCCTGTCCTCACCGGCGTCGGCCAGTCGTCGTGGGGACCCGTCGTCTACGGCGTCACCGACGAGCGCCACGCCGAGGAGGCCCGCGAGGCCGCTCGCCTGGCCCTCGAGGAGCGTGGCCTCGAGGGAGAGGTGTTCGTCGCCGAACCGTCTCGGGCGGGCGCGCGAATCGAGGACTGAATCAGGAGAGGCGCCGGGACTGCGACGAAGCTCGAAGATTTTTGCGTCCCGACGCCGTACCGGCGGGCATGCAATTTTGCGACGACTGCGGCTCGATGATGCGAGCCGAGGGCGAGCGTATGGTCTGTGCGAACGACGACTGCGGCGGTGAGACGGAACGCGACCGAGAGGCCGAGTCGGCGTTCGTCTCGACGGAGACCCAGACCGACGACGACGTGATCGAATCCAGCGAGGAGGCGAACTTCGAGGGGAAGCCGATCGCTACGGACGTCCGCTGTGAGGAGTGTGGGACCGAAGAGGCGTGGTACACGATCAAGCAGACGGCTTCTGCCGACGAGCCGCCGACGCGGTTTTTCAAGTGCACCGAGTGCGGATATCGGTGGCGTGAGTACAACTGAACGGGCCACGTGCGATCGATCCCGCGATCGCCGAACGACGTTTAGGGCTCGGAACCCAACGAGAGGTGATGACAGAGATAGCCAGTGACCGGTACGAGGTGGCCGTCGTGGGCGGCGGTCCAGCCGGCCTGACGGCAGCGCTGTATACGACCCGGCTCGGCCACGAGACGGCGGTCTTCGATCGCGGGGGCGGCCGCGCCGCGATGATGCAGGATACTCACAACGTGATCGGCATCCCCGAGACCGTCTCCGGGAAGGAATTCCTCGAAACCGCACGCGAGCAGGTCCAGTCCTACGGCGCTGACTACCGCCGGACGTTCGTGACCGACATCGGTCGGGACGAGGATGGGTTCACACTCGAGACCGACGACGGGACGATCCGCGCCGATCGCGTCGTGATCGCGACCGGCTTCTCGGACGGGCGCCCGGAGCCGCCGCTGCCCCGGACCGGGCGAGGACTCCACTACTGCCTGTACTGTGACGCGTACATGTTCGTCGACGAGCCGGTCTACGTGATGGGGCAGGGCGAGAGCGCCGCGACTGTCGCGATGATCATGCTCAACTTCACCGACCAGGTCGACCTCCTGCTTCAGGGGGAGGAGCCGACGTGGAGCGAAGAGACCGACGAGCAGCTCGCGAATCATCCCGTCAAGGTCGTGAGCGAGGCGGTGACCGGCGTCCAAAACGGCGAGGACGGCTGGCTTGAGTCGATGACCTTCGAGGATGGCACCACTCGCGAGTACGCCGGCGGGTTCGCGATGTGTGGCGCCGAGTACAACAGCGACCTCGCGGCCTCGCTGGGCGCCGAACTCGAGGACGACGGCACCGTCGCCGCCGACGAACACGGGAGGACGTCGGTCGACGGGCTGTACGCCGTCGGCGACCTCACGCCCGGCTCTAACCAGATTCCGATCGCGATGGGCGAGGGCGCAAAAACCGGCATCGCCATCCACCGCGAACTCCGAACGTTCCCGAAATCGATCGAGGAGATCGATGCCGAGGGAGCAGTCGAGGCCGCGGACGTACCGGCTATCTCTGCAGAACTCCGTCGGCGGGCAGCGGCCCACTCGTCTGCTGAGGGCGACTGACTGAGGGGGTTACGTGTCGCCTTCGCACCAGGCGACGCCCAGCTCATCGCCGCGTCAGAACAGCTCTTCTTCGGTCGGTCGATCCCGCATGTACGTCTTCTCGCGTTCCGTCTGGAACGTCGTGATCAGCGTGGCGACCGCGTCGGTGATCATTTCGTAGTACTCTTCGCCGCGTTCTGCGGTGGCTTCGGTCGGGTCGCCCCAGACGCCGGTCTCCAGCGCGCGGAACATCGTCGACGGGCCGAAGAAGGTCGAATCCATCAGCGTCGCCGGGTTCGGGACGTCCATCGACATCTCTGGGTACTCTGCGACGGCCTCGTCCATGTCGACCAACTCCTCGTCGATCGCGAGCACGGCCGCTGTCTCGCCGACGTTGGCGTGCCAGCCCTCTTCGAAGGAGAGGTACTCCGCCATCTCCTCGAAACCAAGCGCCATCCAGTAGGGGAAGCCATAGACGTGCTTGTCCGCGGGCAGTTCGCGCATCACCTTGTTGCAGGCCACCTTGATCGGAGCCTCGTTCGTGTAGTGTCCGTTCAGGAAAACGACGTCGTCGAAGCCGGCTTCACACAGCGAGTAGGCGACGTCGTGGAGGACGTCGATCAGCGTCTCCTGGGTCAGGTAGGCGACGCCGGAAAAGCCGACGTGGTCGTCGGAGACGCCGTAGTTTACCCGCGGGGCGACGAGCGCGTCGAGGTCGGGGGCGATCCGCCGACTCACTTCCTCGGGGATGAGTGCGTCAGTCCCCAGACAGAGGTGTGGGCCGTGTTGTTCCATCGAGCCGACCGGAACCAGCGCGGTGGCTGGCTCCGCGTTCTCGAAGTACGCCGCTACTTCCGTGTCGGTCATGCGCTCCATCTCGCGCGAAAGTTGCTCGTCGTTCGTCATTGGTGAGTACGAACCGCGGTACCACGGTTCTCGCGGAGATTGTACCTACCGAATAATGAAGCTAGGTACCCGGGCGGCGCTCGCAAGCCAGTAGGGGTATACCGTGGAGATTCGGCGGTCGCTCCAGCGAATCGGTGATCAGCTGTTGTCGGATTCCACCCGCCGGCGCAGCGATTCCAGCGCCGCGTCGAGATCCGTCGGCATCGTCTCCCGGGCCAGCGCGTCGACGTGGACGAGTCGTACCGTCAGATCGCCGAGGGGCTCCGGCGGAAGCGAGTCGACGATCGTCGCCGCGTCGGGGAAGATCGCTGTCGGAAGCGGCGACTCCCGGAGCATCGACTCGACGAACGCACACCGCGTCTCCGGATCTGCCGACAGCTGCGCGCGAACGTCGTCGCGAACCGCCGGAGAGACCGTCGCCGAAGGTGGCGTCGTACAGGCGGACTCGCAGTACCACTCGAGAGCCTCGTCGACCGCCGGCGCGACTGCCCGCGGCGTGTACTCGCCAGCCTCGTAGAACGCCTCGGCAGTGGTCTCGATCGCCGCCTCGCGACTCGCAACCAGTTCGCGGAGTTGTTCGGGAACGTCGGAGTCCAGAACCGTGCGCGTGACAGCGGCCGCGTGGGAATCCCCATCCGATCCGGGCGGGCGCTCCAGCTCGACTGCTCGGTCCGCCTCGCTATCTGCGAGCAACAGCAGCGGCACGCTCGAGACGCCGTTTCGCACATCTTCGGAGAGGTCAGCCACGTCGTCGAAGATCGTATACACGAACAGCAAGTCGGCGGTAATCGACTCGATTCGGTCGAGTTGGGCGACCGGGTGATCGCCGCCGGCATCGACGAGGCTCGCGACCAGCGACCCCCAGACGGAACCGCGTTGCTCGACGCGCTCGATGGCGAGTTCGCGTGAGGCCACTGTGGGATCGACGGCCTCTTCGGCGAGCTGGCCGCGGGCGATCTCGCGAACGCTCGCCGCCGTCGCACCGACGTCCGCGTCGGCGGGGAGCTCCCCGGCAAGTTCCAGGACGTCTGCGAGCAACAGATCCCCCACGGTGACGCGCTCGTTGCGAAAGCGCTTCGCGCTGTCGTGCTCGTCGATCGCGTCGTCGTGGAGGCTGCTGGCGACGAACAGGAGGGTCAGCTGGGTCGCGACGTTCGCGGCGAGTTCTCGGTCGCCCGAATCGAGGACGTGATCGACACCCGCTGGATCCTGGACGTCGCCGTCCGAGGCGGAGCTGAGCGCCACGAACGTGTACGCGAGGACGCCGAGCATCCCACCCTGATCGAGGTACCGCGCGACGTCTCGTTCCGTCTCGGGGGAGAGCGAGAGGTCGGCCGTTCGATCCTGAAGCGGGATAGGCACGTGCCGACAATGATCGTCGTGTCAGATGAGCGTGACGGATCCGCGTTCGGTGTGTCTCACACATGTGCAACCTGCGCTGGGACTGCGAGCGCAACGTTGACGTCCGAGCGGACAAACCACCTGAGCAAGCGATGAGCGACGGGTCACGGCCGCGGCTGCCCGGCGTCGAGCAGGACGCGGAGGCCGAAGATCGGATCGTCTGCCACGTCGACGCCGACTGTTTTTACGCCGCCTGCGAGCGCCTTCGCGAGCCCGACCTCGCGGGCGAACCCCTCGTCGTCGGGATGGGCTACGAGCCCGGAGAGACCGTCGGCGCCGTCGCCACGGCGAGCTACGAAGCCCGCGAGTTCGGCGTCGAGAGCGCCCAAGCGATCTCGACCGCACTCGAGCGGTTGCCTCGTCGCGCCGCACTGACGCCGGATGCAGCGGACTACGATCCCGAACTCAGCCGAGAGGAAACCGGTCACTACCGGCCCGTCGATATGGAGTACTACGAGTCGGTCGCCGCCGACGTCCGGGAGATCCTCCACGACTGCGCCGACGTCGTCCGGGAGGTGAGCATCGACGAGGCGTACCTCGACGTTACCGACCGCACCGCCTGGACGGTCGCCGAGGGTCTGGCCAGACACATCAAAGAGCGGATCGCCCGCGAGGTCGGCGTGACAGTCAGCGTGGGCGTCGCGCCGACGATGAGCGCAGCCAAGATCGCGAGCGATTTCGAGAAGCCCGATGGGCTGACCGTCGTCCAGCCCGACGAAATCCGGGAGTTCCTCGCGCCGCTCTCCGTCGATCTGCTTCACGGCGTCGGCCCCGTCACGGCTCGCGAGCTTCGATCGATGGAGCTCGAAACCGCAGGTGACGTCGCCACAGCCGATCCGGGACCGCTCTTCGAGCGGTTCGGCGAGCGCGGCCGGACGCTGTACGAGCGCGCTCGCGGGGAGGATGATCGGCGCGTCGAGCCCCGCGGCGAGCCAAAGAGCTTCTCGCGGGAGTCAGCGTTCGCCGAGCCCGTCGCGGAGTCGGAACCGAAGTACGAGCGTCTCGAGACGCTGGCGGCGGCGGTGGCCGATCGCGCACACCGAGAGGGGGCGCTCTATCGGACGGTCGGAATCAAGGCCGTCACGCCGCCGTTCGAGGTCAACACTCGCGAGCGCTCGCTCCCTGGGCCTGTCGACGAACCCGAGCTGGTCGCACAGATCGCCCGGGATCTCTTCGCCGAGTTCGAAACCGAACCGGTTCGCAAGCTCGGCGTTCGGGTTGCCAACCTCGAGTTCACCGGCGACGACCAGGCCCGCCTCGACGGATGGGAGCACGGAACCGGGAGTTCGTCGGCCGAGTCGAGTCGAGACGTCGGTGCGGGTGGAGATGGAGACGTCCGGAACGCGGCGGGAGACGACGCCGAGCCGACCGAGGATGATCGTGAGCCGGCAGAAGATAACCGAAAACTGAACGGCTGCGGTCAGACGTCGCTCGCTGACTTCGAGTCGTGATCAGCCGACCAGCGTCGGAATTCCCTTCGTCTGGCGGTAGTCTCGTGCCTTGACGGCTGCAAGCGCCGGAACGATCCGGTCCTCGTCGCCTGGCTCCCACTCCGCAGGATCGCGCATCGGGACGACCAGGAATCCGCGCCCGCGGATCTCGCGGCCGTGGAGTGTGGCCATATCGAGGTCGAGCCGTCCGCGCCGGGTCGTATACTCGCGGAGGACGTGATCGGTCGCGCGCTGGCCGACCGGGATCAGAATGTGTGCGTTGATTGCCCGCAGCTCCGCGTCGAAGTACGGCTCGAGATCGGCGTACTCCTCGGCGGTCGGGCTCCGACCGTCCGCGAGTGTGCACATATGGATGTAGCTCGCAAAGAGGTTCTCCAGCTCGGGTTCGTCGGCAGCGCCGCGAACGAAGCCGAGCTCGCGGGCGACGGCCTGGACGGCCCGGCCCGATTCGGTTTCGGTAAACGGAACGCCCGTCATCTCGCCGCCGTGGACGCCGGGGTGGTCGCCGATCAGGTGGAAGTCAGCGTTGGCGTCGCCGTAGCCGAATGCGGCCGGACGGGCGCCCTCACCTTGCCGTTCGTATGGTGGGCGCATGCCGAAAGGATTGCTTGTCCGCTCGGTGACGTTCTTCACAGCTGATTGGAGACGATGGGTGCTCATAATTCGCGCGGTTCGGCATAGTCGACGCGGCGATGCGAGAGCGTTACAACACCAACGAACGGCGCTCGATTGCTCTCTCACTCAATTCTCGTCGTGTCTCCAGTCACGTTTCCGGCAACAGTGGCACTCGAGGCGCGTTGTACGCTGGTAGCGGAGACGTTTCCGTCGATCTCGGTGTTTGTCCCGAGACGAACGGTATCGCCCGCAGAGAGATTTCCATCGACGCTCGCCCCGTCGACGGCTGCATCTCTGTTGAGTAACACGTCGCCTCCGACCTCGAGATTGCCGTCGATTTCGGTACCACCGTCGAGCAGTGCGTGGTCAGCAGCGGTGACGTTCCCATCGACTGCAGCGCCGCTCTCGAGGACCACTGAGCCGTCGGCACGAAGGTTTCCGTCGAGCCCACCGTCGGCGGTGACCACGACGTCACCATCCGAACGAACGTTCTCGTCGCGGTCGTCGACGATAGTTGCAGCCGATCTGTCGTCGATCGGTCCCGATTCGGTTTGTCCCGAATCAACTGATCCGCCTATCGCGTCAGACTCGTTCCGTTGGGTAGTCGAGTGGGTGGTTTGGGCCTCCGTGAGACAGCCTGCGAGACCCGCGGCAAGGACTCCACTCGAGACGCAAACGAACTGTCGCCTCGTGGGATCGAGTGTCATTGCCGATAGCTCACTCCAGACGGACCTGAGTCCTGTTGCTCAGTTCACTGCGTGAAAACCCACGGTTTGGCGTCGGTCACCTCACCAGAGCTAGCCAGTTGATTGCCCGTGAGCTACGATTCTTCGTCTGCGTCGGCGGCTCCGAGCGCAACTGTCGAGCCGACGAGTGACTGCAGTCCGCGCCGAAGGCGCTGGGAGGCAGCGACGTCTGAGATGCCCGACTGCTCGCCCAGTTCAACGAGCGTCGTCTGCCGCGGAACGTCGAAGTAGCCGGCCTCGTAGGCGGCGACGACGAGTTCGCGCTGGGGCTCGGTAAGTCCGAACCGCTCTCCCTCACCGGGGGCGACGGTTTCGGAAAGCTGTCTGACGTCGATCGAGAGCTCGTGTTCACGACACTCTGCGTAGAAGGCGGAGATCGCATCGTAGCTCGGAAAGCGGAGCTGAAATTGCCAGCCGTCTCCGCCTCGGACTGCGTTCATCACGAGCGCGTCACTGCGTCGAATCGCGCCGAGAAAGCCGTTTACCGGCTCGGCCCACGCGAATTTGACGAGAACGTAGCCGTCACCCCGATCGACGACCGTCGCGCTCGCGACGGTCGCATCGGCTTCGAGATCCGCGACGAGGCGGTCCGGGTCGGCGGTCTGGGCCCAGAGGTAGGGAACCGCTGATCCGCCGGTCGAAACGGTCGGTTCGACGGCGAGGGACGCACCAGTCTCGGTAAGCGACGACCCGAGCGAGAAGGTCTCGTCGGGCACCCAGACGGTGGCGATGACGCTCATCACACCCACGGAGCGCCGGCAAAGCGCGCAGCGGTTCCGGAGCGCGACCGGTTACAGCCGGACGACGCATACGAACCGGCCAGACGCCACAGCCGGACGTGCACGCACGAGTCGACTGGTCTGCCCGAACTGGCCGGCGTGTGTGAACCGACTGACGCGTGCGAGCCGGCGGGTCGCGCCGACGTCGATCCTCGGTGGTCTCGAACCATTGCTTCAGTGTAACACAGTGGTTAGACCAGCAAAAGCAGGTGGCTTCGATACCGAAGTCAGTTATTATAGGAGATGAGATCGGACCGAATTTATCGGTCGGGGACGAACGTCGACCAATGTATCAGCAGGGACATTACGGCGCCGCCTTGCTCGCGTACGCGCCGGTCGGTGTCGCGGTTGGGATGGCAGGGTTCGAGACCGCTGCACTGCTCGGTGCCATGGCCTGCGTCTCGGTGTCGACGCTCCCCGACGTCGACCACCGGCTTCCGTTCGTCGCCCACCGGGGCCCGACCCACAGCCTCGCGTTCGTGCTTCTCGTCGCCGTCTCGTTCGCGGCCGGAATGGCGGCCATTGGTGACGTAACTGGAGCTGCGGTTGGCTCGGAGCGAGTCGGATTCGCGTTCGTCGTTGGCGCGATCGGCGTCGGCTCCCACCTGCTCGCGGACGCGGTCACGCCGATGGGAATCCGCCCGCTCTGGCCAGTTTCGGACCGTCACTACACCGCCGACCTCGTCGCGGCGAAGAATCCACTTGCAAACTACGCGCTGTTGGGTCTGGGACTGGCGGTGACAGCCGTCGGAACGGTGATCGTTGCGGCTACGGGCTGAATTGCGTTGGAGAAACACGTGGATGAGCTACCGATCTAAGGCGGCGGAGCGATCGGTCGTCTCCCGCCTGATCAGGACGATGGCGCCGAGGAGGGCAGCGAGCAGGGCGAGCGCAGAGAGCACGTAGAGGGGTTCGAAGACCCAGTTAAAGGTGCTCGTGTACTGACGACCGAAAAAGGACGTCGTGAACGCGAGCACGGGCGTCGAGAACAGGACCGCCTGGATCGCCGGCGTCGCGATCCGTCGGCGGCCGACCATTGCGGCGACGATACCACTGGAGAGCAACAACAGCGTGGTCGCGTACTGGGCAACCTGCACGCTCGGATCGTAGGACGTGATATTCGTCAGGAACAGCGGACTGAGCGCGGCGTGTAACGGCAGCGTGAGGGCGCCGATACCGAGCGCGTAGATGACGTGGCGGGTGCCGAGTCGGGGCGCCCAGACGAGGACCGTGGCGACGACGAAGAGGACGAAGATGAGCACGGCCGTCCAGAAGTGCAACGAGAGGATCTCGATCTGGTACTGGAGGACCGTCTCGCGGCCGAGATAGACCTGAATCGGCGTGAGGACGGCGCCAAGAGCGATCAGCCCGGTGACGCGGCGGTCGATCGCGGCGTTGCGAAGGGAAGCGATTGCGGTTCCAATGATCGCGAAGCCGGCGAACATCGCGACGAAACGGTGGATCCACTCGTAAAAACTCGGGAGCCCCGCCGGTAACAGATTGTACGGCCCGGCGTCACACTGGGGCCAGTTGGCCTCGCAGCCGAGTCCGCCTCCCGTCGCCTTCGCCGCCACGCCGAGGAGTATCGTTGCGCCGACGAAGGCGAGCGTCGTCGCCAGCAGGTGCGGGAAGCCAAAGCGGTCGATTAGCGAGCGCAGCCTCGAAGCGGTGGTTGATGAAGACGACACGGGCGTTCAGATCGGGCTTAGGATTGACCGTACTTATGTCGCCCGAGTCGCTCCCGCCGATCGGGAATCGGTTGGCAGAGACGCGTCGATGTGGCCGTGTCGAGCCCCCTTCGTGAGATTCAAGACGACTCCATCCGATCGCCTCGCATGGAAAAACTCGATCGGCTATCCGCGTACCTGGCCGCCCGCGACCTCGAGTCAGTGTGGTTCGCCCGCCCGAACTCCTTCGCGTGGCTGACCGGGGGCTCGAACGTCGTCGACCGGAGCACCGACCGCGGCGTGGGCGCGGTCGGCTACGACGGGGAGACCGTGACGCTGCTGACCGATACGATCGAAGTCGATCGGCTCGTCGAAGAGGAGCTGCCAGATATTGCGGAGTTCGACGTCGAGACGTTCCCCTGGTATGCGTCGACGCTCGAGGAAACCCTCGCCGAGCGCGTCGACGGACCGGCCGCCGCGGACGTCGAGGTCCCTGGCTGGGAGCGCGTCGATCCGACGCCGCTGCGCCAGCCGCTGACCGAACGGGACCGCGAGCGATACCGGAAACTCGGCGAAGAGACCGCGACAGCCGTCGAATCGGTCTGTCGCCAGCTCAAGCCCGACGACACCGAGCACGAAGTCGCCTCGGCGCTGCGCGTCGCCTTTTCGGCCCGCGGGATCGAGGCACCCGTGATTTTAGTCGGCGGCAGCGACCGGGTGAGTCGTCACCGCCACTACACGCCGAAGTCGGTGGAACTCGGCGATTACGCGCTCATTTCGGTGACCGTCGAACGCCACGGCCTCCACGCCAGCTGTAGCCGGACGGTCGCGTTCGATCCACCCGAGTGGCTCACGGAGCGCCACCGAGCTGCCGCCCGCGTCGAGACGACGGCGCTGGCTGCCACGCAGGCCGCCGCGAGGCCCCACACTGCTGACGTGGAAACTGACGGCGGCGTCGAAGACAGATCCGGCGACGGCGGAGGCGAACCCGCCGGAACCGCGGGCGACGTCTTCGCGGCGATCCAGGGTGGCTACGACGGCGTCGGCTGGGACGGCGAGTGGAAACACCACCACCAGGGCGGCGCCGCGGGCTTCGCCGGACGGGAGTGGATCGCGACCCCGACGCTCGACGCGCCCGTTTACGCGCCGATGGCCTACTCCTGGAATCCGACGGTACAGGGCGCAAAAAGCGAGGATACGGTGCTCGTCACCGAGGACGGATTCGAGGTGCTGACGGCCGTCGAGGGTGGTACCTGGCCGACGATCGAAGCGCAGGCGGTCACCGATGGCTCGGAATCGGGGGCTGATCTCGACGTGGATGCAGTAACACTCGAGCGGCCGGCGGTTCTCGAACTGGACGGGTAGGCGTGCCGTGGACGAATCGGCGTCTTCGAGACTGAGAGGCGACGTGGCAGCTCAGCGCGCCTGCAAGAACAACGATTCACAGAGCGCGTCGTCGCCGGCTTCCTCGCGAAGCCGGCGCTGCCGGCTCGCGCCGCTCTCGCGGTCGTAAACCTCCCGAATGCCGTCGATCCCGAGTCGGTCACATTCCCGGTCGACGAGCTCGCCGATTTCGACGGTCCCCTCGAGATCGCGGTCGATAAGCGTCGCGTTCTGTCCGTGTCGGATCGCACGCCACTTGTTCTCGTCGAGCAGCTCTCGGCGAATCCGCGTTCCGTCCGCGCCGTCCTCGTAGTCGTCTGCGAGCGCTTCCACGAGCGCGTGGGCGTACTCGACGAACGCGAGCACGACGTCAGGATCGGCCTGTCCGTCCGGCGTCCGGATCTCGACGGTACCGTGTTCCGTGTGCGGGCGCACGTCGTACCACAGCTCCCCGCGGTCACGAATGGAGCCGGTCTCGACCATCAGGCGCTCGAAGCGGTCGAACGCCTCGTAATCTGCGAAGTGTGTCGGCATCCCGGTGTTCGGAAGCGCCTCGAAGATCTTCGCGCGGGCGGACTGGAGTCCGGTGTCGAACCCACACCAGTACGGCGAGTTCGCAGACAGCGCGAGCAAGAGTGGCATGTGCCAGCGCAACTCGTTTGCAATCCAGACGGCCTTGTCAGCGTCGTCGACGCCGACATGGACGTGAACGCCCGCGGTCGTGTTTCGGTGCTGGGGGTACTGGATCCGCTCGAGCTGCGAGCGGTAGCGTGGCTTATCGGCGTGTTCGAGTTCGCGCCAGTCAGCAAGCGGGTGGAGTCCGGCAGCGGCGATCCGGAAGCCGTTCATTTCGGCGTGCTCGATCAGCGCCTGGCGCACGTCGAGAAACGTCTCGCGGGCGTCGGAGAACTGCTCGATCAACGGGGTCTGGCTCTCGATGACGAACTTGAACAGCTCGTGATCGAGGCGCTCTTCGAGGATCGCCGGTGGCTCGGCCTCATAGACGAGTTCGTCGGTGCCACTTACCGGTCGACCGCGCTCGTCGACGACGAAGTACTCCTCTTCGATCCCGAGCGTCCCCATCCGCGTAAACGATTCCGGCGACCCGCGTTCCATTGACGCAGGCTTTCGGCCGGGGAAGTAAATACGGTTTGGACTCACCGCGAGAGGGACTACACCGTGCCGATCGTTCCATTGATCGTGCGACGGCCGCCTCCTACTTCGGCCGCGCGACCACGGCCAGGTGGTCCGCGTGGTACGGTTCGAGCGATCGACGCTCCACGATCTCGTAGCCCTCCTCGAGCACTGCGATCACGCCCTCGAAGACGGTCTCGGGCTCTCGGGTCGCGTCCTCGCTTCTGGCCTTGATCGCCAGCAGCAGTCGTCCGTCGTCGGCCAGGAAGCGCCGGTTCTCGACTGCGACGCGCGCCTGTCCCCGCGTCGCGACGTCCTGAATCAGGGTGTCGACGTCGGCCTCGACGACGTGGGCGTACGTCTCGGGCTTCCGGGCGTCTTTGAGCAGCGGGAACAGCCGCGGTCGGGACTCGACGGCCGAGAGCAGGTCCCGTGCGGGGCGAGGAGCGAACTCCACGGCGTAGGTCGGGCCGGCGAAGTCAGCGACGTGGCTCACTGTCGTACCGCTTGCAGCTCCAAGATAGAGCACCGTCTCGCCGCCGGTGAGTCCGGTGTCCATCTCGAGGGCGAGCATCGCGCCGAGCTTCGACCGGTGGGGGTCCCAGGCGCGCCACTCGCCGTCGGTCGGCTCTCCGTATACCGGCTCGCCGCAGGTGGCAAGCCGGTCCTCGCCGTCGATCTGGCGGCGTTCGACGCCCGTCGGGAGGGCGGGCTCACTCATCGATTTCACCACCGTGGGCGTCGACGTCGTTCTCGCCGTCGGCTCGCGCCTGAATCGTGGCGAGGCGCGCTTCGAGTTCGGCGTCGAGTTCAGGCTTTCGCTCGCCGGAGTAGTGATCCACCCGAGCAGCGATCGAGAGCTTGCCGGCGAGGGCCCGCGCCGCAGATCCTCGGTCATCGGGACGCGTTCCGCGGACCGCATCGTGGGTGTAGATGATACCGTGTTTCGGCGAGGGAGCGTGGCCCCGGAGATGTGCGAACAGCGCCTCCTCGGCGCCCAGCACCTGCACCGTGCCGCTTGGTTTCTTTGCGAGCGCCTCCAGCCCCCCGGCCAGCGAGAGCAGCCGCGCCGCGAGGACGGGACCGGCGAGCGCGGCGAGATTCGGCGCGACCGCAGGCGCCTCGCGCTCGACGTACTCGCGCAACTTGTCGGCCTCGTCGGCGAGATCGGCCACACGGCCGGCCAGAGAGGCGACTGCCGCTGTCTCCGGCGTGGGTTCGCCGGCGACCAGTTCGCGGGCGTAGCTGACGCCGCTTCCGGCCTCCGCGTCGACGGTGCCAGCCCACTCGGCGACGCGCTCGGCGAGTTCGTTGGCCGTCCGCTGACAGTCGTCCATCGCCCGGACGGCGTGGACGAGCTGGCGGTCGTCAGCCTGCTCGCGCTCGGCGACGGCCTCGCGTGTCGCGGCCGTCGTCACCTGATGAAGGCGGTCGTAGTACGCCTCCTCGTCGGCGGCGAAGCCGGCGTCGACGGCGCGCTCGGGCCACGTGGCGGGCTCGCTCGCGGAGCCGTCACGAACCGCCGCCGCGAGGTTCTCGTCGGTTGGTTCGGTCGATCTCTCGGCGTCGAACCAGCCCGATGTGTCGGTCATGCCCGTCCGTTTCCGGGCTGCGGGATTAAAGCCCCCGTTCGGGAACGAACGGGCTCACGACGCTGTGAAATGTCGAAAAGGGTGACTTAGACGCCGAAGACCGCTCTGAGCATGTCTCGGGTACCCGGCCCGAGCCCCACAGCGACCACCGTCACCATGAGGAGGTAGGCGTACCGGGGCGTCTCCTCGAAGACCTCCTCGTTGAAGATCCAGACGACAAAGATGGCCGCGGCGATCTTGAGTGCGAGAAACGGCCAGGCGTTGCCGAAGAAGTCGACGATCGCGATGTTGATTGGGTGTTTACCAGCCATGTTCTGTGGCCAGCCGAAGTCGGTTGCGTAGCTCAGCCCGATCAGGTTGGCGATGCCGTCAACGGAATGCGCCCAGATGACGACGATTCCCATGTACTGTGTTCCGCGATTGATGCTGGGTGCAATCTGATCGATGAGCCAGTAGGCACCGAAGGCAATCACAGTCGCGCCGACGAGCGTGACGACGCCGATAAGCGGGAACCAACCGTGGCCGACGTCGGTCGTCATCCAGGCGAGTAAACCGACCGTCAGCACCAACAGCACCGTTCCGATTCCGGCGAGCGGATACTCGTATCCTCTCACGTAATCGTTGCGATCGAGCCAAATGGACACGAGAAGCGCCGGTAACGCGATCAGGAAGACGGTAACGTAAATTAACGGGCTGATCAGGAATCCCGACAGCGGAAGCTCGATCGCGAGGTCGCCCGTCTCGCGGTAGACGGCGACGTTTGCGTCCTCGACGACGCGCAGTGCACCGCCGAAGAGGAAGAACGGGAACAGTCCGTAGAAGCCGGCGCGGTAGCGGTCGATATCGAGGCGACGGATCAGCAGGATGATCCCGGTGACTAACAGGAGCAGCGTGGGGATGTATCCCGCGTACGACTGCCAGGTGTATCCCGGCGTCGCGGTCGGTCCGTCACCCGGACCCGCATTGGTACAGTTCGTTCCCGCGTCGATCTGGGCGCCGTCGGCCCAGGCGACGCAGCTCCAGCCGTGGGCGTCGGCAACGACCGGACCCCAGAAATAGTGCCAAATGATGTCGACGTACACGCGCTGTGGGAACAACACCGCGGCGAGGGCGATACCGACAGCGAGAATCGAAGCGGTGGCGACCCAGAGACGTTCGGGGCCGACCCGTTCGAAGAGGTCGTCCATGGACGACACCGGGAACGGAGGGCGCTTACCGTTTCCGATTTCTCACAGAACCCGACAGACGGGGAGAGCAGACACGTCGACAGTCAATCAACCGTAACGACGACCGAATCCTCGAACACCACGGAGACAGTGTGGCCGGCATACGGGAACTCGATGGTCCCAATGCGGTCGCCACCGATTCCGGTCGACGCGAACAGCGCCTCGAGTGCATCGGGATCGATCGCGTCGAACAACGGCGGGAGATCAATCGGATCAACCTGTTCGATAGCCGCGACGGCGGTAATAATCTGTTCGTGGACGCCGTCGCCATCAGCTGCGACCGTCTGTGTCATTGTTCGTACCGCAACACTCCCCAACTAATAATTTTCGAAGTTAGAATAGTCAATAGTAATATCTCGTGGTCCTTGGTCGCACGGCACATGTGGTGTTGGGTGCCACTTGCCTCCGGCTCTGTGGAGGGGAGCCTGAAACGACGGCGTTCGGCCTCACAGATCGGAGACACCGTAATCGACGTGGACGTGTGGGGTCGAAGGAGACTCCGGTGCCGGAGTCCCGTTCCAGTCGACGAGGTGGACGTTGGCCATCTCACCCGAGAAGCGAAACCGCTGGACGCCGACGTCGATCGTTCCTTCGGCGACACCGCGCGAAACGATCGTCGCCTCGGCAGCAGGGTCGTCGGCAACCATTTCGATGCGACCGTCGACGGCGATCTCGAAGTTTGAGGGGACGCCGCGGCCGACGATCGTTATCAAGTTGTGCAAGGGTTCGTCTGTGGACTGCTGAGCCATGCCTCGATAACCAGAGTAGCCCGGTATAAGCTTTCTTGTCGGTGAATTGGTACCTCTAGTGAACATACAGCAAAACGTGACCGTTCCGAGAATCGACGCTCACCGACGGACTGGGACACGATAGCGAGGCCGTACGTGACGGGTGGAGGCTCAGAGAGCGTCTTCGAGATACGATCGCTCCCACTCCTGACGTTCGGAAAGCGCCCGTTCTCCCTTTTCGGCGAGTTCGTAGTAGTTCGTCCGGCGGTCGAGTTCTCCTTTTTCGACGAACTCCTGGTTGACGAGTGCGTCGAGATTGGGATAGAGACGCCCGTGATTGATCTCCATCGACGCATCGTCTTCGATACGCTCTTTGATCGTCTGGCCCGACGGGTGGTCCAGCCCCGCGATGACGACGAGCAGATCGCGCTGGAACCCGGTGAGGTCGAATAGGCTCATATCCCGCTTCACGGGAACGGGTACCATTGTTAGTCGTCTGTTGCAGGCGCATGCATGCGAGTAACAGGATGCTACAGCTTACGTGGGTGCCGGCTGCGTCTCGATTTCGCCAGCAGTCGCTGTCTGATCGAGAGCTGGTCGGAAGTGTTGCGAGGGCAAGATTGCTCTTGCCGCACTGATTGTCAGTGCGAGGGGAGGGAATCGAACCACGGTCGCAGTGAACTGCTCCCTGATTCGATCCCTCCGTGCATTTTCGCTCGGCGCGTCAGTGCGCCTCGCTGCAATGCGAGGGGAGGGAATCGAACCCACGAACTCCTACGAGAGCGGATCTTGAGTCCGCCGCCGTTGGCCGCTTGGCTACCCTCGCACGCAAGGTCGAGTAGGGAGGTCCTATTTGAATACTCTGCGATTTTGCCGCCGTTCCCCGACCCCTGTGTCTCACTCGAGTTCGGCCGCGTAATCGTAGTCTACCGGCCGCGCCCTCGGCTGGTCGTCGTCGAGCGTGATCTCCCACTCGCGAAGAATCGTCGGCTCCTCGCGAGCCGTCCGGAGCGTCCGTTTGACGTCCCGAAGGTCGACGCCGTAGAAGTCCCGAGGCAGCCCAGAGAGGTACCGCTCTGCGGTCCGAAACAGCGATCGCATCCCGTCGGCGTCGTCGAAATCCGCGTGTTTGTACGCGCCGGCAGCAACCTGGACCATTCCGTGAAGAAAGGCGCTTTCGGAAGTACCGCGGCCGTAGTTGTACCACTCCGCCTCGAAGCAGTCGTGGGCTTCGTGGTAGGCCCCGTCGTTGTACAGCCGGACGCCGTGGACGGTCGCCTGGCGGAGCGTGTCGTGAGTCCAGCGCTCGGCCGCGGGCTCCCAGCCCGTCGGAGTGCCGGCCCGCGGCGGCGCCACGCTCTCGTCCCGAGTGTGGTCGCTCACGGGATTTGATTCGGGCTGTGGTCCTGTAGCTCCATCGGCGGATGCGTATCTCGCCACCGAGTCACACAGCAGACCGAATCGCATTTCAGGCCCACGGACCTACAGTTGGCAATGAGAGTCGCACAGCTCGGTTCTGGCGAACCGGAATTTGCGGTGCTCGCGGGCGTCCACGGCGACGAACCCGGCGGCGTTCGCGCTATCGAACGGCTGCTGGATCAACGGCCGGCGGTCGATCGACCGGTCAAGCTCGTCGTTGCGAACGAGCACGCCCTAGAGCGGCAGGTACGGTTCGTCGACGAGGATCTGAATCGGGCCTTCCCCGGCGATCCGGAGGCCAAAACTCACGAGGGTCGTCTCGCCTACGAACTCACACAGGAACTCAAGGACTGTCTGACGTTCTCGATTCACTCCACGCAGAGCCACGCCGAGCCCTTCGCGATCGTCAACGGAGTTACCGACCACGCCCGGGAGATCTGCCCACAGCTGCCGATCGCCGCGCTCGTCGAGACCGGCGCGTTCAGCGAGGGGCGCCTGTTCACCAAAGTCGACACGATCGAAGTCGAGTGCGGTCTCCAGGGAACGGAGACGGCCGCGGAGAACGCCTACAGCCTCGCCAGGGCGTTTCTGACCGCAGTTGGCGCGCTTCCTGGCGATGCGATCTACCGAGAGTTGCCCGTCTACCGACTCGTCGACTGTATCAGAAAGCAGCAGGCCGAGACCTACGAGGTGTTCGTCGAGAACTTCGAGCGCGTCGAGGCGGGCGCCCCATTTGCGGCCGCCGACGGCGAGAAGCAGGTGGCCGAGGAGGCCTTTTACCCTGTTCTCATGTCACCGAACGGCTACCGGGACGTCTTCGGCTACGCAGCCGAGAAGCTCGACGTACTCTCTCCTCCAACAGAAGCCGACTGACAACCGGACCGAGATACGGACAAATTTCCCCGCTGGTGGAGGATTCATACGCTGGGATGCGTAGTGTGAGCTAATGATCGAAGTCGGACTCTCACCGGCAATCCTCGCCGATCCGTTCCCCAACGGGATTGCCCACTACGCGATTGGCGGGCTGTTGGTCGGTCTCGGCGTCGCAGTGGTCTACCTCGGTACTGGGATCGCCGCCGGCGCGAGCACGTTCCTCGAATCGACGCTCTCGTACGTCTCCGAACTCTCCCGGTTCGAGCAGTACCACGCCTCCCGCGACTGGCGGGTCGTGTTCACGCTCGGAATCGTCGCCGGTGCGGCCGTCTACGCGCTGACCTTCCAGTCCGGGCTGCTTTCGAGTGGCCTCCACCAGCCCGCGACGACCGGCGAGCTACGGGAGGTCGGCGGCGTCACGCTCTGGTTGACCGAGGTCCAGCCCTGGCGGCTCTTCCTCGGGGGCATCCTGATCGGCATCGGGACTCGAGTCGGCAAGGGTTGTACCTCGGGTCACGGCGTCTGCGGCGTCGGCTCTGCCTCGAGTGCGTCGTTCGTTGGCGTCGCGACCTTCCTGTTCGTCGCGATCGGCGTCGCCCAGATCGTACAGGCACTGGGGGTGAGTCCGTAATGAGCGAGATTCTCGGGCGAGAATCTCGGGACTGCGAGCGGAGCACGTTGTGTCCCGCGAGCCGCGAACACCGACGGAGGTGGAAGCGATGAGCGCCGAACACGAGCAACACCCGCTGTTCCTCCCGCTGGTGTTTGCCGGCGGGCTAATCTTCGGGTTCGGGCTCGGCTTTAGCCACATGGCCCAGCCCGAGATCGTCCTGAACTTCCTCCAGCTCGAGGACTTCGGGCTCATGTTCGTGATGTTCGGCGCGGCAGTCGTGACTGGGATCACCTTTTTCGGCGTCGGGCTGTTGCGCTCGGACGCGCCGCTGACGGGAACCGCGTACGGTCGACGGCTGAAGGCACTCGACCGGAACGTCGTCCTCGGCGGCGGCATCTTCGGCGTCGGCTGGGGCCTGTCGGGAATCTGCCCGGGTGCGGCCTACGCCAGCCTAGGCGTCGGCAACGTCTTCATCCTCTATGGCATCGCTGGCATGTTCGTCGGCGCCTACGCCCAGGGGTTCTGGCGCAGCCAGCGCGCCGGTAGTGACACCGCAACAGCGGCTGCCGACTGAGGCGATCAGCGCGCCTGCCAAGAGAGACGAGCGCGTCGCGATGACGCAAGGCCTATCCCGAACACGCTCGTACCGGTAGGTATGGACTTCCCACCGAATCAGGGCCTCGATCAGGACGAGGTCGACGAGTTCGTCGCCGAGACGATTGCGGACAACGAGGTCGTCCTCTTCATGAAGGGAACCGAACTCATGCCCCAGTGTGGGTACTCCCGACGCGCACTCGGTCTCATCGCCGAGCACCGCGACGAGTTCGAAACCGTCGACGTCCTCGAGTCGCTCGACGAGTACCGCGCGGCGCTGTCGGAACACAGCGGCTGGGAGACGATCCCACAGACGTTCGTCGACGGCGAGTTCGTCGGCGGCTCGGACGTGCTCGCGGAACTCGACGAGCGCGGCGAACTCGGCGAGACGCTCGAAACGGCCTAAGCAGTGGCGAGCCACGTCACAGTCCGGCGGTCGAAAGCTACCGGACGACCGATTCGGGATTCCTACAGCCACGTATCGATCGCAGACAACAGCAGGTCATATATGGGCCGCACCCGTATATGGACCTAACACCGCTCCGGTGCACCTTCCCCCACTATGTCAACAGAGGATTCCAGACGCGTTTATCGACTTCATTCGACGCTCGAACTGCCACTCGAAGACCTTCGCGACCACTTAGACACCGCCAGCTACCCCGACGGCGTGACCGACGTCGAACTCACACGTCGGAACAACACGCTCATCCTCAAAGCCGTCGCCGAGGATCAGTCGGTGAGCAAGTACACGCCGGCGGCACAGCTCAAAGCGAGCGTGGTCGAAAATCGAGTGTACGAGGAAGATCCCGACGAGCGCCGACAGAAGTCATTCAGTTGGGACGAAGAGGACGAAGAAGAGATCGAATCCGAGCTCGTCGAGTTCGCCGCGTTCAAAGGCGATCGCGAGACGGTCCTCCAGAACTCGCTGTTGCAGTACGAGATGTTTCGTGTCCTCGGAGACATCGCACAGGTGGCCGAGAAGGGAACACTGACGGCGATCTCCGAGCACGACGGGGAGTTAGAGGCGACCCGGATCGTCGACGGAGAGGTCCGTCCCGCCGACGTCGAGGTCGTCGAAGGGCCGGGTGACCGGAAGGCAGCCCAGAACGGCGTCAACTGGCGAGACAACAAGTTCATCAGCGACTGAGTCGACCGGAGCGACGGTTGTCGAAAGCAGCACGTTCCGAGTGACGATTCCCCGTCGGTCGTTAGTGTCGGATGTCGGGGCGCTGTGAGGACACGCTAGAAATATACCGGTCGTGTGTGTAGGTATACCATGCTATCGAGCACCAGCGAGTCGCCGCTGGGCGACATCGACTATCTCGCGCGGTCAGACCACCGCGTCGTCGGGCTCGGAGCGCTGGCCGACCAGCCGCGGACTCGGGCCGAGTTGCGATCGCTGACCGGTGCGTCGGCGTCGACGATTGGGCGTACGCTGCGCGAGTTCGAGCGGCGCCGCTGGATTCGACGGCGAGGCGACCGGTACGAGGCGACGCCGCTCGGTGCGTTCGTCGCCGCAGGGATGCAGGAGTTGCTCGACCGCTTCGAAACCGAGCAGCGGCTGCGCGAAATCTGGCGGTGGCTCCCGCCGGTCGCCGACGGGTTCACCGTCGAGATGGTGGCCGAGGCGACGGTGACGGCCGCGGCGGCCGAGGAACCCTACCGGCCGGTCAACCGGTTCGTGGCGCTGCTCGAGGAAACCAAGCGCCTCCGGTTCGTCGGCTCGGATCTGGCACTGCTCGAGCCGTGCAAAGACGAGCTCCGGCGGCACATTCTAGACGGGATGGACACCGAGATCATCGATCCGCCCAACGACGCCGCCTACATCCTCTCGACGTACCCCGATCACTGCGCCGTCGCCCTCGAGAGCGGAAACCTCTCCGTTCGCGTCCACGACGACCTGCCATCGTACGGGATCAGCATCTTCGACGACCGGATCGGAATCAGCGGGCACGACCGCGACACCGGAACGGTGAAAGTGTTCGTCGACACGGACGCGCCGGCGGCGCGCGAGTGGGCGGTGGCGGTGTACCGAGCCCGGCGGATCGAGTCGCGACCGCTCTCCGGCGACCTCGTCGAGTGACCGCTCCGGGTTCCTTCCGGTAAGCCGTGCAGTCGACGACCGTCAGTCACCCCCTGCAAGCGCGTCACCGGGCGACCGAATATCACTGGATGACTACATGCACCGGACGCACGTACCGTCCGGTACCGGAGGCGACCGCGTCACCGGCTGAGAGAACCATGGCAATCCACCACGATTCGTACGGCGAGACGGTGACAGACATCGAAGAAACGTTCGGAATGGTTCCGGGCTACATGGAGGCGCTTCCCGAGGAGGCGCTGGTCAACGAGTGGCCGAATCTCAAGCGCTTCCTATTCGGAGAGAGCGCGATCGACCCAAAGACTCGCGAACTCGTCGGTCTCGCGGTCGCGGCCGCGATCGGCTGTGAGTTCTGCAGACACTTCCACAAGGGCGCCGCACAGCTCCACGGCGCGACCGAGGAGGAGCTCTCGGAGCTGTCTTTCCTCGCGAGCTACACGCCGCGATACAGCGCCCTCATTCAGGCCCAGGACTACGATATCGACGTCTTCAAAGACGAAGTCGAGCAGATCGCCGCCCACATCCAGAAAGGGGCGGCCGCGGGGGACTGAGGGATCAATCGTGGCTACGAAACTCGACGAGCGCGAACTCGAACGGAAGGTAAAGCGCGTCTACCGGGACGTCGCCGCGGCACCTGACGAGGAGTACCACTTCGAGATGGGACGCCCGCTGGCGGAGCGACTCGGCTACCCGTCGGCGGACCTCGATCAGGTTCCACAGGCGGCGCTCGACTCGTTTGCCGGCGTGGGATATCACTTCGATCTCGCCGATCTACAGCCGGGCGAGCGTGTGCTGGACCTGGGCAGCGGCTCGGGAACCGACGCGTTCGTCGCTGCGCTCCACGTCGGCGATAGCGGGAGCGTAACGGGCCTCGACATGACCGACGAGCAACTCGAGAAGGCACGCCAGCTCCGGGACGAGGCGGGGATTGACGCCGTTAGCTTCGAGAAGGGGTACGTCGAGGAGCTTCCGTTCGAAGACGAGTCGTTCGACGTCGTGATCTCGAACGGCGTGATCAACCTCTCGGCGGCGAAAGGGCGGGTCTTCGAGGAGGTGCGGCGGGTGCTCGTTCCCGGCGGGCGGGTGGCGATCTCGGACATCGTCAGCGACGAGCAACTTCCCGACCGTATCAAAGAGAACACGGATCTCTGGGCGGCCTGCATCGGCGGTGCTATGCAGATAGACGACTACGCCGACGTGATCGAGACGCCCGGCCTCGCCGCCGTCGAGATGAAAGAGAACACGGAGTACGAGTTTATCTCGGAACGAGCCCAGAACGCGTGCGTAAAGTACGGCGTGCGGAGCATCTCGGTACGCGCCCGCAAGGACTGAAGGCGGGCGCGGCCGCCCCGGCCCGGTTGCGGCGTCGACCGACGGTTCCGGCGTGCCGATTCGACCAACTACCGATTCTTCCGCGCCGCCAGCAAGGCCGAGACGACGGCCGCGGCGGTCGGCACGAGCGCCAGCAGGAGAAACAGCACCTGCTGGGTCGCGTAGGCCAAGATGGCGCCGCTGGCCGCGGCACCCAGCGCCCCGACGCCGAACGCACCGAGGAACATGTAGCCATAGGAGAGTCCGCGGACGTCGGATCGGGAGTGGTTGGCGACGACGGCCTGCAAAAGCGGCTGTTCCCCGAAGAGGACGAAGCTGAGCGCCGCGCTGATCGCGAGTAAGGCCAGCAGGCCGACCGAGGCGACGGGAACGAACAACACGCTGAGCAGGGCCAGCGCGAGGAAGGCGACGACGAGGGCCCGAGCCGGCTCGTAGCGATCGCTTACCTGACCGCCGACGTACTGGCCCGCCATCCCGACGCCGAGAAAGCCGGCGTAGACGTACTGAGCGGGTTCGACGGCCAACTCGGCGATCGTCATCGAGCTGAGGGCGGGGTAGTCGGCGAGCACGTCCGGCAAGAAGGTCAGCACGCCGCGGTAGAAGAAGCCTTCCAGGACGACAATCGGGAAGACGACGAGAAAGCCGCCGGCGAAGAGGATCCGGGAGTCCCGGAGGAAATCGAAGGCCGTGGAGGAGCCGTCGGTCGAGGGTGCCTCGTCGACGACGGCCGTCTCGTCGACGGAGACAGCGGCGGTGTAGACCGCGGCCGCGAGCGCGGGGATGGCCATCAGCGCCGCGACGAGGCGCCAGTCGAACGCGAGCAACAGCAGCGCAGTGAGTAGGGGTCCGAGCGCGATACCCGCGTTGCCAGCGATGCCGTGCCAGGCGAAGCCGGCGCCGCGCTCGGTGACGCCGGTGCTGATCAGGCGCAGCCCGGCAGGGTGGTAGACGCTCGCTGCAACTCCCCACAACAACAGTGCGAGCGTGATTCCCAGGAGCCCACTCGAGAGTCCGAGCAGCAAGAAGGCGATCCCCATCCCGAGCAGGCAGCCGACCATCGGCCCGCGAGAACCGTAGGCGTCGGTTGCGATGCCGCCAGGGAGCGCGCCGATGCCGTAGCAGGCATAGCCCGCGGCGACGACGACACCGATGACCGCCGGATCCAGCCCGAGTTCCGACATCCAGATCGTAACGAAGATCGGGATCGACAGCTCGTAGGCGTGGACCATCCCGTGGCCGACCATCGTAATCGAGAGGATAGAGCGATCGTTGTCGTTCATCCAGACGGTAGTGACCGTCGACAGGAGAGTAGCATACAGCTACGTATTCCGGGGAGATTCTCCGCAATCTGTGAGGGTCGATAGGGAACCGTTTCTTCGCGACTCGACCGCCTCAGGCGGCCGCTATGGCGGGTGAGTCGGTGCAGATCGGCGATACCGTTCCCATAACAAAATGGGTTCGCTTCGAGTGCCAAGATGAAATGACCCCACGAGGTGCGTCCAGATGAAGTGTCTCTTCTTTACGAACACGCCGGCGCACGTACACCTGTTCAAACACACGGTAACGCGGCTTCAAGCGGAGGGCCACGACGTACTCGTCCTCGCACGCCAAGACGAGTGTACCGAGGCGCTGCTCGAGTACCACGAGTTACCCTACGAGATCTACGGCCATCGCGGCGGTGACTGGGCCTCGCTGGCCTGGGAACTCCCCCGGCATCTCGCGCGGATCGGCCGCAGCGCCCGCCGGTTCGACCCGGACGTGATATTCGGGATCGGTCCGTACGCGGCGGCGACGGGCGTCGCAACCGGCGCGCCGTCGATCGCCGTACTCGACTCGGAAACGTCGCTCGACCACGTCGTTTCCCGACCGTTCGTACAGGCGTTTTTCACGCCAGAGGCGTTCCGGACGGACCTGGGTCCAAAGCAGTACCGCTTCAACGGGTTCAAAGAGTCTGCATACCTCCACCCCGACGTGTTCTCGCCAGACCCCGACATCCGGGAAGCCTTGGGCGTCGGCCCGGACGAGGAGTACGCGATCGTCCGGTTAAATGCGTTCAACGGCCACCACGACGTCGGCCGGAAGGGATTTTCCGTCGCCCAGCGCCGACAGCTGCTCACCGAACTCGCCGACCACGCGACCGTCTTCGTCTCCGACGAAGGCGGCGAACTCGAGATGGACGAGCTGCCGGTACGGTCGTTCGATCTCCACCCCGCGCGGCTGCACGACGCGCTCGCGGAGGCGTCGCTGCTGGTCGCAGACACCCAGACGATGGTGACGGAGGCCGCGCTGCTCGGGACCCCTGCAGTGCGGTCGAACTCGTTTGTCGGCGAGGACGATATGGGCAACTTCCTCGAACTCGAGGACGCAGACCTGATCTGTAACCTGAGTGAGTTCGACGCGGTGTTAGAGCGCTCGCGAGAGTTGCTCGCTGACGACGCGACGGACGAACGCTGGGAGCGCCGCCGGGACGAGTACGTCGCGGACATGGTGAACCTGGCAGATCTGCTCCACCACGTCGCGCTCACCTTCGCCGACGAGCCATCGGCCGGGGAGCACGACGCCAGTCCCGAGGAGGAAGCGCAACGGGAGACGGTGGCGGTGCAACGATGACGCTGGCGGAGCAGCCATCCGGCGGACGCAAGCAGTTCACAGATGCCCGAGTCGGTCGAAGCGTGCGTCACCAACTCCCATGAAAACGCAAGACACAGCAGTGCTGCCGCCGATCCGACATCCCGTCAGAGGTTTCCGGTCCCGGAAAGCGTTTAACCGTGGTAATTATATCTAATTACAGACGATGAGCCAGACATTCCCCGAGTACATCGGCGTCGACTACGACGACGGCGATGGTCAGACACCCGAGGAGTATCCACACATTCAGGACAAAATCGAGAAGGCCATCGAGGTCACCCGCCAGGGGCTCGAGCAGTACGAGAATCCCGCCGTGATGTGGACCGGTGGCAAGGACTCGACGCTCGTGCTGTACTTCGTCAAGGAGGTCGCAGACCGGTACGATCTGGAGGTTCCTCCGGCAATCTTCATCGATCACTACCAGCACTTCGACCAGATCCACGACTTCGTCGACCACTGGGCCGACGAGTGGGATCTCGAGGTCATCTACGCGCGAAACGAGGACATCGGCGAGTACGTCGAGCAGAAGGGTCTCGAACCCGGCGACGACATCCCCGTCGAGGATCTCTCCGAGCACAACCAACACCACGTCGAGAACATCTTGGAGTACGAGGATGACACCTTCCCCTTCCTGCTCGACACCTACGCGGGCAATCACCTGCTGAAAACGGTGGCGCTAAACGACGCCCTAGAGCAACACGACGTCGACGGCGTGATCTCCGGCGTCCGCTGGGACGAACAGGAGGCCCGAGCCGACGAGACGTTCTTCTCGCCCCGGCACGACCCCGACCTCTTCCCGCCCCACGACCGTGTTCAACCCATCCTGCAGTTCGACGAGGCCGCAGTCTGGGAGGCGTTCTGGCACTTCGTGGTGCCAGACACCGTCGACGAGTTCCCCGACGACGGCTACGTCCCAGAAAGCGCCGACGACCTGCCGGGCGATCTGGAGCCGTTCGAGACCCCCGTCTCGCCGAAGTACTGGGAGGGCTTCCGATCGCTGGGTAGCGAGATCAGCACCGAGAAGACCGAGGACAACCCCGCCTGGCTGCAGGACTTAGAGGGAACGACCGAGCGCGCGGGCCGCGCCCAGGACAAAGAGGACCTGATGGAGCGCCTGCGCGACCTCGGCTACATGTAACACTCGGCTGACCACTACCACCGGATCGTCGGCTCGTTCGACCATTTTTCGCGGCTTATGCGCCACCTATAAGTCAACACTAAGACAGCTACAGTACATGTCAGTTACCGACACCGCGGAGACGGTCGCGGCCGTTATCGACGAAATCCGTTCGGCCGTCGTCGCGGATCGGACCGTCTTGGAGGAGATTGCCGTCGGCGTACTCGCCCGTGGACACGTGCTGCTCGAGGACGTCCCCGGCACCGGAAAGACCCTCACCGCCCGCTCGATCGCGACCACCCTCGGACTCGGCTTCTCGCGCATCCAGTTTACGCCCGATCTCATGCCCGCGGACGTCACCGGCTCGTACGTCTTCGAGGAGGAGACCAGCGAGTTCCACTTCACGCCCGGCCCGGTGTTCGCGAACGTCGTGCTCGCAGACGAGATCAACCGCGCCCCGCCGAAGACCCAGTCCGCCCTGCTCGAGGCGATGGAGGAGGGGCAGGTGACCGTCGACGGCGAGACCCACGAGCTTCCGGACCCGTTCCTCGTCATCGCGACGCAAAACCCCGTCGAGCAGGAGGGGACGTTCGAGCTCCCCGAGGCCCAGCGCGACCGCTTCATGGTGAAGACCTCGCTCGGCTACCCCGACCCCGAGGGGACGCGCGAGCTGATCGATCGCCGAGCCGACCGCGATCGGCCGGACCCGACGGTGGAACCGGTCGTCGACCGCGAGACCGTCCTCGCCCTCCAGCGAGCCCCGGAAGACGTCACCGTCGAGGGGCCAGTCCGCGACTACATCGGCGAGCTCTGTCGCGCCACCCGGACGGACGGCCGCGTCGACGTCGGCGTCTCGCCGCGGGGCGTCCAGCGACTGTTCGAGGCCAGCCGCGCCCGCGCGGTGCTCGAGGGGCGGACCTACGTGGTCCCCGACGACGTCGCGGCGATCGCACCGCCCGCACTCGCACACAGGCTCGTCCTGACGCCCGAGGCGAGCGTCGACGGCGTCTCCAGGCGGGCCGTGATCGAGTCGGTGCTCTCCAACGTCGAGGTCCCGGCGATGGACCCCGAGACCGTCACGCAGTAACGACTGTGTGAAACGCGAGCGAGCACCCGTGGGCGATGCGAGAGCGTCCTCTCAGCGACGGAAGAGCCAGGCCGCGGCGACGGTCGCGCTGAGCCCCGCAAAGACGGCTGCCGTCGCCGGCACCGACAGCGCGGGCGCGAGCAGCGCCGCTGCGACGAGGCCGACGACTGCGACGAGGACGCCGACCGCCGCGATCAGACCGCTCCAGACGATCCGCGCGTACTGGGGCTCGCGGGCGGCCCCCTCGGCACCGACCTCCCGGGAGAGCACCCGCCCGTACCGGCCGACGTCGTACGCGAAGAGCGCGGCTCCGAGGGAGACGAGCGCGGCCACCGAGAGCCGAGCCGTCTCAGCGCTGAGGGGGCCGTCGACGCTCGCCCCGATGATGACGCCCCCGCTCCCGAGCGCGACCACGATCGAGAGCGCGACTGCGGCATCGGCACGCGAGGCAAGCGGCGCCGACCACGCCACGGCGAGCAGCCCGGCGGCGGCGAGCGCGGCGGCCGTCACGCCGAACAGCGAGCCGACGAGGGCGATCCGGCCGCCGGTGGCGGCGAGCGTGGCCGGAAACGCGAGTAACACGCCACAGACCGCGCCGGCGACGATCGGAACCACGGCGTTCTCACGGGAGCGCGTAGTGGCCCACGAGTGGCGAACAGGTAGCGCAAGCGCCGCGACGAACGCGCCCGCGACCGTCACGATCGCGCTCGCAGCGCGCGGCACGGGCCCATCGACGAGCGCGGCCACGAGGGGATCCACCGGAGTGAGGACGCGAGCGCCGGCCGCGAGCATCCCGGCGGCGAGGATCGCGACGACGGCGGCGACGGCGAGCCACGAGAGCAACGCGCGCCGGGTACGGACGTAGGCGCCGTATTCAGTCGGTGTCGCGAACGCAGCCGGCGGGAGGACGGCGATTGCGACCCCCGCGGCGAGGGCGGCGGCGCCGATCGCGAGCGCGAATCCAGTCAGACCACTGGTGAACCACAGGCCGGCACCGATCGCACGCACGACCCCTTCGGGCTCCGCAGATCCGAACGCGATGACGGCGAGAGCGGCGGCGCCAGCGGCCGCGAACAGGGCGGCCGTTCCCGACCGACGGATCGAGCTCGGCTTTCGCCGAGTGGCGGGGGCGAGGCCGGCCGCGATCCCAAGAGCGACGCCGACCGCCGCGAGGGCGCTGGCGAGGGTGAGCCCGCCCGCTCCGACGACTGCAACTGCGACGGTGGCGGAAAACGCCAGCAGCGCCGCGGATGCCGCGATACGTCGGGTAGAGCCGCCGAACCCGGTGAGCGCGAGCGCAAGCACGACGCCACAGCCAGCGCCGACGGAAGCGAGTGGCGAGACCGCGCTGATCGCGGGGACGCCGACGACAGCGGCGAGTGCGAGCGCCCACCCCGTCGTCGGTGGGAGCCGGACCCGGGCAGCGCTCATCGGCTCCTCACCTCTCCAACCGCGTCGCGCAGGACGATTCCGAGCGGGCGCGCCAGATCCCAGTCGACGACGCGGGCGCCGGCTGCCCGGGCGCGGGCCAGGCGCGCATCTCGGTCGAGCGCCTCGAGCCGCGTCGCGGGATCCTCGCCGACGGTGACGTCCGGCGAGACGACGCGGACGGCGTACCCTCGTGCCCGAAGCCCAGCCACGAGAGAGACCGGCTCGTCGTCGACGAACGCGGAGAAGAGGAACACCTGGGCCTCGCCGGGCAGCGTCTCGGCGACCTCCGGCGCGAGCCCGTTGGGCCACGAGCGGGTGTACAGTTGGATGCGCCGGCCCGGTTCGAGCGTCGTCTCGAGCGCCCTGGCCACCCGCTCTCGCGTCGCCGGGTCGGTTCCCGGCGGGACGACCTCGAGATCCCCGTCATAGATGCCGACGAAGCCGGTCGGATGGCCCGAGTCGACGAGCGAGTCGATCGTTCGCTCGGCGGCGCCGGCCGAGAGCTCGGCTGCCGGGGGATCGGCGGTCGTCGCGGCGCCGAACTGGCTCGGACGCGCGTCGACGAGACAGACGATCCGAGTCGAGCGCTCGGCGCGGTACTCGACGGTTGCGAGGTCGCGCGTGCGACCGTATCGGCGCCAGTCGATCGCGCTCACCGGATCACCCGGATCGTAGTCGCGGACGGCGTAGAACTCGACGCCGCTGCCGCCCTCGTCGGTCGGAACCTCGCCCGCGTAGTCGTTCGTGGCGCCCGCGAGCCCCACCGTCCCAACGGGCGGTGCGCAGCTGATCGTATCCGCGCCGTCGGCGGGAACCGACACCGTCTCCGCCACCGTCCCGGTCGTATCGCGTGCCCGAACCCGTGCCTCGTCGAAGGCGTGCTCACCGCGACGAAGCGCCAGCTCGTACTCGATCGTCGCCGTCTCGAGAGGCTCGAGCGCGACGCACGCTCGGGGCGTCCCCGAGACCACGGGCAGCTCGTCGGGGACGCCGTCGACGACGCGGAGATCGACGATCGGCTCCGAGCCGGCGTTCGTGACGGTCGTCCGGACCGCCACGGTGTCGCCGGGGTCGGTCGCGAGTTCGTCCGCGGTCCACCGATCGGCCGAGTTCGCCGGGTCTCCCACGGCAACCTCGCGCTCGATGCGGACCGCCGCCGGCTCGCGGTCGCCGAGGGCGGCGGCGACGGCGTACCACAGCGGGATCGTCGCCGCGATGACGAGCAGCTGGCTTCCCGCCGCGAGTCCGACGCCCGCGAGCCCCACCGCGGCGGCGACCGACCACTCGGCAGTGCTGTCCGTCCACTCGGCACCGGCGGTGCGCTCGGTGACGGGATCCTGGCCGCGCTCACCGCCGTCGTCGGCGTCGTGCCCGCTCATGCGCGCACCTCCGGCTCGGCGTCCGCGGCGGATTGGTCGGGGTCTTCGCCCTCGTTCCGGATCGCGCCCGCATTGTCCGTCGCGGCGGGAGACGATCGACCGTCGATCGCGGCGATCGCGTCGAGCGTTCGGCGTAGGCGTCGGCCGTAAGCCGCACCGGGATCGATCGCGGCGCGCAGGCGCTCTCCAGACGGCTGTCGGCGGTCGGCCGCGAGAAACGCCGCGGCGACGGGGTCGTCGGTCCAGGTTCCGGACCGAACCGCCTCGCGGGCCGCGGCTCGGTCGAGCCCGCGTCGGACCGAGAGCGTTCTGATAGCGGCCTCGACGAGTCGCTCGGAGAGCGCCTCGGTCGCGTCGTCGGCCGAGCAGCGGTACCACTCGGCGGCGCCACTGCCGAGCAGGCGCTCGGCGTCGTGGCCGATCCGAGACTCCGTTCGAGTGTGTCCGATTTCGGGGGGTTCGCCCTCGAACAGCGGCGGATCGGCCGATCGAGCGCCGCCCCACACCGACCAGATCGCGAGGGCGGCGAGAGCGACCCCGAACAGCGGCAAGAGCACCGCGAGTGGATACAGCAGACCGGCGAACGCGTTGCCGGCGGGAAGGAAGCCTGCCAGCAGCGCGGTGACGGCCGCGACGGTGACGCCTGCGACGATCACCGCGGTAGCGAACCGTTCGCGGTCGATCCGGTCGAGTCGGCCGACCAGTCGACGCCACGCGCCCGCGCCGGGGTAGCTCACGGCGATCCCTCCTCGTCCTCATCCGCGTCAGCCAGTTCGGACGCCGTCTCGTGGGCCTGTGCGGCCTGCTCGACGGAGGGATCCCGGCCGCCGTACTCGACGTCCCGGAAGATCGCGACCAGCCGTTCGACGCGGTCGCCCGGGAAGCCGTCGGCGGTCGCCCGCCTGGCCGCCTGCCCCGGCGTCATCGTCTCGCGGTCTGTGACTCCGAGGCGGTCGAGAAACGCGTGCCAGGCCGCGCGGATCTCGGCGCGGGGGCCGTGCGGGGTCAGCGGCTCGGTCGACGGCGCCGCGGATCCGTCGCCGTCGACCGGTTCGTCGTCCTCGTCGTCGGCCGCGGACCAGCTCCGGCCGGGCAGATCGTCGGAGCGCTCGGTCGTCCCGCGGAGCGAGGCGAGCACGGACAGCGATCCCATCGCGGCCCCGATCGACGGGAGGAGCGATCCGATGCGCGGCGGCCGGAATGTGGGGCGGGGAACCGCAAGCCGTGGCAGAGAGGAGATCCAAAAGCGCCCGAGCAGTTCGGACGGCGAGGCAGGGAGCGTCGGCCTCCGGAGCGTCCCCCTGACGGCGTCCGACAGCCCGGCGAGGAGCCCCGCAAGCGCGAGCGTCCGACCGTCGAACACACCCCGACGCCCCTCGCGACGGGCGGCGAGTCGGACGTACGTTACAGCCAGCCCGTAGCCGATCCCCGGAACGAACACGACCAGCGCCGCGAGCCTGAGGTAGAGGTTGCCGGCGGTGGCCGTCGCGGGTTCCTCGCCGACCGTCGCCGTGACCGTCGCCTCGTCGTCGATCGGGAGCCACACGTACGCCCGCCCGTCATCGTCGGTCGTCGCGGAGCCGCCGCCCTCGACCGAAACCGTCGCGTCCGCAACGCCGGCCCCGTCGGCCGACACCTGGACCGGAGCCGGCGAGCCCGGGAACAGTAGCGGCGAGACGAACGCGACGGTCGGCTCGGCAATCTCGACGGTGTGCGTCTCCTCGACCGGTCCCCGCTCGACGCGGAGGTCGGCTGGTCCGGTTCTCTCCGGAAGCGTCACCGTCGCGTCGCCCTCGTCGTCGGTCCTCGTGACCGGCTCGCCATCGAGCGAGACCGCCGCGCCCGACAGCGGCGTCGAGCCGACCGTCGCGGAGAGGTCGAACTCGGCGTTCGGGGCGGCGCCGTCGCCGGTCTCGATCGTCGCGTCAGTCTCGACGTCGAACGTCCGCGAGAGGTTCTCTTCGGGAACGCGGACGGTCATCTCCTCGGCGTAGGGAACGTCGACCTGGAGGTTCCCCTGGTCGGTCTCTCCGGCGGGTTCGTCGTTCACCTCGACAGCCAGGCTCTCGAAGAAGCTGCTAGCGGAGTCGACGGTGACCAGCACCTCGCCGCCCGCCTCGACGGGACCGTCGACGGAGATCATCCGATCGTCGTCACTCTCCGCCTCGCGCTCGTCGTCGGTCGGTTCGAGGTCCCACGCCGGCGTCGCGTCGATGGCGTCCCACTCGCCGGCCGCGGGGTCGCCCTCGGAACTGCCCGGCGAGGGGATCCGCGGATCGGCCGCGGGGAGCGCGGTCGCGACGAGCAGGAGACAGACGACGCAGCCGAGAGCGACCGCGATCCGTCGGCCGTCGGTCACGGCCGCCCCTCCAGTTCGGCGGCGATCGCCTGCAGCCGGCGGATCCGGGCGTCGACGGGCGGGTGCGTGTCGGAGCCGCTATCGGGAGTGGTCGCCGGCGTCTCGCCCGCGAGCCAGGCCGCGACTCGCTCGCGTCGATCCGACTCCGCGGGCGCCGCTCTCGGGTCGGGTACCGACACCGCCTCGTCGCCGCTGACCGGCTCGACCGGGGCGACACAGAGGGCGCGGATCGTGGCCGCCCGGAGGTCCGTCTCGGGCGTCGGTGACTCCGCCTCGAGCGCCAGCAGCGCCGTCGCGAGCGCGAGGGGATCGCCGGTGATCCGTGCGGCCGCGTCGTCAGCGGCGAACTCGCGGGCGTGAGAGAGGGTTCGGGTCGCCCAGTTCGCGATCGTCGGAAACGCCCAGAGCAGCGGTGCGACGAAGACGTACGTCAGCGCGACCAGCGGGAGAAACCAGCGGACCGCGAGGCGCCCCTCGGTCGACACCGTGTCGCGGTCGAACACGGCCCGACGGGCGAGACGCGCACCGCGGTAGGCGCGGTCTGCGATCTCGACGAACAGCGTCGTGATGGTCATCAGCGTCACGTCGCGGTTTGCGATGTGGGCGAGCTCGTGGGCGAGAACGGCCTCGAGCTCGCCGGCGTCGAGGCGCTCGATCAATCCGGTCGTCAGGACGATCGTCGCGTCAGTGACCCGGCCGACGGTGTAACAGCTCGGTACGTCCGAGTCGACGACGCGAACGTCGGGCTCGGGGACGTCGACGGTCGCGGCCAGCCGGCGAACGACGCGGGAGACGTCGTGATCCCGGTCGCCGCCCCCGCGCGTTCCCGAGAGCACGCGCCGGTAGCCGTAGTACACCTGCGCGAGGAGGAAGGCCGCGACGAGGGCGAGCGCCGTCGACAGGGAGACCGGCAGGCGGAGGACGTCTGCCCCGAACTCGCCGTGCTGGACGAAGACGACGCTCCCGGCGACGACGGCCGGCAGGAAGACGCCGTACGCCCACAGCAGGACGAGCACGAACAGGGCGTTCACAGCGAGGATGACCGCGAGGACGGCACCGATGCGGAGCGGGAGGGCCATAGAGTGCGTTAGTCCGTCTTTCGCAGCTACTGTCAAAAGATTTTGTAATCTGGGAGGAGGGGGTTGGACGGTGGTAACAGTGTCGTGCGATCCGCCCGGCTTACTGCGGGCGGACGACGTTGGCCAGCGCGATGAGGACGCCGAGGAACCAGCCAAGCGGGAACGAGATGCCGACCCACATCGCCGCGTAGGCGGGTCCGGCGAGCTCGAAGTTCGTCCGGAGGAACTCGTTTGCGCCCGCGACGAACAACACGTTGTCTAAGATCCAGATCGCGAGCGAGTAGCTCGGATCGAGGACGACACCCTCGAGCGACGGCGTCACGAGCGCCGCGACGACCGGCGGGAGAAAGAGCGCAGTCATCGCGAAGGGGTACGCGAGCAGGACGGAGACGACTCTCCCCCCGACCTTCGAGAAGACGGCAGCGAGGGCGGTCGCGACGACGGCGACGAGGCTTGCTGCGGCGACGGCGAGGAACCCGTCGAAGGACAGTTGTACGTGTGCGAGGACGGTCAGCGATCCCCAGACGAGGATGGCGATACCGGTGACGCCGACGACGCCCAGACGGGTTCGGGTGGAGTCGAGTTTCGCCGCGTAGAATCGCGTTGCGAGCCCGAAGACGGCGAGTGGGTAGACTGCGAGCAGTCCGACAGCTCCCAGGAGACTCCACGCCAGAAACGCGATACGCTGGGGGAGGGACTCCGGCTTCCACTTGCCCATGACAGAGTGACCGCGGCCGCGCTGGCGGGGGAAGACGAGTTCCATCCACGCCCCGTGTAAGCGCTGTAAGTCGACTTTCACCGCGCCGACGAGACCATCACCGTCGCGGTTGCGTGCGCGGGTAGACATATCGATTCCAATCTGCTCGGAAACCGTAAGCTTTCCCTCTCGTGACGGTCCCGATTCGGGACCGATCTCGCGTCGAGTTACCCCGCAGCCGATATCGGGAGGTCAGTTCCAGGGAGCCATCGCCGGATCGTTGAATCGGTCGATCTCGTCGATAGCGTCGATGGCGGCAACGTCCTCGGACTCGAGGTCGAGCGAGAGCGAGGCCCAGTTGTCCGCAATGTGCTCGGAACTGGTGGCTTTCGGAATCGCGGTGATCCCCTTCTCGCGGAGCCAGGCCAGAGCGACCTGCGCTTCCGAGACACCGTGTTTGTCTGCGATCTCACCGATCGTCGGTTCGCCGAAGAGCTCACCGTGGGCAAGCGGCGAGTAGGCGACGACCTCGACGTCGTGGGCGGCACACGCCTCGCGAAGCTCTTCCTGGGGAAGTAGCGGATGCAACTCGACCTGGTTCGCGAGGATCGGCGCGTCGCACGTCTCCACAGCGACGTCGAGCTGTTCGGGTTCGAAGTTGCTGACGCCGACTGCCTCGATCAGTCCCTCGTCGTAGAGCTGGTCGAACGCCGCGAGCGTCTCCTGGGGATCGTAGGCGCCGGTCGGCCAGTGGACGTACAGAAGGTCGACGTACTCGACGCCGAGTCGGTTCAGGCTCTCACGGGCCGTCTCGAGGACGTCCTCGGGTGCGAGATTTGAGGTCCAGATCTTCGTCGCCAAGAAGATGTCCTCCCGGTCGACGTCGGCGGCGGCGATCCCGTCGCCGACAGCGGCCTCGTTCTCGTAGATCTGGGCGGTGTCGATGTGGCGATAGCCCGACTCGAGGGCGAAACGGACGCTTTCGGCACACTGCTCGGGGTCCGTGTTCTTCCACGTTCCGAGCCCGAGCATCGGCATCCCGTTCGCCAGCGGACAGGCCGCTGCGTCAATCGCCGTCGCAGTGTCGCGTTCCATGGGGCGACCGACGGCCAGCCGTCGAATAGGCGTTTTGGTCGACTCGACTCCTGAGTCACATCAGTCCTCCTCAGCGGTGACCTCGTGATCGCCCTGCTGGCGGTGGCCATGCTTGCGATCGTCGTGCTGGCGTTCACGTTCGAGTCGCTGGCAGCCGACGACCAGCGAGTCGGGGAGCTCCACTGCGTCTGCGTAGAGGGAACGAAAGACGACTGCTACCTCGTCGAATCGGGAGCCACGGACGGCCTCGAAGGGGTCGTCGCGCCACTCGACGAACTTCATCTCGGCGAGCAACGGAAGGTGACGGTGGTATAGCTCCTGTCGGAGCTGTTCTGCGTCGATGGGTACGTTCGGATTGACCGCGCATTCTGGCAGCGGTGCCGGATCACCGTCGGGACGATCCAGCAGGGAGACAACGAGCTGTCGACGAGGCTCTGCGGAGAGGGCTCTGAAGACCTCGTCCCATCGGTCGATGACACGCTGTCCGTTCTCGAACCGTGCCATGGTCATACATGCCACTACACGGGCAAGAACAAAAATATTCATCAACCAATCAATCCGTTGACAACCTACAGCGGATGGGTAGCGCTTCGAAACGCACAAACCGCGACCGGCCGAACTGGCGGGCAATGGAGCCACTCGAGCGGTATCGGCCGATCGTCGACGACTTCGAGGCGTTTCTCGCGGCCTGCGAGCGCCCGCTCGGGTCGGCCGTCCGCGTGAACACGATCAAGGCGACCGCCGAGCGCGCGATGGCAACGCTCGAGGAGGGCGGCGTCGGCTACGAACAGGCCGACTGGAACCCCCGCGTGCTGACACTCGATACTGACTCTCCCGGCTCGACGTGGGCCTCGTTTCACGGCTTTACCCACGGCCAGGAGGAGGTCTCTGCCGTGCCGCCCGTGGTCCTCGACCCGCAGCCGGGCGAGCGCGTCTGGGACTGCTGTGCCGCCCCCGGCGGGAAGGCGACCCAGCTCGCGGCGCTGATGGACGACCGCGGCCTCGTCGTCGCCAACGACAACAATCTGGGCCGGCTCTCGGCACTGCGCTTCAACGCCGAGCGCCTGGGGGCGACGAGCCTCGCGGTGACGAACCGCGACGCGCGGACGTTCTCGCTCAATCCGTTCGACTTTGATGCCTTCGACCGCACACTCGTCGACGCCCCCTGCTCCTGCGAGGGGACGATCCGGAAGAACCCCGACGCGCTCGACAACTGGTCCGAGGGCCACATCTCTTCGGTCGCCGGCATCCAGAAAGGCATTCTGCGGCGGGCGATCCAGGCCACCCGCGAGGGCGGCACCGTCGTCTACTCGACGTGTACGTTCGCCCCGGAAGAGAACGAAGCCGTGGTCCAGCACGCACTGGACGAGGAAGACTGCCGCGTCGTCGACTTCGATCTCGGGCTCGAGCACGCACCCGGGCTCGCGGAGTGGGGCGGCGAAACGTTCGATCCGAGCCTCGAGAAGGCGGCCCGGATCTACCCCCACCACAACGATACCGGCGGCTTCTTCGTCGCGAAGCTGGAGGTGACCGCCTGATGGCGGACGGACGGGAGCCGAACGCAACCGACGGAACGGGGACCGGCGACGAATCCCTCCCCCTCGAACAAAATGACGGTCAGCGCTTCGCCCGCCTCCCCGAGACGCCCACAGACCGGACCGTCGAGGGTCGGGTTAGCCGCCAGGAGGTCCTCGAGTACTTCGAGGACCGGTTCGCCATCGGGCCCGAGACGTTCGCAGAGCACACCTTCTGGGAGAAAGGCGCTGGCAAGATCTGGATCTGCGCCGCCGAACTCCCCACGCCAATCGAGATCGAAGCGATAGGAATGACCTGCCTGCGGACCCGCCAGGAACACTGGAAGCCCACGACCGACTTCGCCCAGCGGTTCGGTCGGGCAGCTGACTCGTGTGTGATCGAGCTCACCCGCGAGCAGGCCCAGCGGTTCGCCGCCGGCGAGGACCAGGAGCTAAAGTGGGACGGCGACTGGGGCTATCTGATCGCCGCCCACGACATTGCCGAAGACATCGAACCGCTCGGCATCGGCCTCTACGTCCACGGCGAACTGCGCTCGATGGTGCCGAAGGGGCGCCAGCGGACGTTGTGATCGACTGCTGCGTTGTCGAAACTTCTGGAAAGAGGGAGTCTCGCGGCGGTCAATACAGGTGGAACAGTAACCGCGATTTGAGATATTATTCCTCGTTCGTATAGATTGTGTGGCCCGGTTGGTCTTCATCTTCGGGCCTGAGGCTTTGGCCGACAACAATGGTCTCGGGAAGTGACGGCCGCGTGATCCGAAGCAGCCGCCGCTCGTAGGTCACTTCCTCTCCGTACGCCATCGTTGAGTGAGTCGTGACATATGTTGTAGTATCGTCACTCACTCCGACGAAGTCAATCGAGAGAGAGGCCGTAGTCGGGAACTCGGCTTGGATCACCAGAAGCGATTCGTCGGTGAAGTCAGTCTCGTCCACGAACTCAATGTCGTCGCCGTCTATGTCATCCTCCTCAGCCCGGCCCTCATCGAACCGCTGCCCATCAATAAGTTGCTCGACATCTTCCTGAGAATTAAACACAATCCCGTACACTCGAATGGAGGGGCGGGCGAAGTCATCGCTTGATTCCGTTCGAGTGAGGGGGACCGGATCGTCCGAGCAGATCCCGCCCGGAACGACCATCTGACCAGGGGTGCAGTAGCCAAATGATCGCTCTTCGAACTCGAGTTGCTCGGCGTCCGACTCGTAGTCAACTTGCGTCGCTTCGACTTCGTTCGCGAACTCGTCCTCACGTAGCTCGTCTTCTATCTGATCAATACACCCACTGATGCTAAAAGCCGCGCCAGCGCACCCTATCGTGAGGAGGTCTCTTCGATCCATAGGCTAGGAACATTCCTGAAGTTGGTTAAAACTCTACTCCAAGTGCAAATTCTGATTATACCTATTGGTCAGTTCGCAACTGTAGTGAGCGGCAGTTCACGAGATCACGGCCGTCAGCCCCCGGTCAACGGATCCTCGAGCGCCTCCTCGATCGGCTCGTTTCCAGCAGTCAGGTCGAACGACGTCCCGTGGGTCGCCTCGATCTCGAGGGCGGTGACCAGCGCCGCGGCAACGTCCTCCCGCGGCACCTCGTCGCCTCGATCGAGGTCGGCAGCGGTCGCGATCTGTCCTGTCCCGGGCTCGTCGGAGAGGGTGGTCGGCCGGACGATCGTGTACGTCAGGTCGGTCTTTCGGAGGTGTTCGTCGGCCTCGGCTTTCGCCTGCAGGTACTCCTGGAGCGCCTCGGGGCTTTCCTCCGGCGTGTCTGCGTTGATCGAACTCAGCATGACGAACCGGTCGACGCCGTGCTCTTCGGCCTGTTCCATCAACCGGATCGCGCCGTCGCGGTCGACGCCCCAGACGTCCTCCCCGCCGGAGCCGGCGGCGAAGACGATCGCATCCTGGCCGCGAACTGCGTGGTCGACCTCCTCAGTCAGATCCGCGACCACCGGCTCTCCGCCGAGCTCCTCGATCCGGGACGCCTGCGAGTCGTCGCGGATCATCCCGTCGACTGCGTGACCGCCCTCGGCGGCGATCCGTGTGACGTGCTGTCCGACTCCGCCGTGCGCTCCCGCGACGAGTACGCGCATGGGTGTTGGGTACGGCGGCGAGCCTGAAAAGCTGCGGGCGACTGCAGGTCGAACGGCGGGACTCCCTCAGGTGTCCGGCGCGTCGACGATCTCCGCCAGCGGCGCGTTGCGCATCACGCTCCGGAGTCCGTTTCGGGCACCGCGCTCGCGGGTGTACCCCTCGCCGCTGGTGGCGATGATGTTCCCGTTTCGGTGGACCAGGCGCCAGCGCCACTCGCCGGCACGGTCCCGGAACACCTCGAACCGGGCGGCGGGCGCCGGCGCCTTCTCCGGTGGGGCGACGACCGCCGGCTCATCCGGATCGCCGAGGGCGGCGTTCCCCGTCGCGTCGTCGGCATCCGCCGACTGTGCGTGTTCGTCGTCCGTTGGGGGTGCAGCGTCCTCGACAGCCCCCTCTACCGAGTCGTCCACCGCGAGCGCCTCGTCGGAGTCGGCAGCGTCTTGCTCCTCGACGATCGCGGTCGGCCACTCCAACTCGATCTCGAGTTCCTGCTCGTCGTCGTCGCCCTCGAACTCGACTTCCAACCCGATCTCCTCGGGGATCGCTACCTCCACGTCGCCCTCGTCGGCTGTCAGTCGGACTCGCCCGTCGACGACGCCCGCTGCCAGCTGGCGGAGCGCGGCCGCCACGTCCTCGCGGGGCACCCGAACGTCGAACTCGTGTTCGTCAACCATCGGTGAACGATCAACGGCCGAGGATAAAGTTCGTACGCTCATCTGCAACCGTTTTTGGGCTAGACGGCGCTGGCCGCAAGCAGCTATCTGACCCACAACCAGGTCACTCGTCAAACACGCCGGTGAGTTCGCGCTGTGCGGTGAGAATCGTGGGATCGAGATCGGTGATGAACGTCCGTTCCTGTCGATCGAGCGCGTGGTGGATTCCGCCGTCGGGGCGGGCGATCAGCGACCGGCCACCGTATCGCTTCGAGCGAGAGTCACCCGTCTCGCTCGTTCCCGTTCGGTTCGCCCCGATCGCCCACCGAACGCCATCGAGTGCGCGAGCGCGAAGCAGGAGACGCCAGTTTTCGCTGTAGGCAGCAGGCCACGCCCCGACGACCACCAGCGCCGTAACGTCCTCGCACGCGAGCGACGCGCTGTCGGCGACGAAGTTGAGATCGTAGCACGTCAACAACCCGGCCGTTCCGATCGGCGTCTCGACGGTGACCAGGTCGCTGCCGGGAGTAAGCACGCTCCGTTCAGTTCCCCAGAGATGACGTTTTCTGTAGACAGTCAGTTCGCCATCCGGGCCGATGTACGCAGTCGCGTTGTAGAACTCGTCGCCAGCGGCCTCAACGAAGCCGACGACGAGCGCCAGATTCCGGTGGTCGGCGATCGATCGGAGGCTGTTGATGGGTGCACTCTCTCGGGCGAGTGCGGTGGTTTCGAGCGGTTCGTCGGCGACGAAGCCAGTGAGCGTGTACTCGGGAAACACCGCGAGGTCGACGTCGTCCTCGAGGGAGTCGACGCACTTCCGGACGCGTGTGAGATTGGCCTCGGTCGCCAGATCGGTGAGTTCCAGCTGGCACACCGCCACAGTCGGTTCCATACGTGAGAGAGTTTCGTAAACCGAATAGATTTTACGGGTTTACGGAATCGTCCCAGTATGGAAACGCGGACCGAATCGGTCGACGTAATCCAGCCGGATCGCATCGTAAACATCACGCGAATGGCGCTGTTTGCCGCGCTCATGGGTGCGTTCGCGTTCGTCTCGTTCCCGTATCCGCTGTCGCCAGCGCCGGTCACGCTGCAGGTGCTCGGTGTCTTCCTCGCTGGAATATTGCTCGGCCCGGTGTGGGGTGCCGGTGCGATGGTCCTCTATCTGCTCGCGGGCGCGGTCGGTGTCCCGGTGTTTGCCGGCAGGACAGCCGGGTTCGGCGCGCTACTCGGGCCGACCGGCGGCTACCTGCTCTCGTACCCCTTCGCTGCGTTCGTCATCGGAGTGCTCGTCCACAGAGGTCTCGAGGTTCGCGAGTATCGCAGGGCAAACCTTCCGGTGCTCGTCGGCGCCATGATCGCTGGGACCGTCGTCATCTACGCCGGCGGCATCGCCGGAATGATGATCGTTCTCGGACTCGGACCGGCGGAAGCGTTCGTAACCGGTGGAATCGTGTTCATCCCCGCCGAGGCGGTCAAAATCCTTGCTGCCATCGGCATCATTCGCAGCGACGATCTGGCCATCCCCGCATGACAGGGGTAGATCGTCGATCGATCAGCAGCCAGAGCCGATCCGGCCACGTAGACGATGACTCCTGAGCGGCATGTACAGGCCTGGCCGGACGATACTGCACCAACTCGATCCGCGGACGAAGCTGCTGGGCCAGATTGGCTTCGCTGCGGCAGCGTTTGCACACACGAATCCGCGCGCACTCGCCGTCCTCACAGTGATTACCGGCCTCGTCGTTTTCGCTGCACGGGTCTCGCCGAGGGGGGTGCTTCGGTCCAACCGGTTCGTGTTCCCGTTTCTCCTCGCAGCGCCGTTGATCGGCGCGTTCACGTTCGGCTCGCCCTGGATACGCCTGTCGGATGCAGTGGATCCGCTGCTCTCGAGCTATCGCGTCCTCCTCGTGTTGGTCGTCAGCGGTGTGTACCTCAGGACGACCGCCGTTCGCGAGTCTCAGGCGGCAGTCGCACGGCTCGTTCCCGGCCGCGTCGGTCGCGTACTCAGCCTGGGCGTCGGGCTCGTCTGTCGGTTTCTGCCCGTATTGCGTCGTGACCTGTTTGCCATCCGCGACGCGATGACGGCGCGCCTGGGCGACCAGCAGCCGATCCGTGAACGGATGCGTCCGGTTGCCACGACGGGGCTCACACGCGCCTTCCAGCGTGGGGACCGACTCGCCCTGGCACTACAGACGCGCTGTCTCTCGTGGAATCCGACGTTGCCAGCCCTGCAGTTTCGGCGAATCGATGCGATCCCGCTCGTCGTGAGTGGGGCGTTGCTCCTGGCGGGCGTGCTCCCGGTGCTACCGGGCTACTGAGATGCGGGGGACTGGAACGATCCGAGCTACTGAAGCAATCCGGCTCACACACCCCAGTATGGATCGTCTCGTCGGCGGCTACGAGGTCCGCGGGGTCCAGGTTGGCCCCGAAACCCGGTGTGCGCACTACGACGGCGAGCGCGACGTGATCGCCCTTCGGTTTGGCTGCTGTGAGGCGTTTTTCCCCTGTCACGCGTGCCACGAGGCTGTTGCCGACCACGAAGCCGAACCGTGGCCCCGCGACCGGTTCGACGAACCCGCCGTACTCTGTGGCAGCTGTGGCACGACGCTTACGTCGACGGCGTACCTCGCCTGCGACCACGCGTGTCCGTCCTGTGGCGTCGCGTTCAATCCGGGCTGTGTCGCACACTACGACCACTATTTCGAGGGCGGCTAGGACCGACGATCCACCCCCGACATCTCGGCCTTCGTTTCCGCCGTCTCCCGTCGACTCTGCGTTTCCCGCTACTGCGATCGGACGGTTCCCCCGGAAAGGCCCTCCCACTCGACGCGGTAGCCCAGCCGAGAGAGGACGGCGCTCGCGTCGTCGATTCCGCTGTCGTCGAGGACGCGCTCGGCCTCGGCGAGCGTCATCCCGTCGTCGATCTCGGCGGCCAGCTCGTCGAGGAGTGCAGGGCGGACGAGGGTGCGCCCGACGCGCTCGTGCGCGGGGAACGCCACCGCCTCGAGAGCCGTCTCGGAGACGCCGCGCTCGGCTGCGAGCGTCGCGAGATCGATCGCGTCAGCCTCGGGGACGAGTTCGTCGGGCAGCGCCGCCGCGCTCTCGGCGACGAGGTCGGCCTCGTACTCCCGGAGGACGGCGGCGACGTCCTTCAGCCGGACTGACCCCGAGTAGGGGATCGCTCGGTGGTCGCGGGCAGCGATCTCCTCGCCGACGCCAAGGCTCTCGTCGACCGCGACGAGCATGTCGACGTCTTCGAGCTTGTCGAGCTGTTCGAGTTTCTTCTTGACGTACTGTGGGGTCCAGAAGCCCATAATTTCGAAGAAGAGTCGAAAGTCGCTGTACTGGTACTCGAAAGCGAAGTCGGGGATCATCACCCGCGTTCCGGTCGCGAGCGGTTCGGGCTCGCGCACTAGCTCCCAGTCTAAGTCGAGGGCCTCGAACCGGCCGGCGAAGTCGGCCTCGACGCCGCTGTCGTAGGAGACGTCGGCGACGGGGTCGGTGTCGGGAACCGCCACCGGATCCGCGTCCGAGAGGGTCATCGTCCGCTCGGTTCCGCGGTCGTCGATCGTCGCCTCGAGGCGCCATCGGTCGGCGGCCGCGACCGTCCGGAGGAGCCGCGCGAACCGGGTGCCGTAGCGTCTGGTCGATCGGAAGAGCCGCGTCGGCCCGGTGACGATCACCTCGCGCTCGCTGGGGAGTTCGGCGTCATCCCTTCCCCCCGTCTTCCGAATCTCGTACATCAGCCGGAGGCGCTTGACCGCCGAGACGAGCGCCTTCGGATCGGTCGATCGCACCCGCACCTCCGTCGCGTCGAACAGTGCCGTCTGGGCCAGCGAGAGGTTGTACTGGGCGACGAGCTCGTCCGGATCCCAGCGCGAGTCGAACGCGGTCAGCACCTGACGCTCCGCTAAGTCGGCGTACAGCGCCTCCTCGAGGGCGTCTGCCGAGAGCCCAAGGGACTCGCCGGCGCGGACGAGCGCCATCGCCCGGTCGTCCGCGGTGACGACGCCGACGGCCTCGGCAGCTTCGAAGGCGGCCCGGCGAGCCCGGACCGGGTCGACCGGCGCGTCGGTCTCGAAGGTCGCCTCGCGCTCGAGCAGGGCGGCGAGACCGCGAACGAGCTTGAAATCGGCGTCTCCGCGTTCGAGGTCGGTCCTGGCCTCCTCGAGCGCGGCCCGCGTCTCGTCCACGTGACCCTGAAAGACCCCGATCGCCCGCGCTGCCAGCGGTCGGTGCTCCCGGCCAGCGAATTGGGGGGCATAGCTCCCACCCGCCCGAGAGACGCACAGGAGGTCCTTGGTCAGCATCGGCTCGAACTGGGGGCGACGGGGGCAAAAATCGTCCGGAGCGTGGGAATCGGCGAGGCGAGTTGCTCGTCCCCATCAGAGAGGAAGACAGATCGTCTTCGAGAACAGACAGTCTTGGCTCCCAATAACCCACGCTTTTGCCGATTCGCGTGGAACGAACCGACCGTCAACGGAGGCTCGTGGTGCAGTTCCCGACACTGCACGCGAACCACGCGACGTGCCTCGATTACACGGACGGCGATCCCCTCGACGACTCAATTCATGGACGACGACTTCCTTCCAATCGACGGCTACGGTGTTATCGGGAACGACAACCGCTGTGCGCTCGTCGGGCAGAACGGCTCGGTCGACTGGTGGTGCGTTCCGCACCTCGAGTCACCAAGCGTGTTCGCGGCGATGCTCGATCCGGAGAACGGGGGGCGGTTCGCGATCCATCCCAGCGGTCCCTTCGAGTCGAGCCACGAGTACGTCGACCGGACGAACGTCTTAGAGACGACGTTCGAGACGGACGACGGGACAGTGGTCGTGACGGACTTCATGCCGACCCGCGCCGACGAAGAGCGCGAGATCTCAGAGCGCGACGGCGACAACGGCGAATCGACGAACGAGCGCCTCCAGCAGGCGATCTACCGCAAAGTCGAGGGCGTCTCGGGAGCCGTCGAACTGGACGTCGTCTTCGAGCCACGGTTCGATTACGCTCGCTCGGAGACCACCCTCGACAAGCCGGACGAGGGCGTGATCGTCGCGACGGAGGCAGATCGAGATGGATCGGACGCCGACGACGAAGGAGGATCAGAAACGGTCGGCGAAGCGGAACTGGGCCACGACGACGGCCGGAGCGCGCTCGCCCTTCATCTCGAGACCGATCTCGAAATCGACGACGGCGAAGTCGCGACGGGGACGGTGACCGTCGACGAGGGAGAGACCTACTGGTTCCGACTGCAGTACGGGACGGCAGACGAGCGGGGAGCCGACGAAATTGGGGGAGCGTCCGCCGGCGCGTACGAGGGTGCGCCAGGAAGTCCGGACGAGTACGAGGAGCTACTCGCGGATACCGTCGACTACTGGCGGGCGTGGCTCGACAGCTGCGAGGAGTCGGCGGCGGATCTCTTCGAGTACGAGGAGGACTGGAGCGACGTCTTAGTGCGCTCTGCGCTCGTGCTCAAGCTGTTGATCCACGACGAGACCGGCTCGATCCCGGCCGCCGCGACGACCTCCCTCCCCGAGGAGATCGGCGGAGAACTCAACTGGGACTACCGGTACAACTGGATCCGAGACGCGAAGTTCACCATCCAGGCGCTACACAGCGTCGGCCAGTCGGCGGAAGCCCACAGCTACTTCGAGTGGTTCCGGGAGATCGGTCACGAGACGCCTGCGGAGATCCAGCCGCTGTACGGTCTCCACGGCGAGGCGGAGATCGGAGAGGAGTTCCTCGACCACCTCTCGGGGTACCGCGACTCGACGCCCGTCCGAATCGGCAACGCCGCGGCCGAACAGGAGCAACTGGACATCTATGGTACGATCATTCAGGGAATCTACGAGACCATTCGATACGAAAACGGCCTCACCGATCGGGACTGGGAGTCGATCCGCGCGCTCGCGAATTACGTCTGCGAGCACTGGGACGAACAGGACAAGAGCCTCTGGGAGTTTCGCGACTTACACGAGCACTTCGTCCACGCCAAGCTACTCTGCTGGGTCGCGCTCGACCGCGCGATTCGACTCGCCGGCCAGTACGAGCGCGACGCGCCGATCGATCGGTGGGAGACCACGCGCTCGACGATTCGGGACACGATCGAGGAGCGCGGCTACAACGAAGAGAAGGGGAGCTTCGTCCAGTTCTTCGGCGCCGAGGACGCGCTCGACGCGACCGCGCTGTTGATTCCGCTCTACGACTTCCTGCCGGCCGACGACGAGCGCGTCCAGAACACGATCGATACGATCATGGAGGAGTTGACGACCGACGACGGGCTCGTCTTCCGGTTCGGGAACAGTCCCGCCCGCCCGCGAGAGCCCGGTGGGTTCGTCCTCTGTTCGTTCTGGCTGGTCGACGCGCTGGTGCTCTCGGGACGCCTCGAAGAGGCCAACGAAATCTTCGAGTCCCTGCTTGAGCACACCTCCGATCTCGGCCTGCTCTCGGAGATGATCCACGCCGACGACGGTACCTTCCTCGGGAACTTTCCGCAAGCATTCAGCCATATCGGGCTGATAAACAGCGCGATATATCTCGCGAGCGCGAGTGATGTAGACGAGTTCCCGCCCGAAGCGCTCGAAGGCGGGGCCGCTGCGCCGCTGTTCAAGCGGCACGGCTCCGAGTGATTCGACTCGGCGTCTGGCACAACCACGGCGGAAAACTAAGTGCTGATCCGTCGCAGATCCGACCGTGATGAGCCACGCAAACGGATCGCGAACCGCTCGCAGCGGACAACGGTCGACTCCGACGGAGGGTCTCGATGACTGAACTCGGCTACCACGTCTCTCACGAACAGTTCGCTCCGAGTGCGGCCCTCGAGTACGTCCAGCTCGCGGACGAGGCAGGCTTCGATCACGCGCTCGCCTCGGATCACTTCCACCCCTGGAGCGAGCGTCAGGGCGAGTCGGGGCTCGTCTGGTCGTGGCTCGGCTCGGCGCTCGAGGCGACCGACCTCAGATTCGGGACGGTCAACGCGCCGGGCTACCGGTACCATCCGGCGATCATCGCCCAGGGGGCCGCGACGCTGCGCGAGATGTACCCCGAACGGTTCTGGCTGGCCGTCGGCAGCGGCCAGCTCTTAAACGAGGGGATCACGGGTACCGACTGGCCCGTCAAGCGCGAACGAAACGCCCGGCTCGAGGAGTGTGCCGACGTCATGCGGCGGCTCTGGGACGGCGAGCAGGTGACCCATCACGGCCGGGTCGACGTCGAGCAGGCGCAACTCTACTCGCGGCCCGAGACGCCGCCGCCGCTGATCGGGGCCGCCCTCTCCGAAGAGACGGCGTCGTGGCTCGCCGACTGGGCCGACGGTATGATCACGATCGCGACGCCAGATCACGAAGACGACGCCGCCCGCGTCGACGCCTTCCGGGAGAAGGCGCCCGATAAGCCAGTCTATCTGAAGGCCCAGCACTCCTACGACGAGAGCGACGACGCCGCCCTCGACGGTGCCTACGACCAGTGGCACACGAACTGCGTGCCGGGAACCGTAACCCAGGAGCTCCGGACGCCCGAACAGTACGACGAGCTATCGGAGACAGTCGACGAGGAACAGATCGAGGCGAACGTCCGCGTCTCCGGCGATATTGACGATCACGTCGAATGGCTCGAGAACGACGTCGAGCTCGACGTGGATCGGGTCTTCGTCCACAACGTCAACACGAATCAAGAGGCGTTCATCGAGACGTTCGGCAAGGAAGTGCTGCCGCAGTTCCAGTAGTGCCCCTGTTTCGAGGGGTCAGAATAGGGGAGATTCTCTTTGGAAGAGGGAGGCCCGTTCCAGTCACTCGTGTGTCTGTTCTACCGACTGAACCGCTGTCGAGTGGTACCAATCCACTGGATATGCTGTGAGCTTTGATTTTTACGTTCGAGAACAAACAGTAACACATGAGCAACCACGTTCTCGTTCCGGTTGATGGATCACCAGCCTCCCGACAGGCAATTGTGTACGCCTCTGAGCAGTTTCCGGAGGCGACGCTGACACTCCTGTACGTGATGGATCCGATGGTCGACTACAGTCGCCGCCGAGCGTCGCCTGGCTACACGGGGGAAGGTGAATTCAAGAACGAGCGTGAAAAGGCCGAACATGTGCTCGAATCAGCTCTCGAGACGCTTCCAGAGAATCTGTCGGTTGATACCGAGATCGAGGCTGGCAGTCCCGCCGAAACCATCATCGGGTACGCTGATGCGAATCCCGTGAGTCAGATCGTGGTCGGGAGTCACGGGAGACAGGGGGTGGCACGGTTCTTGTTCGGCAGCGTTGCAGAGACGGTCGTCCGGCGGTCGGCTGTCCCTGTCACCGTTGTCCGACCAGATGGAGAGCACTCCGATGGGAACTAGCCGGTTGAACGGTTCGAGCTGGGGCAGCTGCGTTCACCGCTCCGTCTGAAGGACGATCGTCTCCAAAACGGTATCGTGTCCTCCCGAGGACGCCCCGACCCGCCTGCGGGTACAGGCCGCCGTGTTTTCCGCATCTCTGTCGTTAACAGAGATGATGACCGGCAAACGTACGTGGGCGATTCCAGAGGGCTACATCCCCGCAGAGAGCAACGGACCCGAGCCGGAGATGGTCAGCCACGAGAGCGTCTGCATCCTCAATACGACAGACGAGGCGGCGACCGTCGAGATCACGGTGTACTTTACGGACCGCGATCCAGTCGGCCCCTACGAGAAGACGGTGCCGGCACAGCGGACCAGACACTTCCGGTTCAACGAGTTCGAAGACCCCGAGGAGATCCCGAGAGGCGAACCCTTCGCGAGCGTCCTCGAGTCGGACACGCCAGTCGTCTGCCAGCACACGCGACTGGACTCGCGCCAGGCCGAGAACGCGCTCCTCTCGACGATGGCGTACGCAGGTGAATAGTCGTGGCCCAGGAACACGAACCGGGCACTGAAAAGCCCGACACAGCGGAGTGGACGAACTGGTCCGGCAGCGTCTCCGCCGAGCCCGATCGGCTCCTCGAACCGGAGACCGAAGCCGAACTCCAGGAAATCGTCCGTCAGTGCGCTGACGCCGGTGAGACCGTCCGCGTCGCGGGCGCGGGCCACTCCTGGACGCCGGTCGTCGAGACCGAGGACGTGATCGTCTCGCTGACGAACATGACCGGCGTCGTCGACCACGATCCCGAGGCGGGGACGGCGACGCTTCTGGCCGGAACCACGCTGGAGGAAGCCGGCACCGAGTTACACGACCGAAACCTCGCCTTCCCGAACCTGGGCGACGTCTCGATGCAGACCGTCGCGGGCGCGTTCGGCACGGGAACGCACGGCACTGGTGCCAAGTTCGAGAATCTCGCCGGCTCCCTGATCGGCGGGCGGATGGTCACTGGCACTGGGGAGATCCGCGAGTTTAGCGCCGAGGAGGATCCCGACCTCCTGCGGGCCGCACAGGTCTCGCTGGGCGCGCTCGGGATCTTCACCGAGATCACGCTCGATCTGGTTCCGACCTACAAGATCCAGCGCCGGGAGTACTGTACGACCTGGCGAGAGTGCAAAGCGCACATCCCGGACCTGATCGCGGAGAACCGCAACTTCGACTTCTACTGGTACCCCCGCTCGAACGAGGTGAAACTTCGCCTGCTGAACGGTCCCGGCGGCGGCACCGACCACGAGGACATCTCGTACGCCACGATGGTCGAAGACCAGACCGGCTGGTGGCAGGAGACGATCCCCGAACACGACGACATCGGCCGCGAGTTCGACGAGATGGAGTACGCCGTCCCCCGCGAGGACGGCCTCGACTGCTTCGCGGAGGTGAAAGATCGCGTCCGCCAGGAGTGGCGCGGCGACGTCGGCTGGCGCATGCTCGTGCGCACCGTCGCCGCGGACGGCGCCATGCTGTCGACGGAGTACGACCGCGACGTGATGACCATCTCGTGCATCCAGAACGCCGAACTCGAACACTGGCCCTACTTCGAGGATCTCGAGCCGCTCTTCCGGGAGTACGACGGCCGCCCGCACTGGGGCAAAAATCACACCCTCCGCGCGGCCGAACTCCGGGAGCTGTACCCCGAGTGGGACCGGTTTCAGGAGATCCGCCGCGAACTCGATCCCGACGGGGTGTTCATGACCGAGTATCTCGAGGAGCTGTTCGAGGGGGACGCCGACGAGTCAACAGTGGACGAACGGGCCAGGGGTGAGGGGGTGTGACCGACTCCGGCGCGGACGCCGACGAGCCGATCGGCCAGACCCGCTGGGAGATTCCGGGCGGACACGTCCCCGTCGACAGCACCGGACCTGAACCGGAGATGATCAGCCACGAGGCACTCTGCCTCCTCAATGCCGGCCCGGAGATGGCCACCGTCGAGGTAACCCTCCACTACGCAGACGGCCGTGAGGCGGGACCGTATCCCCTCACCGTCGCCTCGGAGCGAGTCCGTCGCGTCCGGGTCAACGACCTGATCGATCCGTACGCGCCGCCGCTGGGCCGAGACTGCGGCGCCGTCGTCGAGTCGAACGTGCCGATCGTCGTCCAGTGGGGCCGACAGGACACGCGCCAGACGGAGAACGCGACGCTCTCGACGATCGCGTACGGGGAGTAACGGTCCAGAAATCGGTGACGCCCAGCTCACGTGAGCAGCGTGATCAGAACGAGCAGCGTCGCGACCGAGACGAGCGTCGTGGTGAAGACGTTGAGCGACGCGAACGCCTCGTCGCCCTCGAGTTCGGCCGCGAAGACGTACGTCGAGACGGCGGTGGGCGTCGCGAACATGACGACGCTCGCGGTGAACGTCGCGGCGTCGACCGAGAGTGCAGAGAAGACGATCCACGCGAGTGCGGGCATGGCGACGATCTTCAGTGCGACGACGGAGCCGGTTGCAGCGTAGTCGATTCCCGGCAGGTCGACGTCGAGGGAGGCGCCGACACAGAGCAGGGCCAGCGGCAGCGCCAGCGAACCGACGGCATCGAGCCCGACCGCGACGGTGCCCGGAACGGCGAGGCCGATCGAGCCAATCCCGAGGCCGGCGACCAGCGAGAGCAAGATTGGGTTCGCCGCCAGCCCGCGAAGCTCCTCGGCGAGCTCTGCGTTGGCGCCGTTGGCCGTCGAGAGGACGAGGATCGTCATCGGGACCTGGACAAGCGTCACGACGCCCAGGATGACGCTCGCGATCGCGGTCACCTCGGCGCCGAACGTCGCGGCGACAAGCGGCAGCCCGAGGTAGCCGAGGTTCGAGTGGTACGACTGGACGATCGCGACGCTCCGGCGATCGGCCCCCTCTCGGTCGCGGTTGAGGACCCACGCGAGTGCGGCTGTGGCGAACAGCACGATCAGCAGCCCCGCAACCAGCGCCACCGACAGCAGCTCGCCGATCGCCTGGTCGTAGGTGGAGACGAAGATCAGCGCCGGCAGCGCGACGTAGTAGGCGACGGCGTTCAGCCGGTCGGTGCGCCGCGCATCGAGGATTCCTGACACGCGAAGTCCCGTCCCGAGGAGAAGCACGACGAGCAGCACCAGCAGCCTGAGGAGAACGCCGACGTCGAGCCCGAGATCCATACCGAACCCGACTCGCCGCGAACGGTTGTACCACCGGGCTGGCTATGACGGCGTGGGTCCCATCGGGCGATTTGACCGAATCGAGCCCGCTGCGAGACGACGCGGCCAATCGGCCCGCCGCGTGACCGCGAATCCACTCGCGCCGCGTGACCGCGACTCCGCTCGCTCCGCGCTACGCCGACCCGTTCCGGCGCCGGTCTGCAGTTCGTTCCTCGCTCGTCTCCCGGCTGACGACCTCGTAGAGCAGCGCCCGGCCTCCGTCGGCCTTCGGGCGGAGAATCCGTCCGAGGCGCTGGGTGAACTCGCGCTCGCTACCGCTGCCCGAGAGGACGACCGCGATCGAAGCGTCGGGGACGTCGACGCCCTCGTCCAACACGTTCGAGGTCGCAACGCGGCTATAGGTCCCCTCACGAAACCGCTGTAGGATCTCCCGGCGCTCGGCGGCGCCCGTCTGGTGGGTGATCGTTGGGATCAGAAAGCGCTCGCTGACGTCGTAGGCGAGGTCGTTGTGGGCGGTGAAGACGATCGTCCGGTCGTCGGGGTGGTCCGCGAGGATCTCGCCGAGCGCGTCGACCTTGGCTTCGCTCCCGTGGACGATCGACCGGGCGCGCTGGCGCGCCAGGAGCGCCTCGCGGGCCCGCGGGTCGCTCCCGGAGCGCTTGACGAGTTCCTGATAGTCCGAACCGCTTCGCATGCTGATGTTCGACGTCGCCAGGTAGTCTGCGAACACCTCCTGGTTTCGGTCGTAGACCTCGCGTTCGTCGGGCGTCAACGACACCTCGAGGCGCTTGACGTCGTAGGGGGCGAGATGCTCGCCCGCCAGTTCGTCGGCGTCGACGCGGTGGACGAGCGGCCCGACCAGTTTCGTGATTGTCTCGTGGGCGCCGTCGGGGCGCTCGAACGTCGCCGTCAGTCCGAGTCGGGCCGGTGCGGCCAGTAGACGGGCGATCTCGCGATAGCCTTCGCCACCTACGTGATGCGCCTCGTCGAAGACGACGAGGCCGAACCGGTCGCCGACCGCGTCGGCCTTGAGGTACGCCGAGTCGTACGTCGAGACCGTGATCGGCTCGAAGCGCTGCTCGCCGCCGCCGAAGCGGCCGATCGGCACATCGAACTCGCGCTCAAGTTCGCGTTGCCACTGTTCCAGAAGGTCGATCGTCGGGACCACGACGAGCGTCGGCACCGAGAGACGTTCGATCGCCTTCAGTGCGATCACCGTCTTTCCGCTGCCCGTCGGCAGTTCGAGGACGCCGGCGGGAGCTGCGGGAACCGGGGAGGGGGAATCCGCAAAGGGGACCCACCGATCGGTCTCGAGCCAGGCGTCTATCGCCGTTTGTTGGTAGTCGCGCAGCTCGTAGGCTGACTCGAGGGTGGGCAAGGATTCGAGATCGAGCGTGCGGTCGTCGACTCCAGCCCCTGCACGCTGGAGAGCGGCCCGTACCTCGGCGTACCGGAACGCGGGGACGCGGTGGGTGTCGGTGCGCGGATCGTAGGTGAGATCGGCGACTCCGAACGTAGTCGCGTCGAACGGCGGCTCCGTCGTAGTCTCTGCATCGGTGCCGTCCCCGGCCGTGATCCGGACGGTCCCGTCCTCGTAGGCGAGCGCGACGGAACCGGACTGAGACGTCATCGTTCCCAGGTCGCGCCGGGAGCCACATATACTGTCCGGAGGGCGCGTATCTCAACCCTTTTATCAGCCCTGTGCCTTGGCTGGAACATGAGCGAAGACGAGGCCACGAACCCGGACGCGGCGGATGGTTCGTCCGTGGAAGCACCCGAGAACGAGTCCGACCGCATAACCGACTCTGACGCCCCGGAGGAGGCGGCTCCGGCGGCGGAGAACGTCGAGCAGGACGGCGAAGAAGTTGGCGACGAGGGCGACGCCGTCGCGGGCGACGAGTCAGTTGCGGAACTCAACGCGGCGATCGAGGAGCGCGACGACCAGATCGCCGAGTATCAAGAGCGTATCGAGGAGCTAGAGGGGAAGCTCGCACGCAAGCAGGCCGACTTCCAGAACTACAAGAAGCGCGCAAAAAAGCGCCAGCAGCAGATCAAGGATCGAGCGACGGAGGACCTTGTCTCCCGGCTGCTCGGCGTTCGCGACAATCTCACTCGGGCGTTAGAAGAGGAACACGGGAGCGTCGAGGACTTGCGCGAGGGCGTCGAGATGACGCTTCGAGAGTTCGACCGCGTGCTGGCCGACGAGGACGTCGCGGAGATCAGCCCCGAACCCGGCTCGGAGGTCGACCCCCAGCGCCACGAGGTGATGGCCCGCGTCGACAGCGACGAGCCGGAGGGGACGATCGCCAGCGTGTTCACGCCGGGGTACCGGATGGGCGAGAAGGTCGTCCAGAACGCCCAGGTGACCGTTTCGAACGGCGAACTCGCCGATGCGGAGCCCAGCGACGAGACGGCTGCTGATGCCGAGTCCGCAGCGGGAGAGGCCGAGGCAACGAGTGACGCTGACGAGGAGTAACGGCTGGATCTCTCTGTACTCAACAACGACGGTTCGGGAAAGTCCGGTAACCGTTGGCTCGGTTCCCAGTGTTGGTTCCAGATCCGAAGCGACCGCCTTCTTCGATACTGGTCAGGTCGCTCAGACGGCTCAAATCGTTGGGTACCGGGCTTCGAGCATTCATCAACCGGCACCTGCAAGTGGTAGCACTATTATCGATATCGTCGTTCATGACAGGTGCATGACTGGAGAAGACATGAGCCGGCGGCGAATTATTCAGATCGGTGGCGGCCTCGTAGTGGCGAGTGGTCTCGGAAGTGCCACGGCTGCCGCGAGTGATCACGAAGCGAACGACCAGCCGACCGATACCGCGGTCCAAACTCGAAGTGCACACCTCTCACCCGATGCACCCAACATCGACGTCTACGTCGATGGAGAGTTGGTCCGCGAGGACATTGCGTACGGGACGGTCACCGACTACCGCGACCTGGAGCCCGACACGTACACGATCCAGGTCGTTCCCGTCGGCGAAGACCCGGCCGAAGCAGTGCTCGAAGAGACCGTCGAACTCGGCGAGGTGGACTCCACCCTCGCGGCAATCGGCGAAGTGGCCGCCGAGAATCAGCCCCTCGAAGCGCTGATACTCGAGGACGACAACAGCCCGGTCGATGCGGATACTGCCCGCGTTCGCGTCGTCCACGCCGCACCCGACGCGCCTGCGGTGGACGTCGTTGCCGGTGACAACGGGGACGCGCTGTTCGAGAACGTCGCGTTCGGCGAATCCGGCTACATCGAAGTCCCGGAAGGCGAGTATCCGATCGCCATCTATCCTGCGGGCGACCGAGAGACCAGCGTCTTCGACATCGACGTTTCCCTCGCCGGAGGGACCGTCTACTCCGCGTTCGCGATTGGCTACCTCGAGCCGGAGGCAGCACCCGCCGATGAACCGTTCGAGATCCTCCTCACGGAGGATGCTCTTCCGGACGACGAGGACGTTGAGCCGGAGGAAGAGACGCCTGAAGAAGACGAACCGGAGAAAGAGCATGAAGAGGAGCCGAAAGAAGACGAACCGGAGAAAGACGAGAAAGACTGCGAGAAGGACGAGAAAGAGAAGAAGGCTACGTTTTAGTTAGGATGAAGGTATAGTAGCCACTGAAAGTCATTGCACACTCGACCGCCAGACTGATCGGCGATCAGTGTGTGAATTGTTTCAGTTGTTACTATAGAAGGCCTCACTCCTCCGCAGGGACGACTTCGGGCATGTCGTAGGACCCGTCGACCAGCGACCAGTGTGGGCCGTAGAATCGCGCTGTGTAGCGCATGCCCCCTTCAGGAGCTGGCAGCCAGTTCGTCGCCTGCTCGGGATCGTCCGGTTCCTCGTGTTGCACGTAAATGACGAGTTCGTCACCGTCGGTGTGCAACAGCCCTTCTTCGAGCATGTAGCTGTTGATGCTGTACCGGTCGAGGTCGTTTTCGACGAAGTAGCCCTGCGCATCGTAGATCGGGACCTCCCAGAACTCGGTGACTGGTGGCAAGTCATCGAGGTCGAACGTGATGGTGTACCGGTTCGACCCATCCAGTGGGTCGCCGTTCGCGTCAGTAAATATGATCCCACCGACGTGAGACGCGGGCGAGTCGGGGCCCGCGAAGCCGAAGTCGGCCATGGCAGCCCGGGTCAACCAGTCGGTTCTGAAGTCCCCCGTGTTCTGAAGAACGTTCCAGCCGTTCATGTCAACCATGATGTCGCTGTTACCTTCCACGACGGCGGCTCTGACGCGCTCGAACCCGTTCTCGAATCCATTAGTCAGCGCCTCCTGTACGTCAGTCTCGAGGGCGGACCAGTCGAACTCCAGACCCGGGCCGATTCCGACCTGCTCCAGCCGCTCGAGCATCGCAGCCTCCTTTCGGGAGTCGTCGATGAGCGGCATGCTCGGGTCGTTCAGGACGAGGTTGAGGAGGGTGAAGAAGTCCGCTGCCGTCTGATTTTCGACCTGCTGTGCTGTGAGCTCCGCCATTCGCGGGATCGTCTCGTAGTCGCCGGGGACGACTGACTGTTCCACCCGCGGCACGCCCGAGCGGTCGTTTTCGAGCCACTCGCTGAGCGGGGTGATGGTCGTCTGCTCCTGCAGGTCGTTGATGTACGCAATTTCGGATTCGTCCGTGGGGTCGCGAAGCGCGTACCGGAGTTCGGTTGCCAGGGTATTCGTCCCTGCGTGAACAACGTCTGTCGCGGCGAAGTCGCCTGGAATCTCGCCTTCGTAGTCGTACGGCAGGATCAGGTATGATCGCGCGTCAGTGCCGTTGAACTGATTCCCGGCGTAGAGGGGAAAGATTCCGTACTGATTCATCAACTGTAGCGAGAAGTAGCGGTCGGTGACTTCGGGCATCTCGATGACGATGGGTTCGTCCTGCAGGTCGAGAAAGCCCATTCCATAGAGGGTGGTGGCGTTCGGAGTGACGACAGCCGTGAAGTCAGCCGTTATCGGTCGCCCCTCGTTGGGGTAGTACAATCGATCGACGCCCACGAAGAAGTCGCTGTCCTCGTTCTGCGTGTAGTTGAAGCGCGTCACGTAGTAGATGACCTGTTGGAGTCCGTAGCGGTACGCGTCTTCTGCGATCGATGCTATACTGCTAGCCGTATCGCTGTCCTGACTACCTTCTGACGTCGTGCGGTTTGTTTCGTTGCTCATGGCTCATGGCTCATGCCTCTCTGAGTGGCCCATCGCAGCAGGGCCCATCGCAGCAGGTACGACCGACTCACACGCCTCCACTCCAACATTCCATATAATTCGGTGCCGCTACTCGAGAAGGATTTCATGGCACGATGATAGTGATCGATGGATGACTGTCTCTGACTTCTCGATCGACTACCTGATTCTGTAGTGACCGACCACGGACCGTAGTTCGTGCTTCACTCGCGCCTTCTATTCGACTCGTCGTGATTACCACCGCGTGAACGGTGTACTCTTCATTTCGACCTTCAGCGACAGCGCTGGCTAGCAATAGTAACAATCACCTTCTCAACAACGGGGTATAATGTCGGTAGAACGTGTATTCGGTCGAAGGCTGCATGAGCACGGTTGATATCCAACAACACTCGAACCGTGGCGTTCCAATCGGCGTCAGACACAACCGTGAGCCAAAAATCTCGAGTGTCGACGGACAGGCCGCAATTACGCGTGTACTCCTCGAACGATGAACTTCCTGGTGATTCTCCCGCTGGTATTCGTTATGATCGGTGGGCCGCAAATTCTCAGCGCCATCTTTCTGGCCACGAGCGAGGACTGGCGGCGGAATTCGGCCGCGTTCGTCTTCGGGGCCTCCCTCTCGATCAGTCTCGTCGTCACGCTCGCGTATTATCTCGGCAGTGGCGTTCGTCAGGGCGGGTCGAACCGCATGCTGCAACTGCTCGTGCTCGTCGTTCTCCTCGCCGCGATGGTGAACGTCTACCTGAAACGCGAGCAATCCGAACCCCCAACGTGGATGGGGAAACTCGAGACCGCGACCCCGAAGTTCTCGTTCCAACTGGGGTTCCTGCTGATGGGGTTCTTTCCGACCGACATTCTCACGTCGATCACCGTCGGGACCTACCTCGCGAGTCACGGCGATCCGCTGTGGCACGCAACCGGGTTTGTCTTACTGACGCTACTGCTTCTGGCCGTTCCATCGCTATCCCTGGTTATGATCGGCGACCGTGCGGAGACGATCCTTCCGAAGGTTCGCACGTGGATAAACACACATTCGTGGATCGTGAGCGAAATCGTGATCCTGATCTTTGTCGTTATCACGATCAACAACATCGTCGGGTGACTCTCTATCGCAGGCAATAGCGACCGTCGCGGTCGGCACTGAGACGGTACTGTCGACGTTCCTCGAGTACAGGTACAGGGCAGGGAAACTCACGCTAACCGCTGGAAAGCTACTTTGCAAACTTTGTGGGGAGTTGGAGTGGAAGATGTCGCGAAGATCTAACGCCAGTGGACAGGGGCGGCGGAGTACGAATCGCCGACGGGTTTTGAAAGCGGCCGTGGGAGCAGGTGTCGCCGGCCTTGCAGGCTGTCTGAGTGGCAAGTCGACGGCAACCGCCACCACTTCCGAGGCTGACGATAGGAGCGACGAAGACGACGGGGGTGACGAGACGCCGACGGACACGATCACGCTCGGCGGATCGATGAGTCTCTCCGGCGACCTCTCCGACCTCGGACGGCTGTATGCGGACGCATACGAACTGACCATAGAGCGCATCAACAACGCCGGCGGCGTCGAAGCCGGCGACGGTACTACCTACGAGCTCGAGCTGGTCCTGCGAGACGACCAGAGCGACTCCTCGAGGAGCGAAGCCATCTACCAGAGCCTCGTCGAGCAAGAGGGGATCGACTACCTGGTGGGACCGTACTCGAGCGGGATTACGCTGCCGGCCAGTGACGTGGCGGCGAGCGCCGAGCGGCCGATGGTTGCCGGTGGCGGCGCCAGCAGCCAGATATTCGAGCGCGACAACGAGTGGATTTTCAGCCTGGTACCGACCGCCGACACCGACGCCACCACGAATATCGAGATGGCGGTGGCGCAGCCGGATCAACCGTCATCGGCGGCGATCCTGGTCAAAGGGGATCCGTTCAACCAAGACGTTGCGGAGGGCGCACGCGGAAACCTGCAGTCAGCGGGAGTCGACATCGTCGTCGACGAGACGATCCCGGATGAGGCGACCGATGTCTCGGCGTATCTCGCGCTCGTCGAAGATACCAACGCGGACGTGCTCTTCCTGTGTGGCTATCAGGACGACGCGGTGATCGCGGCCGAGCAACTGGCGAGCGAGACCGTCGACGTCGACATGGTGTGGGCGCCGGGGGGTAGCCTTACCGACTCGTTCAGGGCACAGACCGGGGAGAACGGCGACTACTGGTACGGTCCGTCGCCGTGGGCGACCACCGTCGACTCCGCGGACGATGTCTTCGGATCGACGAGCGAGTTTCTTTCGGCCATCGAAAATGAGTACGGGTACGAACCCAGCTACCACAGTGCGGCCGCCAGCGCCGTCGTTCAGACCTTCCAGCGCGCGTTCATCGCTGTCGCCGAACTGAGTCCGGAGACCGTGCGCGACGCCATTCGCGAGATCCAGTTCGAGAGCCTCTACGGGTCCGTGCAGTTCAACGAAGACGGCACCATACCGAGAGGGATGGTCGTCTACCAGTGGCAGCCGGACACAGGCAAGCAACTCGTGTGGCCAGAGCAGGTCAGCGAAGCCGACCCTCTCTACCCGGCGCCGGCCTGGGACAAGCGGTGAATCGGTCGGGCTGTGAAAACTGGTGCTCCCCACCCGCGACGAACGGCAGAATTCGTTCTTCACAGAGAATGACTGTCAGTTACAGGTCGAATAGCAGTTTACCCTGCTGGGAATGGGCAATGAGGTTGGGTACGAACGATGAACGTAACGAACGCCGCAAAAAAGAACGAGTGGGACCATCCAGTACAGGAGACGTTGGCACTGCTCTCCGAAAGCGTTGAGGGCGAGTTCGACGGGAATACCGTTCGATCGGCAGAAGTAACGTTTCGGCCGGGTGAGCGGACCAAGTTCCACACTCACTCCGGCGTACAAGTGCTGTATGTCACCGAGGGAGAGGGCATCGTGGCGACGCGCGACGAAGAGCGTACGGTGTCAAACGGTGATTTAATCGTGTTCCCTCCCGGTGAAGAGCACTGGCATGGGAACAAAGCGGAGACGACATCGTCGTTCAGTCACGTCTACTTCCTCGCTGAACCGGGAGATGGTGAGCTGATCGTTCTGGAGTCTCCATAGGGTCCGAAAAGAGATTCCACTGAGTGGAGCCCCAAGCGAATTTTATCGTCGATCCAAGTGCATCAGCGACGCCGATATCGGCCGCGTCGGCGTTTTATTCGGCTCTCGGGACGAGCTAGTAAGCTTTAAAACAAAGTGCGAACAATAGCTCCCACAACGACAATGGTGAGTAACAAGATTCTCGGAATCGACCTCGGAACGACGAACAGCGCGTTCGCCGTCATGGAGGGTGGCGACCCGGAGATCATCGTCAACGGAGAAGGAGATCGAACGACGCCGTCGATCGTCGCGTTCACCGACGACGAACGCCTGGTGGGGAAGCCAGCGAAGAATCAGGCGATTCAGAACCCGGAGCGGACGATCGCCTCTATCAAGCGCCACATCGGCGAGGACGACTACACCGTCGAGGTAGACGGCGAGGAGCACACGCCCGAAGAGATCTCCGCGATGATCCTCGGGAAGATCAAGCGCGACGCCGAGGAGTACCTTGGTGAAGAAGTCGAAAAGGCCGTCATCACGGTGCCTGCGTACTTCTCGGACCGCCAGCGTCAGGCGACCAAAGACGCCGGCGAGATCGCCGGCTTCGAGGTCGAGCGCATCATCAACGAGCCGACCGCGGCGTCGATGGCCTACGGGTTAGACGACGACTCCGATCAGACGGTTCTCGTCTACGACCTCGGTGGGGGTACCTTCGACGTCTCCATCCTCGACCTCGGCGGGGGCGTCTACGAGGTCGTCGCGACCAACGGGGACAACGACCTCGGCGGCGACGACTGGGACGAGGCGATCATCGACTACCTCGCCGAGGAGTTCGAGGCCGACCACGGTGTCGACCTCCGCGAGGACCGTCAGGCCCTCCAGCGACTGAAAGACGCCGCCGAGGAGGCCAAGATCGAGCTCTCGAGCCGGAAGGAGACGGAGATCAACCTCCCCTTTATTACCGCCACGGACGACGGCCCGATCCACTTAGAGGAGAGTCTGACCCGCGCGAAGTTCGAGTCACTGACCAGCGACCTGATCGAGCGCACCGTCGGCCCGACGGAGCAGGCTCTGGAGGACGCCGGCTACGAGAAGGGCGACATCGACGAGGTCATCCTGGTCGGCGGCTCGACCCGGATGCCCCAGGTCACAGAGCAGGTCGAAGAGCTCGCAGGTCAGGAGCCCCAGAAGAACGTCAACCCCGACGAGGCCGTCGCGCTGGGCGCGGCGATCCAGGGTGGCGTCCTCTCGGGCGACGTCGACGACATCGTCCTGCTCGACGTGACGCCGCTCTCGCTGGGTATCGAGGTCAAAGGCGGCCTCTTCGAACGCCTCATCGAGAAGAACACGACGATCCCGACCGACGCGTCGAAGATCTTCACGACCGCCGCCGACAACCAGACGGCGGTCCAGGTGCGGGTCTTCCAGGGCGAGCGCGAGCTCGCCGAGAAGAACGAGCTGTTAGGTGAGTTCCACCTGACCGATATCCCGCCGGCACCTGCGGGAACCCCACAGATCGAGGTCACCTTCAACATCGACGAGAACGGCATCGTCAACGTTTCCGCTGAGGACAAAGGCACCGGCACCTCCGAGGAGATCACGATCGAGGGCGGCGCCGGCCTCTCCGACGAGGAGATCGAGCGGATGCAAGAGGACGCCGAGGAACACGCCGAGGAAGACGAGCGTCGCCGACAGCGCATCGAGGCCCGCAACACTGCCGAGGCCACGATTCAGCGCGCCGAGACCCTCCTCGAGGAGAACGACGAGCAGGTCGACGACGAACTCCGCGAGTCGATCGAGGCCGCCGTCGAGGACGTTGAGGAGACGATCGACGACGACGAGGCCGACGCCGAAGAGATCGAGGCCGCAGTCGAGGAGCTGAGCACGGAGCTCCAGGAGATCGGCAAGCAGCTCTACCAGGAAGCCGGCGCCGAAGGCGCGGCTGGTGCCGGCGCTGGCGGTCCCGGTGGTATGGGCGGCGCTGGCGGCATGGGCGGCGCCGCTGGAGCCGGAATGGGCGGTGCAGCCGGCGCAGACGCCCAGGGCGAGGAGTTCGTCGACGCGGACTTCGAGGACGTCGCCGACGACGCGGACGAAGACGAAGACGAGGAATAGCGTCGTCGACTGCGGACGTCTCTTCGAGGAGCAACGTTCGGAACGGAAACGAGTGACGTCGGGAACGGGAACGCGAGAACGGTCGTTTGAAGTGTCCCAACGGATTAGCGGGTGACAACGAATGAGCGAGGACTTCTACGATATTCTGGGCGTGAGTCGGGACGCCTCCCCCGAGGAGATCAAACAGGCCTATCGCCAGAAGGCCACGGAGTACCACCCAGACGTCAGCGACGATCCGGACGCCGAAGAGAAGTTCAAGAAGATCCAGAAGGCAAAGCAAGTTCTCACCGACGAGGACAAACGCGAGGCCTACGACCAGATGGGCCACGACCGCTACGAACAGGCCGAAAAGCACGGCTACGACGCCAGCCAGGGCGGTGCCGGCGGCATGGGCGGCGATCCGTTCGGTGGCATGGGCGGCGGTGGCGGTCTCGGCGACATCTTCGAGCAGGTCTTCGGCGGCGGCGGACGCGGACGCGGCCGGCGCCGGCCCCAGAAGGGACAGGATCTGCGGACGGAACTTGAGATCGAACTCGAAGACGCCTACAACGGCGTCGAAAAGCAGTTCACCATCGAACGACCCGAGGGCTGTGACACCTGTGACGGCGAGGGTCACCCCCCAGATGCCGACGCCCGAACGTGTCCGGAGTGTCAGGGTCGCGGGCAGGTCACCCAGGTTCAGCAGACACCGCTGGGACGCGTCCAGCAGACGACGTCCTGTCGGCGCTGCGATGGGGACGGCACCCTCTACTCCGAGGAGTGTAGTGACTGTCGTGGCCGAGGCTACGTCCGAGCCGAGGCAACGCTGACCGTCGACGTGCCAGCGGGAATTCGGGACGGCCAGACCCTCCGGATGGAACGAGAGGGCGCTCCGAGTCCGGAGGGTGGCCTCAACGGCGACCTCCTGATCGACGTCGCGGTGGCCGACCACCCGGACTTCGAGCGCGACGGCGACGACCTCCGCTATCGAATGCCGATCTCGTTCCCGCAAGCGACGTTCGGCGACACGGTCGAGGTGCCGACAATCGAGGGCGCGGCACAGTTCGACATCCCGACGGGGACCCAGAGCGGCGAGACGTTCCGTCTCGGCGGCAAAGGAATGCCACGACTCCGGGGGCGAGGCCACGGAGACCTCTTCGTGAAGGTGCAGGTCGTCACCCCCGACAGCTTAAACGCAGAGCAACGAGAGGCGCTCGAGGCGTTCGCCGAAGCCGGCGGCGACGAGATCGACGTCAACGAGGGATTCTTCGAGCGAATAAAGCGGGCGTTCTGAGATGGGCGAGCCGACACTCGGTGAGCTCTTCGCCCGGGACCGACGCTCCGAGCAGCCGGCACTCGAAGACCCCACAGGCCGGGTGTACGACGCCCACTGGCTCCGGACGAGCGCGTGGAAAGCCGGCAACTTTCTGCGTCACACCGGCGTCCGACGCGGCGTGACCGTCGGTGTTTCCGGTAGCAGCCAGCTCGCGCTGCTCGCGTTCTTCGGGACGGCACTGCTTGGCGGGACGACCCGATTCGAGCCGCCGACGGAGCTGGCCGCGGAGACGGACGTCCGGACGGTCGTCGCCCCGACGGAGACGATCGAGGAGTACGAGCTGGCGCCGGGGGGCCAGCGCGTCGGCTACGGAGACGCCCCCTCGGACCCGTCCATCCGTCACTTCGAGGGCGGCCTCTGGAGCGAGAACCCCTCGTTCCCGCCCGTCGAGGTCGATCCCGAGACGGGGCTGCTGTCGGACGGAGATCGAGAGTTCGGACGCGGCCGGTGTCTCGACGCCGCCAGAACTGTCGTCGACGAGAGTGGATTGGCGGCTGGCGATCGCGTCGCGCTCCGGGCGCCGTGGAGCCCGGCCGCTGTCGTCGCGGGCGTGCTGGCCCCGCTGCTCGCCGACGCGGTGATCGTGCTTCCGGGCTCGGAGACCGAGTCCGCCGACGTCGCCGTCTCTGGGGAGGCGTCCGTTCCCGAGCCACGGCGGATCGATCCCGCATCGGTCGAGATCGCGTAGTTCGTTCGGGATCGAAGCGCCTCGACAGTGAGTCCATTCGAACGCCGGCAGCGCCTGCCTGCAACCGCGGGCCCCAGATCTTTGTCCGCGGCTCGCGCCCGTCCCTACGATGACGCTGAACACGCTCGAGGACATGTTCGAACACGCGCTCCGCCAGATGTACTACGTCGAGACCCAGCTCGTCGAGGCTCTAGACGAGATGGCGATCAACGCGACCAACGACCGGATCAGCGAGGGGTTCGCCGAACACCGCGAAGAGACCCGCGAACACGTCTCTCGGCTCGAGGACGTCTTCGACGAGATCGGCGCCACACCGGCCCCGACCGAGGACGCCGTCTTCGACGGACTCGAGACCGAGCGCCAGACGTTAGAAGAGCAGATCGAGGACGACGAGCTGTTGAATATGGCATACATCGGCGCAGGAATGCACACCGAGCGCATCGAGATGACGGGGTACGAGAACCTGCTGATGCTGTCGAAAAAGCTGGGCCACGACAGTGCGGTGACCGATCTACTCGAGGCGAACCACGACGAGGAACAGTCGACCTACCGCGAACTCGACGCGATGGCGACGGCGTCAGATATGAAGGCGTTCTGGGACCGGATCACGCCGTCGTAACGTCACGACGGGCCGTTCCGTTCCCAGTTAGTGACGGTGGCGTCCGTCGGAATCGGTCGCACGAAATCGGTTGATCGGGTCGAGAGAGCGCGCTCGTGCGTCACAAACGCTTTTGCACGCAGGGATCCTACCTCAGACCATGTACGTTCGGGACGCGAAAAACAGAGAGGAGGTCTGGCTTCTCGAGGAGATCGAGTCGATGGGACTCGACGACACCGCGTTTCGCTCCCGCGACTACGTGATCGCGATCGACGAGCGGTCGAACGAGAAGGCCGGCTTCGGCCGCATCCGCGTCCACAAGGTCGACGGCGCTGAATCGGCTGACGCCGAGCGCGCGACAGGCATCTGTGAGCTGACGAGTATCGGCGTCGTCGAGTCCTGGCGAGGCCAGGGGATCGGCGCACACGTCATCGAGCGACTGGTCGAGTACGCCGCAGACGACGGGTTCGAGACCGTCTACTCGCTGACCGGCGAAGCAGACTACCTCGCACAGTTTGGCTTCCGGCGCATCGAAGAGTCGGCGCTGCCGGCGGTTCTGCAGGAGCGACTTGCGGACAAGCGCGAGCGGACCGATCCTGACGCGGTTCCACTCTCGATCGCCGTCGACGAGTTCGAGATGCCCGACCGCTTCCGGGAGGCGTTCAAGCAAGCGAGCGCGCGAGAGGAAGACGAGCCCGACGACGCCGAAGCTGCCGAAGACTTCGGTATCGATCCGGAGACGGCGACGTACAAGTACGACACCGGACGGTGACCGATGGCGCCGGAAGACCGCCCCGAGGGTGAGCGTCCGACGGCCGGCGACCCGAACGAGACTCGGGTGTGGCTCGTCGAGCGAACCTACTCCGACGACGAGTTGAATCTCATCATTCTCGTCTACGCGACCGAGGACGGCCGCCAGTACCACCGTCGAGAGCGGGCGCTGACCAGCTTTTCCGGCCCCGCACGCGAGACGAAAGCCGGGCTCGTGGTCCCGGACGGTGCGCTCGGAACCGTCGACGACGCCGAGACTCGAGAGCGCTACGAGACCGAAGCCACTCGGATCGCAGCCGACCACGAACCGGACGACGCGATCTGAGGGTGCGGAGGTCAAGCTTCAAGCCCCGGGGCGCCATCGATACTGAGTATGTTCGATGCCGAAGACCTCGCGGAGATCCGCGCCGACAGGGAAGACTGGCACGGGCGATCGGTCGAGCCCGTCGTCGAGCGCTTCGGCGAGCGCCGAGAGACGTTTACGACCGACACGGGGGGACAGGAGGTTGACCGACTCTACACGCCCGCAGACGTCGACGACCTCGAGTATCGAGAGGAGCTTGGCTTTCCGGGCGAGCCGCCGTACACCCGCGGCGTTTACTCGACGGGGTACCGGGGACGGCTCTGGACGATGCGCCAGTACGCTGGCTTCTCGACGCCCGAAGATACCAACGAGCGGTATCACTACCTGCTCGATCAGGGACAGACCGGCCTCTCGATGGCCTTCGACCTGCCGACCCAGATGGGCTACGACTCGGACGATTCGATGGCCGCCGGCGAGGTCGGCAAGGCCGGCGTCGCGATCGACTCGCTTGCGGACATGGAGACCGTCTTCGAGGGGATTCCGTTAGACGAGGTCTCGACGTCGATGACGATCAACGCACCCGCGTCGGTACTGCTCGCGATGTACATCGCGGTCGGCGACCAGCAGGGCGTCGACCGCGAGCAGTTGCGAGGAACGATCCAGAACGATCTCTTGAAAGAGTACATCGCGCGCAACACCTACATCTACCCGCCCGAGCCCTCGATGCGGATCATCACGGACATCTTCGAGTTCTGTGCCTCCGAGACGCCGAAGTTCAACACGATCTCGATCTCGGGTTATCACATTCGCGAGGCCGGCTCGACTGCCGCCCAGGAGCTCGCCTTCACGCTGGGCAACGGCATCGAGTACGTCGAGCGTGCGATCGAGGCTGGCCTCGACGTCGACGAGTTTGCCCCGCAGCTCTCCTTTTTCTTCAACGGCCACAACAACATCTTCGAGGAGGTCGCCAAATTCCGGGCGGCCCGCCGGATGTGGCACGACATCGTCGACGAGCGCTTCGACGCCGAGGACCCCAAATCGAAGCAGCTCAAGTTCCACACCCAGACTGCAGGCTCGATGCTCACCGCCCAGCAGATCGAGAACAACGTGGTTCGGGTGGCTTACCAGGCGCTTGCGGCCGTGCTCGGCGGTACGCAGAGCCTCCACACGAACGGAAAAGACGAGGCGCTTGCCTTACCGACCGAGGAGTCGGTTCGAACCGCCCTGCGGACCCAGCAGATCCTGGCCCACGAGTCCGGTGCCGCAGACACCGTCGACCCCCTCGCGGGAAGTTACTACGTCGAGAGCCTGACCGACGAGGTTGAAGCCGAGGCCTACGAACTCCTCGACGAGATCGAGAACCGGGGCGGCATGCTCGAGGCGATCGAGCAACAGTGGGTCCAGCGCCAGATCCAGGACACCGCCTTCGATCGCCAGAAGGAGATCGAGGAAGGTGAACGCATCATCGTCGGCGTCAACGAGTTCGAGGTCGACGAAGAGCCCGAAGTCGACGTCCAGGAGGTCACCGAGGAAGACCAGCAGCGCCAACTCGACAGTCTCGGATCGGTCCGGACAGAGCGTGACGACGAGGCGGTCGAGGCGGCGCTCGAAGCACTTCGCGACGCCGCGCGCGGCGAGGCAAACCTCATGCCGTACATCATCGAGGCGGTGAAAGCGTACGCGACCGTCGGCGAAATCTGTGACGTCTTCCGCGATGAGTTCGGCGAGTACCAGGCAGGTACTGCGGTCTAATCGCCAGCAGGGGCCGCGGTCTAAGCGTCGGCGGATGCACTCTCACTCGATCGGAAACCGCAACAGCGTGCCGACGCCGTCGAAGGCGCTGGCGAAGCGCTCTCCGTCTGCGAAATCGTCCGGGATCAGCACCGTCTCGCTGCCCTGTTCTGTGGCCCGGTCGCCGAACTCGCGCCCGACCCGGCCATCTGCAGCCGTCGAAAGCAGCAGCGTCTCGACGGCGTCGTACGAGAGGGCGTCGTCGACCTCCTCACGCCCGTAGGCGACAGCCTCCTCGTCGTCTCGTATCGCGTCGAAAAAGTCCGCCAGCCGCTGGCGGGGCCCCTCGCGCTCGCGTTCGTCTAGGTGTTCGCGCCCCTTCTCGGCGAGCTGGCGCAGCCCCTGCTCGGTCGCGTACTCGACGGCGAACTCGGCGTCGACGAGGCGCTCCTCGAGGTGGTGGTCGAGCTCGGCTTCCTCACGAAAGCGCTCGACCGTGCCGGTGGTGCCCCCGAGCAGGACGCCGTCGACGGGCTCGTTCCCGAGAAACGACTGCGCGGCGCGCTCGGCGACGGTGTCGAAGAACTCCCGCTTGCGCCGCTCGCGGTCGCGCTCGAACCGCTCGGCGGACTGCCCCTCGGCACTTGATTTGCCGGGGACGTCGCTGTCGAAGCGCTCGATCACCTCGACGCCCTCGCCGTCGAGGCGACCGAGCGCCGCGACCGCTCACGGCTTCCGGACGTCCCGGACGTTGAATGCCTGCCGGGCCTTGAATACGGTTTCGGGAGAACGAAGCGTATGGACACCGGCGAGACGATCGAGACCGCGACGGTCGACGCGCAGGGGGCGGCAATCCCTGTCCTCGGCTTCGGCACCGCGCGGATGACGGGAGAGGAGTGCCGGCGGGCGGTCGAGGCCGCCCTCGAGGTCGGCTATCGCCACATCGACACCGCCCAGATGTACGACAACGAGGCTGCCGTCGGCGATGCGATCGCCGCGAGCGACGTCGACCGCGAGGACGTCTGGGTGACGACCAAGGTCAACACGGGAAACCTCGCGGCGGAGGCCGTCCGCGAGTCGACCCGGCGGAGCCTCGATCGGCTGGGGCTCTCGACGGCCGACCTCCTGTTGATCCACGCACCACGGCCCCACACGCCCGTTTCGGAGACGATCGGGGCGATGAACGAGCTCCAGGCGGACGGTGCAGTCGCACACATCGGAGTCAGCAACTTCTCGCGGGACCAACTCGACCGCGCGCGAGAGCACTCCGAGACGCCGATCGTCACGAACCAGGTGAAGTACCACCCGTACCACCACCAGGACGACCTGCTCGAGTACTGCGCCGAGAACGGAATCTGTCTGACGGCCTACAGCCCCCTCGCGGAGGGCGCCGTTCCGGGCGACGACCGCCTCGCGGCGATCGGCGAATCCCACGGGAAGTCGGCGGCACAGGTCGCGCTCCGGTGGCTGCTTCAACAACCCGCGGTCGCGGCGATTCCGAAGGCCGCGAGCCGCGAGCACATCGAGACGAACGCCGACGTGTTCGATTTCGAACTCTCGAACGACGAGATGGCGGCGGTCGGCGAGATCGGCGACGGGCGCTGGGAGCGGCTCGCGGCGAAGATCGGGCTGCGGTGAGGGCGGTTCGACGTCGGACCAGCCTGGCCACGGACAGAGCACAACAGTAAGGCACCGCCCGCCCCACTGTCGAGCTATGCAGTTCGATCACGCCGGCGTTGCGACCGAGGATGCGAGCGCACTCGCGGACCTGTACGGCGCACTGTTCGGTATCGAGGCGGTTCACGAGGAAACGTTCGACGGGCTTCGAGTCGTCTTTCTCGACTGCGGAAACGGCTACGTGGAGCTACTCGAACCGGTCGAGGACGGGACGATCTCGCGCTACCTCGATCGAAATGGCCCGGGAATCCACCACCTCGCGTTCGAGACCGACGATATCGAGGCCGCACTCGAAACCGCTCGCGAACACGACGTCGGACTCGTCGACGAGGAGCCACGACCTGGCGCCTGGGGTCACGACGTCGCGTTCCTCCACCCCAAAGACACCGGCGGGATCCTGTTCGAGTTCGTCGAGCACTGAGTAGGTCGCATCGAGGTCGAACGGCCCGAATGCTTATGAATCGCGGTTCGAAAACGGAGCTATGGTCTCGCTCGACGCGTTTCCCTCTCGATCGCTCGATATGTCAGAGGCGAACGCCTTCGAGGAGCGTGACGGGGTCGATAGCGCCATCCCCTACGTCTTCGACGGCTGCTCATGTCAAACAGCCGATGTGACGCATCTGTTTCTCGAGGTCGACGGCGAGTACGTGGGGTACGACTTCGACCCCGAAGCACAGCGCTGGCGAATCCTCGCGCGGGCGCCGACGTGGGACGCGGCGCGGACGGCGTACGCGCAGCACTGGGAGGCCGAAAGAGAGGCCGAGGCCGGCGCGTCCGGACGTTGACGCCGGCGACTCAGTCGGACTGGCGCTCTTCAGGCTCGCCTTGCGTGACGTCGATGCGATGGGGCTCGACGTGTTCGGGTTCGTCGTCGCCGCCGCCGACGGGGATCTTCGTCTGGATCGAGCTGGCGAACGACTGCACCCGATCGACTAGCGTCTCGACTTCCTCCTCGAACTGCTCGACGGAGCGCTCGACGTAGTGGACGCGTTTCGAGGGGATCCGGCGGACGATGTCGTTGCCCTCGTCGTCCTCGTCGGTCTTTACGATCCAGTGGTCCTGGAAGTACGCGATGTGTTCGTTCGGGACCGTCTTCCTGACCGTTCCCTCGTCCGGTTCCTCGTAGACGATCGTCGCCTGGCCCAGATCGCGCTCGAGTTCGAGGTCCTCGTCAACCATGAGTGACGGTTGCGGGCGAGCGGTGGTATGGGCTGTGCTTGCGATGCGCGCGGTGGTTCCCGTGACCGAACGGTCACGGCGGGGTCTCTTCGGCCGATGTCGGCGGGAAACGGGCGTCCCTCAACCGAAGTTCTCGATCAGCGCCTCGTCCGAATCGCCGCCGGCCGCGTCTATCGCGTCGGCGACGGTCGTCACGAACTCGCTGAAGCCGAAGGCATAGATCTGCCCGTCGTCGACGTGGGTCTCGATCGCGTCTGTGAGTTCGTCGTCTTCGTCCGCACCAACGATGGTGATCGCCGCCCCATCCGCGGCGAGCGCGTCGAGGCGCTCGCGATGGGCGGGTTCGTCGTCCTGATAGACGACGGTGGCCTCGTGGCCCGCCTCATGGGCCGCTTCGGCGATGGCAACCGCGGGGCCGACGCCTGGGCCGCCTGCAATCGCGACGATGTCGTCCTCGCCCTCGTAGGTGATCGTGCCGAAGGGACCGTCGACGTGGACCGTCTCGCCGCCGTCGAGGTCGGCGAGCCACGGCGAGAGGTCGCCGTCGGGATCGATCCCGACGGTGAGTTCGAACGTCTCGTCGGCCGCGGGCGAGGAGAGCGTGTAGTGGCGGGCGACCTCCTCGTCGACGCCGTCCGGAACCGCCCGGAGCAAGACGAACTGCCCAGGGAGGGGGTCGAAGTCGGGTGGTGTCTCGAGTTCGAGCGCGATCGTCCCAAGACCGACCCCGCGAACGTCGGCAACGGCGACTGGCGTTCCTTCCATGTGAGAACCTTGATCACCGAATCGAAAAGGCGTTCCGTTATCGACCCTACTGGGTACGGACTCCGGCACGGCAGCGTGACTGTAGCGAAAGAACACACGACAAAGGGGGCTTTCAGAAGCCTTTTCTTTTGTTGGGGCAAACTTCGCCACAACATGGCTAGGGACCTCAACTGGGCGGTGGGAGGCGAGGCCGGTGACGGAATCGATTCCACCGGCAAAATCTTCGCACAGGCTCTGTCCAGAGCCGGCCGTCACGTGTTCACCTCCAAGGACTTCGCATCGCGCATCCGCGGTGGGTACACGGCGTACAAGATCCGCACGTCGGTCGACCAAGTGCAAAGCGTCGTCGACAGACTCGACATTCTGGTGGCGCTCACCCAGCGAACCATCGACGAGAATCTCGACGAACTCCACGAGGGCAGCGCCATCGTCTACGACGGCGAACGGTCCTGGGAGGCCGAGATCCCCGACGAGATGACGGCTGTCGACGTCCCGTTGAAATCCCTCGCCGAGGATGCCGGCGGCGCGATCATGCGCAACGTGGTCGCGCTCGGTGCGGCCTGTGAGATCACCGGCTTCGACGTCGAGTACTTAGACGAGGCACTCGAGAAGCGCTTCGGCGGAAAGGGGTCGAAAATCGTCGAGAACAACAAGGAAGCCGCCCGTCTCGGTCGTGATCACGTCCGCGAGAACTTCGATCTGGATCATCTCGGCTACAATCTCGAGACGACCGATGAGGACTATGTCCTCCTGAACGGGAACGAAGCCATCGGCATGGGCGCGATCGCCGCCGGCTGCCGGTTCTACGCCGGCTACCCGATCACGCCCGCGACGACGATCATGGAGTACCTGACCGGCCGGATCGAAGACTACGGCGGCCACGTCGTGCAGGCCGAAGACGAGCTCTCGGCGATCAACATGGCGCTGGGCGCGGCGCGCGCTGGCGCTCGGTCGATGACCGCGACCTCCGGGGCCGGCGTCGACCTGATGACCGAGACGTTCGGACTGATCGCGACCAGCGAGACCCCGCTGGTCATCACCGACGTCCAGCGCTCGGGTCCCTCGACCGGGATGCCGACGAAACAGGAGCAGGGCGATCTGAACATGGCGCTGTACGGCGGCCACGGCGAGGTCCCGCGGTTCGTCATCACGCCAACGTCGATCACCGAGTGCTTCTGGAAGACGATCGAGGCGTTCAACCTGGCTGAGAAGTACCAGACGCCAGTGTTCCTGATTTCGGACCTCGCGATGTCCGTCACCGAACAGACGTTCCCGCCGGAGGCGTTCGACATGGACGCAGTCGAGATCGACCGCGGCAAGCTCGTCGACGACGAGGAGGTCGACGAGTGGCTCGATGAGCAGGGTCGGTTCCGCGCCCACGCCGTCACCGACGACGGTGTCAGCCCGCGCGCGATCCCCGGGACGGTCGACGGCGCTCACATGTCGACCGGGCTGGAGCACGACGAACTCGGTCGCCGGACCGAGGAAGAAGGCGAGCGCGTCCAGCAAGTCGACAAACGATACCGAAAGGTCGAGACCGCCCGCGAGCAAGAGGCGTGGGAGTACCGGGAGTTCGGCGATCCCGACGCCGACACGCTCATCCTCTCGTGGGGATCGAACGAAGGGGCGCTCGTCGAGGCGCTCGACTACCTCGCCGAGGACGGTATCGACGTCCGTGTCATCTCGGTTCCGTACATCTCCCCGCGTCCGGACCTCACCGAGGAGGTCGAGGCCGCCGAGGAGACGATCGTCGTCGAGTGTAACGCGACCGGGCAGTTCGCCGATCTCATCGAACACGACACCTTGACCCGCGTCAAGCGCATCAACAAGTACACTGGCGTCCGCTTCAAGGCGGACGAACTAGCCGAAGAGATCACCGACCAACTCGCAACGGAGGTACCAGCACGATGAGCTCCGACGTACGATTCACCGACTTCAAATCCGACAAGCAGCCAACGTGGTGTCCCGGCTGTGGCGACTTCGGGACGATGAACGGCATGATGAAAGCCCTGGCCGAAACCGGTAACGACCCCGACAACACGTTCGTGGTCGCCGGTATCGGCTGTTCGGGCAAGATCGGGACCTACATGCACAGCTACGCCCTACACGGGGTCCACGGTCGCGCCCTGCCCGTCGGCACGGGCGTCAAGATGGCCCGTCCCGACATCGAAGTGATGGTCGCCGGTGGGGACGGCGACGGCTACTCGATCGGCGCCGGTCACTTCGTCCACGCCGTCCGCCGGAACGTGGACATGTCCTACATCGTCATGGACAACCGCATCTACGGACTGACCAAGGGGCAGGCCTCGCCGACCTCGCGGTCGGACTTCGAGACCTCGACGACCCCCGAGGGGCCACAGCAGCCGCCGGTCAACCCCCTCGCGCTCGCGCTCGCCTCGGGTGCGACGTTCATCGCCCAGTCGTTTGCCTCCGACGCGCTTCGCCACCAGGAAATCGTCCAGGCGGCGGTCGAGCACGACGGCTTCGGCTTCGTCAACGTCTTCAGCCCCTGCGTAACATTCAACGACGTCGACACCTACGACTACTTCCGCGACACGCTCGTCGATCTGAAAGAGGAGGGCCACGACCCGAACGATTACGAGACCGCAAAGGAGGTCATCTTGGACGGCGAGAAGGAGTATCAGGGCATCATGTACCAGGACGAAAACTCCGTGCCGTACCACGAGCAACACGGCGTCACCGAGGACATGTCCGAGATTCCCGATGGCGCGCCCGAGGACGCGATGGATCTCGTTCGCGAGTTCTACTGACGCTTTCCCGGTCTGGATCGGCCTCGGTCGTCCGGATGAAAACGCGCACTTCTCAGTCGTCTCACGGATTCTGAGTACCGCTTCGAATTCGATCGATTTCAGAACGAAGGGCAGCGATTAGGCGGGGTGTTCAACGGATTCGAACAGCGTCTGGATGTCCTCGTCGAGACCGTCGGGGATTTCCGAGTCGAGGTGCTCGTCTGCCTCGTCACCCTCGATACCGTCTGGCAGGTGAATCGCTTCGGCGGCCTCTCGGAGCGAGTCGGCGTGTGGATGGACGCCGATGATCGCGAGGTAATCGTCGTCGTGTCCGAAGTTGGTGACGTAGATATCGATCGTGACGGTTTCGCCCTCGTACTCCTGTTCGCCGACGTAGACGTCGACGTCCCTGTCCTCGCCAAGAACCGAGAACGTCTCGGTTCGATCATATTCGGCATCCGACAGATCCCGGTCGGAGTTAATTTCGCCGCCGTACTCATCGAGTAGCTCGTCGGTGTCCATTTCCGCGACGGGATTGAACGACTGTCCGGCCACGCTGACGTCCGGCGTCGAGACGGCCGCGAAGGCACTTATATCCTCGGCCTCACCCTCGATTTCGACCTCCTTGATGTACGCGGAAATCCAGTAACTCGCTTCGACATCTCGTTCGATTCCGGCGGCGCTGACCGAATCTTCCATCGTCTCTTCGGTGATCTCGAACTCTGCAAAGTCGGTTTCCGAGAGCGCAGCCTCACCCGGAACTGCCTGTTCGGCTTCGAAGGAGAGCGGTCCGTCGCCGAGGACGAAGTCGAGACACCCGGCCGTCAGACCGAGTGCACCCACACCGCCGGCGGCGAGGTATGTACGCCGTGATATATCCATGATGTACTGTATGAGTAGTCACAGCAGATATTCCTTTCGGCCACGACCAATTGTAACAGAAGACCATCACGAACGGCGGACTGTCGACATCAAGAGTTATCGGGATCGCCCCCGCCCGTTGAGGCATGACTGAGTTCGCACGTCGGGTCGAACAGGTGTCGATAAGCGGCATTCGCGAAGTGTTCGAAGCTGCCGGCGAGGACGCCATTAACCTCGGAATCGGTCAGCCGGACTTTCCGACGCCCGCCCACGCCCGGCGCGGGGCGATCGAGGCGATCGAGAACGGGCTGACGGACGCTTACACGTCGAACAAGGGCACGCGCAGCCTCCGTGAAGCGGTCGCGGCGAAGTACGACCGCGACTACGGGATCGATCTCGATCCCGCAGACGTCATCGCAACGTCGGGCGGGAGCGAGGCGCTACACCTCGTGCTCGAGGCCCACGTCGATCCGGACCAGGAGGTCATCTTCCCGGATCCGGGCTTCGTCTCCTACGACGCGTTGACTCACCTGGCCGACGGTACCCCAAAACCGGTTCCCCTGCGCGACGACCTGACACTCGACCCCGAGACGGTCGAGGACGCGATCACCGACGACACCGCCGTCTTCGTCGTCAACAGCCCCGCGAACCCAACGGGTGCGGTCCAGACAGAAGAAGACATGCGAGAGTTCGCCCGGATCGCGGACGAGCACGACGTGCTCTGTCTCTCCGACGAGGTGTACGAACACATCGTCTTCGAGGGGGCTCACCGATCGCCACTCGAGTTCGCAGAAACCGACAACGTCGTCGTCGTCAGCGCCTGCTCGAAGACGTACTCGATGACGGGGTGGCGGCTGGGCTGGGTCGTCGGTTCGAACCGGCGAATCGAGCGAATGCTCCGGGTCCACCAGTACACCCAGGCCTGCGCCTCCGCACCCGCTCAGTACGCCGCCGAGGCAGCGCTGACGGGGCCCCAGGAACCCGTCGACGAGATGGTCGATGCCTTCGAGCAGCGCCGTGACGTCGTCCTCGACGGGCTCGCAGACGCCGGCCTCGACGTGCCGACGCCCCAGGGTGCGTTCTACGTCATGCCAAAGGTCCCTGAAGGATGGTGCGAAGAGGTACTCGCGCGGGACGTGATCGTCGTCCCCGGAGACGCCTTCGGCGAGAACGGCGCGGGCTACGCCCGCCTCTCGTACGCGACCGGCGTCGAGGAGCTGAAAGACGCACTCGAGATCATCGGCGACGCGACGCGGGCGGTTCGCGGGCGGTAAGTCGGCTCGAATAGTCACCGACCGTCCGCCCGTTGCCGTCACCCGCCACCTGCGGTATTATCCGTCAGCGCGCCGTCACACGACCCATGGGGCTCGCGAGACACGGGTCGAGTCCGCATGCGACGGGTCGGGCGTACTGGTCGCAGGTCCATCCGGTGTTTATGTTGCCGCCGCTTGCCGCCTCGCTGTTCGGCGCGATCCTCGCAGGCGCCGGCGATCCGACAGTCGCCGGACTCCACGTGCTAGCGATGTTCGCGGCGGTCTACACCGCCCACATCAAAGACGGCTACGTCGACTTCCACGTCAGGGATGAGGACGACGACCACCCGCTAACCGAGCGGGGCTGTCGGATCGGCCTCGTCGCCTCGACGACGGTGTTCGTGCTCTGCTGTCTCGGTCTCTGGGTGCTCGTCGACGGCGTCGCCGTGGCGCTCGCCGCGCCGACGTGGGTCATCGCGTACTTCCACGCGCCACAGCTGGACATGCACCCGGTCGGCGCGACGGCGGGCTACCCGCTCGGAATTGCGCTTGCCATCGTCGGTGGGTTCTACGCACAGGCGGCGGCGATCACGCCCGTCGTCTGGGCGTTTGCACTCGTCTTCCTCATTCTCCTGTCGGGGATCAAAATCGTCGACGACGCCCAGGACTACGAGTACGACCGGTCGATTCGAAAGCAGACGGTAGCGGTCTCGCTGGGACCGAATCGCGCGGCCGACATCGCCTTCGGGCTGATGGCGTTCGCGCTGCTCGCGGTCGTGGCGTTTACCGTCGCGAACGTCTTCCCGCCGACCGCGGTGCTCGCCGCCCTGGCGTTCGGCGCCGTCGGACTCGCGGCTCGGCGCGCGACGCCGACGATCGCGACAATGTTGCTGATCAGGGGCTCGTACGTCTTTCTCGCCGTGCTCATCGCGGCGGTCTGGTTCGAGCCGCTTGCGGGGCTCGCCTGACCGTCTGAAACGGGTGCAATGACACCAGATCATCCCCTCTTCGAGCCGACACCGGCGAGTCGTGACGACATCCGCGTTTTGAAGAGATACCGAATACTCATGAATCCGTGTCACAATCGAAGCACCGATGAACCGACGAGCCGCACTCGGTCTGCTCGGCGTGGGCGTCGGCGTCCCCGGCGGCTATCTCGCCTGGAACCGCCATCGGTCGCCTACCCTCCCCGATGGAATCGAGGTCGACACGCTGTACCTCGAGGGGAACACCTTCGGCGAGCCGGCACCCGAGGGCCGCGAGCCCGGACCCCGTGAACAGTATCACGAACTGGTCCGTACCGCGGCCGAAATCGAACGCGACGAGACTGCGGTCGCTTTCGCCGAGGAAACCGACTTCGACGCGTCCGCACTCGTCGCCGTCCTGACCGGGATGCAGTCAGAGCCCGACCTCGCGTTAGAGGCGATCTCTCGCACGGACGATGGCCTGCACATAGACGTCGCCGTCGAGCACCCGTGGTGGCGGGGCGTCGAGGACGACCTGCTCACCCACTCGCTACTGGTGAGGATCACCGACGAGGTAGCGGGCCAGCCCGAATCGATATCGGTCGATATCGAGGGGTACGTCTGAGCCCGGAAACGCGCTGAGAAGCTACGAGCCGCGCCGTCAGTTCGTACTCACGATCTTGATCACGTCACCCTCGTCGAGTTCGTGAGAATCACTGATCTCACGGCTCGAGCGGGCGTCGACGGCGTGGAGATAGCCGTCGCCGATGTCGGAGTGGACCGCGTAAGCCAGGTCGACAGGCGTAGAGCCACGGGGTAACAGGAGAGCGTCGGGGAGCACGTTACCGCTGCCGTCGGACCACTTCGCGGCGTCCTCAACCGGGTAAGCCGTGAGGTGATCGAGCAGCTCGTAGACTGCGTAGTCGAGCGCGCCCTGAACGCCCGTGCCGTCCCACTCGGCCATCGTCTCCTGGAGCCCCTCTAAGGCCTCGCGCTGGGCGTCGCTGACGTCGTCGCCGATCTCGAGGTGCTCGTCGCCGGGGTCGTAGTCGACGAGGCCGCCCTCGGCGGCCCGCCGGAGCGCGAGTTCGCCCTCCGCCGTCGTGGGGATGACGGGTTTGTCGAGTTCGAGCAGTTTCTCGACGTTCTCCTCGGGAGCGACGTCGATCTTGTTCGCGGCGACGACGATCGGTTTCGTTCGTTCCCGAACCAGTCGCGCGAGCTCCTCGCGATGCTCGTCTTCCCACTGGATCGGATCCTCGGGGTAGTCGAGCTCGCGCAGGACGGTCGCGATCTGGGTGGGAGACGCACCAAAACCCGAGAGCATGTCCGCCAGGACGTCGTCGATGTCGAAATCGGGCGAGCGCGACTTTCGCTCAACGGACTCCCAGTTTCGGTCGACGATGCCCGCGAGCCAGAGGTCCATCTCCTCCTCGACGAAGTCGACGTCCTCGATCGGGTCGTGTGCGCCGATATCGACGGGTTCGCCCTTCGCGTTGGTCCCTCCGGAGGCATCGATCACGTTGACGATGACGTCCGCGTTCGTGAGTTCGTCTAAGAACTGGTTGCCCAGTCCCTTCCCCTCGTGGGCGCCGGGGACGAGGCCCGCGACGTCCAACAGCTCGATCGGGACGAAGCGCTTACCGTCCTCGCAGTTGTCGGCGTTGCAACGCTGCGCGCGGTCCAGACAGGGGCAGTCGGTCCGGACGTAGCTGACACCGCGGTTGGCGTCGATCGTCGTGAATGGGTAGTTGGCGACGTCAACCTCGGCCATGGTCGCCGCCGTATAGAAGGTCGACTTGCCGGCGTTTGGCTTTCCGGCAAGCGCGATCGAGAGCATACCGCGGCGTAGCCGCCGTTCGGAAAACTGTCTTTCGATTCTCACAGTTCTCGACGACGGGACTGGTCGATGCCGCTCGCGAGGAGAGCTGTCGGCGACACCGGTCGCTCATCTACTGTTGGCCCCTTCACCTGAAGGTAGCAGCCCCTCACGATGAGCCGGCCAACGCCCGCACATGCAGTACGACGAATTCATCGGCGAGGTCCAACACCGCGCACAGCTCGACTCCCGGGAGGCAGCGCTGAGCTCGACGCGGGGACCCTCGAGACGCTCAGCCGGCGTCTCCAGCCCGGTGAGGCCGAGAACATTGGTGCGCAACTTCCAGACGAGATCGGCCGCCACTTAACCAAGGTCGACCACGTCGAGCGCTTCGACTGGCAGGAGTTCGTCGACCACGTCACCACGGCCGAAGAACTCGGCAGCGAGGGCCACGAGGACGCGGCCTATCGCGCGATGGTCGTGATAGAGGTCGTCGACGAGGCGGTCGACGACAGCGTCATGCACGAACTCAAGAGGCAGCTGCCCGCCGAGTACGACGGTCTGTTCGAACTACAGGAGGCGGAGGCGACTGCCGGCCCCAACCCGGAGGAGTGACGCTGCAAACGACTCGTCTGTGACTCACGCTCCGGTCTCCCTGCCGCTGGGACCAACCCATATATTTCTCGGGGTGGTCCCAAACCCATGCGATACCTTGAGATCACGGTCCCGGAGGAGGATCGGCAGACCGTGCTCGACGTTCTCGAGGACGAACAAATCGACTACGTCGTAAGCGACGAGACGAGCGGACGAGGGTACGCGGCAGTAGTGCGGTTCCCGCTTCCGACCAGAGCCGTCGAACCCGTCCTCGATCGTCTGAAGCGAGTCGGGGTCGGTGAAGAGGCGCGCGTTATCGTCGTCGACGCCGAAACGGTGATCTCACACCGGTTCGACGACCTGTTAGAACGACAGCGTTCGAGTGTGCAGGGGGGCGAGCGGACGTCGAGACAGGTACTCAGGACCAGATCGGAGGAACTCACGCCGCCGTTTTCGATTTACGTGACGATGTTGTTCATCAGTGCCGTCGTGGCCACGTCCGGGCTGCTGGCCGACTCGCCGGCGGTGGTGGTCGGGTCGATGGTAATCGCTCCGTTGATCGGCCCGGCACTTGCCGCGAACGTCGGGATCGTAACCGGCGACGACGGTCTCAAGTCGACGGGGTTTACCTACCAGCTCGTCGGGCTCGCGTTCGTAATCGTCGCCTCGATCGGCCTCGCCACCCTCGCCCGCCTGGCGGGTCTCGAACCGGCCGGAGTCGACATCGTCGTCGCCGCCGAACTACAAGAGCGAGTCTCACCGAACCTGTTCTCTCTGGCAGTCGCACTCGGTGCCGGCGTCGCCGGAATTTTGAGTCTGACGCGGGGCTTCTCGGAGGCCATCGTCGGCGTGATGATCGCCGCGGCGCTCATTCCACCCGCTGCCGCAGTCGGAATTACGGTCGCCTGGGGGATGTATGGGGCGGCGGTCGGGGCGGCCGTCCTCGTAGTGGTGAACGTCCTCTCGATAAACCTCGCCGCGCTGGCTACGCTGTGGATCGCCGGCTACCGTCCCCAGGGGCTGTTCGACGTCTCGCCGACCCGCCGACCGACCTACACGTACGCGGGGATTTTCGGTGTCGGGCTTCTCGTACTCGCCGCACCGCTGGTCAGCGTCACTCTGCTGGATTTCCACGCGACGCAGTTAACCTCGAGTGCGAACGAAGAGATCGAGGCGGCACTCGAAGAGCCCGAGTATGCCGATCTCGAGGCCGAATCCACCGAGGTGATACTCGACGACGAGTATCCGATCCGATCGATCGATCGAGTCGTCGTCACCGTCTCAGGCGACGATCCCGACCAGCTACCGGAGCTGACGGATCGTCTCCACGAAGGGATCACAACCGACACGGACGAGGCGGTCGCCGTTGAGGTCCGTTTCAGTCACGCCGAAGAACGAAGCGACGACGTGAACGAACTCGACGTTTATGTCACCCACAGTCCTGATTCCTCCTGACCGACGACTGCCGAGACGCGAGTTCGAACGCGAGATCCGGGTGATCGAGGCGACAGGAGCGCTGTTGCCCACCTGACGGCCCTGACCGCTTACAGTTCGATCGCCATCATGACTTCGTCGACGTAGCGTCCGTCGAGCTTGTAGTGATCCTCGCGCACTGCTTCGGTCTCCCAGCCGTGGGTCTCGAGGAATCCGATGGCCTCTTTGTTCGTCGATGGGATGCTCTGATAGACTTTCTCGTAGCCGTTCGTGCCGGCCCACTCGAGTCCGCGCGAGAGGAGGTGTGAACCGATTCCGTGGCCACGGTACTCCTCTAAGACGCCGACGGTAACCTCCGCAGTGTGGCTCAGTTTGTCCAACTCGGGCGCGTTCAGGTGAACCCAGCCGACGACCTCGTTCTCGACGGTCGCGACGAAGAACATCCGCGACTCGATCTCGTTGTACCGTAGGAGCGCGCTCTCATGGTCGATCTCGTCGGCGACACTTTCAGCGACGATGTAGGTGCGCTCCTCGGCTACCTGTCGAATCGCACCGACGATCCCCGTCAGATCCTCCTGTTTCGCCGGCCGGATATGAAAGGATAGCTCCTCGGAGACGTACTCCTCGGTCGTCCCGGCGTCGATGGTGACCCGGAGCATTCCGTGTTTAAGCTGCAACTGCCCGTCCCGTTTTAAGATCGCGGCGTGGTGTCGAAAGCCAGCCGGCTCGATTCCGAGTGCCTCGCGGGCGCTGTCTGGATCGACAGCGCCGTTGCGCTCGACGTACTCGTAGATCCGCCTGCGATCGTTGTGCCCGAACTCGAGTGTCTCGCCGAATGCCATGTTGTATCATACCACTCCTCACTACTTTAATCCTCACCCCTCCTCGAACCGGCTACCAACGGATTGATAACGACATCCTCGAGAACGAGAGCAACTCGGAGATCGATGGATCCCTCACTACTGTTCGCCGGTTTCACCCTCCTCGTCGGTATCTGTGGCGGGTTGCTCGTCCACGAGTGGAGTCACGCGCTGGTCCTCCGACTGGCGCGCATCGAGTACGCGGTTCGGATTCTCCCAGGCCGCGATGACGGAGTACTGTCACTCGTCATGAGCTGTCCCTGGGCCGTCGTCGAACCGCGACTGACGGGTCGCGAGGCGCCGTGGATCCTCCGGTGTGCGGCACTCGCACCGCTTACCCTCCTGCTCCCGGTCGCTCTCGCTATCGGAGTCGGGGGCTTTAGGGCCGACCATCCAGTGTACACCGCGGCGGTCGTCGGCTGGGTCGCCTGTGCGTTGCCCAGCCCGCAGGATTTCTCGGTGGTGTTCTACGCCCATCGGCTGATCGATGAGCACGCGGAGACGGTGCCGACGGAGCTCACTCGGCCGTCCGGAGGTGAGCAAGCGCCGTGAGGCCGAGTACGCCGAGAACTGCTGTCGCGATTCCGGTACTCGAGAGTGGCGTCGAGACGAGTTGGGTGGCAGCCAGCGCCACGAGTCCGAGAGCCGTCACAGCGGCGTACCGCCGTGGCCACGGGTTCAACCGCTGGGCAGCATCGGCCGACAGTTCGAGATACGGATCGAGTTCGTCCGCCTCAGGACGGCGGGAGACGATGCCCCGATCTTTCTCGTAATCGATCACACCGTGTTCGGCTAACTTTGGGAGGTGCGTCTGATACAGCGAGATGTAGACACGCTGGCGCTGGGTCGAATCGAGCGTTTCGACGGTCGTGTCGTGTTCGCGGGCGGCGATCCGTTCGGAGAGCGTTCGAATATCTAGAGGGTTATCTGCCTCACGCAGCTGTGTGAGTACGTCGCGCCGGCGGCTGGTCTGTAACAGGTGAAAGACGTCGTCCGACGAAAGCTCTGGCGACGAGGCGTCCATCGTCTGTTGATCGGACGCCCCAGCAGTCGCGGACGGAGCATCTCGAGTGGCTGCCGTCCGTCCGTCTCCAACGAGATTACCATCGGACATCGTAATTACCAATGGAACCCCACTGTGATAAAGGTCGTGAAAGAGTATGTACAACACAGGTGCAGCCGTCATCGGTTACTCACTTGTCGAGGCCCGGAGGGACAGATGACGAATCGTCGGCCACACAGCCACGAATAGCCGACGATCGTAACCGGGATCCGAGACCGCTCCGACGGCCGGCGTCACGGCACAACGCCGAGACGTGGTAACGGTCAGGTTGGGGTCGGTTCCACACCGACACGCTATCTTTAGATAGTACCCTAGTTAAAGCTATTTGATGGTGCGATTGCTACCCACTCATTGAATCTATGCACATTCGTCTCGTTATCCTCCCATATACTCAGACATCAACAGAATAGTGTCGTATTACGACCCTGTCTGCCTAGGTGTTAGCCCCCATCGGCGTCAGCCGATTCGACAGTTCGGCGCTGATCAGCGCAGCGTGGCTTCGCCGGATGCGCTCGGAGAGGGCCTGGTGGGAGACGTCGAGCTCTGCGGCGAGCTCCTCTAAGGTCACCTGTCGCGGAACGTCGAAGTAGCCGAGCTCGTGAGCTTTCAGGATCGTCTCGTACTGTATCTTGGTCAGCGGCGTATGTTCCGAGAGGTGTCCGTTCACCGCGCTCACCCGAGTTACTTCGGCCTGGAAGTCGTACTCGCCGATGAGAGCGTGACAGTTCGAGACCGCTGCCCGGTCGTGAAAGAGCAACTCGACCGACCAGCGTGCGTCCTGCCCCCGAGCATCCAGAATAATCCCCTCGTGCTCCGCGACGATCCGCTGAAACACCTTCAGCTGACGGCCGAACTCAAGGCGAAACAGCCACCGATCGTCACTAGCGTCGTCGAGGCTCGCGAGCAAATCGACCGAATCGTCTGCAGAGATCGCGGACTCGATTGCACCTCGATCCGGGCCCGACGCGTACACGAGCGGCGGGGAATCGCCGATCGATCCGGTGAGCTGGAACTCGAAGGACGGTACGCGATCGAACGTGCGCTCGAGCCCGAGGTGTGCCGCCGGGAGTTCGAGTTCGACGACGGTGGTCATCACAGGCACCAACCACAACTGCGTATAGACGCGTTGGGTTACCGGTAGCCTTTCCCGCCACCACGAGTCTGGGACACTCATCGGATCGACACCGTCATCGGCTGTGACCCGTCTCGGTTCGGTATCGAGTGACGGATCTCGGTTCCGACATCGAGTCCCCAGATACTGCGCAGTTTCAGTATCAGGCAGCGGCAGGTGGTCGGTACTTTGTGCTGGCGGCCGAATGCGGAACTGATGTACGAGGAAATCCTCGTCGCGACCGACGGAAGCGACGTGTCAGACCTCGCGGTCGAGCACGGACTCACACTCGCCGATCGGCTGGGGGCCGGTGTTCACGCACTCTCGGTGATCCCGAAGGGGCCACACGGTGCGATGAAGCGAGATGAGATGCGAGCTGATCCGGAGACAGAGGCCCGCGAGGCCGTCACGGCGGTCGAAGCCGCCGCCGCCGAGCTAGACGTTCCGGTAACCGGCGAGACGAGGGAGGGCGTCCCACAGGAGGCGATCATCCGATACGCCGAGGAGGCTGGTGTCGACGCGATCGTCGTGGGCACGGTGGGTCGGACCGGCATCGATCACGTCCTTCTCGGGAGCGTTGCCGAGGAGGTGATCCGCGACTCCCCGGTCCCGGTCCTCACGGTCGGCGCCGACGTTGCTGATCGGCGGACTTCCGACCGATGACGCAGCCACCAGGTGCGCAAGATTTGTACTCCCCCCAGACAGATCCGGAGTATGACCGACGAGGCGGGATCGCGACGGCAGACCAAAGTCGAGCGTGTGATCGAGACGTACGGACTCGAGGAGTGGGGTGCCCGGCTCGAATCGGAGTGGCTGGGGGAGTCCGGCGAGCGGACGAGCCTTCGGGCGCTCGCTGACCGCCTGAACACCGCGACGCTTCGTGCCGCGCTACAGGCAGCGGGTGAGAACCCTCGTGAATCCGAGGTCGATCGGTTCTACGAGGCGCTTACTGACGATGACGGATCCTCCACGGAGCGAGTCCGAACGCAACGCGAACTCGAGCGTTCGGGGGTCGATGTCGAGGAGATCCAGTCGGATTTCGTCACCCATCAGGCGGTCCACACCTATCTCACGCGCGTTCGAGGGGCCGTCTTGGAACGGGACGAAGACGAGCAGAGTCGTCGCAACCGCAAGCGCGAGACGGTCCAACGACTCGCGAGCAGAACGGAGGTCGTCACGGAGTCGACCCTCGACGAACTCCGACGTGCAGAGCTCCTCACTGACCGCACGTACGACGTTCTGGTAACGGTAACCGCCGTCTGTCAGTCCTGTGGAAGGACGTACACGGCAGCCGAACTGATCGAGGAGGGCGGCTGTGACTGTCCGTGACAGAGGTGAAGGCCATAGTCAGTACGGATTCCTAACTGATATTGGAGAGTATTTGTACGTGGAGGTCCAACGGGCTACCAATGTCTCCAGAGCGGTCGTCCGGTTCGACTATCGAGGTCACCGCTGAGAACGTCGGCGGGATTGATCAGACTACCGTCACACTCCGTCAGGGAGTGAACGTGTTGACAGGGCGAAACGCGACCAACCGGACATCGTTTTTGCAGGCGATCATGGCGGCACTGGGGAGCGAACGACCGTCGCTGAAAGGCGATGCAACGACCGGAAGCGTCGAGTTGCAACTCGACCAGAACCGGTACACCCGCTCGCTGGGGCGGCAAAACGGCACTGTGGCGTTCGGTGGAGAACCCTATCTCTCGGACCCGGAACTCGCCGATCTCTTTGCGTGTCTCCTCGAATCGAACGACGCACGGCGGGCCGTCGAGCAGGGGGCAGAGCTGCGAGATCTCATCATGCGACCGGTCGATACGGACGAAATTCGAGCTGAGATCGAGTTGCTCAAGGCTGAAAAGCGCGACCTGGACGAATCGATCGCAGAGCTCGACCGTCTCGAAGACGAGCTTCCCAACCTCGAGCGACAGCGGACGTCTCTGGCGAAGAAGATTGAGGCGGCGACCGAACGGATCGACACGCTCGAATCCGATCTGGACGACCACGAACTCAACGTCGACGAGAGCCGGACCCAAAAGGAAGATATCGACGATGCCTTCACGGAGCTTCGAACGGCTCGCAAGGAGTTAGAGGCCGTCGAGTACGATCTCGAGACCGAACAGGAGAGCCTCAGCGAACTCGAGCGCGAACGTGAGGAGCTGGCCGACGAAATCGACGCACTCGAGGAGGCTGACGTCGATTCCGCAGCCCAGCTCGAGGGACAAATCGCGGAACTGCGCGACAGAAAACAGTCACTCGACTCGACCGCCGGCGAACTCCAGAACGTCATTCAGTTCAACGAGCGTCGACTCGAAGGAGATGGATCCGCGATCGAAGCCTCACTCGGATCGACCTCCGACGACGTAACTGATCGACTCCTCGAGAGCGACCCGGGTGTCGTCTGCTGGACCTGTGGCACCGAGGTCGGCCGTTCACACATCGAATCGACACTCGATCGACTGCGTGAGATCCACCGCGAGACGCTAGAAGAGCGAACCGACGTACAGGACCGGATCGACGATCTCTCAAGCCGGCGTTCTGCGATCGCAGAGCGCGAACAACGCCGCAATCAACTCAAACAGGAGAGAGAGCGCACGGCGACACAACTCAAGCGCCAGCGAGAGCGGGTCACCGAACTCCGCGAGAAGCGAGCCGACCACCGCGAACGCGTCGCGGAGCTCGAGGAGCGGACCGACGAATTCGAGGAGACGAATTACAGCGACGTCTTAGAGACCCACCGCGAACTGAACCGGGCCGAACTCGAACGCGAACAGCACCAGGAGAAACTGGCGTCGGTGACAGAGCGGATCGAGTCTCTCGAGGAACGGATCGAAGAGCGCGAGGCCCTCGCAGAACGCCGTAGCGAGGTCGAGTCGGAGCTGGCAGAGTGTCGGACGCGCGTCGAGCGAATCGAGCGCGAGGCGATCGAGGCGTTCAACGACCATATCGAGTCGCTGCTCTCGCTGCTCGAGTATGCGAACCTAGACCGGATCTGGATCGAGCGCCTCGAACCGAACGGCGGACAGGGATCGCCCGGCACAGCGAGTACGTTCGAACTCCACATCGTCCGTGCGGCCGAAGACGGCACCGCATACGAGGACACGATCGAACATCTCTCGGAGAGCGAGCGGGAGGTGACCGGGCTGGTCTTTGCACTTGCGGGGTATCTGGTCCACGACGTCTACGAAGAAGTCCCGTTCATGCTCTTAGACTCCCTCGAGGCGATCGACTCCGATCGGATCGCGGCGCTCGTCGAGTACTTCGAGTCCTACGTCGACTGTCTCGTCGTGGCGCTACTGCCCGAGGACGCCGCCGCGCTCCCGGAAGAGTACCACTACATCGAGGAGATCTGATCGACCGACGTTCGACATATTCTCGCAGTTCATTACAGAAACCGATTCTCGCCGCTCGTCGCAGAAACCGATTCTCACAGCTGATAAGCGGCCGACTTACTCCTGTGACTCGTCACCACCACGTCGCCGGGCCGCGTAGTAGGCGCCGCCGGCCGCCCCGGCTGCTCCGGTCAGGAGGCCGAAACCGGGAATCGCGTCGTCATCTCCGTCGTCCGCGTCGTCGGCCCCGTTCTGGCCGCCGCGGTCTCCACTCCCCTCACCGTTGTCGTCGTTCTCGTCCCCGTTTCCACCATCGCTGTCCGACTCGGGCGGTCCGCGGGAAGCCACGAGTTCGGTCGGCGGAACGGTGAGCTCGGCGCCGTCGGAGAACGTCACCGTAGTCTCTGTGTCGGTCGCGTTGTAGGCCGCGTACGTCAGCTCGTCGCCGTCGTCAAAGACGGTGTAAAACGGCGTGTCGGCTGTTACGCTCGTGGTCGGCGAACCCATTGCGTCGAGTGCGTACAGCCAGTAGCGGGTGTGAGCCGTCTCCTGGGCGCTCTCTCGATCGTAGCTGTCGAGGCGCGATTCGAAGCGGTCGATGGCGTCCTCGCTATCGGAAAAGGCGCGGTACATCCACATCACGTCCGGCCAGTAGGTGAACTCGTCGTCTTTCAACTCGGCGATGGCGTCGAACGTGCGTTCGGCGGCCTCCTGGTCCCGGCCGAGGTGCAGCGAGTAGCCCGCCAGCGGAAGCATATTGATGCCGACAACTGCCTCGCTGTCGTCGGTCCACCAGGTCGAGTGGGCGACGCCGTCGCCCCAGACGATGCCGGCAAACGCCGACTCCCACTCCGCCGGGAAGTGCTCCTCGTCGGCGTCGTACCAGTACTCTCTGATGGCCCGAACGTGCATCGAGTAGAGGACGATCCCGAAGTCCCGGATCTCGTCGTTCCCGGTGTGTGCGCCCCATTCGATCATCGCCGCGTAGGACATGAGCGCCTCCGAGGAGGACTCCTGGTTGTTCCCGCGGTCGAAGCCACCGGAGCCATGCGCCCACGAGTGGCCGGCGTAGACGCTAAAGTTCCGAGTGAACGGATACCGGTCGTGATCTCGCTGCGGGCTGGCGTAGTCGTGAATCAGCTCCTCGACCATCTCGCCCCAGTCGTCGACCCAGTCGGGGTCGTGGCGGGCGATCCGCGCGGCTGCCCAGACGTAATGGCCATAGTGGAAGTGGTGGTCGTTGAGCTCGGTAATCGAGCCGTGACTGTCCGGGACGCCCATGAGCGCGCCCAGGGAATCGTCGTAGTAAAACGTCGCCGACTCGCTGGGCGTAAACCACTCCTCGAGTCCCTCGCGAGCGGCGTCGAGCATCGCGTCGCGCTCGTCGTCCATGCCAAGCTGGTCTGCGACCGCGGCGGTCTTTGCGAGTCGGCTTGCGGCCTCTTTCCCGAAGTTGTAGGTATCCTGATCGACGCCACCCGCGATGCCGGTGTCGACGGCCGCAATTTCGCTTTCTATCTGATCCCGATCGTAGTTGCCCTCGTCAGGGAGGAAGGGTAACGTGCCGCCGTAGCGATAGGGGATGTCGAACGACTCGACTGCCACCAGCCGCATCTCGCCGCGCGGGGAGGGATAGGTCGCCTCGACGTCCAGTTCGGCCGCCAGCAGGTCGTCGTCGGCGTCCTTCCACTGGTGGGGGTACAGCGCCGTAAGCGTCCCCGACGCGTTGCTCTCGGGTTCGGACTCGGTCTCGAACGAAAACGACGTGATCGCTTGCGCACCCTCCCGGTCGTACTCCCAGTCGAAGACGGTGTTCGTGACTCGGTTGTACGCGTAGTCGGCGACGGGATCAAGGAACGCCGCGTCGGGCAGGACGGCGACGGTGCAGTACTCGCCCGTAGTAGTCGCAACGTCTCCGTCGAGATCCCAGGCGTCGTCTGCTGGTGCGTAGAGACCGTAGTCGACGTCATCGACGGTCACGCCGACGACGGCGCCGTCGGCGGTGAACATGTCTGGGTCGTCGTCAAAGGCGACGGCGACGCCGCCTTCGGCCGCCTCGCAGAAGACGAACGGCGACCCCTGGGCGATCGTCGTTCGAAGTTCGGCGTCCGTCCCCTCGCCCCACACCGCGCTCGCCGACCAGTCCCCGTGGGCGTCGAGTGCGACGTCGTTGTAGTCCTCGGCGTCGGCGTGGGCGATCGAGAGGTGCATCTCGTCGTCCATCCAGGCGTCGCCGACCTGCGCGCTCTCGTTCCAGCTGGTCTCCCAGGTGGTCGGATGGCCGACCTCGAGACCGGTCTCCTGGGTCTTGAAAAAGAGGGGGTGGGCCGCGATCAACGTCCCGTCGCCGGTGATTCCCTCCATCGGAATCGTCGTGTACCAGTCGTTGGTCGGGATCGGGCCGTCGCCGAAGCTCTCGGTCGTGTGCCGATCGTACTGGTGCGTGGATGCGCCCTCAGGTGGGTCGAGGTGATAGCCGCCGCTGCCGACCGACTCCTCGGCCAGCCCGGACGTCGAACCGAGGAGTCCGGTCGCCGCCGCTGCGCCGATGGCCGCACAGTACCGTCGCCGAGAGAGCGCAGGGAGGTTCGAATCACTCATAGATCAAGTGTGCGTCGGTCGGATTCCCAGCCATGTTCCGAGACCATACCCTCATACACTTTGACACTATACTTAACTATTGGTACAGCCGAATCGGGACGAAAATTGTCGTGGTGTTCACCGATTGAGCTGGATCATAACGACCCCGACGAAAAGTACCATCGCGGCGGCCCAGCCGATCCAGACGGCGAGCGCGTCGACGACGTAGGTTATTGCGCCGGTGACGACGAAGACGGCCGTCACGAGTGCAACGAGTTCGTCGTCATCGAACCGATCGAGAACGCCGATCACAGTCGACACCCGGGTCGAACGAGAGATTCGAACGCAGCCGTGCGATCCATGCCGTCCGTGAGTGGCCGGTGAGACACCAAGAACGTTACTCACGGCAACTCGTGACACGAGGGGATGGCGACCGGGGCCGATGCCTACGATTTAAGCCGTCGACGCGTAAGAGCCTGTATGGCCACGGATCGAGGGACGGACCCGGCCGGGGACCGGCGCGCAACCTACGACTATACGGGCGGTCGCGTCGACCGCCCTGCGCTGGTTCGGGACCTAGAGCGGCTGGTCGACTGCGACGTCCGCTTCGATTCGTACTCGCGACAGCTGTACGCGACCGACGCCAGCGCCTACGAGGTGACACCGATCGGGGTCGTCTTTCCGGAGTCGACCGCGGACGTCGCCGGCGTCGTCGAGTACTGCGCCGAACGGGAGATTCCGGTCCTCCCACGCGGCGGCGGCACGAGCCTGGCAGGACAGACGGTAAACCGGGCCGTCGTCCTCGACTTTACCCGGCACATGGACGCGATTTGCGAGCTCGATCCCGACAGTCGAACGGCGACCGTCGAACCGGGGACGATCCTCGAGTCCTTGAACGAGGCGCTGGCCCCACACGATCTCAAGTTCGCACCCGATCCCGCCTGGGGCGACAAGAGCGCGATCGGCGGCGCGATCGGCAACAACTCGACCGGTGCCCACTCCCTGCAGTACGGCAAGACCGACGCCTACATCGAATCCTGCGAGGTCGTCCTCGCCGACGGCACGGTGACGACATTCGGTGAGGTGACGGTCGAGGAGATCCGGTCGCGGGCCGATTCAGCGGGCAACCTCGAAGGTCGGATCTACGCCGAGATCGCCCGCATCGTCGACGAGGAGACCGAGACGATCGCCGAGGCGTATCCGGCTCTCAAGCGCAACGTCTCGGGCTACAACGTCGACCGGCTCGTCGCGGAAGTCAGGGGGGAGGAGCTCCCGGCTGGAGAGCAGACAGGGGAGGCGCGAACCGTCAACCTCGCGCGTCTGCTCGCGGGAAGCGAGGGGACGCTCGCAATCGTCACCGAGGCGACGGTCTCGCTGGAGCCGATCCCGGAGGCGAAGGCGGTCGCGCTGCTGTGTTATCGGGACCTGCACGCGGCGATGGAAGACGTCGCACCGATTCTGGAACACGACCCGGCCGCAGTCGAGGTGTTAGACGACGTGCTTATCGACCTCGCCCGGGGGACGGCGGAGTTTGCCCCGGTTGTCGAGATGCTCCCAGAGGAGACCAACGCCACCCTCCTCGTGGAGTTCTACGCCGATGATGAAGAGGAAGGACGAGAGCGGGTAGCGGGGCTGCTCGCCGACCGGTGTCCGTCAGCCGACTCCGCCGGAGAGGCGTCCGCAGAGAGCATACAGAACGCCAGCGACGTTCGCGCGGCCGACGCACTCGAAGCCTACGACGAGGCCGAGCGCACGAAACTCTGGAAGCTACGCAAGTCCGGGCTTCCGATCTTGCTCTCGCGGACGACCGACGAGAAACACATCTCCTTTATCGAGGACACAGCAGTACCACCAGAACGCCTCCCCGAGTTCGTCGAGCGCTTCGAGGCGATCCTCGAGTCCTACGACACCTACGCGAGCTTCTACGCCCACGCTGGTCCGGGTGTACTCCACGTCCGTCCGCTGATCAACACGAAGACCGAGATCGGGCTCGACCAGCTCTACGGGATCGCCGACGAGGTGACGGACCTGGTCGTCGACCTGGGCGGCTCGGTCTCGGGCGAACACGGCGACGGGCGCGCCCGAACGCAGTGGAATCGGAAGCTGTACGGCGAGCAGGTCTGGGAGGTGTTTCAGGACCTAAAGACGGCCTTCGACCCCGACTGGCTGTTGAATCCGGGGCAGGTCGTCTTCCGCGAGGACGACCCGACGGACCTGCGCGAGCACCTTCGGTTCGGCCCCGACTACGAGTTTGAGGCGGGGTTCGAGCCGACCCTCGAGTGGCAAAACGATAACGGCGTTCAGGGGATGGCCGAGCTCTGTCACGGCTGTGGCGGCTGCCGGGGCGAGCAGTCGACGACGGGCGGCGTGATGTGCCCGACCTACCGCGCGGCCGACGAGGAGATCACGAGCACGCGGGGCCGAGCGAACGCGCTCCGCCAGGCGATGAGCGGAAATCTCGAGCCCGATGAGGCGTTTTCCGACGAGTTCGTCGAGGAGGTGATGGATCTCTGTATCGGCTGCAAGGGCTGTGCGATCGACTGCCCGAGCGAGGTCGACATGGCGAAACTCAAAGCCGAAGTCACGCACGAGTACCACGAGCGAAACGGCGCCTCGCTGCGCGACCGGCTGTTCGCCAACGTCGCCACCCTCTCGAGATGGGGAAGCCGGGCGGCCCCGTTGTCGAATCTGCTCCCGAAGGTACCGGGCGCGCGCCGGTTGTTAGAGCGAACCGTCGGTATCGCTCGCGACCGACCGCTGCCGACCTTCTACTCGGAGACGTTCTCGGACTGGTTTGAGCGCCGAGGCGGCGCGGCGGTCGAGGAGGCGACAGCCGACCGGCGGGTCGTCCTCTACCCCGACACCTACACGAACTACAGCCACCCCGAGGCCGGGAAGGCCGCGGTACAGGTTCTCGAGGCCGCGAACGTCCACGTCACCGTCCCGACCGGCCTGGGCGACACGGGCCGCCCCGCCTTCTCCAAGGGGTTTCTCGACACGGCCCGAGAAATCGCCGCGGAAAACGTCGAGGCGCTCTCGGCTCACGTCGAGGACGGGTGCGACGTCGTCGTCGTCGAACCCTCCGACGCCGTCATGTTCCAGTCGGACTACCGCGACCTCCTCGGGGACGACGCCGAGCCCCTCCCAGCCAACGCCTACGGCGTCTGCGAATACGTCGATACGTTCCGGCTGGACGAGCAAATCGCGTTTCGCGGTGGGGGCACCTCGTCTCAGTCGCTAGCCCGCGACGAACCGCTCGACCGGCTCACCTACCACGGTCACTGCCACCAGAAAGCGACCGCGAAAGACCACCACGCGGTCGGCGTGCTCCGGCGAGCGGGCTACGCGGTCGATCCGCTGGACTCGGGCTGTTGTGGGATGGCCGGCAGCTTCGGCTACGAGGCCGAGCACGCCTCGATGAGCGACGCCATCGCCGCGATCCTCTTCGAACAGGTCGACGAAAGTGAGGGCCAGCGCGTCGTCGCGCCCGGTGCGTCCTGTCGGACCCAACTCGAGACGCGTCCAGACGCCGACGACGCGCCGCCGACGCCGATCGAACTGGTGGCACAGGCACTGCCCGAGTGAGGAGCGCTTCCGACGCCACTAGCGCTACTCGGAGAGTGCGTCGAGATCGATCTCGAACTCGATTCCGGTCTCGTAGATCGTTCGGTCGCAGGGCAGCTTCTCACCGACGAGGTCGTCCATCTCGTCCGGTCCGATTCCGACGTGGTCGAGCAGCCGTTTGAGATCGCAGTTCGATCCCCACACCGGTGGCTTCGAGAACCTGTCTGAAAACGTATCACCACTCGGTAATAACATTGTAACGACTACTTCGTGGGCCGTCTCGGAAACGGCCGAAACCGGAATTGAGGAGAGGGCGTCGCCGGAAGTGACGACCGTCAGTTGATCGGATTCGTCGTCGATATCGTCGCTCATACACACTCTCGAGTGGATGGAATCGACTTGGTTCTACCGGTCAGCGCGCTCGCGTTCGGGCAGAGAACATCGAACTGGTTCGAATTGAGGTGATACATCAAATACGGATACAGTTCGGGTTGAGAGAACGAGAGGGGATTTGAAGCGCTAGAATTTGCCCCGGAGACGCGACCCCGAACTCATCCGCGGAGAACCCTCCGGTAGCGTCGGCCGGCCTCGCCGTCGGCCGCGATTGCCTCGTGGATTGTCGGAGAGAGCCAGGCCCCGTCGTCCGCACCTGGGGCGAGTGGGCCGTCGAACGCGTCGGTTCGGAGGTCCGCAGGGAAGAAGCGCTCGTAGGTTGGCAACCGCTCACGGAGGGGGACGTCGGCGGCGTCGGCAATTTCTTCGAGCTCTTCGAGCGCGGGCCAAGCGTAGTCGGGGTTGATGTGGTCGTCGGTGACCGGTGAGACGCCTCCCAGGTCGTCGACGCCGCAGTCGATTAGCTCGCGAGCAGGTGCGAGGTTCGGCGGCACCTGGACCGAAATTTCTGGGGGCAAGGCGGCGCGAGCCATCGCCGTCACCCGGCGCATCGTCTCGACGTCCGGCGTGCCCCCCGACCAGCGCTCGTTGTCGACGACCGGCTGGACGATGACCTCCTGTACGTGGCCGTAGCGTGCGTGGAGCTCGGAGATCGCGAGCAGGCTCTCCGCGCGGTCGCGCCAGGACTCGCCGATGCCGACGAGAATGCCGGTGGTGAACGCGACGTCGAGCTCACCCGCGGTGCGAATCGTGTGCAGGCGCTGGCCGGGCGATTTCGTTCGGGAGCCGGCGTGGGCGCCGACGTCGGCGGTCGTCTCGAGCATCACGCCCATGCTCGCGTTGACGTCCGCAACGGTCGCCATCTGCTCGCGGGTCTGGTCGCCGGGGTTCGAGTGGGGAAGCAGCCCCTCCTCCAGGGCAACCTCGCAGGCCGCCCGCAGGTACTCGTGGATCGAATCGTAGCCCCAGTCGGCGAGTTGGTCGTGAATCTCAGTGTAGCGGTCGTCGGGATCGTCGCCGAAGGTAAACAGCGCCTCGGTACAGCCGGCGTCGGCACCGCGCTGGCAGATCTCGCGAACCTCCTCCAGAGAGAGCAGCGAGGCGGCTCCCGGCGGGTCGAAGTAGGTACAGTAGGTACAGGTGTATCGACAGGCGGTGGTCAGTGGGACGAAGACGTTCCGGGCGAACGAGAGCTCCGCGGGCGCCGCGACGTCGGCTGGAGTGGTCGCGAGGAGTTCCTCGACGACTGCGTCGTCGATCGAGAGGGAGACGCCGTACTCGTCCGCGCCGGGGATCATTACCAGTTGGTGGCGTTGCTCGGGACATAAGCCCTTCACTTCGACCGATATTGTGGATCGACTCAGAACGACGACGATCGGTCAGCGACATCGACACCCTCCCCACTACGGCGAATCGACACTCGGCCCTTCTCGCGATCGAGTTCGAAACCGAACGTCCGGAGGAGATCGGGTGTCCGACCCGGACCGTGGACGAACGCCTCCACGAGGTCTGCTGGTTCGTCGATGTCGGTTCCGAGCCGCCGGGAGTCGACTGTGTTGAAGGCGGCGCCACACTCCCGGGCAGCAGCCTCGTGATCGACGAACGAGCCACCGTGGTAGTCGACACGGAACGATGGATGGCGGACCACGATCGCGTTGGTGCCGACGCCCCGCCCCGGGGCGACGACGACGTCACCGGAGGCGTCGAAGAGACGTCCGAGCGCGTCGGGAGTCGCGAGTGCGAGGTCGGCCATCACAATGGCGACCGGTCCCTCGGGAAGGCGATCCCCGAGGACGGCGTTGACCGCCTCTGTGAGCGGACGGTCGTCGACGGTGACTGACGCGCCGAGAGGTGACTGGATTGCGCCGGTTGCGAGAACGGTCGGCTCGCGATCGGTTGCCCGGATCGCGCGGATCACGTCTTCGAGCATCGTCCGTGCCAGCCGGCGGCGCTCCCCGGCGTCGAGTGCCGGTTCGAGGCGCGTCTTCGGAGTATCGGCGGCATACGGGACGACGACGTGCATGCTGTCTGGCTTCTCAGTACGCGAGCAAAAGCGCGTCGGACGAGCAGTGGAAAGACGGCTAGAACAGCGGTTCGAGTTCGTCTTCCTCGTCCTCGACGAGGTCCTCTAGGTTCTCGTCGCTCTCTTCGCGGATGTCTTCCATGTTGTCCTGGGCCTCGATCGCGACCTGCTGGAGGCGCTTGATTCGAGGGACGTTGGTGACGCCCGAGAGGAGGATCGCCGCCGATACCTCGGGCTCGTTACGTGGGAAGTCCCCGCCGCGGACCTCCATACTGCCGGTTTCCTCTTCGAGCCACTTGCGGCCGCGTTCGATGCCTTTCCGATTTAAGTACTCGGAGGGGCCGGAGAGAACGAGCAGCGCTCGCTCGGTGCCTTCGATCTCACAGGGAAGCGTGAGTCGACCGAGGGCGGCCTTTCGGACCAGACTCGTGATCCGGTTGGTCGTGTTCGCGGCGTCTAAGGCGTCACTGCCACCCGTGCCACCGGTAAATCGTGCGAGAAGGCCACCGCCGCCACCGGTGTCGAGATCGACCTCCTCGGAGGCGTAGCCGACCGTCGAGACACCGCCACCCGAGAGGGTGTTGATGATCTCCGAGGAGTCGACGACGCTTTCGGCGATCTCCTGGCCGTCGCCGACCTCGCCGGCGCCGAACAGCACGCCGAAGCGTCGAACGATTTCCTCGTTGATCTGCTCGTAGCTGCCTTCGACGGACTCGCCGGTCTGTCGCCAAGAGTCGTTGTCGAAGACCAGCAGGTTGTCGACTTCGCGGACGAACGTCTGGAACGAACGCGCGGCGTTTAGCGTGTAGATGCCGCCTTCGTCCGTGCCGGGGAGAACGCCCAGCCCGTAGACAGGAATCGTATAGATTCGCTTCAGGTGTTTGGCCAGAACCGGGGCACCGCCCGAGCCCGTCCCGCCGCCCATGCCGGCGACGACCAGAAACGCGTCGACCTCGTGGGTCGGGATCGCGTCGATGGCGTTCTGTACCTCGTCGATATCCTCTTCGGCGATTTCCGCGCCGAGTTCGTTGTCTGCGCCCACGCCGTGGCCCTTTACCCGGGCCTGGCCGATGAGCACGCGGTTCTCCTCTGGTATTCGGTCCAGTCCCATGAGGTCCGCTTTCGCGGAATTAACGGCGATCGCCGCACGAACGATCCCGCTATCGGTCCGATCGTCGAAATCGAGAAATCGATCGACGATCTTGCCACCGGCCTGTCCGAATCCGATCATCGCCAGCTTCATTGTTGGTCAGGGGGCTCCGTGGCTTGATACCAGAGCAATGAAGCTTATAAGCCTTGTGATAATGTGAATTTCTCGCATAATTGGATATCGCCACAGATCACCGGACAGGCGCCGGAAAGTCCCCAATTTGGGACCGTTCTGTGAGAACAGCTCCCTCGATATTCATGTTCACGATCAGCCACGTTTCCGATCGATGAGATGTGACTCGAGTGAACACGCACCACTCACTCGGACGGCGCGGGAGTCGACGACGCCGCGCCGGGACTCCTCGCGCCGACGTCGGACGAGAGATACGCCGAGAGGGTCGTGAGGTCTTCTGGCGAGCGACCGAACGCCGAGATGTCGTTATCCGCCACCGTATTGTCGATCCCGAGGCTGCGGGCCTGGTCCGGCCCGAACGGGACGAGGGGGACGGGACCGAGTGCTGAGAGCCCGATTTTCGCCAGTGGCATCGGAACCGGTGCGATCCGAACCGACCGCCCCGATGCGCGGTGGACGAGCCGCGTGACGTCTGCAAGCGTAAGTACCTCGGGCCCGCCAATCTCGTAGGTCTCACCCACGTGGGCGTCGTCTTCGGGGATCGCAGCGAGCAACTCGACGAAGTCTCCGATCCAGATGGGCTGGAACCGAGTCGTGCCACCTCCGGGAAGTCCGGTGAGGTACGGTGTCGTCACCATCCGAACGAACCCGAGGAACTCGTCGCCGTCGCCGAAGACGATCGACGGCCGGACGATCGTCCACTCGAGGTTGGCGGCCTCGACGACGGCCTCGGCGCGCCCCTTCGCCCGAAGGTAGTCGGTGTCGGCCCGCGGATCGGCGTCGAGCGCGCTCAGTTGCACGAACCGGTCGACACCGGCATCTTCGGCAGCCCGTATGAGATTCTCGGTGCCGTCGAGGTGGACCGCCTCGTGAGTCGTTCCCCTCGGTGGTTCGAACAGTGGCGAGAGGGCAACGAGGTTGACGATCGCCTCGTGGCTCGCGACGGTCGAGGCGATCGAATCGTAGTCGGTGACGTCGCCTGACTCGACTGCGACGGCCTCGGGAACCGCGCTCGCGTCTGGACGTCGTGAGAGTGCGGTCACCTCGTGGCCCCGGCTGACCAGTTCCGTACACAGGGACGAGCCGATGAAGCCAGTACCGCCTGCAACGAGTATCTTCATACGGGATAGTGCGTCTGGGGAGACAAATAGGTAGGCCCGAACAGGAAAGGTAGATTCTAGTACCGGCCGCGGCCATGTCGGGGTATGCTCGTCACGCTCGAGGGGTTAGACGGCAGCGGGAAGACCACCGTCTGGGAGGGACTACAGGAGGCCTACCCCGACGCGACGTTCACCCGCGAGCCGACCCACTCCTGGTACGGCGACGCCGTCTACCGCTCGATCGAGGACGACGACGCCGATTCGCTCGCGGAGCTGTTTCTGTACACAGCAGATCACGCAGACCACCTCTCGCGGGTGGTCGAACCCGCACTGAATCGGGGCGACCTCGTGATCTCGGATCGCTACGCCGACTCCCGGTACGCCTATCAAGGGGCGACCCTCGAAACGGTGGAGCGGCTCGACGTCCCGGACCCACTCGAGTACGTCCGCGACGTTCACCGACCCTTCTCGATTGAACCGGACCTGACGATTTACCTCGACGTCGACGCCGAGACCGCAGCCTCTCGGGCGGGCGCGACGAACAAGTTCGAGCGCGCTGACTACCTCGCGTCGGTACGGGCAAACTACGAGCGACTCATCGACCAGGAGCCAGACCGGTTCGTCCGCATCGACGCGACGCGAGCACCGACGGACGTCCGGGAACGCGTCGAATCGGTGCTTGCTGACGTCGTTCAGGAGTGAGTACCCGCGGACGTCGTTCAGAAGTGAGCACGGCCACACGAGCCCCGTCGTTCACATCGTGCGTGACTACGGCCAATACATATATACGCAACCGTGAAAGTGACAGCCCATGTCACGAGAGGAGCGCGTCGACGACGACGCGCAGGACGGTCAGCGACGTCACTTTCTTCGAGTAGCGGCGGCGACCGGAATCGTCGGCATCGCCGGCTGTGCGGACGTTCTGGATGAGGAACTCGGCGAGGAGGGAGACGACAGCGAAGGCGACGATGAAGAATCCGACGACGGGGAGGAGCCAGGCGATGAGGGCGAGAACGGGGCCGCAGTCTTCGATCTCCGGTCGCTCGAACTCTCCTCGGAAGCGGTCGCGTACGGGGAGACGAGTACGGTCACCGCGACGGTCGAGAACACGGGCGGAAGCGAGGGAACACAGGACGTGGAGTTCCGCGTCGACGGGGACGTGCGAGCGGGAGAGTCGCTCACTCTCGAACCGGATACCGAGGAGGCGGTCGAGTTCGATCTGGAGACGGCCGGGTTGGCAGTCGGAGACCACGAAATCACCGTCCATACGGCCGACGATACCGAGTCGGCATCGGCGACGATCGAGTACGCCCAGCTCCCGGAGACGGTAGCGCTCGAGCCGGTAGCGACCGGTATCGACATGGTCGTCGGCCTCGAGTTCGTTCCCGGCTCGGATCTGCGGTACGTCGCCTCGCTGTATGGGGAGATTTCGGTGTGGGACGGCGACGAGCAACTCGACGAGCCGTTGCTCGACCTCGGAGACGAGATCACCGTCGCCGGCGCCGATATCGGGCTGCTCGGGATCGAACTCCACCCCGAGTTCGCAGACAACGGGCGGCTGTTCGTCCGGTACAGCGCCCCCTCGCGAGAGGGGACACCGGACGACTACAGCCACACGGCCGTCCTCTCCGAGTTCACCGTCGAGGACGACCACACCGGCGCGTCGCTTACCTCCGAGCGGACGATCATGGAGACGCCCAATCCCGAGGACATCCACTCCTCGGGCGACCTTCGCTTCGGTCCGGACGGCTACCTGTACGTGCCGATGGGAGACGGCGGCTTCGGGACGGCCCACTTCGGCCAGGAGACTGGCGTGGATGGGACCCCGCACGGCGGCATCCTCCGACTCGACGTCGACAGCGATCCGACTCACCATCCACGAACCGATCCAGACGGGCCCGACGACCCAGACGGCGAGGACGGATACGCACTTCCGGACGACAACCCGCTTTCCGACGACCCGGATCACCGCGACGAGTACTACGCCTGGGGGCTGCGAAACCCGTGGCGAACCAGCTTCGACGGCGATCGGTACTTCGTCGGCGACGTCGGCGAGGTCACCTGGGAGGCCGTCTATCTGGTCGAGTCGGGGATGAACCTCGGCTGGAACGTCACGGAGGGAAGTCACTGCCTGCACGGAGACGACTGCCCCAGCGAGACGGACGCTCGCGGGGGCGAGTCCTTCGTCGACCCCATCATCGAGTATCCGAACGAGCCACCCACGGAGGGCGACGTCAACGGCGTCTGCGTCATCGGTGGACACGTCTACGGTGGGGAGGCGGTCCCCGGATTCGGCGGTCGGTACGTCTTCGGCGATCTCCAACACGGCGAGCGCGTGTTCGCGTCAGTGCCGTCCGATCCGACGGATCTACAGGCAGAGTGGGAGACCGAGATCGTCTCGTTTGCAGCGGCGGACGCTGGTACGTTCGGACAACTCCTTTCGTTCGCCGAGGATTCCGACGGCGAACTGTACGCACTCACGGACAACGGCGTCTATCGTCTGGCGCCGACAGGGGAGGAGTAGGACGGTTGGAATCGGGACGCCCGGGAATCTGGATGGAGCGAGCCGGCCGGGAAGATAGACGACGGCGGGCCAACCGGCCGCTCAGTCCATCGCGATGTAGGTCTTGGTTTCGGTGACTCCCTCCAGTTGCTGGATGCTCGACGACGAGGCCTGCAACACGTCGTAGATCTCTGGAGCGTCGACCTCCGCGATGATGTCGTAGTTGCCCGCGACGATGTGTGCGTCCTCGACGGAGGCCAGATCGCGGACGACGTCGAGCAGCCCCTCGGACATTCCCGCAGCCGTCTTCACCATGATGAAGGCATGAACCATCGCTCTCCCCTATGGTACGCAGTATCATGACTAAAGCGTTTGCCCGGTCGATCCGATCAGGGCGGGGCGTATACACGGTAACATGGGGCAAGCTTATTAGCCAGGGCGGCCGTATCCCCGGGCATGCGGTTCGTGATACTTGGGGCAGGACGGGTCGGTCTGCGCACCGCTCGCGTGTTGCGCGAGGAAGACCACGAGGTGACGGTGATCGAGCGCGATGAGACGCTGGTCCGACGAGCCCGTAATCAGGGGTTTACGGTCGTTCATGGTGACGGCGCCACGGAGTCGGTGCTCGCGGAGGCCGGGATCAGCGGCGCCGACGCACTGGGTGCGCTCACCGGCGATCTGAACACAAACTTCTCGGCGTGTCTGATCGCGAACCACCACGGCTGTCGAACGGTGCTTCGCATCGACGAAGGGTACCGCGAGGAGATCTACCGCAAGTACGCAGACGTCGTCGACGAGGTGATTTATCCCGAACGACTGGGCGCCATCGGGGCGAAAAACGCAATGCTCGGCGGCACGATTCGAGCGATCGCCGACATCGCACAGCACCTCCAGGTCGTCGAGCTGACCGTGACCGAGGAGGCACCAATAAACGGGTACGCGATCAGTGAGCTGGAGCTGCCGGCCGACGCCAGAATTCTGGCGTTCGGCAAGCACGACAGCGCACTCGAAATTCCAACCGATGACGAATCGCTCGAACCCGGCGACCGGGTCGTCGTGCTTGCGGACTTCGCGGTGTTGAACGACGTCCGCCAGATCCTCGTCGGCACGGCCAACGAGCGGGGCTCGACCGCGACGGTTCCAAACACGGACGTCAATACGGGAGGTGTCAACTGATGGTTACCGCATTCATCATGGTCAAGGCGAACACAGGAGAAGCAGATCGGCTCCGAACCAACATCGAGGAAGTCGATGGTGTTGATAGCGCACACATCGTCGCGGGCGACGTCGACATCATCGCGAAAGCGACCGTCGAGACCCCTGCTGCAGTCAAGGAGATCGCGGCGACGCACGTTCAGGGTATCTCCGGCGTCGAAGATACGCAGACGTATATCGCGATGGATTGAGCGGTCGCGAGACACTACGCTCTGGACCGCTGGAATACCATCTCACAGTGGTGATCAGGGCTGCGGTCCGGTGTCGCCGGCACGTTCGTTGCCACGGTTTTTCGCGTTAGCTAGCAGCGTTTCGGCGGGGCCGCGGTACTCGTAACCCGGTATTACTCCCTGTGCGTACGTCCCTTCGACGTACTCGATCAGCGCTTTTGCGTCGGAAACACCGCTCGCTGGCCCGGACGCGGTGTAGGTTAGTCGGACGCGCACCTCGTCGTCCTGACGTTCGAGCGTCGGTTCGTCGTGTGCTACCGGACTCGCGACCGAAAACACGTCCGCGAGCCGTCGTTCGAGCGTCTCGAACCAGTCGTCTGCGACGACTGGTGCGACGTCGTCGACCGTCGCGGCCGACAAGCTTGGCAGGGAGACGGTAACGGAGAGCGCCGACTCCCCTGTGTTGGCTGGCGCAACGGTCGTCTCGAAGACGGTCGTACGGAGATCGTACCCCGCGTCGGTGCGCTCGAATGCATCGTGGGCGTCGAGAGCGCGTTCAACGGGATTGAGCTGATCGGTCATCGTCGAACTGGAGGCACGTCCTGGGCAAGGATGTTACGCTGTCGAGGTGGATCACTCGTTTCCCGACTCGTTCCAGTCGGCTTTCGAACCGTTTCGACAGGAAGTGCCGGATTTCTCGGGCAAACGAGGTCCATTACTACAAGGGGCGTCGCCATCCGTAGCCGGCATGAGTCTTGATAGACACGAGGCGGATAGACGTCGGTTTGCGCGCCTGCTGGGTATCGACGACGCGGACGGCTCTGGGCTGCCGATCGGGCCGCGGACGGACCGCGATCGGAGCGACGAAAACTCGCACACAACCCGCAACTCTGATTCCTGATCGCGTCTCAGTCCATCGCTCGCTTCTCTAGGAACGGCCCCAGTGCGGCCGCGACCTCCTCGAACCGCGAGAGGGTAAAGCCGTCCGTCGTGATGAACACACCTTCGCGGTCGCTGGTGATCCGGACGAGAAAGCCGTTATCGAAGACGCGAACGGTGTAGTTGTAGTCGCCCAGTTCCGAATCGCCGTAGGCAGCCTGTGCGATCTGGAAGCCGCGCCACTCGTGGCCGATAAACGTCGAGAGATCGGCGTCGCGTGCCAGATCGTCCCGGAGGTACAGCTGCTCGTAGTCGTCTTTCGTAAAGTACGTCACGGAGCGTACGTCGTCGCCGATCGCGGTACGGGCGGTGGTGACGATCTGATCTACTGCGTCCGCCGAGAGGAGCCCGGTGGGCATATGCGGACCAACATTCTCAGAGCCCTTAACGACGAGGGCGATCTGCGACGCAGTGCACCGATCGCCAGCGCGGGCAGCCGCCGATCAGGCGGCCGAAATCGCTTGGTCCAGATCCGCGAGGATGTCCTCGGGATCTTCGATGCCGATCGAGAGGCGGATCAGGTCGTCGGTAACGCCGCTTGCGGCTTGTTCCTCGTCCGTGAGCTGCTGGTGAGTGGTGCTTGCCGGATGGATGATCAGCGATTTGGCGTCGCCGACGTTCGCCAGCAGGCTGAACAGTTCGACCTCGTTGCAGACGGTCTCGGCCGCGTCGTAGCCGCCCTCGAGTCCGAACGTGATCATGCTCCCGTACCCACCGTCTAAGTACTCGCTTGCGTTGTCGTGGGTTTCGTGGCTCTCGAGTCCGGGGTAGTTGATCCAGGAGACGTCGGGGTGGTCGTCTAAGTACTCGGCAACGATCTCGGCGTTTTCACAGTGGCGGTCCATCCGCAGCGGCAGCGACTCGAGTTTCTGGAGAGTCGTCCAGGCGTCAAACGGCGCCTGCTGGTTGCCCAGGTCGCGCAGTCCGCGCGTCCGGGCGGCGATGGCAAACGCCTGCTCGCCGAAGGTTTCGTAGAAGTTGACGCCGTGGTAGGCCGGATTGTCTTCGGTGAGTTCGGGATAGTCGCCCTCGTCCCACGGGAAGGTGCCGCCGTCGATCAGGACGCCGCCGACGGTCGATCCCGAGCCGGTGAGCCACTTCGTCGTGGAGTTCCAGACGATGTCCGCGCCGTGTTCGATCGGTCGACACAGATGCGGCGTGGCGAAGGTATTGTCGACCATCAGTGGAACGTCGTTCTCGTGAGCGATGTCGGCGACGCGCTGGATGTCGGGCGTGTCGAGTGCCGGGTTGCCGATCGTCTCTAAGTGGACGAAGGATGTGTCGTCGTCGATCGCCTCCTCGTAGGCGTCGTAGTCGAGCGTGTCGACGAATTTGGTCTCGACGCCACGTTTCTCGACGGTGTGGGTAAGATAGGTATAGGTGCCGCCGTACAGCGAGGAGGCAGAGACGATGTTGTCGCCGGCCTCACAGAGGATGAACGTCGCGAGGTCGAATGCGGCCATCCCCGAGGAGGTCGCGAGTGCGCCGACGCCGCCCTCGAGGGTCGCGATGCGCTCTTCTAACATCGCGTTCGTCGGGTTCATGATCCGTGAGTAGATGTTGCCGAACTCGCGCAGGCCGAACAGGTCGGCCGCGTGGTCGGTGTCGTCGAAGACGTAGGACGTCGTCTGGTAGATCGGCGGCGCCCGTGCGCCAGTGGTCGGATCCGGTTTCTGTCCCGCGTGGACGCTGTTCGTCGCAAACTCGCGGCTGTCTGGGTTCTCACTCATACGTGGGTGACGTTATCACAACGACCCAATAATCCTATCGACGTTCGAGAGCGAGTCTACAGCCCCGAGCCCGACCGCAGCTCAGAATCCGACCGCCGACAGCGCGAAGAGGCTCGCGAAGGGATCACGGAGGAGGACGAGTGCGACGCCGGCCACTACCACGACAAGAATCCAAACGATCATGAGGTACATGATTGGGCGGATGAATTCTTCGTCCTCTTCGGCCATCAGGGATTCGTGCTGGCTCATACGGGGGTATTTTTGCTCCAAATATTATAACTCTACGTTCCTGTTCCCACGTGGCTGTATGTAGGGACAGCTCCGAGTTAGCCCTTCGTCTCGGGAGATTCAGTCTTCGGGATTCGGCTACTCTGAGACGCCGCTTACTCCAGCAGCGGCTCGCCGGTCATCTCCGGTGGCTGGTCGACGTCGATCAGTTCGAGCAGCGTGGGTGCGATGTCGGCCAGCGTCCCACCGTCGCGGACCGAACGGCCGGCCCCGGTGCCGTCAGGACTGGCATAGACGAACGGGACGGGATTGTAGGTGTGTGCCGTGTGCGGGTCGGCTTCGGTCCCCATATCGTCGGCGTTACCGTGGTCGGCCGTAACGAGGACGTGGGAATCGTGGGCCGCGAGCGTCGCCAGGAGACGGGCGAGCTGTGCGTCGACGGCCTCGACCGCCTGCACCGCGGCGTCGAAGTCGCCAGTGTGGCCGACCATATCGGGGTTGGCGTAGTTCAGGATGAGCACGTCCGGGTCGTCAGATTCGATCGTATCGATGGCGGTATCGGTGACCTCCGGGGCGCTCATTTCGGGCGTGGCGTCGTAGGTCGGCACGTCCGGGCTCTCGACGATTTCGCGGCGCTCGCCCTCGAAGGCGACCTCTCGACCGCCGTTCAGGAAGTAGGTGACGTGGGCATACTTCTCGGACTCGGCGATCCGGAGCTGGGTGAGCCCGGCGTCGGCGAGCACCTCACCGAGGACCTGCTCGGGCTGGTTCGGCGGGAACGCGACCGGGATATCGAACGTCTCGTCGTACTGGGTCAGCGCGACGACCTCGACGGCCGGCGGGCTCGTCTCGATTTCGGGCTCCCAGTCCGCCGAACGGATATCGGCGAGCATCCGGGTCAGCTGTCGAGCGCGGTCCGATCGGAAGTTAAACCAGACGACCGAATCGCCGTCTTGTAGCGCGGGCTGGTCCGACACGAGCGTCGGCTCGACGAACTCGTCGGTCTCGCCGCGATCGTACGACTCCTCGACGGCCGCCAGCGCCGACTGAGCCTCGTACTCGGCCTCGCGGTTCACCATTGCGTCGTAGGCTCGGTTCGTCCGCCCCCAGTTCTGGTCGCGGTCCATCGCGTAGTAGCGCCCGGTGACGGTCGCGACGCCGCCAGTGCCGTGCTCGTCGATCACGCCCTCGAGTTCCGCGAGGTACTCGCGGCCGCCCGTCGGAGAGGTGTCTCGACCGTCCGTGATTGCGTGCGTGACGGCGTCGATGTCCCGATCTGCGGCGAGCTCGATTAGCGCGTGGAGGTGCTCGTGGTCCGAGTGGACGCCGCCGTCGCTGACGAGGCCGACGAAGTGCACCTGGCCGTGGTTGTCTTTCGCGTGCGCAAACGCCGCCTCGATCGCGTCGTTCTCGCGGAAGGAGCCGTCGTCGATCGCGTCTGCGATCCGAGTGTACTCCTGGTAGACGACCCGTCCGGCGCCGATATTCAGGTGGCCAACCTCACTGTTTCCCATCTGTCCGTCGGGGAGGCCGACTCGCCGGCCCGCTACCTCGAGCGTACCGGCCGCGCCGACCGACGAGAGCCGGTCGACGGTCGGCGTTTCGGCCGCCCGGACCGCGTCCCTGCCGCCGGCGTCGTTGCCGATTCCCCAGCCGTCGAGGACGATCAGTGCCGCCTTCATGTGGGGGTCGAAACAGTCGGAACGTAACTAGCTGTCGTTCGAATTCGTGCCGGCGTGACGGTCACGACCGCGAGCTATTTGGGGATGGCCTCGGAGGTGACGGCTATGACTCTCGATCCGGTCCACTTCGACGGCATCGCGGGCCTCGCCAGACGGATCGATCCGGGCGCCGACGAGCGCGACCACCGGTCGTTTGCCGAGACTGTCTGGAAGTCGCGTCTCGAGCCACTGCGCGACGACGGGCGAACGATCCTCGAACCGCTGGGCGAGCGCTCGCGCCGACTGGTCAACTGCGAGTCCGTCGCCCTCTGTGAGCGGCCGTTTCCGACCGTCAACGGCCTCGACGCAGGGACGATCAACCCGACGACGTTCCGAAACGGGCTGGTGATCGACATCGCCCAGGCCGCGATGAGCGCGACACCCAGCGACCTCGACCTCCACCGCTCGCGTAGCGTGGTGATGTCCGTCCACTCGAACGATCCGACGACCCGGATCAATCGTGAGGGGTGGGAACCGTTCGACGAGGGGGAGAGCCACCGCCGGGCGATCAAGATTCCTCGCGTCGATCGGTTCGCCGAGGGCGTCGTCCACGCGCTGGCGCTGTATCTGGCAGAGAGTCGCCACGCCCTGGAGAACGCCGACCGCGTCGCCGATCTGCTCGTCTTAGATGGGCCGCTGTACCCGCGCGGACTGCTCCGGTGGGAGGACCTCCACCCCTCGTTAGAACGGGTGCTCCACGAGGAGCCCCAACCGAAGACAGTCGTCGAGAACTACGTCCGACTCGTCGAGCGATTCGTCGAGCGCGACGTTCCCCTCGTCGGATTCGTTAAGAACCCCGCGACGAAGGTGATCACCCGGGCGGTCAGAGGCGCTGAGGACGCCCCGTGGACAGACGATTCGGCGTTCTTCTCGCGCGTCTTAGAGCGGGGATCGTACGTCGACGACGTCGAGGGAACGCGCTGGGAGCGAGAGACGTCGGCGCTGTCGTACACCAACTGGTTCCGGTCGCGGGGTGGGGTCGACCGACCGCTCTCGGTCGACGGGGACGCCCTGGGAATCGAGCGCAAACTGGAGCCAGCCGCGTACGAGGTCACCTTCTTCGTCATCTACGATCCGCGCGACGACCTCGTCTACCGAGTTGAGGCACCGTACGCGTTCACGCGAGACGCCGACCGGCGAGAGCGCCTCGCTCGGCAGCTGTTAGCCGAGGTGGCCACCGCCCACGGACCGCCGACGATCATCGAGAAAGCCGACGAGCTGGCCCGGATCAGCGCCGCAGAGAAGGCATCGCTTCGCGACCGACTGGAGACCGAGTTCGACACAGAACAGGATCGGACCTACGACGACCACCGCTGGAACGAGGAGTACGCGTGAGGGCGGCGAGATACAGGAGATCGGTGTGCGGGGGTCGTTGTCGTACGTTACGCCGACCGTGCCACGCTCCAGATCCGCCACTCGCCCCCCTCTGATCGCAGTTCGACGGATTCGACTCGCTCCTCGTCGACGCCGTCGACAGTTACGATGAGCCGTGCCCGGATCTCAATCGGCTCCGACTCGTCTTGAAGCACGTCGATGTCGGCTACTCCAATTCCGTCGATCTCGTCGTTCAGGAGCGCGTGCCCCCACGAACCGCTGTCTGCAGAGAGCGAGCGGAGCACGTCGTCGTCGCCCGACGCGACCGCCGAGTAGAACTGCTCGACGACCGTCTCCGGAGTCCTCGCCGGTTCGGGCTCCGATCCGAGAGCCCCACGGCCGGACGCGCTCGTCGTCTCGAGCTGTGACAGCTTGTCGTTGATAATCCGATCGATCTGTGCGAACAGCACCGTCAACAGAACGAAGATCCAGACGGGGAGGATAACCACACCGAGTGAGCCGGGGAGCGCAACCGTCACGATGAGAAATAGAACCGACACGGTTCCACCGACCAACGTGAACATCAGGGCGTTCCCTATTGGGTTCTCCGACGTAGGGCAAGACATTAATCCACGAAGGAATAGTTGATATAATAATATTCCGGACCCGAGCGTGCGCCGGATGGCTCGACGGCTGGATCTCAAGTGTTCCCGTTGTACGGGAGGATCACCGATCGAGTTCGCCGGTTTCCACCTCGATTTCGACCGCCTTGGGATCGACGCCGATTCGAGCGAACTGCGTGCGGACGTGCTCTTTGGCCGCCTCGATCGCCTGCTCGCGGGTATCAAACCCACGCGGGAAGGGTGATTCGAAGGCGACGTTCACCTCGCGGCCGTCGACCAGCTGGCTCGTCCCGCCGCTATCGACCTCGTAGAACTCGTCGCAGATCCAGACGTAGGCGGCGTCTTCGTCGGGTGCTCCGCGGAACGTGGGCGTTCGCTCGCCGCGTTCGTAGAGCGTTCCGGTGAGTTCGGTCTCACCTACCCGTCCGCGAACCAGTAACATGTGATCACTAGACGGCCTCTGGAAGCAAAAAACCGCGGACAGAACCACCGAGATCGTCCGGGGGCGTCGCCATCGACGTGGCGGACACGACAGCGTCCCAGACGGTCCGTTCGACGGCGCCCAAATCGTTTTGGAAACGGGTTTATCCCTTTGGGTTGGGTCAGTGGTGATAATGAGTTCGAATACTCACTTCGGCGGAGACAGCACTCGACGTCTGTTGAACACCGTCCCGGCGAAGTGCTACGACGTGCTCCGCGATCGACGTCGCCTCCACCTTCTGGAGGTTCTCGGCGCGGCTGCGTGCCCACTTTCGGTAGACGAACTGACGAGGGAGTTACACGACCGAGACGACAGCGCGGACGAGCAGTCGCTTCGGATCAGCCTGGTTCACGCCCACCTGCCGAAACTCGACGATGTCGGCCTCGTGGAGTGGGACGGCGAGGAAGCGACGCTCGCCAACGAGAGCGCAGTCCCACCCCAGCGGCTGATGGCGCTGCTCGACTCGGATGCCTCGAGCGATCGAGTGCTCGACGCGCTCGTCCATCCCGACCGGATGGCGATTCTCAGCTTGCTCGAAGAGCGCAACGGCTCGTGTGCAATCGAGACGATTGCCGCCGAACTGGCGCTACTGGGCAGCACCGATGCCTCCGACCCCCGGGAGGCGAAAGTGATGCTCCACCACTCCCACCTGCCTGCGATGCGAGAACTCGGCGTCCTCACGTACGATTCTGGAATGGTTCGAACGACCGACCATCCGGTTCCGGTACTCGAGTAGCTCTTCGGTTGACTGTCTGGGAACCCCTCTCCTCCTCGAACCGCTCGTCACCACGTATCCGTCCGTTCACCTGCACGTCCGTCTCTCTCTCTCTTGTACGCCCATCTCTTGTACGTCCGTTTCGCCTCACCGCAATAGATAACGGCGTTCCCAACCCATGTTCGAACGAGTAGACGTCGGGAGAACATGGGTGCCACAAGGCGACGGTTCGGCGGCTCGTCCGCGGCGACGATTAGACGCATCCTCGCGATTACCGTTGCGGCAGTCGGCGCCGCAGCGCTTCTGAGCGGCGGCGCCGTCGCGTTCGACCAGGGTGCGATTCTCTCGCCGTCACCGAGCGAGGTCGAAGCCGAGCCCGGCGAGACGGTCACAGTCTCCGTCGGACTGACCGTCTCCGGGGACCACGGTGACGGTGCCAACGGCGTCGAACTCGTCGCACAGTACGACCCCGAGTACGTGGAGATCACCGCAGTAGAGCGCGGCCCGTGGCTCGACGCCGGCGGCGCCGACGTTCGCCAGGTGGAGACGCTCGACCACTCGAACGGAGTGGCGATCCTAGACCAGTGGCGCGAGTCAACCGAGACGGGCGCGACGGGCAGTGGCGAGCTGGCGACGCTTACGGTGGTCGTCGACGAGCGGGCACCCGCTGGCTCCACCTCGATTAGCTTCGCCGAGTCGACGATCGACCCGGCCGGCGACTGGCCACTTCCGATCCAAAACGAGCGGACCGCGACAGTCGTCGTCGACGGAGACGCAAGTGAGGTGGACGATGGAGGCGGAAGCGAGATCGACGATGAAGACGGGACCCAAACGGAGCACGATCCAACTAGCGACGCGATCACCGGCGTTGGACTGACGACCATCGTGGCAGCGCTCATCATGCTGATCTATGCGGCACTGCGCGGTCGTCGCGGCGGCTGACGCCCCTCTCTTAATCGGATAGCTTCGAGCGTTGCCTCTGAGGACCCGAGGGAAACGTGTTTGTGGGATGGGTCGGATAGCGTGTATATGAGCGATCTGGGAGATTTCACTGACTTTTCCGATCGTCCCGGCGACGGAAGCCGGGACGAGAGCCCCGAGAGCGCGGCCTCGGGGTCCGGACCTCCGCAGAGTGCAGACGGGCGGGAGACCGAGACCGCAGGTGCTGCTACCGACCCGAGCGTCGCCGAGGGAAGCGACGAGCGCTCGTTCGAGCGAACGTCGGTCGAACCCAGTGGCGAGGACAACGGGGTCGGGACGATCTGTGTCTCCCAGGGGCTTCGCGTCGACGAGGAAGGCGACGAGACGACACTGCGGGCGTACGTCACCCGGGAGAACCGCTCGACGGTTCGACTCGGCTCGTATCTGCTCGCGCCGTACCCGGACGGCGAGACGCTGTTCTGTCGGGTTACCGGTCTCGAGTACGCCCAGCAGTACCACGCCGACGACGCCACCGAAATCCACGCTCGGCGGGCGATGCGCCAACAGGGAATCGACGAGGCCGACTACAAGTTGGTCGCCTCGCTTGAGCCGATGGCCGTGCTCTACGAAGATGGAGGAGAGCTCACGCGCCGGATGACCGACCGCGTCCCGAAGCCCGAGACGGTCATCCGACAGGCCGACGACACCGAGAAGATCAAGACCGGCCTCAAGATGCCCGACGACGGCGTCTTCCTCGGCCACCTCTCGGTCGGCGGTGAGAAGGTGCGGACGGCGGCTTCGCCGCCGACGATCGACTACCGGCTGAAAGACGACTACGAGGCCGGCGATCCGCTGATCTTCCGCCACGCCCTGATTGCGGGCGGGACCGGCTCCGGAAAGACCCACGCCGCCAAGAACGTGCTCCGGCAGTATCTCGCCGACGAGCGCCAGTATCCGATGGAGGGGCGTCCGAACGTCAACCCGGCAGTCGTCCAGTTCGACCCGCAAGACGAGTACGCCCAGATGCACGACGACAACGAGGACCTGGACGACGAGTTGGCCCGGAAACTCGATCGCGAAGGGGTCGCCCACGGCGGCGTCTCTGATACGACCGCGTTCGTGCCGAAAGTCGGTTCGGCCTCCTACGCGGGCGGCCACCACCGGGCCGAGCGCGTCGAGTTCACGATCCCCTTTTCGATGTGCCGGAGTCGGCCGTGGCTCGTCTCCGGCGGCTCGTTGAACGACAACCAGTACGGGGCGCTCACCTACCTGATCGACCGCTTTTTCAAACAGTACGGATCGGATGGCGGCTACGCCGAGTTCAAGACGTTCTTAGACGACCCCGCCTTGCGCGAGGAGCTAGACGAGTCGGGACGGGTTCACGAGGCCACCTACGACGCGGTCCGGCGGCGGGTGTTCGGCTTCGACGACGTCTTCGACCAGGACGCGCGGCCGATCACCGAGCTGATCCACGAGTTCGTCCGCCCCGGCGGGCTCTCGGTCGTCCCGACCTACCACGTCAACGACACCAGAGCCACGGAGGCCGTCGTCCTGGCCCTCTCCTCGCTGCTGATCGACGAGAAGCTCTCGAACGATCCGACCTACGAGCGGATCAAAGAGACGCCCCTGGTGTTGGGGATGGACGAGGCCCACAACTTTCTCACCGACGCCGACTCGGTACAAGCGCGGAAGGTGATCACCAAGTTCACCGAGGCCGCAAAGCAGGGTCGAAAGGAGCGGCTCGGGCTGTTCCTGATCACGCAGGACCCCCAGGATATCGACGACGCCGTCTTCAAGCAGATCAACACCACCGTCGTGCTCAATCTCGGTGACGAGGACGCGATCAAGAGCGTGAACATCCCCTCCAATCTAGAGTCGAAGGTGCCCTACATGGAGAAAGGACAGATGGTGGTCTACTCGCCGGACAACTCAGAGCCCGTCGAGCTGATCGGGCTCTCGAAGTGTCTGACGCGGCACGGTCGGGACTGAGCTGCATTTCACCGACTGAACTCGACGAATGGTCCCGCAGACAGCGTCGGGGACTGTCGCTGATGTGATGTTTTTAAGGGCCGCGAGCGTTACGTACCTAGCATGGGCATCCTCTCTCGGACCTCGTACGTCATCCGGTCGAAGATCAACTCGGTGTTAAACCGGGCGGAGGATCCGACGCAGACGCTCGACTACTCATACGAGCAGATGCGCGATCAACTCCAGCAAGTAAAGCGGGGGATTGCAGACCTGACGACGCAAAAAAAGCGCCTCGAGATGCAAAAGCGTCGCCTCGAGGAGAACGTCGACAAGCACAACGAGCAGGCTCGCACGGCAGTCCAGCAGGATCGCGAGGACCTGGCGCGTCGCGCACTCGAGAAGAAGAAGACGAAGATGTCCCAGATCGAAGAGCTAGAGCGCCAGGTTAGCGAGCTCCAGAGCCAGCAGGACCGGCTCATCGAGCAGAAAGACGAGCTTCAGAACCGCATCGAGGAGTTCCGAACCAGAAAGGAGACGATGAAAGCCCGGTACGAGGCCGCCGAGGCCAGTTCGACCGTCTCCGAGGCGATGACCGCCACGGGCGAGGAGTTCGAGGACGTCGGCCGGGCCATCGAGCGCGCCGAAGAGCAGACCGAGGATATGGAGGCGCGGGCGGCCGCCCTCGACGAACTCCACGAGTCGGGTGCCTTCGAGGACGTTCTCTCCGACAAGGACTCGATCGACCGCGAGTTAGAGCAACTCTCCACCGGCAGCGGTGTTGAGGCCGAACTCGAGACGCTCAAATCCGAGGTTGGCGGCGGAGAGCCGGAGTCAGACGACGTCGAGGGCGAGGTTTCCGAAGCGGAGATCGAAGACCTAGAGGCAGCAGTCCCCGACGAGGAGGTCGAGGCGGAGCTTGCGGAGCTCCAAGAAGAGGAGAATCGCTAGCTAGAAGAGCAGAGTCGTGACCCGATCGAGATGAGAGTGCCAGTTGTTGGAAAGGTGGGCGGTATTTTTTACTAGCCGAGACGAAACTGGAGACTCGATTCGGTCAGCACACGTGCGTATCGATCACAAGCATTCGAGGAGAGTACCTTCGTCGACCGGATCTGGCACGTCCTCAGGGTCGAGATCATCCAGTTCGTCGCTGTGTACGGGGTCTGTACTCGTACGAACAACTCCGGTCTCGTCGATTCCGTATACTGCGGCCCCTGGACCGTGGCCTTCACTCAGATTGTGTGAGTCGTACTCGAAGCGAGTTACAGTGGTCGAATATTGAATGCGGATGCTAGTGATATCTGGATACAAATCGAGTATCCGTGTGTCGTCTTCATCTACGCTGAGACCGCCACCGACGAACTGTTCTTTAGAAGCTGTGACTTGTCCGTTAGCGAAACGAGCCTGTTCGTAGTCGTGAACGAACGTCGTGAGCGTTGCATCGGTGAATTCAGCTGGTGGATCAGGGTATGGTTCGATCCCGTGACTTTCATATTCGCCTCCGTCACTGACCACAAACCGCTTGCAGACGTCGCCTGTTGGCTCAGGTCTACTCGCGGATGCACAGTCGAACCGATCCGCAATCGACCCCGGATCTGGGTCTTCCGGCCCGCTGGTGGCCTCAGTACCCCACGCCTCTTTTGCAGTACATCCCTCTACATCGTCCTGTATTTCCAAGTCATCCTTCTGTTCCCCGTTTTCGGGTTGTGATTCTAGTTCATCGAGGCACCCACTGACCCCAAGAAGGACACCTGTACTACTTGCGGTGAGCAGTTCTCGGCGGTTCATACTGGATACTATAGGAAGATATACAAATATCTGCCCGTAAACTAAAATTGTTATTTACACACCCCCTAATTATTGCTACTGACCCGACTCTCGCCAGTGGTGCTGAACGAGGGTGGCACGTGACGAACGACCGTCATTCTCGTGCGTTTCGCGGCTTGAAGCCGTAGCGCTCCGCGAGCGTCGAGATGACCCACTCGTGGAAGGTCCACAGGATCGCGACGGCGGTGACGATGATGACTGCATCTTCGAGTCCGCCCATCAGACCGAGCGCGACGATCAGCGTCGTCGCGCAGGCGGCGGCGTGGTTCGTCTTCGTGAGCAACATTGCTGTGGTCGTCAGCATCATCGCGACCGTCGCACTCGCCCAGAGATAGACGAGGTCCCACGAGAGCGCGGGGTCGGGCTGGGCGAAAACCACGTACGCGCTGACCTCGTTGCCGAGCAGCGCGTACGCGATCAGCCCGGAGGCGACGGCGACCGCGTGACCGCCGATGACGTGGTAAGCCCCTTCGGCCCGGGCCTTCTCGCCGGTCGCCATCAGGTACGCCGACGGACCCAGACTGGGGAAGAGAAACGGTCGCCCGGTGACGAGGGTGATCAACCCGAGAACGGTAAAGTGCAAGAAGACGTTGACCGTCGCGCTGTACTCGTCTTTGAGATCTAGCTCGTTGGCAGACTCGTCGAAATCGACGTCGACGTCTGGCACAGGCGTCACTGGAGTACGTTCCGAACCCGCAAAAGCGCTCACGCTGCAACTGTGTCCCTGTGCTGTCACCGCCTCACCTGGCAACGACGTGCCAGGCGCTTTTTGCAGCCACGCCCGAACGAACGGTATGAGCGGGCGATGGACCACGCGTCGGCGACTGCTCGCGACGGGCGGGGCGACCCTCACGGCGGGGGTTGCCGGCTGTCTCGACGAGAGTCCGGGCGAGGACGATCCACAGCTGGGCGATCCGGAGCCACACGTCGACGTCGAGGTCGGAAGCGACGCAGCGGCGGGCCACCTCGACCCGGCAGCCATCCACCTCGTCGAGGGCGGGACGGTCGAGTGGGTCGTCGAGACGGGAAGCCAAGAGACGGTTGCGTACCATCCGGCCACCCACGGTGAGCAGCGGCGAATCCCAGACGACGCCGACCCCTGGGTGAGCGGACCGCTCTCTGAGGGCGAGACGTTCGGCCGAACGTTCGACGTCGAAGGTGTATACGATTACGCGTGTAGGACTCACGAGTCCGAGGGTGCGGTGGGGAGCATCGTCGTCGGATGGCCGAATCCGGACGAACAGCCCGGACTCGGATCGCCCTCGGAGGAGTATCCCGACGCTGCGATCGACGCGCTCAGACGCCACGACGATCGCGTCCGCGAGTTCTTAGAAGACACACAGGGGTAGCCACTCCACATCCGCGGCGCAAACGGCCTCGCGAACCGAGCCAGTTCAGGTCGGCGTTCCGAGCGCCGTCACGTCGTAGGCGTCGATATCGGCGGGCGATTCGAGCAGGATCGCCTCGAACGCCCACGTCGAATCCGGCTCGAGGTCTCCAGTGGTATCGAGGTACCGGCCGAGGTGTTCGCCGTCGTCGTTGGAGACACGGACGCGAACCTCGGCGACCTGTATCCGATCGTCTCCGGTGTTCTCGGCGGTTCCCTGTACGGTCGATCCCCGGTAGTCGTCTTCGTGGACGAACTCGTGATCGCTGAGGGAGAGTGCGTCGATCGGCGTGACGCCCTCGTTGATCTCTTGTTCGGCGACGGCTTCCGCGGCGGCCATCTCCTCGGCTGTTCGATCGTCGCCCTCGATATCGCCGACCGTTCCGGTCTCGTAGCTCGGCGCGGCGTCGCTACCGACGCCGTTGCAGCCGGCGATCACGGCAGCAGCGCCCGCCCCAAAGCTCGCGAGGACGCGACGGCGAGTCGGTCGAGTCCTCACCGCGTCCGTGGACGTTCGCTGTCCGGTCATAGACGATGTGACCGCACGAACGCATTTTAGTTCGGACCTTGCACCGAGCCCGGCGAACCGCCGCTCCGGTCAGACAGCCCACGTCGTGATGTGCAACGCAGGCCCTTATTGTCGGCAACGGCGAACGTGGGGCCATATGAGTTCGTCCGATACCGACGAGACGGTCGAGTCCCACGGAGCCGATATCGGCAAACGGACGAACTCGTGGACCCGCCTTCGGGAGTGGTTCCTCGTCGAGGCGGATCGGCTGTTCATCGCAGCCCTGCTCTCGGTCGGCACCTTCGTCCTATTTCTCACACTGGGCGAGATCGACGTCATCGCGTTCGTCAACGACGACTCGATCACTCGTCTCGCAGGCGGAATGATCGCGGGGACGTTCTCGCTGGTCACGCTCGTCGTCTCGATCAACCAGCTCATCCTCTCGCGGGAGTTCGCCGCGGCCGGCGAATCAGAAGAACAGCTCGCGGGTGTCCTCTCCTTTCGTGAGGACGCCGCCGACACGGCTGAGGTGCCGACGATTCCCGCGTCACCGACGCGGCTACTCGAGTTGCTCGTGGCGTCGATCCACGACCGGGCCGAAACTCTCGGCGAAGCCGTCGCCGATCACGACGACGAAACCGTGACAGAGATACAGCAGTATACGAACCGCGTCGATGAGAGCACCGAACGGGTCGACGAGACCCTAGAAAACACGAAATTCGGCACGTTTGGGGCAGTCTCAGCGGCGATCGGCTACAACGACGCCTGGCAGCTGTACGCCGCCAGACACCTCCGGGGACGGTATGGCGACCGGCTGTCGCCGGAGGCGGAGGCGGCACTCGACGAGCTGATCGACGCGCTCCAGCTGTTTTCGGTCGCCCGCGAACACTTCAAGACGACGTACCTCCAGCGCGAGCTCACCCGATTCTCGCAGCTGACGATCTACTGTGGCGTGCCGGCGATCCTCTCGGCGATGCTCATCGGCTTTCTGTACGCGGATCTGGGTGGGGCGACAATCAGCGCCGACTATCTCCCGTGGGTCGTCAGCGCGCTCCTCGCGGTCGTCGTCTCGCCGCTTGCGCTGTTGACGTCGTACATTCTCCGAACCGCGACGGTGACCCGGCGGACGGCCTCAGTCGGTCCGATGCTTCCGCAGAAAGACCCCGATGAGGGACCGTTCGACGTCAGCTACGGGGAGGAGTCCGACTGAGGCGCTTCCTGGGGCCGTTCATTCTCCGAGAGTCGGAGCGAGACGAGGATCTCGGCTAGCGCAAGCGAACAGGAGTGAGGTGAGACTGCCTCCATCGGGCTGATCGTGACGGCGTCGATGATCCTCTTTTTCGACGCGAGCGCCGCGACCGGGACGGTACTCGGCGTCGACGTGCTGGTCTGGATCGTCGCAGCGACGACGACAGTCGCGGTCGCGCGTACAACCGTCTGCTTCGGCGGTCACTCGGTGAGCGACTGGCCAACAGAGTCCGCTTCCGGCATCTACAGCATGAAGCTGGCGACGTCTTCGGAGCCACAGGCCGTACAGGCGTCGTCCGTTCTCGAAAGCGTGCATCCGCACTGTCGACACTCGTAGTAGCCGTCGCTTCCCCCGCCCCCCGGCGACCGCACTCGGTTCAGCAAGTTTTCGATCAACGTCATTCCTCGATCGTCATCCTCCAGTGACTATCCGCCCGGTAAATACTTTGTGACCACATGTAACAGCGCACTATTGTTTCAATGAAATATCCTAGGAATTATATTGTCAAGAGTCCGTACGAACACATTCGTTAGCATATTCGGGCGTCTCACCGGAAATCGTCCGGCAACGCGTCGGGAACGAGGTCGTCGGGTAGTACGTCCCACCCGAGTTCATCCTCGCCGGGAGTTGCACTCGTTTCGAACCCTGTCTCCGCCGCGGGCGAGCGCCCGCGATTCTCGGGCGGCGGACCGCCGTGTGCGTAGACGCCGTCAGGGTGGTCGACCGTCCAGACGTGCATCATACAGGGCGTCCGACACGGTAGTGCCAGCCCCGCATTCGCGTCGTCGGCGTAGGTCTGCTGATAGAACCACCAGGCGAACCGACCGGGGAGCCCGGCGTGGTAGTGCCACGGGGAACATCGCTGCTCGTCACCGTTGCCGTGGTCGTGACCGTCACCGTGGTCGTAACCGTCACCGTCTGCATCGTCGTGATCGCGGTCATTGTCCGCATGGCTGTCTGCATCGTCGTGATCGCGGTCGTCGCTATCTCCATCCTCTTCGTCGAGTTCGTAGACGGCCGGCGGCCGGTCGACCGGTTCGCCGTCCTCGACCGCGATGAACATCGCGCCGATCGACCGCCAAGAGCCGTTGTCGACCAGCACTGACTCGGGCCGCTCGGGGTCGAGAACCCGATTGTCCCCGATATGGTCGGGGTGGAGCCAGTGTGACCAGCCGTCCTCGCCGTCGATCAGGGTGTCGAAGTACGGTTTGAATCCCGCATCAACCAGCGCACCTACGTCGGGATACTCGGTTTCGAGGGTCTCCCGAACCGCGTCCTGCAAGGCCTCGGTTTCGGGGTGATCGTCGGCACAGCCGCCCCAGCTTGCGCCTGCACAGTCACCCATGCTCGGTTCGGTCGTCGCATCGGGACAGCCCCAGGAGTGCAACGAGCGCCGGTCCCCACTGTCGTCGGCCGCTCCAGCCGTCACCGACGCGGCCGGCGCGACCGCGATTGCACTCCCCGCCGTGCGCAACAGCGTTCGCCGTCGAATCGAAGTGTGCTCGTCGGACATCGCGTCGAATCACACCACCTCGATGCTCCTAAATCGCTTCCCGGATTTCGGCGACCAGTGTCGTCGTTATGGTTTACACGACGCCGACGGCTCACAATGTCTGCAGATCCGTCGTCCAGAACGATCGGAAGGCGTCGTCGAGTGCCGGTTCGGGATCGCCCGTCGCGTCGACGGCGACGCTCGCATCCGGCTCGAGGCCGGCTTCCGTCGCGAACGGCTCGAGAACGCCGCGCTGGCCGGTTAGGTAGAACTGATCGACGTCGGCCCGGACGTCCGTGACGGCGTCTGCAGCGCGGTCTAGGTGGGCGTCGATTTGCTCGTCGCGGATGCGCTCGAAGCGAGCCTGAGAGAAGCCGCCTTTCGAGTGAGTCCCTTTGACGTCGCTCTCGAAGCCCCGCGAGCGGACGCACTCGCTGTCTTCGTAGACGCCGACCGCGAAGAGGTCCGTCCGGACGAGCGCGAGTGCGTACCGTCCCGTCGGCAGAAACCACGAGCGATCGAGAGCGAAGCGATCGTCCCAAACGGGGTCGACCGACGGCAACAGCGGGGGGTCGAGCGTCGTCGCGACGAGTCCGGCGTCGTCGACGCAAAGCAGACAGGGGCCGGCGTCGGCGAGAAGCGCGGTTCGCTCTCCCAGCACGGTCGCGACTTCGTCCGGAACTTGCCCATCGGCACCGACGGCGGTCTCGACCTCGCCGTCGTCATCGATGGTCGCCGTGAACGCACCCTCGTCACCGGCACGCACGGACTCGAGGCGATCGAGGACAGATCGGAGACGGCTCCCGCGTAGCTGTTCCCGGCGTCGAAACTCGAGGTCCGTCCTGCCATCACCTTCTCGGCGTTCGAGTTCCCCTTCGAGCTGTGCGATACGGTCTTCTAACCGATTCTGGCGCTCCTCGGCCGTCTGTTTCGCCGTGACGGCTTCGGATCGGCGCTCGGACTCTGCCTCGTAGCGTCGACGCAACCGCTCGGCCTCCGCCTCGAGTTCGTCGATGCGCTCTTTGAGCGACGCGCGACCCAGCAGCTCGTCGATCATCGCGCAAAAACGCGGCCGCGGGGCACTTCTAACCCCCGGTTTCGCCGGAGCCTGACGTCATCGGGCCGCCCCAACCCGCGAACGCGAGCAGTTGGCGCGCCCGTTCGCGGCGGGCGAGTAACACCTGCTGGAGGGAGGGTGGATTCCGAATGTCGGTCGCCGCGAGCAGGGGCTCGGGCACCGCGAGCGTGTTCGCGGGGACGGCATCGGTGCCGTGGACCGGGAAGTGACTCGACTCGAGTTTCATCACGAGTGGGGCGTCGAGGCGTTCGACGCCCTCGCCGGTGGCATACACTTCCTCGTTGATTCGCTCGTGTTGCTCGCCGTGCATGAGCGCACGGTCGCCCTCGGTGGGGGTCACGTAGAGGCGTCCGAGATAGTAGCTGCGCGAGAAGGTCTCGAACATGCTATCATCCACCATGGTCTCGTCACGCATAACTATTGCGCGCATCGTTTATATCGACGTGCAATTCGACCACCGAGCTACGGCGAGAGGCAACGGAGACGAGTGACGTATCGGGAAGACGTACAGTCATACGGACAAAACGGTCTGAGTGTCTGAGACGACCGCTTACGCCAGGTTCAAACGGACGTGAACGGACGCGAAACGGTCAGAACGAAAGCCTGCCTATTTATGAGTAACGAGCCGATCCGGATGTGATGAGAGCGAGTTGCGGTGTTGCTCTGTTGATTGCAAGCGCCGTGATTGGGCTGGCAATCGCGCCGATGGCGAGCGTCGCCGTCGTCGACGACGCAGCTCCGTCTGCAGTCGAGCCAGCCGACGAGGCGGCGCCCACCGAGGGCGGAACGGATATGGCTCAATTCGTCCAATCGAACGCCGCAGAAACGGAGAGCACGGTTGATGCGGCGATCTTCGAGGGGATGTTCGAGGACGCGTCCGAAGCGGAGCAGGAGGCGATCGTCACAGACCGGATCGAGACCCTCGAAGAACGTCTCGAGTCGATGTCGGCCGACAGAAACGCGATCGACGAACGGGATGGGGCGGTGAACGAGACAGTCTACAACGCGCGGTTGACCCGACACGCCGTCGAACTCACCACCATCCAGGATGCTATCGACGAGGCCGAGACGCGCGCTAAGGACGCGAACGTCGATACTGACGCCCTCGCTGAGCTCCGAGAGAACGCCGACGCATTGAACGGCTCCGAGGTGGCCGCCATTGCCACCGAACTCGCGGGAGTCGACCCTTCACCTGGCACAGCGGTTGCGGAGAACTCGTCTGCTGAAACCGAGTCCGGTCCGCCGGACGAAGCCGGGCCACCTGCGGACTCCGGTCCTTGAGCGCCGGGTCGAATGCCGTCTGGGCGACCGATATCGGCCCCCTCGTCGGACGGAGAGACACGCTTTTGATCACCCATCGCCTAGCGGCCGCTGATGGACTCAGCTGCGCTGTTGGACCTCCTCGGAAACGAGAACCGGCGGCGCATTCTGCGGCTTCTCGCGCGGAAACCGTGTTATGTAACCGAGATCTCCGAATATCTAAGCGTCAGCCCCAAGGCGGTCATCGAACACCTCCGCAAGCTAGAAGAAGCAGGGATGGTCGAGAGCCGCGTCGACGATCAGCGTCGCAAGTACTTTCACATCGCCAGAAACGTCCGCCTCGAGGTCAGCGTCTCGCCGTACGGCTTCGCGAGCAAGAGCGCCTATCCGTCGAACAACAGCTTCGACATCACCACCTGCCGGCACCTCTCGCTTGAAGTCGCCGACGGAGAGACCGACGAACTCGCAGATCTGCTGGGAACCGTCGAGCGCCTCGAACAGCTCGAAAACGAGCTCTCGCTGGCCCAGCGGTGGGTACAGGGCCGACTCTGTGACACGCTCGATCACATCTCCGAGAGCGTCGGCGGCGGCCCCGAGAGTCGCATCTATGCGGATCTACTGGCGAGCATCCGTTCGGAGCCCAAGGGCGTCGACGACCTCGCCCGCGACGTCGACGCGCCTCGCGATTTGGTCGCGGAGTTACTCGAGACGATGGCCGACGAAGGAGTCGTCACGCGGACGGAACGCGGCTGGGAACTGGCGACAAGAAGTGATCAGTAATCGGCGACAGCAGCTACACCTCCCGCAAAAAGCCGTCACGGATGTCGCGACCGAAGTAGTAGCCGAGGACGCAGACGACCAGCCCAGCCGTCGCGCCGAGTGCCAGTGGAGAACCGATACCGCCGATCAGCGTCAGCACGGCGTAGTTGAACACCGACGAGACGGCACCGACGGAAATTCCGGCGGCGGCCACTTCGAGGTACCGTCGCGTCGGGGCGACGAGTCCGGCCAGCAGCGCCGCGAGGAACATGCCGAGGAGACGACCGGCGACCGGAACGAGCAGATCGCCGACGAACAGTCCGGTCCCGACGGCGAGTAAGCAGACGAGGAAGGCACCCACCGAAAAGTACCGCGTTGGTGAGAGTCGCGCGCCAAGCGACCCCAGCCGCGACGTCGAGGTGTCGCCCGACGTCTCGGAGTCCGTCGCCGCTTCCTCGGACGGAGACCCGGACCACGAATCGGACAGCCCGTCGACACCCCTCGACCGATCCTCGGTCGCCTCGTCGGCTTCGAGATCGGCGTCTCCGGAGAGAAGCCGCTCTGTCTCGGCGACGAGCTCGTCGGTCGAGGGCTCGTCCCGATCGGTCGTCACCTCCTCCGAGCGATCACTCATGTGTCAGGCGAGGTGAGCCGGGACTATGGACCTTTCCCTGCGGCGATAGCTTCGCCCATCGAAAGGGTGCCTTCAAGTCCGCGCGACCGCAACCCGGGCACATGAATCCAGGCGATCGCGTCAGCGTGGACGCGGACGAGCGCAGCTACGAGGGCGTCTTACTCCCCTCGAGTACCGACGACCACCTCGTCGTGAAACTCGACGGCGGCTACAACGTCGGTGTCGAACGCGAGGGGGCCGACGTCGACGTCATCGAGAGCGACGTCTACGACGTCGAAGACGGCGGCACAGACGAGGGCGGCTCCGAGATCACCTTCGACGAGGAACTGCCGACGATCTCGCTGATCTCGACGGGCGGCACCATCGCCTCGACGATCGACTACCGGACCGGCGCGGTCACCGCCCAGTTCGACGCCGAGGACGTCCTCCGGGCGGTTCCGGACCTCGCGGGCCGGGCGAACTACCGCGGGCGCGTCGTGACGAACATCCTCTCGGAGAACATGGAGCCGGCGACCTGGCAGGAACTCGCCGAAGCCGTCCACGAAGAGATCGAAGCCGGCGCCGACGGCGTCGTCGTCATGCACGGGACGGACACGATGCAGTACTCGGCCGCCGCGCTTGCTTTCATGCTCGAGACGCCGGTCCCGATCGTCTTTACGGGTAGCCAGCGCTCCGCGGACCGACCGTCCTCGGACAACGTGATGAACGCCGTCTGCGCCGTCGAAGCCGCGAAAGCAGACTGCGCGGAGGTGCTGGTCTGCATGCACGCGAGCGAGTCCGACACGACCTGTGCGCTCCACCGCGGGACCCGGGTCCGCAAGAGCCACACCTCGCGCCGGAGCGCCTTCGAGACCGTCGGCGCCGAACCGCTCGGCGAGGTGGACTACGAACGCGAGGAAGTGTCCTTCCGCCGCGAGCACCGCGAGCGGGGCGAGGCCGACCTTGCTATCGCATCGGACGTAGCGACCGACGTCGAGTTCGTGAAGTTCACGCCGGGGATGGACCCCGCCTTTTTCGACGTCGCCGAGGGCTCGGCAGGGCTGATTGTCGAGGGGACCGGCCTCGGCCACGTCCACACGGACCTGATCCCCAAAATCGAGTCGCTGATCGCGGACGGGACGACCGTCGTGATGACCAGCCAGTGTCTCGAGGGGCGGGTCTGTGACCGTGTCTACGACACCGGTCGCGACCTGCTCGAGGCGGGCGTCGTCGAAGGAGAGGACGTACTCCCCGAGACGGCGACAGTGAAGCTCATGTGGGCGCTCGCCAACGCGGAGGACGTCGAGGAGGCGATGGGGACCTCGCTGGCCGGCGAGATTCAGGATCGCTCGGTTCCCTGGACGTAGCGACTGACAGTACAGTTCTTGCTGTAGCGTTCGAAGCCGAGAGGATCCGAAATCGGGCCGCCGACACAGCGCCGGCCGAGCCCTACTGTTCGACAGCGTCGGCCCGTTCGTCTTTGGACCGTCCGAGCACCCGTTCGCGAAGGGACTCCGACGTGGGCCGTTCGGAGAGCAGTACCGAGCATTCGAGTTCGTCAGCAACCTCGAACACGAGCGAGTCGCCGAGCAGCCGCGAGAGCAGTCCACGTCCGGTTGCACCGAGCAACACGAGGGAGTGGTCTTCGGCTGCGTCGGCGATAGCTCCCTGCACGTCGCCATCCGTTCCGACGAGGAAGTTCGCATCGCCGAGGCCGTGGTCGTCGGCCCACTCGCCGACGAAGCTCATCCCTTTCCCTCGCTGGGTCTGTTCGTCGACGACGTGTAGCACGGAGATCTCGGAGCCGTGTACGTCGCGGAACGCTTTGGCGACCTCCGCGCTCAGGTCCGAGTCGGGACCGCCGGCGGTCGGCAGCAGGATACGGGAGGGGTCGAACCCGCGATCCTTGAAGACGAGGAAGTCACAGGGCAGGTTCATCGTCAGCTCGTCCAGTGCGCCACCGGTTCGGCCGCTGGACCACGCTCGGTCGGGACCCCACCCGAGGACCACGCTGTCGGCGTTCAGCCGTTCGGCCGAGTCGAAGATTTCCTCGAAGGAGCGGTGAGAGACGACGGTGTGAGTTTCGATCTCAGCACCGTGCTCTGCGGCCGTCTCTCGAGCGCTCGCCATCAACTGCTCCGAGTTCGGGTCGAATCGGTCGAGTCGCTCGGAGACGTGTTCGAGCGACGTCTGGTCGGGTACCTGTACGATGTGGACCGCGTGAACCACGCCGTCGTGTTGCTTTGCCAGCGTGCTTCCCAGCGAGATCAGCTCGGTCTCCGTCCGAGGGTTCGAGATGGGAACCATCACGGAGTAGGGTTGTGCTCCCTCGGGAGAGGCAGCTTCTGCAGCAGAGACGGCGAAGTCGGGCATCTCGTCGGGTCGCTCGCGAACGTACTCGCCGAGTGCTCCCTCGATGGGGGTCTTTCGGCGAGCGTAGAGGGCGTACCAGAGGAGCGCACCGACCACGAACAGGACGGCGAGGATCTGTGCTTCGGGGGTCATGAAGTAGATCAGTCCGAGCGAGAGGACGATCCCGAGAATCGGGACGATCGGATACAGGGGCACCCGGAACTCGGGGTCGTAACTCGGGTGGTCGGTCTCCCGAAAGACGATCAAAGCGGCGTTCAACAGCGCGTAGACGATGAGGTGGAGGACGCTCGCGGCTTCTGCCAGAACCTCGATATCGGTCCCCAGCAGGATGACGAAGCCGACGATCAGAGCGCCGGTAACGGCGATCGACCGGTACGGCGTCGCAAAGCGGGGGTGGATCTCGTTCAGCCAGTCGGTAACGATCTTGTCCCGTCCCATCGCGAAGTTGATCCGGGCCGACGCCAGAATCGAGGCGTTCGCCGAGGAGGCAGTCGCCAGCAGCGCGCCGAGTGTCATGACCGTGGCGGCGATGCCGGCAGCACCGCCGGGGAAGTCGTCGAACGCCACCTCGGCCGCCTGCGCGACGGGCGCGTCGCGGCTGAGGTCCGGCCACGGGACGATTCCGAGCATGATCGTCACGAGAATGCCGTAGAGGACGGTGACGATGGCGACGCTGCCGACGATCGCGATCGGGAGATTCCGGCCGGGATTTTTCATCTCCTCGCCGACGGTTGCGATCTTCGCGTACCCGAGAAATGAGACGAACACGAGCCCGGTAGCGGGCAGAATCTCGGCCGTGCCTTCGGGCGCCCAGCCACCCGACCCCGTCACCGTCGCCCAGTCGAACGAGAACCAGCCGACGAGCGCGAAGACGCCCAGGATCACGAGCAGAATCGTCACGATCACCGTCTGGATGCCGCCGGTCTCTTTGGCGCCGATGTAGTTGACGCCGACGAAGATCACACCGGCGAGGATGGCCCCGACCTGAACGCTGTTGAGAAAGAGAATCGACGGCAACTCGAGTAACTCGCCCAGATACTGCCCGAAGCCGATCGTGTAGAACGCAGACGCGAAGGCGAGCCCGAGCCAGTCCCCAAGCCCAGAGATCGAGCCGAACACCGGCCCGAGAGCGCGGTTGACGTAGTAGTACGCGCCGCCGGCTTTCGGCATCGCCGTCCCCAGTTCCGACACCGAGAGTGCGTTTAGCATCGCGATCATGCCGCCGATAATAAAGGAGAGAACGACGATCGGGCCGGCTTCCCGGGCGGCGACGCCCGGAAGGACGAAGATCCCCGCCCCGATCATCGTCCCCATGCCGATCGTCATCGCGGAGACGAGCCCGATGTCTTTGGCGAGCTCTTCGTCGTTGTCAGTCATCTGTATCCTGCCGTGGAAGTGCAATAACCGGCCGATCGGTTTGCGTAACTAGTTTGAGTGACCGGTCTCCGGAGAGGAGCTGTGTGATCCGGCTACCGGCTCGCGAGCGAAAGGCGATGGCGGTCGCGTCGATCTCATCGGCGACGTCGAAGATGGCCTCCGTAACGTCTCGTGAGTACGATTTTCGTCCGTCGGCGTCAGGGAACACCGTTCGGACGGCTACAAACGAGTCGGCCGCGATCTCCTCGGACTGTTCGACGGGCGTCTTGTCCGGAACCCCCTCGCCCTTTTCGACCACGTGGAGTGCCGTTACGCGATCGGGCTGATACGGCTCTAACGTCCGAGCCGTCGCGCGAGCGTCCTCCTCGTTGGCGACCGGAAGCAGGACATGCGCTACGATCTCCCGGTTTCCCTTGTCCATACGCAGGTCTGCTGCCGAAGGGGAAATAAGGTTACGCATTTCATGGAAAATCAGTCTCGAATGAAGATGTGTTCTGACGTTCAGTGAGCGGGCAACGACGTTGGTGTCGACAGAGCTGCCGGAAGATGACCGGCCAGTGCGTCGAAATGACGACGTTGCGGAGACCGATTCGCTCCCAGTCGCACCCATCGGGCGTTGCCGTCAAACGATCGGCGAGGGCCGGGGGACACACTCAGCCCTCCCGTCGCACCCGAACCGAGATCCCGTCGGGCGCCGCGAGTTCGATCCCCTCTGTACGGTCCCGAGCCGAAACGTCGCGCTCCCCGAAGCGCTCGCGAAGCGCCCCAAGTGCGGCGGCGTCCGGGACGACGAGCTCGAACCAGGCCAGCCCACGGGTGTCTGCGGTCTTCGGGCTCGACCGCCCGTTCCACGTGTTCACGGCGACGTGGTGGTGGTAGCCACCCGCCGCGACGAACAGCGCCGACGGGGCGAGGTCGATCGTCACGGCGAAGCCGAGCGCGTCGACGTAGAACGATCTGGCGGCGGCGGTCGAGGTCCCTTCGAGGTGGACGTGGCCCACCGTGGTCCCGGCCGGCGCCCGGTCGGCTCCAGCTGCGTTGGCCGCGAGTCTTTCGAGACCGAGGGGCTGTTGGATGGTCCGAAGGTCGCCCCCGTCGGTTCTGGGCCACGCCTCCTGAGGCCGATCGCGGTAGACCTCGACGCCGTTACCCTCCGGGTCGGTAAAATACAGCGCCTCGCTGAAGCCGTGGTCGGCCGCGCCGTCGAGGCGCCAGCGGTCGCGAACGCGACGCAGCGCGTCGCCCAGATCGGCACGCGTCGGAACCGCGAACGCGGTGTGAAAGAGCCCGGCTTCCGATCGCCCGCGGGGGGCGGCCGTACCGCCGCCCGAGAGGACCAGAAGCTCCGTCCCGTCCGCACCGAGTACCGTCCGCTCCGCCTCACGGCTGAGCACCGTGAGCCCGACGACGTCCCGGTAGAACGCCGTGACCTCCTCGCGTTCAGCTACGCGGAGCGCGGTTCGGCCGATTCGGGTGTCTGGGGCTGGGCTCTCGACGTCGACCATACGGTCCGTTGGCGGAGAGACGAGAAAACCGCTGGGTAACCAGAAGCGTTACCGTGCCGACCGTCCGCCGATCTGGGACATCGTTACCCGCCGCTGACCGGCGGGAACAGGGCCAGTTCGTCGCCCTCTTCGACCGGATCGCCGAGTCCGTCGTCGGCGTCGACGTCGGTCCCGTTTCGCAACACGTTGATCTGCGGGCGCAACTCGCCGCCGTCGGTTCGGACGCGCTCGTCGAGCGCCGGCCGGTCTGCGAGTAGGGCGTCGAGGGCGTCTCCGACGGTCGCACCGTCCTCGACGTCGACGGCGACGTGGCGATCTCCGGCGACCTCCGCGAGATCGGCGAACAGCTTCCACTCCATGTGCGTCGATATCGCCGCCGCGGGCAAGTAGCTACCGCTCCCGGATCCTCGAGTGGCCGAGATGGGGGAGTGACCGAGACGGAGACGTTTAACTGAGCGCGTCGCAGACCGGTATGTATGGTTGGCGAGCGCGTCGTCGAGCGGTTGCCCGACAACTGGCGGTGGATCGTGACCACGCGAGCAGCCGTCGCCCTCGCGCTGGCCGTGGCGTTGCTCTCTGTCGTCACTGGCGTTTTCAACATCGGCCAGGAGACCGTCGACTACGGGCCGCTCGCGGGACAGGTTCCGGACGCTGTCCAACAGACAGTCGGCTTCACCGGCGCGTTCACGGGATTTCTGATGGTCGGGAGCGCGCTCGCACTCCGGCGCGGGCTGCGGGCCGGCTGGTATGCGACCCTGATACTGATGCCAGTGACGGCGGTCCAGGGATTGCTTCAGGTGAGTCAGTACTCCCTGCCGCTCGTCGTCCTCTCGCTTCTCTCGATCCCCCTGTTGCTCGCCACGCGAAACCGGTTCGACAGATCGCTCTCGCTGACGACGACCCAGATCGCCGCTGGCGGGGCGCTGCTTGGTGTACAGCTGTACGGGACCTTCGGCGCGTACGCGCTGCGAGAGCAGTTCGACGGCGTCGAGACCGTTCTCGACGCCTTCTACTTCACCTTGATCACCTCCAGTACGGTCGGCTACGGCGATATCGGCCCCGAAACCGCCGAAGCACAGCTGTTTACCATGTCCGTCGTCGTCCTCGGCGTCGCCAGCTTCGGTATCGCCATCGGGGCGCTCGTCGGACCAGCGATCCAGGCACGCATCACGAAGACCTTAGGAAAGATGACCGACTCAGAACTCGAACGCTTAGACGAGCACGTCCTCGTTCTCGGTTACGGGGACCTGACGGAACCGATCGTGACCGAACTCGACGACAGTGGCGTCCCCTTCGTCGTCATCACCCGAGACGAGTCTGCAGCGAGCGACCTCTCGAGCAGGGACATCCGCGTGTTGACTGCGAACCCGAGCGACGAGGGGCCTCTCCAGCGTGCCCGTATCAAGCGGGCGAAGGCGGTACTGGTGGCGACCGACCACGACGCCGAAGACGCCCTGAGCGTCCTCACGGCCCGTGAGCTGAATCCCGACGTCCGCATCGTCACGGCCGCTACCGATCGCCGAAACGTCGAGAAACTCCGTCGCGCCGGCGCGGACGACGTAATCGGACTCGCGGAGCTCGGCGGCCACTTGCTCGTCCGCTCGGCGCTCGGGACGGACGACTCGTCGGCCATCGAGCAGTTGTTGCAGACGGAGTAGCGCTCGACACGACAGATTGGGTGCTACTGTGCCGTCTCGAACCCCGATCTCTCCGCTACGATTCCGGTGCGCCGTCTACAATCTCGACACCGCTCGAGGCACCGATCCGCGCCGCGCCGGCATCGAGCATTGCCACCGCCTCCTCGTAGCTCCCAATTCCACCGCTGGCCTTGACGGGGAGGTGCTCACTCATCAGTTCGACGTCCGCGACGGTCGCACCCCCTTCTGCGAACCCTGTTGCGGTTTTGACCATCGCCGCATCCGCCGCGGCAGCAGCCTCGCATGCGCGGTGGGTTTCCTCGTCGTCGAGCAGCGAGGTCTCGACGATGACTTTGATCGGAATCGGAACCGCGGCGACGAGCTCTGCGATTTCGGCCCGGACAGCGTCGTCCTCACCGGCCCGGAGGCGACCGACGTTGATGACGACGTCGAGCTCGTCGGCGCCAGCCTTCCAGGCGCGGACGCCCTCGTGTCGCTTGACGTCGGAGTCGTGCTGTCCGTGGGGGAAGCCGACCACCGTCGCGATCGTGAGATCGGGGGCACGCTCGCGGACCGCGGCGACGGACCAGGGCGGGATGCAGGCGTTCATTCCCCGCGCTTGGGCCTCGTCGACGACGGTTTCGACGGCCGCGGGTGTCGTCTCGGGGCCGAGGGCGGTGTGATCGATCAGCGGGGCGAGTTCGCGCCGGTTCATACGGGCTCCAGCAGCCGAGACGGTAAAAATCCGCCCGGTTCCTTTTTGTGCCCCGGCTCGAACGGCCGGTGATGACGAGAGTCGACCCGAGCGTCGAGACCACTGCCACCGCCATCGCCGAGATGGAGATCCGCGGAGCAGCGACGATCGCCGGCGCCGCCGCTGAAGCGCTGGCGACCCAGGCCGAGCAGTCGACAGCCGAGACCCCCGAGGCGTTTCGCGCCGAACTCCGCGCCGCCGCGCGGGAACTCTACGAGACGCGACCGACCGCGGTCAGCTTGCCGAACGCCCTTCGGTACGTTCTCCGCGGCGTCGAAGGCGAGCGCGTCCCGGAGCTACAGTCTGCGACGGTCGAGCGCGCCGAGCAGTTCCAGCGCGATCTAGAACGCGCCCAGGACGAACTGGGCGAGATCGGCGCGAATCGACTGCGTGATGGCGACGTAGTGATGACTCACTGCCACTCGACGGACGCCCTGGCCTGCGTGGAGGCGGCGCTGGCCGACGGCAAGCACATCGAGGCGATCGTCCCCGAAACGCGCCCGCGAACGCAGGGTCACCTCACGGCCCGACAGCTGCGCGAGTGGGGCGTTCCAGTGACGATGATCGTCGACAACGCGGCCCGGCGCTACCTCCGAGAGGCAGACCACCTCCTCGTCGGCGCCGACAGCATCGCAGCCGACGGCAGCGTGATCAACAAGATCGGAACCAGCGGGCTGGCCGTGATTGCCCGCGAACGTGGAACCTCCGTGATGGTCGCCGCTCAGACGATCAAGCTCCACCCGGACACGATGACGGGACACACCGTCGAAATCGAGATGCGCGAACCAGCCGAAGTACTCTCGGCCGACGAGCACTCCGAGATCGAGAGCGACGAGGCAGCTTCGGGGCTCACCGTCGAAAACCCGGCGTTCGACGTCACACCGCCGCGATACGTCGACGCGATCGTTACCGAGCGCGGCCAGTTCCCACCCGAGAGCATCGTCACGCTGATGCGAGAGCTCTTTGGCGAGACGACGGCTGCCCCCTGGGAGCTGTAGCGGTCGGGGCCGTGCGGGCAGGGGCTGGTGGACAACCGGACTAACCGGAACTTGTTAGTCGGTGCTCCGAACTATTCGGGCGTATGGTACTTCCCGACGGGTTCGCGTTACCGGCGTTGGAACTCCTCGTTCCGCTCGTGGTCCTGCTCGTCGCCCTCGCGGCGATACTGTGGACGCTCGGACCGCCGGTGACCGACCGAACGGTGCTCGCGCTGGTTCCGTGGATGGTGCTCGGATCGACGTTTCACGTCCTCTATCAGATCGATGCCGCACCTGGCATCCTCGCGGACTTGTTCGGCGCGCCGACGGTCTACCTGACGACGGCAGCGCTGGCCGGCCTCGTCTGGATCGTCGCGATCTACCTCTACGGAAGTGGATTGCTCGACTCGATCGAGGGATTGCTCGGCATGGTGGGTGTCGCACTCTTTGGGGCCACCGCGACAGCGGTGTTGTTCGTGGGGTGGGATAGCGGCACGTTCAGCCCCTTCTGGCCCGTCGTTTCGATCGTCTTGGCGGCGCTCGTCTCCGTGATGGCGTGGCTGGCACTCGCGAACTGGTTCGAAGACGTCGCCGCCGTCACCGGGGCGACCGGCGTCGTCGTTGTCGTCGGCCACACGTTAGATGGCGTCTCGACTGCGATCGGCTACGACATCCTCGGCGCGGCAGAGACCGTCCCCGCTTCGAGAGCGATCCTCGAAGCGGCCGAGTCACTCCCGACGTACGACCTCATCGGCGCTGGCTGGCTGTTCGTCCTCGTGAAGGTCGGGCTCTCGCTTGTAGTGGTCGGCCTGTTCGCCGACTTCGTCCGCGAAGATCCGAAGCGAGCGCGGCTGCTGCTGGCACTCGTCGCCGCGGTCGGTCTCGGACCGGCCGTCCACAACGTGTTGCTGTTTACGGTCGCATAGTCGCCTTTTTCTCACGCACAGTGTTCAGCCCCATCCAGCCGGCCGACCGAACGCGAGAGCGAGCGCCAGCGTTTTCTCGTCCGACCACGACGATTCGGCCGACGAATGGTCACGGTGCTCACCGCCGGTCACGTCAACTGGGACGTGACGCTGCGGGTCGACCGACTGCCCGAACCCGACGGCGAGGCGGCGATACGAACACAGCGCCAGTCGGGCGGCGGGAGCGCCGCGAACGTGGCGGCCGCTCTCGCTGCACTGGACGTCGACGTCGGGTTGATCGGGAGCGTCGGCGACGACGACAACGGACTGCTCGCCAGACGTGAACTCGGCGAGGCGGGTGTCTCACTCTCAGGATTGCGCGTCGTCGAAGGCGCTCAGACGGCAGTGAAGTACCTGCTCGTCGACGACGACGGTGAGGTCTCGGTCCTCGGAAACGACGGCGTCAACGAGGCAATCTCTCCCGAAGACGTCGACGCATCTCAGATCGAGTCGGCATCACACGTCCATCTCACGAGCCAGCGCCCCGAGACGGCCGCGGCGATCGCCCGAATCGCCGCGACGGCGGGCGTGACCGTCAGCTTCGATCCCGGCCGCCGACTCCGCGAGCGCGATTACGGAGAGACGCTGGCGCTTGTGGACGTCATCTTCGCCACCGACAGCGAGGTTGAGGCAGTCCTCAACGCGGAGGGCGACGAGTCGACGTTCGACGATCGAACCGTCGTCGTCAAGTACGGCGGTGACGGCGCCGAGTTGCACGATCCGAGCGGCACGTACGCCCACCCCGGGTTCGACGTCGACTCTGTCGATACGGCCGGCGCGGGCGACGCATTCGCCGCGGGGTTCATCGCGGCGCGGCTTCGATCTGCAGGGCCGGAGCAGGCGCTGGCATACGCGAACGCCTGCGGCGCGCTGGCCGCTGCCAGCGAGGGTGCCCGCAGCGCCCCGTCCGTCGCAGCCGTCGAACGGATTCTCACGACACGTCGCTGACCAGTACGGTTATTCCCGTGTCGAAGCTATGTTGGGGCAGACACCAGTGTCGTTCTCAGACGGTGCTGTCTGACGATAGATATATGTTGTGAGAGGTTGGCATATCATCCACACAGTCACACATCCGTGACAGTGTGAGAGACATGATGAAACCAAGGACCAGCGCGGTTTCGAACGGGGATAGCGGACGACGCGTTCGGTACGATCGGGACCACGATGAACCGGCGAGCGTGGCGGTTGCAACGGCGCTCGCGGAGTTTCACGGAGAGGACGTGACGGCATCCAGCACGCGGCTGTATGACTACGTCGATCCCGAGGCGCTCGACGCGCTGTTCGCCGATACCTGCGTCGGGAGTGGACGAGCGAACGGCCAAGTCCGGTTCGACGTCGATCACGCGACCGTGGTCGTACGGCCGGAGAGCGTCCACGTCTACTGATCCAGCGCGGTAGCGACGATCGCTGCGGTCCGAGGGGCACCACTCACCAGTTCACGTCGCCAGCGGTGGCCGACGCGTCAGGGAAATTTTTTCTCGCCGCCACCGAAAGCGGCGGTATGGCAACACAACCACACCTGCTGGTCGACGAGGGGGACGTACACGAGATTGCACTCCTCCCCGGCGATCCGGGCCGCGTCGATCGGATCGCGAGCTACTGTGAGGACGTCGAAACGATCGCAGAAAACCGAGAGTACAAGCTCGTCAACGCGAGTTACGGCGGCCAGGACCTCACGATCTGTTCGACCGGAATCGGCTGCCCCTCGGCAGCGATCGCCGTCGAGGAACTGGCGGCCGTCGGCGTCGAGACGCTCGTGCGCGTCGGGACGACCGGGGCGCTGCAGGCGGGAATCGAGATCGGCGACATGATCGTTGCGACCGGCGCGGCGAAAAACGAAGGGACGACCAAACGGTACGAGGGCGTCGAGTACCCCGCAGTGCCGGACTACGAGGCGCTCTCGGCGCTGGTCGAGGCCGCCGAGGCGAACGATGAGGAGATACACGTCGGCCCAATTGCGACCGACGACGCCTACTACGCTGAGAGCGACGACGCAGTCGCCGACTGGGAGGCTGCAGGGCTGCTCGCCGTCGAGATGGAGGCGGCGTCGCTGTTCACGCTGGCACGCCGGAAGGGGCTTCGTGCGGGCGCCATCTGTACCGTCGATGGCAATCTCGTCGAGGGAACCCAGAAGGGAACCGACACCGAGGACGACGAGCTCCCCGAGAAGGCAAAGAACAACGTCGGCCGCGCCATCGAGATTGCTCTCGAAGCAGTAGCGAGCCTGTAAGCGCGCAGGGATTCGTATTCTATAACGGCCGGTACCGAGCCGGGCGTGTGCAAAGATACCGAGCCAGGCGCGTGCAGATTGGCGACCGACGGTCGACCGAACGGAACAAATACCGGCCACCGACTATCACAGGACAGATGACAGCTCCGACCGAGGTCAGAGAGCGGATCGTCGAGGGCGGCGTCCTCGCCGTCCTCCGGGGAATCGACGAGGAAGACATCGTGCCGGCCGCCCGCGCCATCTACGAGGGTGGCGTCGTCGGCATCGAGATCACGGCCGACGGCACGCGCGCGACCGAGAAGATCGCCGCCGTCGACCGAGAACTGGCCGACACCGACGCGATCGTCGGCGCGGGGACAGTCCTCGACGGCCCGGCTGCCCGGGCGACGATCGACGCCGGCGCCGAGTTCGTCGTCTCGCCCGGCTGCCGGCGCGAGGTCGTCGAGGTCTGTAACCGCCAGAACGTGCTCTCGGCCCCCGGCGTGATGACGCCGACCGAGGCGATCGAAGCGATGGAGGCGGGCGCAGATATCCTGAAGATGTTCCCCGCCTCGACCGTCGGCCCGGGCCACATCGGCGCGCTTCGCGGCCCGCTCGGCGACGTCGACGTCATCCCGACCGGCGGCATCTCCACGGAGAACGCGGCCGACTACCTGGATGCAGGCGCCATCGCAGTCGGCGCCGGCAGCGCGCTCGTCGACTACGACGCCATCGCCGAGGGCGACTTCGACGCCGTCCGCGAGTCCGCCGCCGCGTTCGTCGAGACGGTCGACGAGGCGCGTGCGAGGCAGTAGCGCGGCGCGAGCCAGTCGACTTCTGTGACACCGTCGCGTTCACAGCGGCGCCACCGCCGTGGCAATTCGAGGACACGACGGCACGGAGACGACGATTTACTCGACATCGGGTACATTTATTGCTGGCGGGTTCGGAGCGTCCGACAATGAAGGTTATCGCAGTCGAGCCCGGTAGCGACGGCCCACAACTCCTCGAGAAACCGGTCCCCGAGCCGAGCGAGGGTGAGGCGCTCGTTCGGACGCTCCGGGTCGGGGTCGACGGCACGGACCACGAGGTGATCGAGGGTGGCCACGGCGGACTTCCCGAGGGTGAAGACCACATCGTGCTGGGCCACGAGGCCGTCGGCGTCGTCGAGGACCCAAACGGCACCGAACTCGAGGCTGGGGACGTCGTCGTCCCGACGGTTCGGCGTCCACCGGCCGACGGCACCAACGAGTACTTCGAGCGCGGTGAACCCGACATGGCTCCCGACGGCGCGTACATCGAGCGCGGAATCGTCGGCGGCCATGGCTACATGGCCGAGTTCTTCACCAGTCCCGCGGAGTACCTGATTCCGATCCCCGAGGAACTCGCCGAACTCGGCTTTTTCGTCGAACCGATCAGCGTCAGCGAGAAGGCGGTCGAGCACGCCCACGCCTCCCGGTCGGCGTTCGAGTGGCAACCCGAATCCGCGATGGTACTCGGAAACGGCTCGCTCGGCCTCCTCACGCTCGCGATGTTCCAGTACGCCTACGGCTACGAGCGTACGTACTGTCTGGGTCGGCGCGACCGGCCGGATCCGACGATCGACATTATCGAGAAACTCGGCGCGACCTACGTCGACTCCCGGGAGACGCCCGTCGCCGACGTCCCCGAGGCTCACGAGCCGATCGATTTCGTCTACGAGGCGACCGGCTACCCGGTCCACGCGTTCGAGACGATCGAGGCGCTGGCGCCAAACGGCGTCGGCGCCCTGCTGGGCATTCCGGGCGACTGGGAGTTCGAGATCGACGGTGGGAAGCTCCACCGGGAGTTCGTCCTCGAGAACAAGGCCCTCGTCGGCAGCGTCAACTCCCATCGGGGTCACTTCGAGGCTGCCGTCGAGACGATCCAGGCGCTTCCGGAGTGGCTCTTCGATGACCTGGTGACCGGCCTCTACGAGTTGGAGGAGTTCGAACAGGCCTTCGAGACCGGCGACGAGGTCATCAAAAGCGCCGTCGAGTTCGACACGCTCTAACCGTCAGGACGTCGGTGGCGATTGGTTCCGGTGAGCGACGGCGATTCTTTGACGGTCGAACGAGGAGATGGTAAGGTATTACTTCGCCCCGAGTAAGCAGTTCCTATGGGAGTCGATTATTCGCAGCTACACGACCCGAACGCGGAGTATACGATGCGGGATCTCTCTGCCGAGACGATGCAGGTCACCGGCGAGCGCGGCGGCGGGCGCGACGTAGAGATCACGGACATTCAGACGACGATGGTCGACGGGAACTTCCCGTGGACGCTCGTTCGGATCTACACCGATGCGGGTATCGTCGGCACCGGCGAGGCCTACTGGGGTGCGGGCGCACCCGAACTGATCGAGCGAATGACGCCCTTCCTGCAGGGCGAGAACCCCCTCGACATCGACCGTCTCACCGAGCACCTCGTCCAGAAGATGTCCGGCGAGGGCTCGATTGGCGGCGTCACCGTCACCGCAATCGCCGGCGTCGAGGTCGCCCTCCACGACCTCGCAGGTAAGATTCTCGAGGTCCCCGCCTACCAGCTACTGGGCGGCAAGTACCGCGACAAGATGCGCGTCTACTGTGACTGTCACACCGAGGACGAGGCCGACCCGATCGCCTGCGCCGACGAGGCCGAACGCGTCGTCGAGGAGCTCGGCTACGACGCCCTGAAGTTCGACTTAGACGTGCCTTCGGGCCACGAGAAGGATCGTGCGAACCGCCACCTTCGCGAGCCCGAAATCGCCCACAAGGTCAGCATTGTCGAGGCGATCACCGAGCGCGTCGGCTCGCGGGCCGACGTCGCCTTCGACTGCCACTGGACGTTCTCCGGTGGCAGCGCAAAGCGCCTCGCGAAGGCGCTCGAACCCTACGACGTCTGGTGGCTCGAAGACCCCGTTCCCCCAGAGAACCACGACGTTCAGCGCGAGGTCACCCAGAGCACCTCGACGCCGATCACCGCCGGCGAGAACGTCTACCGCAAGCACGGCCAGCGCCGCCTCATCGAGGAGCAGGCCGTCGACATGATCGCCCCCGACATGCCCAAGGTCGGCGGCATGCGTGAGACCCAGAAGATCGCGGATCTGGCGGACATGTACTACGTCCCCGTCGCGATGCACAACGTCGCCTCGCCGGTCGCAACGGTCGCCAGCGCCCACGTCGGCGCCGCGATTCCGAACTCGCTGGCCGTCGAGTACCACTCCTACGAGCTCGGCTGGTGGGAGGACTTGGTCGAAGAGGACGTCATCGAGGAAGGCTACATCGAGATCCCCGAGGAGCCCGGCCTGGGCGTCACCCTCGACATGGACGCCGTCGAGGAGCACATGGTCGAGGGCGAGGAGCTGTTCGACGAGGCGTAAGCCCGACGTCACGCTGGTTGAGCCTTGCTCAACATCGTTCGACGAAGCGCAAGAGTTCTAGCTGCGACGCGCCGTTTTCCCGGGACAATTCAGTTCGTGCCGAGCAATGCTCGAGGGCGCGGACCGCTTACTCATGATCACGGATGTCGACCCCCGCATCGTGAATGTCGACCGACCAGTCGAACTCGTCGTACTCGATCGTCGGCGAGGCGTCCGCGGGGACGACGTCGTGTTTCCGGAGGAGCGAGACGATCCCTCGCTTCCCGCCGAAGTCACCGCGGTACCAGAGAAACCGCCGGGGCATGGTTGCGATGTTCGTCTCGCGATCGTAGACGACGTTCTCCTCTAGGTACCAGGCCGTCGCGATTTCGAGTTCCTCGATGACGTCTCCTGGCGAGTAGACCGTCACGGGCGGGCCGTGTTCGCCCCGCTGGAGCAGCGCGAAGTGGATCTGCGGCTCGACGCGCTCGAGACGGAACTCGCGTTCGAACGAGGAGGGGAACGGTCGTGGCAGGTAGCCAAGTCCCCACGGATGTCGCGACCCCCTGAGCAGTCCGTGTTCGATATCGGAGAGACTGAGCCAGACCCCCGCAACGGGGATCCGATCGCGGATCACGAACAGCCAGCGCTCTAGGTGTCCGGCATCGACGATCTCGGGATTTGCCTCGAGCAGTAGCTGCGCGTAAGCATTGTATGTATTGAGCCAGAACGCGAGGCGCTGCTCTCGGCCGGACAGTGCCCGCCGCAGGCGCGTGCGGTCCAGCGTCGCGAGGTGCGTCCGCAACTCGTCGATGTCGCCGTCGGTCTTGACCGCGTACAACAGATCGCCCGACAGCGAGAGGGGATCGATCTGGGTCGGCATCCACCTAGTGATAGGTGCACAAGCGTCTTGAAGGACTGTGACGGGTCACGGCGACTGTCTACGGAACGAACACGTCACGCCGTCGGTTCGGTGTGCCGATGAAGTAACTGCGAGTAATACGATTCTAGCGGAACGAACACGGCGAACGCTTATTCCGCCGAGCGTGGGAGGGGGTTGGTGTGAACCGGAGCATCGGCTACCTTCTCGCGTTGATCCTCGCGTTTGGCTACCTCTCGCTGCAGGTCGTCCTCCCCTTCCTGCAGTACGTGCTCCTCGCAGTGTTACTCGCGTACGTCCTTGCGCCGCTACAACGCCGGCTCGAAGAACGCGTGTCGTCGACTATTGCGGCGCTCTCGCTGGTGTCTTTGGCCGTCGTCGCGGTCGTCGTTCCGATCGTAGCTGTGATCGCAGCCGTCGCCGACGATGCGGCTCGGCTGGCCGAAGATCTAGACCCCGAGGCGGTCGGGATCGCCGACTTTGAGGAGCAACTCGAGGCCGAACTGGGAATCGACGTGAACCTCGCAGAGCACGCCGCGACCGCGGGCCAGGAGGTCGGCACGGCGGTCTTCGAACAGTCGGCGGCGTGGTTCAGTGCGGCGACCCACGCGCTGATCGGCCTCGGACTCGCGCTGTTCTTGCTGTACTACCTCCTCAAAGCGGGCGACTCGCTGTACGCCTGGCTCCGTGACGTAACGCCGCTTCCCGCGGACGTACAGGACGACCTGTACGGGCAGGTAGACGAGGTCACGCGCGCGGTGTTGCTCGGCCACGTGCTGATCGCGATTATCGAGGGTGCGATCGCCGGTATCGGGCTGTTCGTCACCGGCATCCCGAACGCCGCCTTCTGGACGGCGATCATGATCGTCCTCTCATTGATCCCCCTGATCGGCGCGTTCGTGGTGTGGGGGCCTGCAGTGCTCTATCTCCTGGTGACCGGCGAACCGCTGCTCGCTGTCGGTCTGTTCGTCTACAGCGCGATCGTCGTCGGCATCTCCGACGACTACCTCCGACCGATCGTCGTCGATCGGTACGCAGACCTCAGTCCGGCGGTGATCATCATCGGGGTCCTCGGCGGCATCTACGCCTTCGGGATCATGGGGCTCTTTTTCGGGCCGGTGATCGTCGGCGCGTTCGTCGCGATCGTGGAAGTCGCAGACGAGCACTACGATCGGCTGGGAGGCGAGGAAGCAGAGGGGGTGTGAGAGCACGTCGCCGGGACCGAATCCGTCGGGCTTTTGGCTCGCGGGGCCGGAGTACGTCGTAGATGGCCCGGTATCACATCGAGACCTACGGCTGCACCTCGAACCGCGGCGAGAGCCGCGAGATCGAGCGGCGGCTCCGGGACGCCGGGCACCACCGCGTTGATGGCCCCGAGGTAGCCGACGTGGCCATCCTCAACACCTGCACGGTCGTCGAGAAGACCGAGCGAAACATGCTCCGGCGAGCCGAGGAGTTGGCCGACGAGACCGCAGACCTCTACATTACCGGCTGCATGGCTTTAGCGCAGGGCGAGGAGTTCGCCGCTGCCGAGGTCGACGGCGAGGTACTCCACTGGGACGAGGTTCCCGAGGCCGTGACAAACGGAGAGTGTCCGACGACGACTCCCGACGCCGAGCCGATTTTAGACGGCGTCGTCGGCATCCTTCCGATCGCCCGCGGATGTATGAGTGACTGCTCGTACTGCATTACGAAACAGGCGACGGGAAAGATCGAGTCTCCCCCCGTCGAGGAGAACGTCGAGAAGGCCCGCGCCCTGATCCACGCGGGCGCGACGGAGCTTCGCATCACCGGGCAGGACACGGGCGTCTACGGCTGGGACACGGGCGAGCGCAAACTCCACGAGCTGCTCGATCGCATCTGCGAGATCGACGGCGACTTCCGGGTGCGAGTGGGGATGGCCAACCCGAAGGGCGTCCATGGTATCCGTGAAGAGCTGGCCGACGTGTTCGCCGAACACGACGAGCTGTACAACTTCCTGCACGCGCCCGTCCAGTCGGGCTCGGACGACGTTCTGGGAGATATGCGCCGCCAGCACCAGGTCGCGGAGTATCTCGAGGTCGTCGAGACGTTCGACGACGTCCTCGACTACTGGACGCTGTCGACCGATTTCATCGTTGGCTTCCCCACCGAGACCGACCACGACCACGCCCAGTCGATGGCCCTGCTTCGCGAGACTCGCCCCGAGAAGGTCAACGTCACCCGCTTTTCGAAGCGACCGGGCACCGACGCCGCGAATATGAAGGGGCTCGGCGGGACGGTAAAGAAAGAGCGCTCGACGGAGATGAGCGCCGCCAAGCGCGAGATCGTCGGAACAGCTTACGAGTCGATGGTCGGCGAGCGGCGCGAGGACTGTCTGGTCGTCGAGCACGGAACCGCAGACTCCGTGAAGTGTCGCGATTCGGCGTACCGACAGATCATCGTCCAGAACGCGAGTGAGTACGGACTCGAGCCTGGCGACTTCGTCGATCTCGACGTGACGGCCCACGAGACGATGTACGCGTTCGGGAAACCGCTGTGAGCGGGGCTGTTTTTCCCTCCCGAAATAGAACCGTCACTGCCGAACGATAGTACTCGCCACAGTAGTTGCAGGCGTTCGGCAGAGAGAACTGTTCGTGGCACACGTGATAGTAGACCATCCTATGGTGCTAGTTCGTCCGTTCAGGCATACCGCTACCTCCGAGGTCACGGACTTACTCGAACCGCCCCGAAATCGAGAGCAAGTAGCCGATGATGACGATGCTCACGATGAGACTCAACAGTTCACCCGTCAGCAGATCGAGTAGCGCACCGACGCTGTAGACCACGAGCGCGAGTACCAGCGCCCAGAACCGTAATCCGAGGAGTCCAACGAGTACAATGACCTTGAGTGCGGTCAATGCGAGAAGTAGCACGCCGATGGTGACGGCCCCTTTGCCGATGAGTATGAACGATGCGAATAGGCCGAGAAAAACGCCGAGGAAGCCGATGCCGACGACAATCCACAATCCGAGTGGAAGGCCGTCGTTCGACCGCGACGGCGAACGCGATCTGTCGCTCGAGTCGCCCGTCGGCCACGATTCGGTGGGCGGCGGGGGCGGTGGCGAGGATAAGGTGTCCATTAATCCAGATTGTTTCTGACATGTAGAAATACGTATCGATCTGAGATCAGGTTCTCCTCGCCGAGGCGCCGTTGCATCCTGCACATCACACCCACTGGTCGATTGTCCCGTACGGCATGACCAAGAGCATGCTATCTGCGACCACGAGACACTACAGTAAAACCGTACGGAGCCAGGATCCGTAGCGCAGTGTCACTCGAAAACGACCGCTTGGTCCGAATCAGGAACGGTTGCTCCCTCCTGCGTCGCGAACGCCTCGTGGAGGCTCCCGTAAGTCTCGTCGACCGCCTCGACGATCACCGACGTCTCACCAATAACGGGCATGAAGTTCGTATCGCCCTTCCAGCGCGGGACGACGTGGGTGTGGAGGTGGTCGCCGATGGAGCCGCCGGCGCCCTCGCCGAGGTTCAGACCGGCGTTGAAGCCGTCCGGTGCCATCGCGTCGTCGAGTGCCTCGAACGTCCGCTGTTTCAGCCGGGCGTGGTCGAGTAGCTGGGCGTCGTCGAGGTCGGCGTACTCGCCAGTATGAATTCGTGGAATCACCATGACGTGGCCCGGATTGTACGGGTAATTATTGAGCAACACGAACGCGTGCTCGCTCCGGGCGACCAGCAGATTCTCGCGATCGTTCGTGCGCTCGGGCAGCTCACAGAAGACACACTCTGCCACGTCGGGGTTCTTCTCCTCACGTCTAATCCACTCGATTCGCCAGGGGGCAAACACCTGTTCCATACGTGCGTCCTGTCGAGGGAGGGATAAAGGGTTTCACCCCGATGGACCAGAGACAGTCCGTCAGAGGGTCGTGCTCAGCCGGTTTGAATTCCTTAGCGGAACGGAGCCGATCGGTCGTGCCGAGTCATATCAATGGTATGATTGGTGGCTATTACCGATCAGAGAACGTTCAGCGAGACATAGGTTTATAGGGTTTCTATCCAAAGAACTCGGACAATGGCGACGACGGACGAATCGGTTACTAACGTTACAGAAGTCTGCGATGACTGTGGGGTGGAGACCATTCACGAAGTCTCAGTCGAAATTCGAACCGAGAGTCTCAAACCGGAGAACGCGCAGTTTTCACGCGAACCCTACCGTGTTACCGAGTGCCACCGCTGTGGCTCCCGTCGGAAACAGCGGATGAACAACGCCTGAGGAACGGTATCGACACGCCTTGTCGCTGTCAGTCGTCGCCCCCCTACCAGCTGGCTATTCGGTCGTGATTTCACAGCCACTCTCGGTGACGATCACCGTGTGTTCTTTCTGGCTTACCAGGCAGCCGTCGTCCTCTTTTAACACCGGATAGCCGTGGACCATATTTCCGCGCTTGAGTCGGCGCAACGCCATCTCCGGACGGTCGGTCTCGAGCCAGCGGGTAGCAAAGGGCAGCGTCCGAAACTCCTCGGTGATCTGTGAAAGGGCCTCGCGGGCCTGACGGTTGCGAACCGATCCCTCTCGTTCGAGGGCGAAAATTTCCTCGCTTGCCCCCTCCGTGACCTTTCCGCCGCCGTCGGTCGCGAACGGCTCGATCGCGACGACGTCGCCAACGTCGAGCGTCGTCCCCTGCGAAACCGCCCGGTTCGGGATGTTCGGGCTAGTGTGTTGCTCCCAGTGGCCAAGCCCGTGTCCGGTGAGATTGACGACGGGGTTGTAGCCGTAGCCGTCGATGACGTCCTCGATCTCGGCACCGATGTCGCCGGTGTCGACGCCGGGCTCGATCACGTCTATTGCGGCTTCTAGGGCCTGTTCGGAGGCCTCGGCGAGTTCGGGATTGCCAGAGAGGTCGACGGTGATCGCAGTGTCGGCGAGCCAGCCGTCGATGTGGACGCCGATATCCAGATTGATCATCTCCTCGCCGAACGTCGACTCGTCGTCGACGCTTGGGGTCGCGTGGGCCGCCTCCTCGTCGATCGAGATGTTGACCGGAAACGCCGGTTTGCCACCCAGTTCACGGATACGGTCCTCGGCGTACTCGGCGATCTCGAGGTGGCTCGCACCGATCTCGACGCGGTCGGCGGTCTCCGTGCGAACCTGGGCTAAGATTTCGCCCGCCTCGCGGTGTTTCTCGTACTGCTCGGACTCGAGGTCGATCTCGGTTTCGGCCATGTCTCAGGGTTACACCGGTCGACAAAAAGAGGTTCCGTCTCCGAGAGCGATCCCGTCTTCGACCCACTGTCGGTGGTCGCGGATTCCTGTACACTTACAGTACCCCCCTACGTAGCCCGGCGACGATGGAGTCACTGCTCGGATTTTTGTTCGTCTTCTGTGCGGTGATGGCCGCGATTGCAGTCGGGCGCGCTGTGGTCTCCGAGGAAATGGACCCCGTCGCTGTCGGTTCGGCGCTGCTGACCGTCGCGATCACGCTGGGAGTGTTGCTGTGGCTCGGCATAGAATCGAACTCGCTAACGGAGGGACTCGTCGTGGGGCTTGGCGGGAGTAGCCTCCTGTTAGCCGCGACGGGCATCGGGTTGATGATACGACACTGGGAGTGACATGGAGGTCGGGCGGACGAGGCGGGCAATGTGCTTGACCGGCGCCGGTTGACTCCTGGATCGTCAACGCTGGGTCGTAGTTTGGCGACCGAAAGCGAAAGAACGCGAGCGGAAATGGTAGCCCTTTTACCCCCAACGGAGAACCGTAGGGACGAGATGAGTTCCGAGTACGACACCATCGACGTTCCCGAGGAGGGCTCGAAGATCACGCTGACGGAGGACGGCGACCTCGAAGTTCCCGACGACCCGATCATCCCAATCATCTACGGTGACGGCGTCGGAAAGGACGTCGGCCCCGCAGCACAGCAGGTACTCGAGGCCGCCGCCGAGGCGACCGGCCGCGAGATCAACTGGATGCGCGTCTACGCCGGCGAGAGCGCCCGGGAGAAGTACGACGAGAACCTCCCCGACGAGACCGTCGAGGCCATCAAGGAACACCGCGTCGCGATCAAGGGTCCGCTGACGACGCCCGTCGGCGCCGGCTTTCGCTCGCTGAACGTCGGCCTGCGCAAACTGCTCGATCTCTACGCGAACGTCCGCCCGACCTACCACTTAGACGGCGTTCCGTCGCCGGTCAAAAACCCCGGCGAGATGGACATGGTCACCTTCCGAGAGAATACGGAAGACGTCTACGCCGGCATCGAGTGGGAGGCTGGCACCGACGAGGTCCAGCAGGTAAAGGAGTTCGTCGAAGACGAGATGGGCGCGACGGGCGTCATCCACGACGGCCCCGTCGGCATCGGCATCAAGCCGATCACCGAGTTCGGAACGAAGCGCCTCGTCCGCGAGGCCATCGACTACGCTCTCGAGAACGACCGCGACTCGGTCACGCTGGTCCACAAGGGTAACATCATGAAGTTCACCGAGGGCCAGTTCCGCGACTGGGGCTACGAGGTCGCAGAAGAGGAGTACGGCGACGAGGTCATCACCGAGGACACCCTCTGGGAGGAGCGCGACGGCGACGCGCCCGAGGACGCCGTGGTCGTCAACGACCGCATCGCGGACAACATGCTCCAGCAGATTCTCACCCGCACCGACGAGTACGACGTCGTCGCGACGATGAACCTAAACGGCGACTACATGTCCGACGCCTGTGGCGCCCAGATCGGCGGCCTCGGCATCGCCCCCGGCGGAAACTTCGGTGAGGGTCGCATGCTCGCCGAACCCGTCCACGGCTCCGCACCGAAGTACGAGGGCCAGGACAAGGTCAACCCGACTGCCATGATCCTCTCGGGTCGCATGATGCTCGAGTACATGGGCTGGGACGACGCCGCCGACCTCGTCCGCGACGCCGTCGAGGAGACGATTTCGTCGGGCAAGGTGACCTACGACCTAGAGCGCAACCTCGAGGACGCCGAGAAACTCGCCACCAGCGAGTTCGCCGACGAAGTCGTCGAGAATATCGAAACGCTGGCCTAAGACTGGGCTTCGACCGACAGCCGCTGACTGTTTTTAGTCGAGTTGGGGAAGCTTCCCGGTTCGTTCCTTGCGGATGAGATCGCGGACGAACAGCCGGAGCTGGCGGGCGAGATCCGCGCGGTTCTCGTAGGCGTAGACTCGCGCCTCCCAGCGGTCGCGAACCGCGGCGATCATCGCGCTGCGGACGCCGGATTCGTGAACGAAGACGACGCGCTCGCGGTGGTGATCCGGCGTCTCGCCGGCAAACAGCGCCTCCAGGACGGCGCCAACTTCGATCCCGACACCGAGGTTGTCGCCGATTGCGGGAACGACGTAGACGACAGCGTTGCTCGCCCGGGCGAAAGCGATGCTCTGACTGGCGGCGTCCATCTCGGAGAGTGGGACGTCGGCGTCGATCGCCAGGAAGGCGTTGACGCCCGCATCGGCCCGCAGGCGGTCGCGAACGTCGAGTAGCAGATCCAGGGCGGCCTCGTCGCGATCGAAGGCGTGTTCCGAGCCGACGAGCGTCCCGAAGTCGACCGACTCGGGGACGGTCTCCGGGGTGGCGTGTTCGAGCGCGCGGTCGACGTCGAACGCCTGGTATGGCCCCATGAGGTAGACGAGAAAGCGGGAGCGAGGCAGGTCGCCCAGCTCCGAGACGAGTCGGTCGCGCATACCGACTGTGTGTCCGAGGGCTAGTTAAAATAGCGTGGTTTCAGTAACTACTGAGTCAGTAAATGCTTAAGCCGGCGGCAGGCAAAGGACGCACCATGGCTGAATCCGGCGGTGCGGCGGGACACGACCGGCGGGGACTGCTCCCCGAGCACAGCGTCCTCTCGCTCGAGGAGTACCTCGCAATGCAGCGCTCGATCGGCAACGAGACGCGCTTTCGGGTGCTCGACGAACTCGTCGAGGAGGGGCCCCAGAGTGCAAGCGAGCTACGCGAGGCGATCGGCGTTCGGTCGAACGCGTTGCACTACCACCTGGACGAGCTCGTCGACGTCGGGCTTGTGGAGAACAGAAAGCGCAAGGGCCCCGACGAAGACGGCCTGTACTCCTACTACCGGGCGACCGCGCTCGGCGAGGGAATCCTCTCGGAGGGCGTCCGCGAACTGATGGCCCGCGAGTGGGACTCGCTCGACACGTACGCCTGATGGGAGGGACGTACGCCGTCGTCGGCTGCAGCGAGTGTTCACACCTCTGGCTCCTCGAGGGACGGTCGGAGACGACCCAGTGTCCCCGCTGTGGCTCGCGCCGACCCTACGAGCGGCGCAAGAAGTTCGTCGAAACTGACGACATAGACCACGCCCGAGAGGTTCGGGCGTCGATGCTCGCGAACCGACAGGGCGAGGGCGACGCCTTCGCGGCAGTCGACTCCTTCGCTGATCTCGAGTCTGCCGTTGAGGACGGCGTCGTCGACGACGACGAGTACCTCGCGGCGTCGGGACTCGACGTCGAGAGCGTGGCGGCTGCAGGAGAGCGCGATCCCCGCCAGCCCGCTACCCAGGGGAGTCGCAAGGAGATCGTCGAGCGAGCGCTGGACGAACTCGACCGGCCGACCGAAGACGACGTGATCGAGTACGCCGGCGAACGGGGCGTCCCCGCCGACTACGTCCAGACCGCACTCGAAAAGCTCGTCCGGCGGGGCGCGGCCAGCGAGAGTCAGGGTCGGTACCGATCGCTCTAACTCGGCTCCGTTCGTTCGCCTGTCTCGCTCCCTCTACCGACGTACCTGACCACAACCCGTTCGGACCGAATACACCACAGCTATGTCTACGGACTGAAAATCACCGCTCGATGGAAGAGACGGTCGATCTGCAGGGGCAGGCGATCGCGATAGGGATTCTCGTCGCCGGTCTCTTGCTGGCGTACGGGGCGATCATCTCGCCGACGGTCGCCGGCTACGAGACCTTCACACTCGCGCTGTGGGCACTTGCGGGGACGTTCGGACTCGTCGCCCTCGTCCACTATCTCTACGGGCGATCCGACATGGCACTGGCGTACACCGGCGCAGCGTTCGGCTGGGTGTTGATCCTGCTGAGCGACGGCGGCTTTCGCAGCGCCCTCGGATTGCTGTTACTCGGGCTGGGTGGCGTCTACATCGTCCGATTGACGCTCGCCGAACGCGAGGCAGCGTCCTCAGAGTAGCCCGAGGACGACCGCGATCGAGAGGGCGAGCGCGACGGCCGAAAGCGCCAACTCGAGGACGACCAGATACCGATACGTGCGACGTGACTCAAGCGAGGTGGGCGTTCGATCCGACATGGGTGGTGCGTCCGCCGGTGCTCGCCGAACGGACGCCTTCGTTGCTACCGGACGCTACCGGAAATACCATCGCCAACAGCGGACGGTGAAAGTGAACGTAATCGTCGGAGACGAGTCACTGGGACACAGCGAGAGAGCCCGCCAAAATCGGGAACAGCGTGAGTAACTGGGGAGTGAAAGTAGTCCTCGAAATCGCCCGATCGGGCTACCGACCCAGCTCCGCGTGGGCGCTCGCGAGGTGGTTGGAAGCGAGGGCGGCCAGCAGGGAGAGTTCGCCGGCTAACGCGGCGACGGCGATCACTTCCGCGAGGGCGTCGGCGTTGCTGCCGGCGGGATCGCCGCCGCCACGCAGGCCGAGCACGTCCAGCGCCTCGGACTGGGTCGGTAACGACGTTCCGCCGCCGACGGTGCCGACCTCGAGCGAGGCCAGCGAAATCGAGGCGTAGAGATCGGCCGGTCCGTCGCCGTCATCGGACTCGCGCGTATCCATCGTCGTGATCGCGTTGGCGCCTTCGACGACCTGCGCTTCGTCCTGGCCGGTCGCGAGGAAGGCTGCGCCGACGACGTTGGCGGCGTGGGCGTTGAAGCCGAGGCTGCCGGCCTTCGCGCTGCCGATTAAGTTCTTGCGGGTGTTGGCCTCGGCGATGGCTTCGGCCGTGGTGTGAAGCCGATCTGCGACGAGGTCGCCGGGGATCACGACGTCGGCCGTCACCGAGCGCCCCCGACCCTCGACGGCGTTGATCGCAGCCGGCTTCTTGTCCGAACAGAGGTTTCCGGAGAGCGCGACGAGGGAGGCTGGGGTCTCGTCGTCGACGAGTTCGCAGGCGGCTTCGGTCGCAATCGTCGCCATGTTCATCCCCATCGCGTCTTTCGTGTCGTAGGCAAAGCGGAGGTAGACGGCGTCGCCAACGACGTACGGTTCGATCCCCAGGAGTTCGCCGTGGCTCGTGGTCGCCTCGGCAGCCTCCCGCAGTCGGCCCTCGTTCTCGCCGACCCACTCGACGGTCTCGGCAGCCTCGGCGACGCCCGAAACCCGGAAGACCGGCGCTCGGGTCATCCCGTTTTTGGTGACGCGAGCGTCGGCGCCGCCGGTCGAGCGAATCACCGAGAGACCGCGGTTGACGGAGGCCAGCAGCGCGCCCTCCGTCGTCGCCAGCGGCAGGTAGTACTCGCCTGTGGCGGCGCCGCCATCTATTGGAACTGGTCCCACCACGCCCATCGGCACCTGGGCGGCGCCGATCATGTTCTCGATGTTCGGCTCGGCTCGCTCGGCGGGGAAGGCGTACTCGCCGACGGTGTCGAGGTCGGCGTCAGTTTCGCGCTCGACGAGCAGGCGCCGTGCCGTGGCGGCGTCGTCGGGGTCGGCGTACTCCTCGAGTTCGTGCAGGCGCAACTCGCCAGCGCGGACGCGTTCGGCGAGGTCCTCCGGGTCGGTCATGCGTGGACCGAGACGGGCCGGTGTCCTAACAGTTGCTGATTCGTGCCATTGGGAGAGTGGACGGGGTCCCCCAACCGGAACGAGCGCCGCAACCGGATTCGACATCGTTATAATATCCTGTCAGAAGTGTCGAACGATGTTCGGGATAGCGCTCCTCGTCGCCGGTCTCGGTCTCGTCGCGTACAGCGTTTGGGGCTTGCGTCCCGCCTACCACGTCTACCGCGGGGAGACCGACGATATCGTCGGGATCGAACACGCCGAGGGAACCGTCGAACTCGTGGGGACGGCGAGCCCGATCGATGGAGCCATCGAGGCCCCGTTAACCGGTTCGGACTGTCTCGCCTACGAGTACGAGGTCGAGGAGTATCAGTCGAGCGGCAAGAACTCCTCGTGGCGAACCGTCGACGAGGGAGCGGGCGCCGTCCCGTTCCGGCTCGACGACGAGACGGCGAGTGTCCGGGTCGATCCGGCGGGAGCCACGCTCGCGCTCTCGACGGACACGACGGTCCGCGTCGACGGCGGCGAACCGGAGCCAGAGCCGATCCGGAGATTTCTCGAGCACGAGTCGGATCTCGAGTCGGAGAACTCCTCGCTCGATCTCCGCGTCGTCAAGATTGCGACCGGCAACGATCGGAAGTACCACGAGCGTCGCCTCGACCCGGACGGCGAGGCGTACGTTATCGGCCGCTCCACCTACGACGTCGAGGCTCGAGAGACGATGCGAGACGTGAACGCGGTCGTGGAGGGGGACGGTGCGCCGACGTTCGTCGTCTCTGACTCCTCACAGGATGGGGCCGCCTGGTTGCTCGCGAAAGAGCCACTCACGTGGCTCGTACTCGGGCTCGCCGTGGCGGCCGGCGGTGGCTGGCTGACCGCCTCAGGACTGCTGTTTTGAGGTAAGTGAGACGCTATTCTAATTCGATCCTCCGTCCCGTCTCCGCGGCCTCGTAGGCCGTCTCGATGATCTTGATATCGGCGAGGCCGTCCTCACCGTCGGGCTCCGGGCGAGTGCCTGTGAGTACACAGTACCCGAAGTAGTCGAACTCCTCTTCGACCTCGTCGACCGGTGGGCCAGTGTACTCCATACGCATGTCACCGCTCTCGGCGACGATTTCTTGGGGGACAACGCCGCCGAACGGCGAGGCGATCGAGAGCATGCCGTCGGTGCCGACGAACTGGAGCTGACTGCTGGCGTGGGCGTCGAAACTGGCCGTGCAGGCGGCCATCGCCCCCGACGGAAACTCGAGTTGGACGGAGACGTGCTCGTCGACGGCCGCAAAGGGGCCGCCACTCGAGTGCGTCGAGGCGTAGACTGCGGCCGGATCGTCTCCGAGGACGTACCGCGTCGTGTTGATCGGGTAGATTCCGAGATCCACGAGGGCGCCCCCGCCCGCGATCTCAGGGTCGAGTCGCCAGGTGTCGGAATCGGTGTACTCGAGTAGTGGATGGGAGAAGCCGCCGTGGACGTGGACGATGTCGCCGAGAGCGCCGTCGGCGATCAACTCGCGCGATCGCCGAACGGTGGGCTCCATCTGGAGACGGTAGGCCGTCATCAGCGTCACCCCCGCCTGGTCGCAGGCCTCGACGAGCTCCCGGCCCCGGTCCCGGTCGACGGTCAGCGGCTTCTCACAGAGAACGTGTTTGCCGTGCTCGGCGCCGGCGAGGGTGTACCGGTCATGGAGTGCGTTTGGAGTGGCGATATAGACTGCGTCGTAGGCGTCTGCGCGCTCCCCGCTGAGGAACGCGTCGTAGTCGAGGACGTGCGAAACGTCAAACTCGTCTGCAGTTTCGGCCGCGTGCTCGGACGACTCGGTGACCAGAACCGTCGTCTCGCAGTAGGTGGCGCTTTTGATTGCTGGCAGTGCCCGTGTCCGGGCGAAGTGACCGACGCCGACGATCGCGAGCCGAACCGTCCCCTCCGGCGACCGACGTTCCCAGTCGCGGCGCTGAAAGTCTTCGAACACGTTCTCGATTGGCATGACGTGACGTACGCGCTCTGCACCCAAGGAAACAGTTCATCGATTCGCTGATGGTCACGAGTACAGACCGGTTCGCAAAACCGGTTCATGGACGTGGTTGTCGAACTTGTGGCCCTAATGAGTTGCACGTCGATGCATGCTCGGCACCCAACCAGCGCCTTTGAAGGAAAAAGTTATTCAATACGAGGTTGTGAGGTAGGTTCAATCACAGGGTGTTCGAATGGTAACGATGGAATCTGTCGAGTTAGAGACCGAGTTGAGCCTGTTTAAGTACGATAGCTTAGAGCAACTGCCACCCCGGTACAGAGAGCTCGATGCGGAGGAGCGAACGGCCCGAATCGAGGCGGCACTCGCGGAGCTCGGCGACGAGGTGGTGATCCTGGGACACAACTACCAGCGCGAGGAGATTGTCGAGCACGCCGACTTCGTCGGCGACTCCTACGGTCTCTCGAAGCGGGCCGCCGAGGCCGACGCCGAGTACGTAATCTTCGGCGGCGTGACGTTCATGGCCGAGTCGGCGGACATCATTACGGACGACGACCAGACGGTGATCCTCCCGTCGATGGAGGCCTCCTGCCCGATGGCCGGGATGGCTGAAGCCCTGCAGGTCGACGCCGCGTGGGCCGAAATCACGGCGGCCGCGCCCGAGGCCGAGATCATCCCGATCACCTACATGAACTCCTACGCTGATCTGAAGGCGTTCTGTGCGAGCCAGGGCGGGCTCGTCTGTACCTCCTCGAACGCCCATCACGCGTTCGAGTGGGCCTTAGAACGCGGGGACAAGGTTCTCTTTCTCCCCGACAAGCACTTAGGGGAGAACACGGCCCACCGGCTGGGCATGGAAGACCGCATCGCCGCGTGGGATCCGTGGGATCCCGAGGGGAAGGATGCCGAGACGGTCGCCGAGAGCGACATCATCCTCTGGGAGGGGTACTGCCAGGTCCACGAGCGCTTCCGGGTCGACCACGTCGACGCGGTACGCGAGGGCCACCCCGACGCGACCGTGATGGTCCACCCCGAGTGTCGCCGCGAGGTCGTCGAGGCTGCCGATCGGTCTGGCTCGACCGCCGAGATCCGGCAGGCCGTCGAAGAAGCCGACCCCGGCGAGACGTGGGCGATCGGCACCGAGATCCACATGACTGAGCACCTCGGGCGCTGGTACCCCGATGTGAACGTCATTCCGCTCTGTGGCGATGCCTGCATGGACTGCAACGCCATGCGACAGATCGACCCGAACTACCTGGCGTGGGTCCTCGAAGAGCTCGTCGCGGGACGCGAGCGCAACGTGATCGAAGTCGCTCCCGAGGAGAAAGAACTCGCAGGCGTCGCCCTAGAGCGGATGCTCGAGATCCAGCCATGAGCGGGAGCGATCCATCGACCGAGGCGGCGGCTCAGCCGGCGTCCGAATCCGTCGACGTCCTCGTCGTCGGCAGCGGCATCGCGGGCTGTGCGGCCGCCCTCGCTGCGGCCCGGGAGGGCGCCGACGTCCTCGTGCTCACCAAGGCCGAACGCCCGGAGGAGACGAGCACTGACTGGGCCCAGGGCGGCATCTCGACAACCCGCGGCGACCCCACGGCGTTGAAGCGGGATATCATCGCAGCCAGCGACGACACCGCGGATCCAGACGCCGTCGACGTGCTGGTCGCAAACGCCGACGCGGCCGTCCGCGACGTGCTGGTCGAGACGCTCGAGATCCCGTTCGACGTCGCGGACGGGACGGCAGGCGGGGGGCCCGCCCGCGAGGGCGACGAGGTAGCTGTCGAAAGTGGCGAGGTGGACGGCGAGAGCGAACCCGCCTATCGCGAGTTCGACTACGCCCGCGAAGCGGCCCACTCCGAGGCGCGCATCCTCCACGTCGACGCCTCGACGGGGACGCACATTCTTCGTCCGTTCTTGAACCACCTCGACGACCGCGAGGGCGTCGAGATCCGTCAGGACACGGCCGCGCTCGAACTGCTCACCCACGAGGGGCGCGTCCACGGCGTTCTCACCGACGAGCGGGCGACCGGCCGGCCGATCTACGCCGGCACGACGATCCTGGCGACCGGCGGGATCGGCGCACTCTACTCGCGGTCGACGAACCCCGACGACGCGACTGGCGACGGCATCGCGATGGCCGCCCTGGCCGGTGCCGAGGTCGCAGACATGGAGTACGTGCAGTTTCACCCGACCGCTTACGACGGAAGCGAGGCGGAACGCGCCGCGGAGCAGGACGGCACCTTCCTCCTCTCGGAGGCACTACGGGGAGAGGGCGCCGTCCTCCGGAACGCGGAGGGCAAGCGGTTCATGCCCGAGTACCACCCGGACGCCGAACTCGCACCGCGGGACGTTGTCGCCCGCGCCGTCGCAGCGGAGCGCGAGGAGAGCGGCGAGGTCGTACTTGACGTGAGCCTCGTCGAGTTCGCCGAGGAGTTCCCGGACCTCGCCGAGACCTGCCGCGAGCACGGAATCGAGGGCGAGGAGATCCCCGTCGCCCCCTGCGAACACTTCCTCTGTGGCGGGATCGCCGTCGACGAGCGCGGGAGGACGAGCCTCGACCGCCTCTACGCTGCCGGCGAGTGTTCCAGGACGGGGGTCCACGGCGCGAACCGCCTCGCCAGCACGAGCTTGCTCGAGGGACTCGTCTGGGGGCTGCGGGCGGGTTCGGATGCAGCAACGCGGGACGCCGAGCCGGAGCCAATCGAGGCACCCGACCTTCGCGACAGCGATCCGGAACTCCCCGAGCGCTTCGCGACCGAGAAGGCCGTGAGACTGCAGCGGACGATGGACGAGTACCTCGGGCTCGAGCGCGATCCCGACGAAATCGCCCGCGCTGGGGCGGCGCTCCGTCGGCTCAAGGGCGAACTCGACGCTTACGTGCGAACCCGGACGGCCCGGGACCTCTACGAGTTGCGAAACGCGACCGTCACCGCGCTGCTGATCGCGCGCGCGGCTGGCGAGAACCGCGAGTCGGCGGGCTGTCACCACGTCGTGAGCGACGCCGACGGATCTGTGGAAACCAAATCGGCGGCCGAACCCGAGCCGCCGGCTGGGGGCTGACGTGATCACCGACACACAGATCGAGCGCTGGCTCCGCGAGGACGTCGGTCACCACGACGTGACGAACCAGGTTCCCGGCGAGACGACGGGGCGACTCGTTGCGAAGGAAGACGGCGTCGCGGCGGGGATGGAGGCCGCCTCGGCGGTCTTCGCGTACCTCGACGTCGCCGTCACCGACTCGGTCGCCGACGGAGCGCGACTCGAGGCGGGCGACGACCTCCTCCGCGTCGAGGGGCCGGCCCGCGACGTGCTTCGCGGGGAGCGCGTCGCGGTCAATCTCACGGGCCACGCCTCGGGGATCGCGACCCGGACCGCCGCGGCCGTCGAGCGCGCCCGGGCAGAGTCCGACACTGTTCGCGTGGCAGCGACGCGAAAGACCACGCCCGGACTCCGGGGACTGGAGAAGCGCGCCGTGGTTGCCGGTGGGGGCGACACCCATCGTCTCGATCTCTCCCATATGGTGATGGTAAAGGACAACCACGTCGCCGAGATGGGACTCGAGGGCGCAATCGACCACTTCCGCGAGCGCGTCTCCTTCGCGACGAAGATCGAAGTCGAAGTGGAGACCGCCGCGGACGCTCCGCGGGCCGCAGCCGCCGGTGCAGACGTCGTCTTGCTCGACAACATGTCCCCTTCCGAGACGCGGGAGGCCGTCGCCTTGCTCTCCGAGTACAACGGCGTGCTCGCGGAGGCAAGCGGTGGAATCACGCTGGAGACAGTCGGAGAGTACGCCGCGACGGGCGTCGACGTCGTCTCGATGGGCTCTCTAACCCACTCCGCGCCGTCGCTTGATCTCTCGTTTCGGACGGACGATTGAGCGAGTGTCGGCGCGGAGACGACGCGTCTGATTCCGAGACGCGGCTTCAAGAGTCGCCAATAGAAATACATAACATACAGAAGCGTCACGTCACCAGTATGTCAGGCACGCACGAAAGCGAAACGACTGCGTTCGAGAACGGACCGCTGACGCCGACCCGAATCGCTGGCGGAGCTGCCGTGATGGACGTCGTCGTCTTCGCGGCTATCGGCTATCTCGTCTTCGAGAACGTTCTGGTCGGCGGGCTCTCCGGCCTGCTAGTCGGGCTCGGTGTCTACCTCATTTTGCCCGTGTTCTTCCAGTCAGGCGAAGACGGGGAGCTTTCGGACCTGGTGCCGGAGAACGACGCCGCGCCGCTTCGGGGCTTTCACCGCTTGGCTGCGGGCTACGCGCTGTCTGCGTCGGGGATCGTCCTCTTTGCGAGCGCCTTTGCCGAGTTCGAACTCTACATCGGCGTTCTCGGCGCGATCGTGGCGGCAGCGGTTATCTACATCGCCGCCGGCTTCGTGATGCCGAACGCGCAGCTACAGCGATAACGACCTCAAGAGCTGACAGCGCCGAAAACCTGGTTTCAGACCCACAGACCGGACGGTGTACTCCCGATTCGGCGCTCGGATGCCGATGCAGGCTTTCATTCACCGTCTCCAAACTGTTCGAGACGGAGCGTCTGGGAGGGTCGGGTAGCAACTAGACCGTGTGTACAATTACGACAGTGGCACGGAACTTATCCCTCTCAACAGCAATCACAGAGTATGGGTGCGCGATCGGGAGATGAGGGGGAGATGTTTTTGCGGGACGACGACGATGCGGCGCTGAGGCAATTTCGAACGCTCGTCAAGACGATCGACGACGGGATCTATCAGCTCGATGCGGACGGAACTATCGTCGCGGCCAACGACGCCATCGTCGAGGCGACGGGCTACGCCCGCGACGAACTGCTGGGCGAAGACGTCTCACGAATTATCGACGACGACGATCACGCCGCAATCGAACGCGAGGTATCCAGCCAACTCGACGGGGGAAACGGCGAGCTCACGACGTTCGAGCTGTCGCTTCGAACCGCCACCGGCGAGAACGTTCCCTGCGAGCTTCGGGTCACGCCGCTCGTCGACGGCGACGAGTTCCGCGGGACGATCGGTGTTGCTCGAGAGCGAGAGACACCGACCCAGGCGCTGGAAACGGCCGAGGCACCAGGGACGTCGTACAAATCGATCAGTACCGTTCTCGACGAGGCGGACATCGGCGTCTTCGTCCTCGATGATAATTTCGACATCGCGTGGGCGGACGAGTCCGTCGAACACTACTTCGGCGTCGACCGAGACGCGATCATCGGACGCAACAAGCGGGAGGTCCTAGACGAGACGATACAGCACACGTTCGAGGATCCAACACAGGTCGTCGAGACGATCTTGGCTACCTACGAGGACAACGACTACGTCGAGCGGTTCGAGTGTCTCGTCACGGCGGCCGGGGACCGCGACAAACGGTGGCTCGAACACTACAGCAAGCCCATCGGGTCGGGCCAGTACGCCGGCGGCCGGATCGAACTCTACTACGATATCACCGACAGGAAATACTCGGAAAGCGACTTACAGGCCAGCAGGGAGGAGTTTCACTCGCTGGTCGACGCCGTCGAAGAGTACGGAATCTTTCGGCTGGATTCTGACGGGTACGTCGCCAGCTGGAACGAAGGTGCGAGACAGATCAAAGGCTACGACCGCGAGGAGATCGTCGGCGACCACTTCTCTCGATTTTACACCGAAGAGGATCGGGATGCGGACGTTCCCGAACGGAATCTCGAGGCGGCGACCGAGCACGGCTCGGTAGAAGACGAGGGGTGGCGCCTGAGACAGGACGGGACGCGGTTCTGGGCCAACGTCACGATCACCCCCATTCGGGGGAGCGAGGGTGAGCACCGCGGATATCTGAAAGTCACTCGGGACATAACCGCGCAACGGAAACGCGAGCAGGGGCTCGAAAACGAACTCGAGCACATTTTCGGTCGGATCGACGACGCGTTCTACGGCGTCGACGAGGAGTTCCGATTCACCCACGTCAACGAGCGCGCCGAGGAGCTCCTCCAACACGACGCTGCGGACCTGCTCGGCGAGCAACTCTGGGACGTGTTTCCGGATCTCGTCGAGATCGACGAGGTCTGGGATGCGTTCCACACGGCGCTTGAAACCCAGCAGCCAACCAGCTACGAACTGTACTACGACACGCTCGACTTCTGGGTCGAGGCGAACCTCTACCCCTCCGAAACCGGCATTTCGGTCTACTTCCGCGACGTCACCGACCGCAAGGAGCGCGAACAGGCGCTCAAAGAGTCCGAACAGCGCTACCGGACACTCGCGGAGTACTTCCCGAACGGGCTCGTGACGCTGTTCGATCACGATCTCGAGTACACCCTGGCGGCAGGCCAGGGATTCGATCGAATTCCGGTCGAACCCGACGATCTCGAAGGGAAGCCGTTTCGAGACGCCTGGGATGAGTCCACTGCCGACACGCTCGAACCCGCGTTTCGCGCCGCACTCGATGGAACGGAAATGTCGGTCGAACTCGCCTATGCCGACCGCGACTGGATCCTCCACGTGGTGCCGATCACCGACGAACGCGGCGAGGTCTTCGCCGGTATGACGATGGCCCAGGACGTCACCGAACAGAAAGAGCGCGAGCGCTATCTCGAGGACGCAAAATCGCAGCTGGAGGCGGCCACCGAAGCCGGCGCGGTCGGCACCTGGGAGTGGCACGTGCAAGAAGACGAGTTCATCACTGGCTCCTCGTTCGCCAAAACCTTCGGGATCGATCCCGACGACGCGAGAGACGGGATCCCACTCGAGCGGGTGCTCTCGTCGGTCCACGAAGCCGACCGCGACCGCGTCGTCGCCGAGATCGAGGCGGCCCTCGAGTCGTGTGGCGAGTACGAAACGGAGTACCGCGTACAAAACGCCGACGGCGAGTGGCGCTGGGTGGTCGCCCGCGGACACGTCGAGTGCGAGGAGGACGGAACGCCCCGGACGTTCCCCGGCGCGCTGACCGACATTACGAGACGAAAGCGGGCCGAGATCAGGGCCGAAAAGCAGACCCGGCAGCTCGAGACGCTGTTCCAGGTACTCCCAGTCGGCATCGTCGTCGCCGACGCGGACGGCTCGATCCGTCGGACGAATGACACCGCCAGGGAGATCTGGGGCGGGGAGGTCTTCGATGTAGAGTCGGTTTCGGAGGACGAGCAGTACGAGGCAGTGTGGGCCGACTCAGGCGAGCCGGTCGCCCCCGGGGAGTGGACGATGGCGCAGGTGCTTCGCGGCGAGGCGGTAACGGACCCCAACATCTACGAGATCGAGGCGTTCGACGGGGAGAGCCGCGTCATCATGGAACACGGAATGCCGGTCAGAGACGAGCACGGCGAGGTGAGTCGAGCGGTCGTCACCCTCACCGACATCACCGAGCGTCGGGAGTACCAGCGCCGCCTCGAGGAGACGATTGAGCAACTCGAAACCTCGAACGAACGGTTAGAGCACTTCGCGTACGCCGCCTCTCACGACCTCCAGGAGCCCCTGCGGATGGTCTCGAGTTACCTCCAGCTACTCGAGGGGCGCTACGAGGACGCACTCGACGACGAGGGTGCGGAGTTTCTCGATTTCGCGGTCGACGGCGCCGAGCGCATGCGCGCGATGGTCGACGGCCTCCTCGAGTACTCCCGCGTCGAGACGCGTGGTGACCCAGTCGAGCCGGTCGAACTGGACACCGTTCTCGAGGAGGTACGCGAGGATCTGCAGCTCCAGATCGAAGAGAGCGACGCCGAGATCACGGTCGAACAGCTCCCTCGCGTCGAGGGAGACGCCAGCCAACTCCGCCAGCTCCTCCAGAACCTGCTCAGCAATGCAATCGAGTACAGCGGCGACGAGCCACCGCAGATCACGGTGTCTGCGGACCGAAACGGTAGCCGACAGACCGTTTCAGTACACGACGAGGGAATCGGGATCGATCCCGAATACCACGACCAGATCTTCGAGGTGTTCAAACGGCTTCACAGCCGCAAAGACCACGCTGGAACCGGTATCGGGCTGGCGCTCTGTCAGCGCATTGTCGAGCGCCACGGCGGCGACATCTGGGTCGACTCAGCGGCCAATGAGGGAACGACGATTTCGTTTACGCTTCCGGCAGTCGAGTAAGTGTCCACTCGAGTGTCGCCTCTCGAACTCGAATATCGGTCGTCTTGCGTACTTCGATCCCACGTACCGATTTAGCGCGGCGTGAGTGTACGCCACGACCAATGTGAGGGTTGGGATTCGAACCACGGTCGGACGTTCCAGCTCGCTTCGCTCGCGGGTGGGACCTCCCTGGTTCGAATTCCGCGTCACGCAGTCACCGCTCACGGGTTGTTCGCGGTGAGATGCGAGGGTTGGGATTCGAACCCAAGGACCTCTACAGGAGCGGGTCTTAAGCCCACCGCCGTTGGCCTGGCTTGGCTACCCTCGCGCAGAACGCACTCGGTGGTATCCACCGGTGGGGGATGTGCGTTTCGGTGTGGATCGATTACGCGTCGTGGACGGTAACGGACTCTAACAGCACGTCGTCGACCGGCCGATCGTTAGCATCGGTCTCGACGTCCCCAATGTCGCGCACGACGTCCATGCCACCGGAAGACTCGCGTCGCTCGTCTTCCGGGCCTTCGCTCGCACCGGTCGCGGAGACGTCGGTTACCTTCCCGAAGACCGTGTGACGGCCATCTAAGTGAGGGGTGGAGTCGAGGGTGATGAAAAACTGCGAGCCGTTCGTGTTCGGTCCCGAGTTCGCCATCGAGAGCACGCCCGCCTCGTCGTGGCGCAACTCGTCGTGGAACTCGTCGTCGAACTGGTAACCGGGGCCGCCCCGACCGGTCCCCGTCGGGTCCCCGCCCTGGATCATGAAGCCATCAATGATACGGTGGAAGAGCACGTCGTCGTACAGCGGTTCATCCTCGACTTCCTCCCCGCTTTCGGGGTCGATCCACTCCTGTTCGCCGGTGGCAAGGCCGACGAAGTTGCCGACCGTCCGTGGCGCGCGCTCGTCGTAGAGTTCGACGTCGATATCGCCCTTGCTCGTATGCAGGGTCGCCGTCGTCTGCGCCGGTTCGTCGGTTCCGGTCGATCTGAGACAGCCGGCGAGGGTGGCACCTGCGAGTGCGGCTGGGACCGTCAGTAGCGTTCGTCGGTTGATAGGCGTCAATACGCGATTCGACACATAACGGTAGCGATCCGGGTAGCTGACTCGGCGGTGTGGACCTACCAGTCGACGCTCAGAGTGCCGTCGCCGTGGGGATCAGGGGCGATCTCCTCGTCGGTTCGTCGGTCGATCACGTGGATGCAGCCGTCGCCTTTCTTCGCCGGGCAGACCTCTGCAGCGCGGACGTTGTGTTCTACGTCGTCCTCGCCGACGAAGTACGACGTCGGCTTTGCGAGGCCGCTGTCGATACTCATCGTCCAGTTGTCTGAGACTTCAGCACACTTGCCCGCGCCGAAGCACTTGTTCGCCTCGAAGATGATCTTGTAGGGCTTTTCTGCGACGGGCGGCGCGTCGTCCGAGCCGACGTCACTTGGCTGCTGGATCTCGTCGCTCATTGAGAGGGTGTTAGCCTGCGTCGGCTTTCACGTTACGGTTCCCACGGATCGCCGAGATCACGCCGCCTCGACGGCAGGTCGGGGGAGGTCGTACGTGACCCCGGTCTGCTCACTCGAGATCTTCCAGAGGCGACGGGCGGCCTCCCTGTCGTACGACCGGTCCGAGGAGGCCTGTCGTTCCGGCTGACCGCGCATGGAAAGCAGCCCGTCGGGACCGTAGTACGCCCCGCCCTCGGCGTCCGCGTTGGTCGCCGCGTACAACGTCGGCAACGCGCCCCGTTCGGCGGACTGCGCGAGCAGTGAGTTAGCGAGCCACCGAACGCCTCGTCCGAGCGCGGCCAGGCGCGCACGGTCGTCGACACCGCGGAATTGGAGCCGCGTATCAGCGTAGCCCGGGTGGACCGCGACGCTCAGTCGATCCTGTCCAGCGGTGCGGAACCGGCGCTCAAGCTCGTAGGCGAACAGGACGTTCGCGAGCTTCGATTGGGCGTAGGCGTCCCACGGATCGTACTGCTGGCGGCTATGGAGGTCGTCGAAGTCGATCTCGCCGCGCTCGTGCATCGCGCTCGAGACGGTGACGACCCGCGCGTCGGGGGTGAGGAGTTCGAGGACCAGTCCGGTGAGCGCGAAGTGACCGAGATGGTTGACCCCGAACTGCGTCTCGAAGCCGTCTTCGGTCTCCGAGCGCGGGATCGCCATCGTTCCGGCGTTGTTCACCAGACAGTCGAGTTCCGTCCCCGCCTCCGCGAGGCGGGTGGCGAGGTCGCGGACGGAGGCAAGGCTCGCGAGATCGCACTCCTCGACGCGGAGGTCGGCGCCGGAGACGTCCTCGCGAACGTCTCGCGCCGCGTCCTCGCCGCGACCGACGTCTCGACAGGCCATGATCACCGTCGCCCCGTTTCGTGCGAGTTCGCGGGTCGCCTCGCGACCAATACCGCTGTTCGCGCCGGTGACGAGAATCGTCTGCCCATGCAGGTCGGGGACGTCGTCAGCTGTCCAGCCCATACGCTACTCGTCGGGAGCAACGGTTCTAAAGCTGTGTGTCGGCAGTGTACACTGTCTGCGGGGTCGATTCGAGACCGTCCGGTGGGGTGGAGCGATCTGCAAAACGAATCGAGCGGTCGACTACTTGCGAGCGGTCGACTACTCGTCGTGGACGGTGACGGACTCTAACAGCACGTCGTTGACCGGCTTATCACGCGCGTCTGTCTCGACGCTGCCGATATTCTGGACGACGTCCATCCCGTCGATTACCTTCCCGAAGACGGCGTGTTTGCCGTCTAGGTGGGGCGTAGCGTCGAGGGTGATGAAAAACTGCGAGCCGTTCGTGTTCGGTCCCGAGTTCGCCATCGAGAGCACGCCCGCCTCGTCGTGGCGCAACTCGTCGTGGAACTCGTCGTCGAACTGGTAGCCGGGGCCGCCCCGACCGGTCCCCGTCGGGTCCCCGCCCTGGATCATGAAGCCATCAATGATACGGTGGAAGAGCACGTCGTCGTACAGCGGTTCGTCGGTGATCCGGTCGCCGCTTTCGGGATCGGTCCACTCGCGCTCGCCGGTGGCGAGGCCGACGAAGTTACCGACCGTCCGTGGCGCGCGCTCGTCGTAGAGTTCGACGTCGATATCGCCCTTGCTCGTGTGCAGGGTCGCTGTAAGGTCTCCCATACACCCGCCGACGACGGGGCGAGTGAAAACAGTAGTGGTACGTCGCCGTACTCGGTGCCGGCCGGATGTAATCGGTCCCAACCGCCCGCAGCTACATACCGCCGGCCCACAAAGAGGAACGTATGACTTCCGGGACGCACACCGCCGAGGAACTCGTGCTCGAGCGGCTCCCATCCGGCGTCTCGATTTCGACGACGGTCCACACCTACGAGGGGGCGACCGAGGGCCCGACACTGTACGTTCAGGCGGCCCAGCACGGCCGCGAGGTAAACGGTGCTGAGGTGTTGCGACGGTTTCACGACCGACTCTCGCTCGCAGATCTGACGGGTACGGTGATCGCCGTCCCCGTCGCGAACCCACTGACCTTCGACCGCGTCTCCTACACGACGCCGGAGGCGTTCGATAGCGTCGCACCGAACATGAACCGAGTCTGGCCCGGAGACGAGGAGGGGACGCTCCACCAGCGCATGGCTGCTCGCCTCTGGGAGTACGTTCGCGACGCCGACGCCGCGGTCGACCTCCACACCGGCAGCCCCGATATGTACCCCCACGTCATCTACCTGAACGGCGACGAGGACTCCCGACGGCTGGCGACGGCCTTCGGGACCGACCTGCTGCTCGCCGAGCGCGCCGACGAAGACGCACCCGAGGAGTGGCACAAGCGGGGGTTCGCAGGCAAGTTTCGGGTCGTCGCCGCGCGGGAAGGAATTCCGACGATCACGCCCGAACTCGCACACAACAAACAGATTATCGAAGACGTGGTCGAGGCGGGCGTCGACGGGCTGTGTGACGTCTTGTGCGAACTCGAGATGCTCCCTGGAGAGGTACCGAATCGGGAGCTGACCATCGCCCGCAACCACATCGGCGCAGTCGACGCCGATGCGTCCGGCCTCTTTCGGCCGAACCCCGATCTTGCTGTCGGGGAGCGTGTCACCGCCGGAACGAGCCTCGGAACGGTGTACGATCCGACGAGTTACGAGCCACTTGACGAGGCCACAGCTGATCGGGATGGAGTTCTGTACGCGCTGACGAGGGAGGCGACGGTCGTCGCGGGCGACCAGCTCGCGAGCGTCGCCGACGTGAAAGCCGAAGACGGGGGAGAGAGAGCGAAGAGCTGAGCGCGGGAAAAGCCGAGAGGATTAGAACGTTTTCAGGTCCTCGAGCACCGCCTCGGCACTGCCGTCTTCGATAACTGCGGCCGCGGTCTCGAGCCCCTCCTCGAGAGAGTCGACGTCGCCGCGGGCGTAGATCCGGAACGCGCCGTTCAGCCGGATCGCGTCCGCGAACTGGTCATCTCGCTCGCCCGAGAGAACCTCCTCGGTGATCCGGGCTGAGTCGGCGTCGACGTCATCGACTTCGAGATCCTCACTCTCCAGGTCGATGCCGAACTCCGGCGTCTCGATCTCGTAGTCTTCGAACGTTGGCTCGTCGTCGCCCGCGTCCCACTCGGCGACCTTGGTGTAGCCGGGACGGATATCGTCGTAGCCTTCCATCCCCTGGAACATGATCACCCGCGAGAAGTCGAGTGCCTCGCTGCCTTCGATCGTCTGGGTCATCTTCTTCGCGAACGCGAGGTGGTAGAAGGAGCCGAGGTGGACGTCGGCGTTCGCCGGGTTGGCGATCGTCTCGACAGTGTTGACGAACGTGCGAACGCCCATCTGGTCGCGCCGGTCCCAGAGGGCATCGACGCCCGGGTTGAACGCCGGCTGGTAGTAGAAGCCAAAGCCGGTCTCGTCGACCATCTCGGCGCTCTCCGCGGGTTCGAGTTCGGTGCGAACGCCGAGTTCGTCCAAGACGTGCTTGTAGGCGGTGGCCTTCTGGGTTGGCACGCGGTCGCCCGAGTGAGTCACGACCGGCGTGCCGGCCGCGGCGGCGACGACTCCGGCACCGACGCCGAGCAGGGCTGAGGTGTGCTTGCCGTCGTAGTTCGCCCCGCAGTCGATCGGATCGCAGTCGGGTTCGGCTGTCACGACGCTCTCTGCGCGCATGACGTCGGTGTACGCCGCGAGCTCCGTGGGCGTGTTGTGCTTCCACCGGTTGGCCAGCCAGAACGCGCCGAGGGTCGTCTCGTCGGGCTCGCCCGCGAGGATGCGCTCGAACGCCTCGCTCGCCTGCTCGCGGGACATGTCCTCTGCGGATTTCGTCCCCGTCCCGACGACCTCGGTCATCAGCCGCTTGAGCGGCCATTCGCCGAACTCCTGAGTTGCTGTCGCCATGTACGATAGTTTCGGGGCACGGCGCAAAAACATCCCGCTTCGGCCGGCACGAGCGGAGGGGCGCCGACGGAATCGGCGCTGCACGCGAAGCCGAAAGCGATAGGGTGTCGACCTCCCTAGGGCCGCTAATGACCACGCCGTCGGCCGACTGGGACTCGTCGATAGACGACGTCGACGCCGCAATCGTCGACGGGTACCAGAGCGGCTTTCCGATCACGGAGCGCCCCTTCCACCAGGTGGGCGAGGAGCTGGGCGTCGACGAGGACGAGGCGATCGAACGGGTCCGGGAGCTGCGGTCGGCCGGCATCCTGCGCCGATTTGGACCGGTATTGAATCCGCCGGTGATCGGCTCCTCGACGCTCGCGGCTGTCCGCGCACCCGAGGATCGATTCGACGAGATCGCGGACGTAATCAACGGATATCGACAGGTCAACCACAACTACGCCCGCGACCACGAGTGGAACATGTGGTTCGTCGTCACCGCCGGCTCGCGTGAGCGACGCGACGAGATTCTCGCGGAGATCGAGGCGCGAACGGGCTGTGCCGTCCTCGTCCTTCCGATGCTGACGGACTATTATATCGACCTCGAGTTCCCGGTCGTCAACGCGGACCGATTCGCGCGCGAGAGCCTGGTGTCGGGCGCCGATGGGGACGCAACCGATGGCCAACCCGACGCCGTCTCGAGGGCAGCCGGGACGGACGCCTCGGCGACCCGAATCAGCGAGTCGGCGACGAGCGATCTTTCCGCCTTCGAAAGCGAGCTGCTGCTGTCGATTCAAGACGGATTCCCGCTCTCGACGACGCCGTACAGAGACGTGGCGGCAGAACTTGACGTACCGGTCGAGGACGTCCTGCGCGCGATCGAGCGGCTACGCGGGAACGGTTGCATCAAGCGCATCGGCTGTATCGTCAATCACCTCGTGACGGGTTTCGACGCAAACTGCATGGTCGTCTGGGACGTCCCCGACGAGGAGCTAGACGAGCGCGGCGAGCGCGCCGGCGGGCTGCCCTACGTCACGCTCTGTTACCACCGGCCGCGGCGCCCGGAGCTCGACTGGCCCTACAATCTCTTTACCATGATTCACGGCCGCGACCCCGAGGCCGTCGACGCCAAGATCGACGAGCTGGCCGCCGAGTATCTGCCAGTCACTCACGAACGCCTCTACTCGACGGAGACGCTGAAACAAACTGGCGCGCGGTACGAAGAACTCGTCGACCGGAAGTGAGCTGACTCGAAACGGTGTACCCGCGGACGGAGCCACAGAGACACAGAAGACGGAATACAGCCGTCTGTATCGGTGAACGTCTACCACTGCTGTTCGTCGCTCACCCAGACGCCCTCGTGATCGATCAGCGTCGTCTTCACCATTGTTCTGTCCTCGTCTTCGACCTGAGAATCGACGTAGAACTTGTGGGGTCGGCGTTCACCAACTGCCCGAACTAGAGCATCCGGACAAATCATCGTAAACTCGGCGTCGTCATTGGCGGGTTCGCTACCGAAGACGTGAATTGCGGCTAGCTCCTGGACCTCTGCCGCGGATAGTTCACAACACCGACTTGATGAAAAGGTACTGAGATCTCCATACACATTCACAACTGACATCTAAAATACTATATTCTGACTCTGTCATTTATGCGATCTGCTCTGGTTTATTGGGTCTGTGGATAGGGATGTCTCGCCCTACATATACCTCGTCGTTGCTAACGGATGGAGAACGCACCGGAGGCCGGAAGCACAGTTCCGAAACAAGAGACAACAGATATCGACAGATAGAGCTATCCAGGGGCCAGATGAATTGAGGAGAGTGTGATCGAGTCGCCGATCCTGATCCTCTCAGAGAGGACGAGTTCCTGTTCATTATGGGGCTGTTTGGAGTAGTATTATTACTGATTAGCCACAACGACTGGTATGATCGGGGACTCGATACAATTAGATACTACTCAGCATATCGAGGGGAACAGTATCGGGTGTCTGTTGTGTACCGTGCTCCTGATCGCAGTGGGGGCAGTGACGTCGGTTGAATCGGGTACACGTGCTCTCAGCGGACGGCGCAGTGAGTACGTCACGTCTCCTAACTGGTGTTGCGAACCGACGACACTTCTCAGGGGAGAGCTATGACTGGTAACGTATCCGAAGCCCTCACAGCCATCGACCGCGAGCGGTCGTATCTGGTAGCGGAGCGTGATGCGTTCGCTACGTTCACCGACGAGGTGCAGACGCTGTCGATGCCACCCCAGAAACGCGTGCACGTAGCTGTCTCCGGATCGATGAGTGCCAGTTCCACAACCAATCAGTTACAGAACGTCCGAGATCAGTACCGAAACACCGTAATGGATGTTCCAAAGTACGAGGTCAATTTTGGGCAGTCCCTCCGCGAGAACATGTCGGCAGAGCTCGGCGATGAAGTCGCTGAAGCGGTTCTCGATGGTCACCAATTCAATAGAACGCTTCAACGAGTGCTCGTCCAACAAGCGCGCGCGGCTGCACAACGACGCGAAGAGATGATCGAAACGTTCGATCGCGAACGCAGCTCCATAACGGGCGCTCGCGAAGCGTTGCGAGAGGTAACTGACGGTATCGACGAGGTCACAGCACCGACACTCCTCGAGGAACCACTCTCGGAACTAGTCGATCATGATCGGGCGCTTCGACGTGAAAGGCGACGCTGTGAGAATCTCTTAGAGAGGCGCCAGCGAGAGATCCACCGGCTGAACAGCCGGTTTCCACGGGCCGGCCTGTTTGCGGTTCATACCTGGCTCTATCACGACATGGATGTGACCTTTCCGGTGTTGAGCGACAGTCTCGAGATGGTTGCGACCATTGACGAGTGTCGGCGGACGATTCTCCGGACAGTTGCAGATCTCCCCTAGTTGCTCTTGCAGGTCGTTTCGCGATCCACGAGACGAATTGCGGAATGTCTGGCAGGGTATCTCACAGTAGTTTCGGTCTCGTATGTGAGCCAACACGACGCAGTACGAAGATCGAACTAGAAGAAAAATAGCTCGTTACTTCGCTCGTCCGTCAGCGGCGCACCGTAGGGGGAGATCTCTACGGCCTCGGCGTGCGTGACTGCACTACCGCGTTCGTCGCCGTACCGCTCTGTGAGCTGCCCGCGGAAGCGATCCGCGACGTTCATTTCGGTGTGCTCGACTAGGTGACTCAGCCCGTCGTTTGCGAGCCACCGACGACGTTCCTGGGCGCCGTCGGGAACGTCGTCGATTTCGTCGAACGTGAACGGGAGCCACTCGTACACCTGTGACTCGTGGCAGTGCAGCGCATCGAGCTTTCGTTGTTCAACGTCAGAGACGTCGAGGACGATGTCCGGCTCGAACGGCGCGGGCTTTTGAAAGTGATCGGCAATGTACCCAAACACCGGGTTCTCGGCGAGGGCTGGCGTCTCTGGGCAGACGTTCGGAACGATCAGCATGTATGCAGCGTCTCGGAGCAATTGCGCACAGTAGCGGTGGTCTGGGTGGTAATCGTTCGGGCGTGGCCCGAGGACGAGATCCGGCTCGATCTCGCGAATGAACCGAACGAGCCGTCGCCGATTCTCGAGTGTCGGCTCGAGACAGCCGTCGGGAATGTCGAACACGTCGTACGATATGCCGAGTGTTTCGGCGACGGCCTCGGTCTCTCGTTTTCGTCGAGCGGCCAGTTCCTCACGATCCATCTCGTGATGGCCCGCACTGCCATCGGTCACCGAGAGAAAGGTCACGTTGTGTCCTGCCTCGACGTATTTTGCAGCGATACCTCCGGCCTTGATCTCGCAGTCGTCAGGATGTGCACCGACGACCAGCAGGTGAGTTTGTTCAGTCACGTTTGGGACTCGAAGTTGATGATCGGACTAGTTTGGATCACGGCACTACCCTCTTGGGCCTGTCACACGACGAAAACCAGCAGCGTCGGCTGATCACCGCTGAATCGGTACCGGCGCTTGAGCATCTGCCGACTCGTAGGCAGCCTCGACGACACGAACGGCCTGCAGACCCTGCTCGGGCGTGACTTGAGGATTACGCCCGTCACGCACCGCAGCTACGAAGTCGTCGATCAACCCGGCGTTTGCGCTGGTACCGTACGATTCCCGGTTGATCCCCGCTTTCGGACCGGATTCGACGGTGTACTCGATCGAGCGACCAGTACAATCGATGGAGAGGGCTCCCTCGGCACCGGTTATCTCGAGCGTCGCGTCACCCCACGTGTGCCACGTGTCGGGCTTGCTCCACGATCCGTCGAGAAGGAACGGCGTTCCGTCGGCCAACTCCATGGAGAGAACGTTGACGTCCTCCACGTCGATATCGTGCATTCGAGTACCGACCTCTGCATACACTTCGGCTGGCCACTCTCCGAGGAGATGCGCCACGAGATCGACAATGTGAACGGTGTGGTCCATCACAGCTCCGCCACCTGCGGCCTCTGGATCGACGAACCAGCCTCCCGGCATCAGTCCGCGATTGGTACCAGAAAGCGAGAGAACGGACCCAATTCCGTTGTCCGCTATCGTTTCTTTGGCAAGACGGGCGGGCTCGCAAAACCGAAGCGGCATGGCGACACCGGCATTGATTCCGGACTCGCGCCACGTTTCGACCATCGACTCAGCCTCCGAGGCGGTGGTTGCGAGGGGCTTCTCGCAGAGAACATCGACGTCGGCTGCAGCCGCCCGTTCGAACCAGTCTCGGTGATCAACGTTGGGCGAACAAATAACCGCGGCATCGATCTGATCGAGCAACTCATCTGCGTCTGAGACGAACTGGGTATCGTGTTGGTCTGCAGTTTCGCGTCCCTGTTCGATGTTGATATCGGTAACCCCGTGGAGCGTCGCGTCGTCGTGCTCGGAGAGTAACTCTGCATAGACTTCCGTATGTACGTGAGCCGCCGAGAGAAGGCCGACTGAAACCGTCATGCGATCACCTCGCTGAGGGCGACGGATTCACCCAGCTCTGCGGATCGTTCGGCAGCCAGCGCCAACCGCAACGATGCGAGGGCCTCTTCGGGCCCCACAGCCGGTTCGGTGTCGTTCTCGAGGCAGTCTACAAAATGTTCGAGCTGACGTCGGTAACCGTTTCTCGCAATTGGGCTTTCCTTACTGCACTCGCCGTTTGCCCACTCGAGGTACGGAATCTCGTTCGTCGAAGAGAATTCGACGAGTCCATCGTCGCCGGCGAACTCGAGTTCGACGGTAAACGGCCGAGAATCCGGCTGTGCCCACGACGCCTCGACGTACCCCACTGCACCGTTTTCGAAGCGAAGCGTCACGAACCCGTGTTCGCACTTCTCGTCTCGGTGCCGTCGAGCAAACACGCGCTCGACGTCGCCCCAGCACCAGCGCAGATAGTCAAGGTCGTGGATTGCCAGATCCACAAAGATTCCGCCGCTCTTGTCGCGGTCGGAAAACCAGTCGGCCGATCCCCAGTCGGGAAATGGCGCCATTCGCCGGGCTCGAGTGACGCCGGGTTCACCGACGTCGAGGGTGCGCGCGTTCTCGTGACTTGGCATAAATCGGACAACGTGTCCGACCATACAAACGATTCCGGAACTGTTCACGATATCGACGATCTCGTGGGCGTCATCGAGGGTCCTCGCAATCGGTTTCTCGAGGAATACATCGACTCCGGTTTCCGCGGCGGTTTGGACGAGGTCTCGATGTGTGTGCGTCGGCGTACAAATATCGAGAAAGTCTATTTCAGCATCAAGACACATCTCTCTGACGTCCGTGTACGAGTCAGCCTCAAACCCAAATTCGTCGACGAACTCCTCCGGACCGCTGGGTGATGCAACGGCGACAACGTCGAGATCCATCTCAGCATACTCGGTAGCGTGTGTACTAGCCATGAAGCCAGCTCCTGCGATACCAACTCGCATAACTTGTCTTTCTCAGTTGCATATAATAATGTTTTGTATATATTCCCCACAGCCATGAAACGCGTTCACACGTGCCAATCAACGTTCGACTTCGCCGGCGTATTTTGATCGCGTAACTGTGTGGTGACAATTTCTACGACATCCTCGTGGGACACCATATCCAGCCGCGAATCTTCCCGAAGTGTGTTCAGAATCGTTTGTGGTCGCTCGGCAAACTGGAATTCGAGGAACATTCCCGATCGCGGACCGTAACTCCGACGCTCGAAGTCGACCAGCGAGTACGTCGTTAACTCCTTCATTTTATTCACGTAGGTTTCTTGATGGTACTGATCTGCATCGATCGAGCTCGTAATGTACTGGTAGACGTGATATCCGATTGTGCTCCGGGCAGAGCCAGTATTTGTTTCAGCTGCGACTGAGGCGGTTGCGTACAGACACAGCTTCTTTTGCGTGCTGATGCCGCGTATAACCTCAAGAACACGATTCTTTTCCACTTTATCCTGGGCCCGCCGGACGTGTTGTTCGCGAACACGAGTGTCTCCCTCGCGCTCGGCGAGTTCCCCAGCGACGCGAATCAGATCGATCGCCTTTCGCGCGTCGCCGTGTGTCTGTGCCGCGAAGGCAGATGCCAGCGGGATAACGTCTTCGTCGAGGACATCCTCGTAAAACGCATCTTTTCGACGGTGAAGGATCGCCTGTAACTGATTTGCATCGTAATCGTCGAAGTGAACGTCCTCTGGAGTAAACGAACTCAGCGCGCGGCTCCCGACGTACTCCATCATTTTGACGTTGTTCGAAATGGCAACGACAGAGACGAACGCAGACAGCTCATTGTTCGCACCAGCCCGAGAGAGTTGATACAGGAGTCGGGAAAATGCGGGCTCATCCTTGTCGCGCCGACCGACGAGCATGTCGAGTTCGTCGAGGACGAACACCGCAGAATCGAAGTTCTCGTTGACGATGCGGTAGAGTTCGTTCCACTTCTCCTTGGTCGAAATCCCGTGCTTGGGGACGCGTACCTCGTCTCCTGACTCCTCTGCAGCACGCTTGGCCAGTTCGTAGACGGCCACACCAAGGGTATCCAGATCCTGGCAGTTCACTTCGATCGTGCCAAACCGGATATCACGCGTCTCACAGATACGCGAAATGTTTTTACAGACTGCTTTTGTGATCAGTGACTTTCCGGTGCCAGAAGGGCCATACAGAAAGAGATTCGGGGGGCGGTTGTTTCCGAGAGCAACGCGAAGCATCTTCGTGACGTCCTGAAGCTGATCGTCTCGACCGACGATCCGATCCTCCTTGACGACCTTTGTAGAGTCCAGAAGCGAACGATCCTTGATTAGCTTGTCCTGCTTGTCGAATTCGAGAATCATCTCTTCGATAGATTGGGTCTCTGTGGACGTGGAGTTCTGGTCGTGACTCCCCGATTGAGTGCGTTCATTTGCCGCGAGTGTGGAAGGGGGTGAGTCGGTATCTAGATGGTTCCCGTGCCCATCAGCAGGCGCGTGGGAATCTTCATCAACCATATCATTACTCATAGTATCTGTATTTTAAAAATGTTCCTGCTCAGCACACGGAGATATTTTCTGAGAGACTTCTACTGAAATAAGAAGATGGCGACAGAGTCGTACCGATCTCAACGTGATGAGGGGGGCCGAGTAAGCCCCTTCGAGCCAGAAGTGGTTCGGGTGTCATCGCGAACAGACTGATGGTGCAAGTGTGATGGTCCTGAACTGCTGTGGCCAGCAACGGTGGTAGCCACGGCATTCCGGACGGTTGTGTCTGACACCCGTTGGATCGACATGGCTGCCGGTCGAGAGCCACTGTTTCGACCCACTCTCACCACAGGGTCGCTTTTGCTTAAAAATATTGTATGTGTTCATACACTATATCTCTTCATTCTTCATGATAGACTCTATAGATTTGTGGACTGGAAGCGCCGGCCCCGTACTCCATCACGTAGAGGTGTCCTTCGGGACCAATCGTCGCGTAGAAGGGTGACTCCAGTAGCAACTGCTCGGGGAGAAACTCGTGGACCGTCAGGGGTTCGTCATCCTCGTCGTAGGTGGCGATGAGCGTCCAGTTATCGTGGTAGTCCATAATCAGGTGTTTGCCATCGTAGTACTCCGGAAGCGCCGTGTCGGCAAACTCCTCGTCGTGGCGATAGATCGGTCCCGTCATCGGCCCACCGCTTCCCCCGGGAATTCCCGGATGCGGGATTGTATCGGGACCTGCCTCTAGCTCGATGTAATCCGGTTCACCGCCACCAGTATAGGAGTTCCACGTCATTGGGTACCAGTGTGTCGCTTTGGTCGCCGGTGGGAGCTCTGTCAGTCCATCGTTGTTCGGAGAGTCATTGATCGGTTGCTCCGGATCGAAGACGCCCGCTACCTCTTCGGTCTCGAAGTTCCAATCCGTGTACGGGTAGTTCGGTCCAGCAAAGTACGGCCAACCAGCGTAGATCGGTTCCGACGTACGATAGAACTGTACCAGCCCGAGCGCCCCGCGTTCGTCGCTCCACCCGCCGGCGCCTTCGCCGTAATCGCCGAACACGAGGTCGTCCGTTTCCGGGTCGATGGCCATCGTGAACGGATTTCGGAGTCCGAGCACGTAGATCTCGGGACGAACCAGCCTCTCTGCGATCGCCTCTTCGTACTCCGCCTCGGGAAACAGATTGTCCTCAGGAATGGAGTAGGAACCGTCGTCTTCGGGGCGGATGCGTAAGATACTGCCCCGTAGATCGTTCGTGTTCCCCGACGTTCGTTGCGCATCGATGTACTCGTTGCCCTCTCGTTCGTCGATCGGCGCGTATCCGTCGGATTCGAACGGGTTCGTGTCGTCTCCGATCGAGAGGTAGAGGTATCCCTCCGAGTCGAACACGATGTCGCCAGCGACGTGACAGCACGATTCGCGTTGCATCTCCACGCGAAGAACTTCGACCTCCGAATCCGGATCAATCGTCTCACCGTCCACGTCGAACCGAGACAGCCGACAGTAGGGGAGATTCTGATACTGGGAGGCTCGTTCCACCTCGTATGGACTGTACTCGTAGGGTGAGCCAGGCGTCTCCGCGGGCGAGTAAAAGACCCAGATCCAGCCGTTCTCCTCGAAATTCGGATCGAGACTGATTCCCTGCACGCCGTCTTCTTCGCCGGTGTAGACGTCGAGTACGAGCGCGGTCGTCGTTTCGCCCGACTCCTGGTCGGTGATGAAGAGTTCCCCCTGGCGGCTGCTGTGGAAGAGACGCCCGTCCGGTCCGACGTCCAGTTTCATCGGCTCCCCGGTGTTGTCGGTGATCGACTCGACAGTGAACTGGTCCCACACAGTTCCCGTCGCACCGCCGTCTAGAACGCCTGCAGACCAGAGAATACCACCTTTCAGATGCTCGAGGAAGTGAGTTTCCTCGAACGCATCTTCCGTGTGGCCGCGCGCGGTGTACCACGCTCGACCGCCATCGAATTCGTGACACCAACTGATCGGATGGTCCGCGAGGCCGCCGTCCATCGCTGCACCGTCGTACGTTCGCTCGTCGACGCTCGCGAGGACGTGGACGTCACCGCGAGGATTCTGGTCGAAATCGTACCACTCGTCCTCGACCTCCCATCGAGCGGGAAGATCGCTGGTAGATGGGTGACTGCGGTCGGTTACCTGAACGTCGGCCGGCTGGACGTCGGGGGCGTTCTCCGCGTAAGCCCCAATCAGCTCGCCGTACCACGTCCAATCGTGGTGCGTTTCGGCGGCAGCATGGATGCCGGCAAACCCACCCCCGCCTTGGATGTACCACTGGAACGCCATTCGCTGCTCTTCGTTCAGAACGGCACCTGTCGTGTTGTTCCAGACGACAGTGTCGTACTCCTGTAGGGTGTCGTGGCTGGACGGAAACTCGGAGGTATCAGCCTCGATGACGTCGATCGTAACTTCGTTGGCGCTCACCTCGTCGGCAATGTCTGAGGCGAGAGCTTCGATAGCCTCGTTGCCCGTTTCGATCGACTCGCGACGAGTCTCGTCGGTCGCAGAAAAGACGAGAACACTGACCTCCTCGATTTGAACCGTCAGTTCCCCTGTTTTCTCGTCGTCGTCGCTCGCAATTCGATACGTGTGCGTTTCGATACCAAGATCCGATGTACTGATCTCGTCGAAATGAACCGTCTCAGATTCGCCCTCGGCCAGGGTCAGCTCTTCGTCTGCAACGACGGTCCCGTCAATATCGCACTCGATCGTCTGGGTTGCCGATGTGTCCCCGGTGTTCGTAATTGTCGCAGAGACGTTGATCGACTCGCCTTGCGAAGCAGTCGTCTCTGTCGGGGTAATCTCGGAAACGTCGAAGAACGCCCCGTCATCGTCGCCCAGTTCCTCGAGCCCGAAACACCCAGCCAGCGTTACCGCACCGGTCCCGCCCGCCGCCATCAGCAACTGCCGCCTTGGTAGTGATGTCTCACGCCGTCTCAGACGCTCGGTCTGCGAACCCATACCTCACTTATACTTATAGAATCCATTTATAGATTCGGATAGGGCTAACCGTCTCTCGATCTGTTCTGTCACGAGAAGCGACGACGCACTCGACGGCCAGTGGTGGCGTACGGTCCCGTCGGAATACACGAGCCCCCGCGTTCCACAGGAACGGGTTAATTTTTAAATAATGAGAGGATCATGCGATAGTTACTGTCCGTAGAACGAACATCGGTTCCATAACTCTGCCTGGACGACGACGAGGGGGAGTGGACGGTCACAGTCAGCAGCGAGGACGAGACCGATTCCGTCGACGTCGTCATCGAATCGGACGAGTCGACACTCTGAGAGAGACGTGACGACAGGCGTCTCGAGACGCGACTATTGTGGCTATTTGGCCGTCGCCATTTTCGTCGGCGTCGCCCAGACATCCAGCCACTCCGATGATCCCACCAGTTCCGACTGCCCGGAGGAACCGACGACGATTATTCGCGACCGCTACATCGGCTGTCTCACTATCTCTAACCGTCATCTATGCAGATATTGCCATTATTTATGTATATGTGTCTTTCGGGTGTCGATCTGAAACGGGTTCTCCGGTTGGAACAACCATCACACCGACTCCTCTCGGTCCCAGTCCGCTCCGTGGACGGCCGCGAGGTAGGTAGATTCTGTCACGACGAAGAATCGCTAGCGAAGTACGAACGGATGTCCGTGATGTCGCCGCAGGAGGCAACGAAAAACTGCTAGCCCTCGACGAACGGCGAGGGGTGCGTCGTAAGACCGTCCGAACAGCGGTAGGGATCGGCGCTGTCGCCGGTTACTCCGCGTCGTGAATCTCGATCCCGTTGACTTTCGTGTTGGAGTCGGAGTCAGGATGGACTTCGAATTCGACCGCCAGCGTGCCATCCGTGACCTCGACGCCCTCGAAGGTTTCGGGATGGGCGACACCGTCTTCAACGTGGTACTCCGAGAGCACCTCCTCTCCCTGGAGCAGGACGTTCTGGATCCGCTCTCTGTCGTCGAAGTGCGGCCAGTCCGAGAAGTGCAGCGTCACGTCGTACGTGCCGTCATCGATTCCGATCTCGAGCCCCCAGTCTTCGCCGCTCATCTCGCTTGCATACAACACGTCGTCCTCCGTCCCTTCAAACACCGTCTCGTCATCGTCCGGATCCATTCCACTCGTTCCGCCGCTGTCCCCAAACACGGAGACGGCGTCGTTGGCGTCCGGCGAGTCATCGAACTCCAGTCCGTCGATTTCGACCGTTTCATCGTTTTCGGTACCGCCGGCGTCCAGTCCATATGGAACGGAGACGGGATCCGGTTCGCTATCGTCTTCGTCGTCACCATTATCGTCGCCGTTCGGGTCGCGAATCTCGATCCCGGCGAATTTTGACATATCTTCGACCGTTTCCGTCTCGATCGTCAGCGACCCGTCGTCGACTTCTACGTCTTCGACGACGAATTCGTGGGCGGCAAAGTCACCGACTTCCGCGTAGATGTCGTACTCCTCTGCGACGATTTCGCCTTGGACGAGAATATCGAAGACTCGACCACCTTCCTCGTCTGCGAAGTTCTCGCTGTTGTGGAGCACGAGGTCGTACGTGCCGTCTTCGATGGCGAACTCGAATCCGAAGTTGTTCCCGAAGAAGTACGTCTGGTACAGCGCTGGGTGATCCGTTCCGTCGATCTCTTCGTCGGTTTCAGCGCCTCTGTTTGCCGGTGGTGTGAAGAAGTCGGCTTCGTCGGGGTGGTGGTCGCCGAAGATCTCCAGGTGGGGGATTGACTCAGCGTCATCTGGATCCTGGACCTCGTCAAACCGCAGTCCGTCGATCGTAACCGGCTGATTGGACTGGGGCTCTTCCTCTTCGACCGAGCCGCCGAGATTCACCGCGTACGGGGCCGAAACTTCGTTCTGGGCCGGGTGGACCTCCAAGCCACTGAACTTCGTATTTTGGTCTTCCGTGTCGGGGTCCCACTCGGTTTCGATCCGGAGGACGTTGTCCGTGACCTCAACGTTACGGAACGTTTCGACGACGGCCTCGTTTCCGTCAGCGATAGCCAGGATATCGAACCCTTCGTACACTAACTCATCCTGGATGTAGATGTCGAATATGCGGAAGCCTTCGCCCTCCTCGATCGCTGTGGTGAAAATTTCGGCGAAGTGTAAGGTGATATCATATGTTCCGTTTTGGATCCCGATTTCGTATCCGAGGTCGTTCCCATGACTTTCTGCCTGGTAGAGCGCGTCGTACTCCGTCCCGGCGATCTCTGCGGCGACCGGACCCGAGTCCTCCGTGTAATTGCCGCCGTATACCGGTTCAACGAACTCGTTGTCCTCCGGCGATTCGTCGAACACGAGTCCTTCGATTTCGATCGTCTCGTCGTGGGCGATACCGCCCGTGTCGAGCGCGTACGGTGCTTCGAGTCCCCCATCGAGCGTCATAACTGCGCTCGCGGTATCGTCGTCACTTGCTACTGCGTAGTCATTGTTCCCAACACCGAACTCGCTCGTGTCAATATCCTCGACGACGACCGTCTCATCCTCGTCTTCCGCGAGCGTGATCTCTTGTTCGTCGACCGTGTCACCACCGACGACTACCTGGATCGACTGTGTCCCCTCGACGTCTCCGGTGTTCGTAACCGTCGCTTCGACATTGAACGAATCGCCGTGATCGATGGTCACATCACCGGGCTCGAGGTCAGAGACCGAGAAGTAGTCGGAAACGATGCTCAGTTCACCCTCAGCCTCGCCGTCTTCGCTCGCGACGGTGAGGGTGTACGAACCGACTGCCAACCCGGCTGTATCGACCTGCTCGAACGCCACCGTCTCCTCGTCACCGTCGGACAGCGTTAGGTCGTCTTCGTCGAGAATCTCGTTGTTGGCGATGAGCTGGATCAGCTGTGTGCCCTCTGCGTCACCGGTATTCGAGACCGTTGCGGACACGTCGATCGCCTCTCCCTCGCCGGCAGTTATCTCTGCGGGATCGACGTCGGAAACCTCAAACGAGGCGGATCCCGTGGTGTCGTCGTCCCCGTTGCCGTCATCGGCGGTATCGTCCCCACCATCGTCGTCGCCGAGACAGCCTGCAATCCCCACCAGCCCACCAGCACCGGCTGCTCGTAGAAACAGACGTTTGTTAGTGTCAATCTGAACGCTCTTTTCACTCCCATCGCTACGATTTTCGAACGTCATCAGTTTCTGATTGTTGTGGACCGCTATATTTTTTGGGGAGATGGTCAGCGATATTATGATGTTTGTTTTTCAAGTCGACAAGAGAACGATTCTGAGCTGAGTAAATTACAACCATATGGTTGTAATGGACGACATAGTTTACCGACGAATCGTCTCTCTATGGATAGGAGAGCGTTAGTCTCGGCCCATACTGAGAAACTCATGAATGTGCCCCGGTATCTCCGTTCGGTCGATTTGTTGGCTCGGCCACAATAGACGCTGACTCGGCCACAAGGGGGTTGTCTTTGCATACGAGCGATTTCGGACCAATATCCTCAATCCTTCACTGCCTACGTTGGCCCTTCAACCGGAGCCGTCGGCATTCGTGATCCTCGAAAAATACGCTTCCGGAATATAACACATCTCTTTGTGTTTGGATAAATATAAAACCATTATATGGATGTTGTGCGTTCCTGGAATATACAGATGGCCGGTATACGCCCGGAGTGCAGATTCACTGGGAGGGGTCGGTGGCGTGGAGTAGACTGGGGTGATTCGGTCGCCCGCAGAGATCGTACTGTTGGCATGGATTTCGACGTCACCTCTACGAGCCGACTCGACCCAGCGTACATCTATCACACAAAAGCATGATTCCCGAAGAGATCGACATCCGTCACGAAGGAGGTGCGCTCGCGTTCGTCGCCGTCGACGAGAACGGGGACGAGACCGGTGCCGATATCGGCGTCGGTGATCTCGTCGCCGAGTCTCTCGACGCACGATCGCTCGGGGGAGTGGGCGTTCCCCTGGTTTGGAGCAGATGATAGCACTCACTGTGAGGATATTACGATACGAGACTGCCGCTTCGAGAACGGTGGCGGATGCGCGATCGGCTCTCATTCGGTCGGCGAAGGCGAAACGTATCGAAACATCACCATCGAGAACTGTACGTTTCGGGATCTCGATGGGGAGGCTATCAGTGGCCTCAACTGGGAATCCGTCGAGATCAAGGACTGCCTGTTCGAGGACAACCGCATTGCCATTTATCTCTCCGATACGGGGGAGGAACTCGAGTCGGTCACCATTAGCGGTACCACTATCAGGGGACGGCCCGACGATAGCACCAACAGAGGCATACAACTAGACAGCGGTTCGGTTCCGGCGTGACCGTCGACAACGTGACCGTCAAACGCGCCAACAATACCGGAATTTGGGCGGGGTATGGTGGCGCGAACGAGATCACAATTACGGGTTGCCACCTCGACGAAACAGGTCTAAACAGCGATCACGGGGCCTTCGTCTCAACGGAGCGGGCGAGTCAATGACCGCGAACGTACTCATCAGCGGGAACCGCATCGATTACCTTACCACGCACGGTACGGACCTCGCAGACGGAGGGATCGTGACTGACAACATCATCACGGAGAGTGTCGAGACGGATGGTGGTGTGGAGATGTGCAACAACATCATCGACGACGCGTTCATCAAGCGAGGTCCTACCTGACGAGGTGCCCCCTGGTAGCCCCTAGCCGTATAGGGTTCGAACGTCCACTTCGACCCGGGGCACCTCGACTCGACACCCGTTCGGATAGCTTGAGACGCCTGAGAATCCGGCGACAGATCAACACGGTGTCTGAACAGTCTTATTACGGGAAATTACAATCACGCATACTAAATAATTAGGTAGAATTCATTGGATATTTTTTAATACGTTTTTATACAATAACATCATCGGACGTGATATGGTCGAGAGGACGCCAGACGACGCAGACACTGATCAGAATCTGACTAAACAGTTCTTTAGAGGGGCCGGCGGGCTGGGTGCGGTCGGACTGGCCGGCTGCCTGGGCGACAGCGACGACAACGGCGACGACGACAACGGAGAAGACGAGCCAAACGGGAACGGGCCAGAAAACGGTAATGGTCCAGAAAACGGCAACGGGAACGGTGAGCCCGAGCAGACGTACTGGCATCGGGAGCTGCAGCCCGAGTGGGGCGAGCCCGACCCAGAGGCGGCGACCGACTGGGATAACTACGAGACCAGCGCCATCCTCGAGCAGGATTACCTGATGGCCATCGACACCGGCCCCGACGACCGCGTCTGGTACATCGAACGCGGCGAGTCATTTCCCGTGTACGGCGATGGGACGTGTGACGTGGGTTGGGTCGACCCTGACACTGGCGCTCACGAGGCCGTTCTCGAACTCGACGTCAAATTCGGCAACGAGGAGGGAGCGGGCGTCGATACGCCAACCAGAGAGCTAGGGGGCCAGGGTATCGCGCTAGACCCGGCGTTTGAGGAGAACGGCCACGTCTACATCTGCTACCATCCTTCCTCGGAAGATATGGAAGACATTGGCACGAGCCCGTACGAGGAGTTCTACGATGGTGAGATCACGTGGGGGTATATGCTGGTCTCACGATTCGAGTTCGACGGCGACGTGATCGATCCCGCCTCCGAAGAAGAGATCATCCGCATTCCCCAACAGCATGATTCTTGTTGCCACCACGGCGGCAGCATCCAGTTCGGTCCCGAGGGGAATCTGTTTATCTCAATCGGCGACAACTGCGAAATCGTCTCGGAGTACTCGCCGCTCGACGATCGTGAAGAGATACACCCAGCGTACGACGGTGCTCGCTCGTCCCAGAACACGGCCGACCTCCGGGGCAGCATCTTGCGAATCACGCCCGACGCAGACGGTGGGTATTCGGTTCCCGAGGGCAACCTAAAGGAGAAACACGAGGAGCACCTGGGCGAGGAGTTCGACGACGAGGAGTTCCGACCCGAGATCTACTCCATGGGGTATCGAAACCCGTTCATCTTTGCAGTTGACGAGCACACGGGGGCTCTCTTCACCGGCGACTACGGTCCCGGCTACGGGGACTGGAGTACCGACCGTGGCCCGGTCGGAATTTCGGGGTACAGATTGATCTGTGAACCGGATAACGCGGGATGGCCGTTCTTCAAGGGGTACTATCCGTACCGTCGGTATGACCACGGAAGCGACGAGCTTGGGCAGCCGTACTGGATGGACAATCCACGGAATGATTCGCGCAACAATACGGGTCTCGAGCGGATCCCGCCGATCACGCCGGACCTGATCTGGCACCCCCAGATCGGGCAGGAGTCGGAGTATTCCGAAGCTCCCGCGTGGGTAGATATGCCCCGGCCCGGAGAACACACGTGGCCCGAGGTCGGGCTGTCGGGCGGTGTAAATGGGGGGCCGTCGTACCGGTATTCGGACGCGTTCGGCGAGGGGGCGCTCGATCCGTACTTCGAAGGGAAGCAGTTCTTTTTGGCGCCGTACGGGACAGATATCGGGCCGTTTTACATCACGTTCGCGGAGGACGGGAGTATCGAGATCGACGAGTTCTTGCCGGACGCGCCGTGGCACACGCCGATGGAGATCAAGTACGATCCGCAGGGCCGTCTCTACGTGTTGAACTACGCTGAGGATGGCTCTGGTGCCATCTACATGGTCGAGTACACCGGCTGAGACAACCTCCTACCGGCATCGGGAGAAAGGACCCTTTTTCGAGATTACCGCGGTTCTCGTCGGAGTATGCGATTCGTCCGAGTTGCCACAGAGAGAAATTCCAACAGTCTTGTACTATCGTTATCCTCCACAATCATATAATACTCCAGTAGATATATGTGAGAGAAGGAAGTATACGATTGTGTAACGGATGACACAGGATACCAATAGTAGAGTCGAGAATAACGCTCGGAACGGACAGTACCGACGTCGGGTTCTTCAGTTAGCCGGAGGTGTGGGGGCTGCAGGTCTCGCGGGTTGTCTCGGATCGGGCGACGACGACGAGAACGGTGACGACGCAAATGGCGATGACGATGGGGATGATACAGAGAATGGCGAAGAGAACGGTCATTCGCCACCGCCGGAAGAACTCTGGCCGGAACGTGTCGACCCCGGTGCGGAGGGTCTGTGGAGTGAACCGCCGTCTGACGCGACGGTTCTCTGGGACGGCGAGACGGCGACACTCGACGACTGGGAACACTCGGGTTGGTCACCGTCGGCTACCGAACCGGACGGTGCAGAGCCGTTATGGATCGAAGAAGACGACTACTTCGAAGTCGTCCCGGACACGGGCGATCTGCGCCCAAAGATGGACGAACTCGGTGCCGGGATGGGCGATTGTCACGTCCACGTAGAGTGGATGCAGCCGGCAGAAGAAGACGACGAGGGTAACAGTGGCGTCTTCATGATGGAGCGCTACGAGATCCAGATTATCGACGACAGCGGTTGGATGCCGGAACAGCTGGCTGGTACGTACTATACCGACGCAGCACCGCACGTCCTGCCACTTCGGCCAGAAGGCGAGTGGAACGATTTCGATATCTTCTGGCGTGTCCCCCACTTCGAAAACGGCGAGGTCGTGAGATACCCGCAGTTGACGGTGTTTTTCAACGGAGTTCCCACCAAAGTTCACTACGATGTCCCGGGAACCAACTGGGGCGGTGTTAACGACTTCGACGATCCTGACCTCGGACACCCAACCGACGAGAACGGAGATTTCGTTATGGAGTGGCCGTTCTTCTTACAAGAACATGGCGACATCGTTCGATTCCGGAACGTCTGGTATCGTGACCTTCCCGAGCGGCCGGTTGAAGATCACGAGCATCCGGATTCGATTCTCGAGTACGAGTCCGCCGACGGTGGAAGTGAAGAGCCAGAGCGAATCGACGCAGGTGGACTCGGTACGGCAGGCGAGCCCCCGGAGGACGCCGAGGTGTTGATCGACGCCCCTATCAGCATCGAACCGGGAGACGGAGACTGGGTGAGCGACGACGAGTACGGTGATTCGCAGATTCACCTCGAATGGCGTGTCCCCGACAGCGTCGAAGCAGTTGGTCTAGAGCGTGGCAACAGCGGGATCCAGATCGGAGACTACAAAATCCAAATTCTGGACAACTACGACAACGCGACAGAGGCCGACGAATGGGCCGGTGCGTATCCACCCGAGGAGCCGTACCACGACGCCGTTCGCGAATCGGGCGAGTGGCAACAGTTCGATATCCTGTGGCAATCTGCACAGTTTGCAGACGGGGAGTTGGACAAGCCAGCCAGAGTGACCGCGATCTTGAACGGGGTCGTTGTCCAGGCTCGGCTCGAGCTCGACGGGCCGAACGCCGACGGGACCATCGGGGACTACGAAGAACATTCGGCCGAACTTCCACTCCGACTACTCGAAGCGGATAGCCGAATCCAGTTCCAGAATACGTGGGTTCGGTCGCTCGGCTAGGCGAAGTCCGTTTTTCGCGAGGCACTGTTTTCACTTCTGTGTACCGGAGCCGCTACTCGACGCGCGTTATCGTAACGTAGGTCGCCTCGGGGACCCCTTCCAGTGTCCCGGCGCTCGATTCAGTCCGAACTCGAGCGGAGTACCGTTCGTCAGCCGTCATTCGAACTCGTTTCGACGACGAGACGACAGTTTCCACGCCGCCGGAGGCCGACGCCCGCGCGTCTATCAGCGTATCGGTAGCGCCGTCGCCCTGCCACTCAAGTCGCAGTTGGTCGTCGTCCTCGGTCGTGAACATGGCCGAGATATCGACTAGATAGTCTCCCGTGTCTTCCGGGACGAAGTCGTGGTTCGAAGTATCCCACTCCTCGAGGTTGTCTTTTGATACGGTGTCGAACGGGAGCTGTTCGATCCACTGGCCGGCTTCAGAAGACTGGTCGGCCGTTAGCTCTGCCCGGACAGCGGTCTGACTCTCTAACGGCGGCTCCGAATGTCGCAAAACGTCGTCGAGTCGATCAGTCCACTCACCGCCCTGCTCTCGAACGTACTGCGTGATCTCTTCGATCCGACCGGTAGACAGCTCGAGGGTCCCCCCTTCGTCAGTATCTCCGTCGACGACGACGTGTCCGAGCAGGACCATTCCGGTGTTCGCTTCTATCGCACTGTCGATGCTGCTTTTTATTGCCTCGACGGATTTCCACCCATCTGCACTCACCCTGTGTGCATCGAATGGGGTCCAGTCTGCAAGGTAGTGATCGATAACTCCCCATCCGACTGGATACAGCTCCGAGACGATATTTTTCCCGAGACGCCCGCCGGTGTGACCGTGACTGTAGACGTAGTGTCGATGGTCAATCCCGTGTTCGTTTAGCTCGAGAATTGCGTCGACGACCTCTGCCTCCATCTCCGCGGGATCGAGTTCAGCTAAAGAGTCGTGGTCCTGTCCGTGATTTGCGACCTCCCACCCGAGCTCGTAGAGTTCAGCGGTCTGGTCCCAGGTCAGTCGACCGGGATCACCCATCGATCCCGGATTGACAGCGATGGACGGTTTCACGTCGTTTTCGTCCCAAACGCCTCGATGCTCGTACACCGAGTCATACCCATCATCTAGCTGCCAGTGGAACACCGGCTTCTGGTGTGTCGACCGTCGCTGATTGAGTGCGAGCGAGCGTAACTCCCTGTTGTAGTACCCAAATCCACGCGTCCCCGAACGGATTCCCGGTGACACGCTGTGCAGGCCGGTCGTCTCTACCGACCGGGCGTTTCGAAGCTCGTTCCCACCCACGTTGAGGTCGCTCTGAAGTTCGTCAGCGATGAGTGCGCCGACGTCGATGTCGGCCGCGGTTTCGTCTCCGTTCTCGTCGATCGCGACGAACGTGAGCGTCCCGTCCTCGTGGCGAATATCGATCTCTTCGACGGTCATGATTCCACGCGGAGGGTAGCCCCCCGCTCGAACGTCATTGACGAGGCTCGTTCCAGCGTAACGCCAGTAATGGCTTTCAGTTCCGTTGCAGAGAGCGTCTCCGTTTCGCCCGACGTGACAGTCAGCCATTCAATGTCGGTCCCGTTACCGTTTGCTTTGGACCCATCGTCATCATTCTCATCAGATTCTGCATCCATCCAACTGAGGCAACCGGCGACGAGGCCCATGGTGCCCGTCGCACCGATTCCTTTGAGCACTCGACGGCGGTTTTCACCGACAGTAGTCTCGGCCTGACGGCTGTTGTCACACATACAAACATATTACACAACATAACTATAAAATGATTAGGATGGTCGGATCAGCGTGAAACTCGCGTATCCAACTTCCAGTAAGACGGACTCAAACGCCAGGAAACTGCACGACTTTGTGAGGCGATCGTGCTGGGCCGACAAACCGTGTTGAATCCAGAGCGCTATTATCGGCGGCTTCAGTAATTCTCCTGAAGTTCGTCGTAGCGGTCGGCAATCTGGTCGGCGTCCCAGACAGTGTCCGGGGCAACTTCGACGTGGTCAAGGTCGTCGTCGAACGGCATGTGTCCGCCTTGGGTGGCGCCGATAGCCAGTTCCTGTTCGACCGTGTCCATCTCCGCGACGGCCGACGCTTCCTCGACCTGTTCACCGTCGAGATAGAACTCGATCGTCTCCGCATCGCCGTCCCAGACGCCAGTTACCATATGCCATTCATCGTCAGCATACGCGGCTGACGTGCCTGCGATCGACTCATCTTCACCATCGCTGACGACAAAGTCGAGTCCGCCCTCATCGTGGTCTTGGTAGAATAGCCAGGCTAAGTCTTCTGCGGACGTCGTTCCGCCCTCCGCGTTCACTCCGACCACGTTTGGCTGGCCGAACCAAGGTTCAGTGTCGGTTCTGATCCAGAAGTTGACGGTGATCGCATCCAGACCGTCGAAATCACTCTGGTACTCGACAGAACCATAGTCACCGCTCCCGTCGCTGATGTCGTCGTAGTCGCCGAATTCGAGGTAGTGACCACCGACACCGTCGTCACTTTGCCAGGTTGCACCCTCCAGTTCCATCTCTGTTTCCGACACAGAGTCAACTGTAACGTCACCCTCACCCTCGCTTACCTCCCACTGGTAAGCGACGCCCTCAGGAGCATCCGGTGCCGGCGGCTCCGTCTCGTAGTGTTCTTCGAGTTCGTCGTAGCGGTCGGCGATTTGGTCGGGGCCCCAGACGGTGTCGGGAGCGATTTCGACGTGATCGAGATCGTCGGCGAAGGGCATATGTCCGCCCTGGGTGGCACCGATGGCCAGTTCTTGTTCGACGGTGTCCATCTCGGCGACGGCCGATTCTTCCTCGACGAGTTCGCCGTCGAGGTAGAACTGGATGGTTTCGGCATCGCCGTCCCAGACGCCGGTGACCATGTGCCAGGCGCCGTCGGCGTACGCCGACGGCTCTTCGACCGAAGCGATCGATACGTCCTCACCATCACTGACAACGAATTTGAGATCCCCTTCTCCGGATAGCTGGTAGAACAACCAGGCTAGCCCTTCTGGGGACGTCGTCCCTCCCTCTTGATTCACTCCGAGGACGTTCGGTGGGCCCCAGGGGTTTTCGTTGTCGGTTCTGAGCCAGAAGTTGACGGTGATCGCATCCAGACCGTCGAAATCATCTTGGTAGTCGACAGCACCGAAATCACCGCTCCCGTCGTACAGTTCCTCGTACTCGCCGAACTCGAGGTAGTGGTCGCCGACGCCATCGCCACTCTGCCACCGCGGTCCGTTGAGCGTCATCTCCGTCCCCGAGACCGCATCGGTGGTGGCGTCTCCCTCACCGTCACTCATCTCCCACAGGTAGGAGACCCCCTCGGGAGCCTCTGCCGAGATGAAGATCGCCTGCTCGAATTCCACATCTGCCTCTTCCCCGAAGGAGGCGTAACTGACGGTACCTGTGAGCTGGAACTCGCTTCCAGGTTCGTCGGGGACGGAGAGTTCCCACTCGACGACCTGTGTGGCACCGCTATCGAGGGTGTCGAACGAGGTGCCACTCTCATCTGCGATCTCCCATCCGTCCGGCATGCTGAGAGACAGGTCCCCGCCTTCGACGGCGACACTGTACGGATTTTCGAGGGTCGCGGTAACTGTCTGTGATCCCGGTTCGACTGAAACGACCTCCGTATCGAAATCGATCAAGGGGTCGGGATCGTCGCCGAGGATTGCATCGATAGTGAGGGTGGCGTCCTCGGAATCATCGTCGGTGGCGACTTCGTACACGTAGTTGCCAGGATCGTACGCCTCGGTGTCGACGGCGTCGAAGGTGACCTGGTCGGCGCCGCCGACGTCTAGCGAGAGCGATTGAACGCTGATGTCGTCGCCGTCGATGCGGAGTTCGATATCTTGTTCTCCTTCCTGTCCACCGCTGTTTTCGACGGTGGCAGTGGCCTCGAACGGATCGGTACGGGTCACGGTATGATCGCCCGGTTGGACGTCGATTACCCCGAACTCCATGGGGTCGGCCGGGTCGTCGTCGCCGGTGTCGTCGCCAGTATCGTCACCGGGGTCATCACCAGTGTCGTCGGCGTCATCGCCATCGCTGAGACAGCCGGCGAAGACGCCAGTCGCCCCCACTGCACCAACTCCTTTTAGAAACCGTCGTCGATACTTCTCGCCAACTTCACAGTGCTCGTGCTGCTCGTCACTCATGCGAATGATCGTTACATAGATACTATTTTAAATATAACTTGTTGTTCATATCATATACATCAACCGTAAGTTCAAGATTCTCTTAATGTGATTGGGTTATGGTTTTTTCAATTTGGCCAATATTTTACAACATGTCCAACTAGAAGTCCAACAAGCGCTCTCAAAGTGAGTTATTGTGCAGTCGTTATGGGTTCTGAACGCTGGAGAACTATTCGTGAATCTATCCGAACCGTACTACGGGTGGATTGCATCCTCTCTCTTCAGTTCTGGGGTGAGTGTGTCTATAGTGCTCCCGAGGGGTGGACCGACAAGCGTTAGAACGGTAGCTTCTCTAGTGAGGCCAACAAAACTCATAGAAGAGCGCAGATGGCCACTGGCCTATTCAGTAACCCTCAGTAATAAATCATCATTCGCGTCAGTGTAGAATAGCACAATGTATATGGTCGTGTTATCGGTATGTGTACACATCAATGCGATTGAGAAATACCGATCGTCAGACGGAGACGTCCGAAAACCATCGAAGAAGATTTCTTCGGTTGTTGGGTGCAGCCAGCGCGGGTACCGTTGCTGCGGGATGTCTCTCCGATCTGGAGGACGATGACACCGATAACGGGAATGGTGACGATGACACTAGCAACGGGACGGAAAACGGTCTGGGCAACGGAAACGGTGAATCCAACCTTATCGAGGATACGCTAGCGATCGTTCCACTCGACGATCGACCCGCGAACATCTATTTTCCCGAGATGACAGCTGCCACGGCTGACGTAGAGACTCGATTTCCACCCGAGGATCAAATCGGCTTCTTCGAAACGCCGGGGAACGGAGACGAGATCGGAGAGTGGCTGCTCTCGGTAGATGACGTCGACGGCTTCATCATCTCTGTCGATATGCTCGTCTACGGCGGATTGATAGCTTCCCGCGTCCCGGAGATGTCCCAAGAGGAGGCGATGTCGAACGTCGAAGTGTTATCCGAACTGCGCGACGAGCACCCGGATGCGACAATACTCGTATACGACACGATTCAGCGGTTAGCGCCGACATTCCTCGGGAGTGATGACTTCGACGAAAGTCTGCTTCAAGAGTGGGCGACGCTCGTCGATCGCGTCGAAAACCTCGGCGAAGAAGAGTACGCCGACGACCTCGAGGACGTCGAAGAACAGCTCCCAGACGAAGTCATCGAGGACTATCTGGACTCCCGTGAGCGCAACCACGAGGTCAATCGGTACGTGATAGAACAACTGGCTGATGACAAGATCGATTATCTCATTCTCGGTCAGGACGACGCCGACGAGGTGGGCCTTCACCGACCTGAACGCGAAGAACTGCTCGATTTAATCGGCGACCTCGGCGTCGACGACCGCGTTGAGGTCTTCCCGGGTGCGGACGAAAACGACACCACGTTCGTTGCTCGATACGTCACGGAGCTGTTCGATCTAACGCCTCGCGTGTCAGTAGAGTATTCCGGCGTGCACGGCGAAGACTGGATCCCGGTGTACGAAGATATTCCGTACGACGAGAACATCGCCAAACATCTGGAAGTCTCGGGCGCTCAGGTCGTCGAATCGGACCCTGATATCCACCTCATGGTCAACACACCCACTCAAGAGGGTGAAAGCCGGGCAGACGAGCTAGACGCGTTCGTTTCTGACATCGCCACACACCTCGAAAACGACGATCCAGTCATCGTATTGGATGCAGTTGAGGTGAACGCGGCCGATCCAGAGTTGACCGAACGGATGGAAGCCGAGATAGCCGTCTCCCAGCTGCTCGCCTTCTCTGCGTGGAACACCGCCGGCAATGCGCTTGGAATTGCGACGGGCCACGGCCTCTCCCGATGGGCATTTCTCCAGGAAAGTGGCGACTACCCCGACGTTACCGATCTCCACGACCCTGCCGAGGCACACGTCAACTATCTACTGCACAGACTCACGAAGGACGATTACTGGAAGAACGTCGTCCAGCCGGACGCGTACGCAGAGGGGTGGTCGATGGACGCTAACGTGTACGACTTAGAACCCGACGAAGTGGAGGTACTCGAAGCGTTCGTCCAAGACGAACTGGGACCGTTCGTCGAGACGTACGCCGAGGATCACTTTGTCGGCGAGCCAGTCGAGTTCGGATACTCGGATGGCGAACTGAAACACGGAACGATCGACGAACTCTCAACTCTCGAAATATCGCTTCCGTGGCCGCGATTGTTCGAAACGATACTCGAACCGGAACTCGACGTCAGTTTGCCCGAGTAGCCTGTTGTCGTTACACTCTGGGCCGGTTGATACGTCGAAAAAAGCAGAGGTCCGAACTCTAGCTGACCGAGACGTCGATCTCGGACGTGACCGTTTCCTCTCCGTTGTCGAACTCGACGCTGATCGTCTCGTCGTCGAACAGCGTCCAGTCGAGCACTACCTGCGCTGCACTTTCCGCATCGATCACGATATCACCTGCACTATCCGTACCCTGGGCTTCGAACGAGATCTCCTGTTCGGTTTCCGCCCAGTTGACTACGGTGAATGTCCAACTTCCCTGTTCACCAGCATCGAGGCTCTCTGGCCCCTCCGGAACCGGTGCGACCTCCCACGGGAGATCCTCCCCATCGCTCGAGAGTGTGACGAGGCCCTGGTGTTCGGGTGTCTGCGGGAAGAAGATCGAAAAGTTGCCGTAGCTGATCGCTCCACGCCAGTCGTCTTCTTCGTCACGCTCGTGAACGACGATGTCGAAGGGGATACTGTCCCCAGGACCCGGAGTGGAACTCCGGAATGCCTCCCACGGGATCTCCAGTTCGTACGTCGTAACGTCACCCTCGCGCTCCGTATGGGCCTCGATGTCGTCTATGTCCCCGTCGCCCTGAGGCGGTACGTACTGGTGTAGTTCGGGGCCATCGTCGGGGTCGTGTCGGACAGCGTAGTCTGCACTGTGGGTGAGGTCCTCTTCGGTGGCGAACTGAATCGAGTCGCCTTCCCACATCGTCTCGCCGGCGACGGTATTGTGGTAGTCGTCGGTGACGAGAACGCGGAGGTAGAAGTTGTCCGAGTTGTATCCGAGGTAGAGCTCTGCAGAGAGGTCCTCCTCTCCGCCCCAGTCGTCCCCCTCGAAGTCGACGTGGTCGTCAGTCGCCGGCATACTGAACGCGGGTTCGCCGGTTGGCATCTCGTCGGTTTGAGTGGCGTACGCGTGTACCCACTGCGGACCTAACTCGTCGAGTGAGAGATCCTGTGTGGAGAGCGACGCCTCGTCCTCGACGACGCCCGTGAACGAGTGCTCTTCCTCGCCGTCGTCACCGCCAGCGGCGTACGTCACGGAAACCGTAAGCGAGTACTCCTCCCCCGCACCGTCAGGAACGTCGACGTCCCACTCGACGGTCTGTGAATCGCCTGCCGAAAGCGTATCAAAGTGTTCACCATCCGCAGACGATACGTCTACTCCATCCGCCTCGAGTTGGGCTTCTCCGGATTCGAGATCGAACGGGAACGGGTTCGCGAGCGTTCCGGTGAGGGTGTCCGTCCCGGATGAGAGGACGATCACATCGCCGCTCGCGTCGTCGAGCGAGAACACGTGTTCGGGGTCGTCTCCGAAGGTCTCGATGGTCAACGTCGCAGTTTCGTCGTCGTCGTCCGAATACACTCCGTACGTGTGTTCACCCACGTCGAGGGAATCCGTTTCGATGGCGTCGAAGATAATTTCACTCTCCGCGCCCGCCTCCAGCACGACGGTTTCCGTTCCGTGTTCGTCGTCGCCAACCTGCAGTTGGACGTCTTGCTCGCCGTCCGCGTCACCGGTGTTCGAGACGGTCGCTGAGACGCCGACAGAATCGTGCCACGTTACTGTCGTCTCCCCCGGCTCGAGTCCGGTCACTTCGAACGTAGCCTCTCCCTCGTCGTCGCCGTTCTCATCGTCGTCGCCGTTCTCATCGTCGTCGCCGTTCTCATCGTCGTCTCCCAGGCAGCCGGCAAGGCTAGCCGTCCCGACGACACCTACCGCCTTCAGTAACTGTCTTCGCTTGCTGTCTGTTTCGTTTGTCATCGTTTCACGTACAAGTGAATTTCACATTTGATGTATATATGTCTTGCCCATGACGACTGTTATTTTTAAAACAAACCGGGGTAGATCGTGCTGGGGTTTGGTATTTGAACGAGTATTTTAGACGAAAGTAACTAGGTTGATATCAGATAGTATTTATGAATGGGGCAAAACAGCCCACGACAAAGAGGAGTTCGAGGAAATGGTGTCGCTGCGTTTCTCGTATGGGGAACACGTGGTCAGTGCGATACGTCGATCGAATTTACCTGAGGCGAGATAGAGACTGGCCACTACCGAGCTATTTCACAGAGCCACGGGTTGGGAGCGATCCACGCATGCCTGGTTCGTCTCTGCAAGACAGTTTCTGAACGATCGACGTGCGGCGAGACTACGCGAGTTCGATCCTCCCTCGCATCGAACTCGCGTGGGGGTCGCAGACGTAATATTGCATATCCGAGTCTGCCTCGAACGTAAGCGACTGTGTAACCCCACATCCACCTTCGATTGGTGTCACATACTCACCGACGACCTGATCGTTCACATCTCTGAGTTCGATGTTGTGGCTGCTACAGTCGTCTTCTTCCCAGGTGAGTTCGTATTCGACTCCCTCGGACAGGAGAACGGTTGGGTTCTCTACTCCTTCGATCATTGTCGGTTCGACGCCGATCCAGCCGGCACTGTGGGCCAAGAGCCGAACTGAGGTTACATCTGCCCAGTCGTCGGGGTCGAGGGATTGCTCTATTAGTAGCGTGCCAGTCGTTTCCGTATTCCCCGAGGTGACGAGTATCGTGTACTCACCGGGTCCAAAATCAGCGAGTGCGACATCCTCGAACGAGACGGTCTCCTCTTCGCCCGGTTCGAGCGATATCTCTCGTGTAGAGACGACATCGGTACCGATCCACAGTCGGACCGTTCGCTCACCCGCTCGATCGCCGGTGTTGGTCACGGTCGCGTGAACGTCGATAGGTTCCTCTCCTGTTACCTCGATTGTCGCCTGGTCGAGAGCTAAAACCTCGAAATTTGCAGCCTCACCATTAGTATCTCCGTCGTCATCTTCATCGGTCTTGTTGCCGTTTGTATCGTCCTCCGCATCATCGTCATCTCTCGGAACGTCGACCTCGTCGAGACACCCAGCGCTCCCGACGAGCAGTCCGACACTAGAGGCGAGAACGTACCGACGTCGCATACACTCTCGTAGACGTATTATACAGATAAAGTTTCGTTCGAGTTTGCGTATCTGAGAGTGAAACGATCGGACGGAAGCAACACACGAATCGAAGCCACGAATCGAAGCAGTATCGACTGGAGGGGCACTCTGAGTACGTAAGAACGGAGAGCTCTCGAGCAAGAACGTACCCGATTTGCTCTCCGTCAGTTTGCTCCGATACTGGACGGGACGGTAACCTCGATCGAATCCGACTCGTCGTCGCTTACGACCTCAATCTCCCAGGTACCCTCGTGACCGCTCATCACGTCCCACTCGAGGACGACCGTCTCCGATTCGCCAGGATCGATCTCGACGTCACTGACAGAATCGACGACCGAGCTGTCCCGAAGCATTGTGATCTCCTGGGTTCCAGCCTCGTCGCCGTCGTTGGTGACCTCTGCTTCGACGACGAGCGTCTCACCCGCCTGGACGATCGCTCCGTCACCCTCGACGTTTGCGAGTTCGAAGTCGAAACTTGCCATCGCCTCGCCGACCTGGTTCACCTCCGAGATCGTCATCGACTCCGAATAGATGTCCAGAAGCTGGTACTGTGCCTCATCCACACTATCTCCTTCGGCATAATTGAGGAACCAGTCGCCCTCCTCGGACGGGATCGCACGATTGTTCGGCCAGCCGTCGCCGAACTCGATGATGCCGTTCTCTTTGGTGATGGTGTCTTCGGTCGTCGTCACCCCGTCATCGACGACCATGTAGCCGACGTCTTCCAGGTCGAAGAACTCGTCGTCGAGGTCGAAGTAGTTGTCGTGGTCGGGTTCGTCGTCGACGATCGTCCAGGGAAGCGTATTCTTGTAGGCGTGTTCATTGCCAACGAAGTAACACTGGACGTTCGGCGCCTCGTGGAGGATTGGTCCCCACAGCGACCGCATACTCGCCATCAACTCGTAACTGCCGCGGTCACCACCAGGCAACATGGGTTGGTGACAGCCTGGCACGACGAGATCTACCGACGGATCGATCGTCTCGGCGAGCCACTCGGCTTGATCGTCGACGAACGCCGAGTGCGAGTCGAGCATCACCAGCTGCAGGTAGTCCGAAATCGTCACGCTCCCGTAGTTCTCCCCGACCGGGTCTAACTCGACGATATTCGGGAAGAGCATCTGGAAGTACCCCGCATCCGGCGTTAGATCCTCGTAGTCGAATCCCTCCTTCCGCCCTTCCCAGCAACAACCGACGATTTCGGCGAGTTCATGGTTTCCGGCGCCGGCGAAGAACGGTTTGAGGTAGCCCTGGTTGATTCCCCCCATGTAGTCGTCGAACCACGTAAGCCAATTTTCCGTGTCTTCGGTCGTGTGGCTGGTTGCAAAAGTGACGAAGTCACCAGGGTAGTAGACGATGTCCGGTTCGAACTGACCGAACTCCTCCATCACGGCCGCCCCATTTCCGGCGTCAGCCATCCCGATGCCCTCGCGCCAGGGGTGATGATCGGAGGTGATTCCGATCCGCATCTCTTCGGGCCGTTCGAGCGGGAACGTGTTGAACTGGTGGGTGAGGGAGTCGGTGGCGTCGATTTCGATGTGGTAGGTGGTGTCGGGTTCGAGCCCCGTCAGTGTCGTGTGGTAGACGTAGGCGCCGTCAGACTCCGGAAACTCCTCGCCCTCGGCCTCTTCGCTCTCCGCCAATGCGTCTGGCTCCGTCCCATACGAGACCGTCTGGCTCGCCCCACCGCTCTCGCCCGTGTCGTCGATCCAGCTGATCCCCATCTCCGATGTCGGGTCTTCCAGCAACAACGCGTACGGATATACATCACTCATCTTCAAGTTCCTCTTCGAGCGCTTCGATCGCCTGCCTGATCCGGCCCTCAGCTGCCTGATAGTGGTTTATCCGCTCGTACTCTGTGGTGGGAATTTTCTTCCGAATCGTAATGATCCGCTGTCGTTCCTCTTGCAAGTTGTTGATAATCGGTTGTAGGTCAGTCATGGGTTTGGTATCGATATTTTGCAATCGTCTCTCTGGAACGTTACTGAATGTCACTCGCTATTCTGCATACGCATCTGTAATGGTGACCGAGAAGGTAGCACCTGCGGACGGTTCTCCATCATCGCCATCGTCACCGTTCTCGTCACCGTTCAGGTCGGAGAGGCATCCTGCACTACTCACTACGCCTGTTATCCCTAGTGCGTGGAGGAACGTTCGTCGGTCACGCTTCCCCGTCCGGTCGTTGGTTCCGGTACTCGTGTCAAATACTCTGTCGTTCATTACTAACTCTCTTTTAGCCATAATTGTTCATTGTATATAAGACTCCTTATTTTCAGAACTTCAGTCCACGAACGAACCGGGTAGAGTTGTTCGGTTCGTTTAAACCAGCAATCGGCGCTCGCCGGTAACAGATGAGTATGTCTGCAGAGAAACGCTCGAAAGTAGCTCGGTACAGATTGATCGAACGGTTCTATGCTGGAAATTGACCGAATTGTACTTGCAAATCGGTAGCCTGACTGTGGTTATTTGCTGGGCTCGTGTGGTGTATCGATTGATTTCACGTCGATCTGAGTATAAGTGTATTCTGTCCCCACAGTGGCTCTCTTTCAGGATACAAGATCCTTTCTCCCGATGCCGGTATCGGTTTCCTCAGCCGTCGTACTCGACCATGTAGATGGCACCAGAGCCATCCTCAGCGTAGTTCAACACGTAGAGACGGCCCTGCGGATCGTACTTGATCTCCATCGGTGTGTGCCACGGCGCGTCCGGCAAGAACTCGTCGATCTCGATACTCCCGTCCTCCGCGAACGTGATGTAAAACGGCCCGATGTTCGTCCCGTACGGCGCCATGAAGAACTGCTTGCCCTCGAAGTACGGATCGAGCGCCCCCTCACCGAACTCCTCTGAGTACCGGTACGACGGTCCCCCGTTCACACCGCCAGCCTCTTCGACGATCGGCCACGTGCGCTCTCCAGGCCGGGGCATATCTACCCACGCGGGAGCGTCAGTATACGCTTCGCCTTGGCCGGTCTGGGGGTGCCAGATCAAGTCCGGCGTGATCGGTGGAATTCGCTCGAGCCCCGTGTTGTTGCGCGAATCGTTCCGCGGGTTGTCCATCCAGTACGGCTGCCCGAGCTCGTCGCTTTCGTAGTCGTACCGACGGTACGGATAGTACCCCTTGAAGAACGGCCATCCCGCGTTGCTCGGCTCACAGATCAGCTGGTAGCCGGAGATTCCCATTGGACCACGATCCGTGTTCCAATTACCGCCCCCAGGAGCGTAGTCGCCGGTGAAGATGGCTCCTGTGTGTTCGTCGATCGAGAAGACGAACGGATTTCGAAAGCCCATCGAGTGAATCTCGGGTCGGAACTCCTCGTCGTCGAACTCCTCGCCCAGATGCTCCTCGTGTTTCTCCTTCAGATTGCCGTCCGGAACGGAATAGCCCCCGTCCTCGTCGGGCGTGATCCGAAGGATTTTGCCACGGAGGTCCGCCGTATTTCCGGATGTCCGTGCCGCATCGAACGCCGGATGCACGCTTTCACGGTCGTCAAGCGGCGCGAGATCTGGTGTTGCTTGCGTATTATCTCCCGTCGAGATGTAGAGGTGACCTTCGGGGCCGAACTGGATGCTGCCGCCGTGGTGGCAGCAGCCATCGAGTTGTATCGGAATGCGGATGATCTCTTCTTCGGAGGCGGGATCGATCACGTCGCCATCGAACGCAAAGCGTGAGACCAGCATATACCCCCATGTGATCTCGCCGTCGTAGAACTCTTCGTACGGGCTCGTGCCGATGTCTTCCATATCTTCCGAGGAAGGATGGTAGCAGATGTAGACGTGGCCGTTCTCCCCGAACGCCGGGTCCAGCGCGATACCCTGACCGCCTAGTTCACGCGACGTTTGATCTACGTCTTGCCCGTCCTCGTAGCCGAATTTGACGTCGAGTTCGAGGACAGCTTCGTGTTCCTCGGTATCGGGGTCGACCCAACCCACGTCGCACGTCCCGTCTCCCCAGACGGGGAATGATTCGCCGCGTTCGATGTACCAGACGCGGTCGTCGGGGCCGGTGTCGATGGCCATCAGGTAATCTTGCTCGAGGACGGCGCTGATCTCGTAGTTATCCCAGTCGGTCGCCGCCTCTGGGTCGGGCTCGCCCCACTCGGGCTGCAGCTCCCGATGCCAGTACGTCTGCTCGGGCTCACCGTTCCCGTTGCCGTTTTCTGGACCATTACCGTTTTCTGGCCCGTTCCCGTTTGGCTCGTCTTCTCCGTTGTCGTCGTCGCCGTTGTCGTCGCTGTCGCCCAGGCAGCCGGCCAGTCCGACCGCACCCAGCCCACCGAGCCCCTGGGCTAGTCTCCGACCCGTATTAGAATCAGTATGTTCCGAATCAGCCATTGGTCTCTTTGGCATATCAGATCAGTTACCGCTGTTCATCAAAAAGATTTTATAATAATTCAACCACTATAGAATATATATTATTCTGTGAAAAACACCGTCTAATTTCAGTTGAACTGCATTGTAGTACCGCCACAACAAACTATTCGCGTGCGGTCATAGCCGGTTGCTATGCGCCGGTTAGTGGGTGACGACGCGTGTGAAAGAACTGTCTCAAGGCAGATCATAGAGGATGGATTTGAATCAGAGTGAATTACACACCTATGTTTGTAATGGCTACGGTCGGACCGGATCGGTTCCAGCACCGACAGTATCGACCACGACTCGCTGGCTGAGCGTCCCACTCTTATAGCTGGTGAGTTCACCAAGTGCAGATAATTGCCCAACCAGCCAGCGGACTGGAGCGGGACGTGGAGAAGCGCGGTGACTGATGTGCACTCATCTCCGAGCCGATACCAAAATATGATAAACTATACTACTGTGGGAGAAAAGCGGCTAGTAGATGCCAGACGAGAATATATACAACGAGTTCGGCGTTCCTGCGGTCATCAACGCGTCCGGAACGAAAACCCGAATTGGGGGGAGCCGCATCCGTCCCGAGGCGGTCGACGCAATGTCCCGCGCGTCACAGCGATTCGTCCGTCTCTCAGATCTTCAGGCTGCGGCTAGCGAGCGAATCGCCGACGTGACCGGCGCTGAAGCCGGCTACGTCACGAACGGCGCCGCAGGGGCACTCGTCCTCTCGGCGGCCGCCTGTATCGCGGGCGACGATCCGGGAACGATGGCGCGACTGCCCGACACCGAGGGCGTCGCCGACGAGATCATCATGCCCCGAACCCACCGCACCGGCTACGACCACGCGCTGCGGACGGCTGGCGCGACGATCGTCGATATCGGTTCGAACGACCGGTATCTCGGTACCGGCTCGCGCGACGTCGAACCCTGGGAGTACGCGGACGCAATCTCCGAGGACACCGTCGCGATCGGCCACATTTACAAGGCCTACGGTACGCCGCCGCTATCAGAAGTCTGTGAAATCGCTCACGAGCACGACCTCCCGGTGATCGTCGACGCTGCCGCAGAACTACCGCCGGTCGAAAACCTCTCGTGGTTCACCGAGCAGGGTGCGGATCTAGTGGCGTTCTCGGGCGGGAAGGGGATCCGCGGGCCCCAAACCACGGGGATCCTCGCTGGACGAGCGGACCTGATCGAGTCCGTCGCCTTCCAGCACCTGGACATGCACGCCGCCGAGGATGTCTGGGAACCACCACAGGAACTCATGGACACGAGTAAGATCGATGGCGTCCCCAAACAGGGGATCGGCCGCCCGCTCAAGGTCGGCAAGGAGGAACTCGCCGGACTCCTCGCGGCCCTCGAGGCGTTCCGCGAGGAAGACCACGAGGCAACCAGTGAGGAGTGGCTCGCTCGCGCCGAGGAAATCGCAACCAGCCTCGAGACCGTCGACGGCCTCGATCCGTCGATCGACAACTCCGACATTTCTGTCGCCCCCGAAGTCGACGTTCAAGTCGAGGTCGGCCCGGCGGTTGCAACCGATCTCGTCGGCGCACTCCGTCGCGAGGAGCCGCGAGTGTTCGTCGGCGCCGACGCGCTCCCGGACGGTCGGTTTACCATCAGCCCGATGTGTCTGACCGACGCCGAGGCGGAGTACGTCGTCGAACGAATCGAAACGAATCTCCGAAACGGGGAGGGAAGCTGAAATGCTCGCCATCGCCGTCGAGCGGGGCGAGAGTCGCCCTCGCGTTATCGACGTCGAGCGTCCGGAGCCATCGGAGGGGGAGGTTCTGATACGGATCCTCCGGGTCGGCATCGACGGAACCGACCACGAGGTCATCGACGGCAACCACGGCGGCTACCCCGAGGGGTCGGACTACCAGATCCTCGGCCACGAAGCCGTCGGCGTCGTCGAAGAGTCGAACGGGACCTCACTCGCCGAAGGACAGCACGTCGTTCCGACGGTTCGGCGTCCGCCGGCCGACGGCACCAACGAGTACTTCGAGCGCGGCGAACCCGACATGGCTCCCGACGGCGCGTACGTCGAGCGCGGGATCGCCGGTGCGCACGGCTTCATGACAGAGTACGTCACGAGCGAGCCCGAATTCCTGGTTCCGATCCCCGAGGAACTCGCAGAGACCGGCTTCCTCGTCGAACCGATCAGTAACTCCGAGAAGGCCCTGGAGCTGGCAACTGCCTCCCGGTCATCGTTCGAGTGGCAGCCCGAGTCCGCGATGGTCTTGGGTAACGGTCCACTCGGTCTCCTGACGCTCGCGATGCTCAGTGGCACTGGCCAGCCCTTCGAGCGCACGTACTGTCTGGGCCGGCGCGACCGGCCGGATCCGACGATCGACATCATCGAACGGCTGGGGGCGACCTACGTCGACTCTCGGAAGACGCCCGTCACCGACGTTCCCGAGGCTCATGAGCCACTTGACTTCGTTTACGAGGCGACCGGCTACGCGAAGCACGCGTTCGAGACGGTCGAGGCGCTGGCGCCAAACGGCGTCGGCGCCCTGCTGGGCATTCCGGGCGACTGGGAGTTCGAGATCGACGGTGGGAAGTTCCACCGGGAGTTCGTTCTCGAGAACAAGGCCCTCGTCGGCAGCGTCAACTCCCACGTCCCACACTTCGAGGCCGCTGTCGAGACGCTTCAGCGCTATCCGGACTGGTTTACCGACGAAATCATCACTCACGTGGTCGAACCCGACGATGTCGCGACTGCCTTCGAAACCAGTGACGACCGAATCAAGGTCGCAGTCTCTTTTGAGTGACAGACCGAAATAATATAGATTCAGTTAATAAATCTCTCTGATGTCGGACTAATTCCCAGACCCAAAAAGAGATCTACTCCAAGTCATATTACGAAGAATTGTCCACGAATCCCAATTCAGTGTCTAGGAGCCAACCACACTCTAGTAAAATATCTCTAACTATTTGAGAGAAAATATCCGTGGAAGGATTCTTAACTATTGTTTTGGCAATTTTCACACACACCCCTATCGATGTGTTTTCTCAAGCCAGGAACGGAAACGGTAGCTGTTGCTAAGAGTTTTACCGCGAGTAGAGAAGATTCTGAAAATATGCGTGTGGTGCATCTGCGTAGTGTTATCGGAGGGGATCACACCGCAGCAGCGACATCACGCACCGCCGTTCCAACTGACACCCCTCTATCGAAGTGTTTCGAGGTAATCTACCACCCTGCTTGCTGGTGAAGCGCAACGCAGTATGTTGCGAGATGGCGTCTTTTTCCCACATCGTGCCGATGTTCGTTATTTTCTTGTGGTGAAAATTTGCGAATGATTCCTCCCTCCAATTCAAGTCATCTATATCACCCCTCTGGAACTCGAGGTCCGTAGCGCTGAACTGGAGATGTGGTATAATATGGCATATTTATCTAGACAAAATCTTTATATAGAATAGTATGTGTAATAGTAACATATGTCCACAGAGGATCTATCGACCGACTTCCAGCAGATTATGCAGAAGTTCGACGTCAAAAAATACGAGATAGAGGGATACGTAACGGTCGTCGAACACGGGGCGTTGACTGCGCGCGAACTCGCAGAACACTCCAGTATTCCACAGTCGCGCGTCTACGACGTCGCTCGAAGCCTGGCTGAGACCGGATTGGTGGAGGTACACGAGTCAAGACCGATTCGTATCGTCGCAGTTGACCCTGAGGAAGCCTTTTCCAAGCATATCTGCGAGTTGAACAACGTTGTCGAGGATCTGAAACGGGAATATAATTCACCGACCGAAAAGATGGAGAACGGCTCCCTCGTGAAATCGCGGTCGACGATACTCCGGTATATCGACGAAGTGATTGCCAGCGCAGAGCGCGAGTTGTTCATCTCCCTTACGCCTGGGTTGCTAGAAAAGTTCGAGGACGAACTTCGCGACGCGGCAGCTCGGAATGTCACGACGAGTCTGATAGTGTCACCGGCTTCCAGAGCATCCTCGTCTGAATTCTTTGATTACGATAGTGTCGCCACAGACGCTCGTGCCCGCCGTGGTGTCACGACCCCGGTCGTCGCCGTCGCAGATGGCAGCTACTTGGTGTACGCTTCCCGTGAATTGATCAAGAACAAGACCGACGACTACGGAGTCATCCTCTGTGACTCGGAGATGGTGTCGATCGCGATCGAGTTCTTCCAGAGCACTATTTGGACGACGTCCGAGCGCCAACTCTCGGCGAGTAATACACAGATCGGATTTCCACAACAGTACGCGTCCATCCAACACTGCAAGCGGGATCTCGCCGTGTTAGACGAACCCGTGTACGCACGAATCGTCGGACGTGACGTACTAACCGGTGAACAGCGCGAAATCACTGGAAAAGTCGAACTGACCCACTCCGAAGGCTATCCGGGCAATACGCACATCGATTCGTTCGCCATCAAAAGCGGAAACGAAAGGATGCTGATCGGCGACCGGTTCGCAAGTCACCAAGATGTCGAAGCCAGAACCATCGAGATCAACGATCAGCCGTACGCCAAAGAACAGCGGTATAGCGAAACGAAACTCAAAGAAGGAGTGAGCTAGAAGCGAGGAGAGTAGATCACTGGCTCCAGTCCACACCTCCGTAGAAGGGGTCCGTATGACATTCAGGTGTGTGAGCAGGGCCGTTGAGTTGATTTGAACAGTTACTCGCAAACCTGGTTGACGAGAGCTCCGACGCAGAGTTAGAAGAAACGTGGCAAAACAAGCGGATAGAAACGTCCCCAAGATCGAAGCCCGCGTGTTGTCCATCAAAACGCGTTGCGCTCTGAAGGCGCCCGTTCGGGAACTCCCTGTCTTCTTCCACGCAACTGGTAGTTCGTTCTAGGGGAAACAACACCACCCTTCTTAATTGTTCAGTTCGTACACTATCATTCAGTCCGGAACAGATGCCTTGATTAGAGATACCGCAATAAAACTGCCAAAATTGCCGAAAAGCCCCGATAATGGTGAAACACCTCAAAATCAAGGAAGAGGATATTGTAGACATATTACAATCCTATGTAACAGAACGCTGGTTCTCTAGGTCGCGTTGTTCAGCCGCCACAGCCACTGATCTGACGGCTGTGAGTGGGTGCGTAGGTCGTCCAGTACCGACACTAAAAGCGATAACAATCTCGATCGGATCACGATGGCACTCTTTGGCTCACCGATCTCTACAGCGGTTGCGATCAATTGTCGACCAGCTGGGAGCGCTCGTTACGTGCGAGCAGCGGTGTACCGTCGGCTTTCGGACCGAGTTGGGGTCCAAGCGGCGACTCGTCGGGGTCGACGACACGGCGTTGCTCGTAATCCGTCGAGCGCTCGACAGGGATCCGCCCGATCGAGGAGATCAGATCGGCGTAGTCGGCGACCGATCGGAACTCGCCGTACTCGCCGCCGGCGCGTTTGGTGATCTCCTCAGAGAGGATCGTCCCCATGAAGTCGTCGGCACCGCAAGCGAGCATCTTCAGCCCACCCTCGTCGCCGTACTTGACCCAGGAGGACTGGATGTGCTCGATATTGTCGAGGAACAGCCGCGAGACGGCGATCATCAGTTCGTCCTCGTCCTGGGAGGCACCACCCGAAACCACGTCGTGCTCGTACAAAGGCGTGTTCTGGTGGACGAACGAAAGCGGGACGAACTCCGTAATCGCGCCGTCGACGCGCTCCTGGAGGTCCCGCACCCGTTGTAAATGGATCGCACGGTGAGCTTCGTTCTCGACGTGGCCGTACATGATCGTGGCAGTGAGCCCGAGTCCGACGTTCGCAGCCGCCTCCATCGCGCGCAGCCAGCCGTCAGTGTCGATCTTGCCCGGGCAGATGACGTCACGAACCTCGTCGACGAGGATCTCAGCGGCCGTTCCCGGCACCGTATCGAGCCCCGCATCTCGGAGTCGACGATAGACCTCCTCGTAGGACCAGTCGGTGCCTCGACGGGCGTGGTAGGCCTCTTCGGGGGTCATCGAGTGGACGTGGACACCGTCGACGCTCATCGCCGCGATCTGGTCGGCGTAGGTTCCGGGATCGGTGTCGTACCGCACTGGGGATTTGTAGTTGACCGCCCGGGCGGCCGCCTCGGGGTCGTCGGCCGCGCGGGCGTCGAGAATTTCGCGGTGCTCGTCGTCGAGGGCGAACGCGGGGTGTAAGCCCGAAACCGAGCAAACCTCGTAGGTTCCGCGATCGACCGCATCACGGACGATCTCGCGGGACTGCTCGGGCGTCTTGGTGAACCCGACGGTCTTGGGGCCGGATGCCTCTTGCCGGTCCGACTCGAACAGATGGGCCGAATCTTTGAAGTTACAGAACAGACAGCCGACGTTACAGGCGGTGGTGACGTTGTTGTTCAAGTTCGCGACGAAGGTGACCTCCTCGCCGACGACCTCGGCCCGCCGACGGTCGGCAGCCTCGAGCACCTGTTCCTTGCGCCGGGGATCGATTCCGGAGCCCTCCGTCCCCGTCGTCAGCAGCTCGATCGCGTCGTCGACCGAGAGTCGGACGCCGTCTCGCGCCTTCGCGAGCGCGTTCTCGAAAGACTGGCCCGTCTCGGGAACGTGTTCGAAGGCGAGATCGGCGTCAGTGACCGGTCGCTCCATCGTCACAACGAACCGCGTACAACGAGAAAAACGTGGTGAATCGGGTCCACACGGGTCGCGATTCGGCTGAGATCGACTGCTGTCTCTCGGCACGGACAGAATGAAACCTTCATGAGCCGTGACACCGGCTGTTCGAGTATGATCGAGGGTCGACCGAGTCGATCCGGTGCAAACCGGGCGACGACGCGGCGTGTCGCGACGATGGGGTGTCTCGAATGACGAGCGTCAAGGAGTTCCGAATCGAGGAGGTGGCGACCGCCGAGAAGCTGGGACGAGGGGCGTTCGTCTTCACCGACGACTACTCCGTCTTCGACTGGGGGAAGATGCCCGACCAGATCCCCGATAAGGGTGCGAGCCTCTGTACAATGGGCGCCTACAACTTCGAACTGCTCGAAGCTGCGGGAATCCCGACTCACTACCGCGGCGTTATCGAGGGTGGCGAGGTCCGAACGCTCGACGAAACCACGCGACCACCGTGGGAGATGGCGATCGATCTCACGCAGGTACCGGAGCTGCCAAACGAGGGCCGAGAGTACGACTACGTGGCCTACCACGAGGCGGCCGGTGAGAACTACCTGATCCCACTCGAGATCATCTTCCGCAACCGCGTTCCGATCGGCTCCAGCCTGCGCCGGCGCACCGACCCCGCAGACCACGGACTCTCGTTCGACGAGTGGCCCGAGAAACCGGTCGAGTTGGACGAACCGATCGTCGAGTTCTCGACGAAGTACGAGGAAGGCGACCGATATCTCAGCCGGGACGAAGCCGACGAGATCGCCGGCCTGGCGTCGATCGCAGCGCTCGAGGAACGCGCTCGTGAGGTCAACCAGGTCGTCACCGAGCAGGCGACGGCAGCAGGGCTCGCCCACGACGACGGCAAGATCGAGTGTCTGTACTACCAGGGAGAGATCCGGGTGGCCGACGTCGTCGGCACCTTCGACGAGAACCGATTTAGCTACGAGGGAACGCCCCTGTCCAAGGAGGTGTTGCGCCAGCACCACAAGCGGACCCAACCGGAGTGGGTCGAGGCGCTCGAAGCAGCGAAGGTCCAGGCGAAACGAGAGGACGTCGCCAACTGGAAGCGCCTCTGTGACCGCGACCCGGAACCGCTCGCAGACGAGATTCTCGAGACGGCGCGCAACATGTACTGCGCGGGAACGAACGCCTACACGGGACGGGAGCTCTTCGATGCGCCCGCACTCTCGAGAGCGGTCGGTGCCGTGAGTCGACTGTAACTCTCTGGCCGCCGACAGCGTTCAGGTAGAGTGGTTCATCATCCACTACCATTCTCACAGGTGCCAAACGACTGGATCGAGAAAGTAAGGCCCATATACGATCAGTCGATAGCTGGTACTAGGCTACCATGACGTCCCTTGAAAGCACTACCGTGCTCACGGCGAGCATCCTTCCGTTCGAGCCAACTGTCGGCATCACCGTCGTTGCGAGTATCGCCCTCGTGCTCATCGTCGCGTTCATGACGTACCTCACGTTCGCACCAGTCGATTCACCCTCGGTAAGCGAACAGGTTGAGCGATCGTCGGTAGAGACCACCGGCGACGCGAGCGGCGGCGACTGATCGGCCGCTTCGCTCCGCCGATTTTTCAGTTACCTCGCAGCGTTTCGTAGTGCGTGTTATAGAGGCCGCGACCGTTAGTGCTATCGGTCTTCGAGGACGTCGCCAACTCCGTCGATCGGGCGGTCGGGCGTAAACTCCGCGAGTTCCTCGGGGAGACCCAGCTGATACTGGTCGCCGTTCTCCCGAACCTTCGTCCGGCCGCGGTGGACGGAGACGTCGCCGTTTAAGTGCAACTGGACGGCCTCGAGCAGGGCATCGGCCTCTAGGGGCTGGCCGCGGTGCTTTACCTCCTCGACGTCGGCGTCGTCGGGGACGTCGAACGCACGCTGGGTGATGACCGGCCCTTGATCTAAGTCCGTCGTCACGTAGTGGGCGGTGACGCCCGCGACGCGAACCCCTTCTTCGACGGCCTGTCGGTAGGCCTCTGCGCCGGGGAAGGCAGGCAGCAGCGAGGGATGGATGTTGATGATTCGATCCTCGTAGCGGAAGACGACGTTCGGTCCGAGGATGCGCATGTACCGCGCGAGGACGATGAGATCGACGTCGTACTCGGCGAGCACCTCGAGCAGTTCGTCCTCATTTTGCTCGCCCGACTCGGTGCCAATGTCGTGAAACGGCACGCCGTAGTGGTCGGCCATCGGCTCCAGATCGTCGTGATTGCCGATGACGACACCGATGTCGGCACCGAGCTCGTCGTTGGTCCACGCCTCGAACAGCGCCTCTAAGCAGTGGCTCTCTTTGGTGACGAGAACGGCGATCTGCTGGTGGTCGCGATCGGCGGGGAACCGCACCTGAACGTCGAGGCCGAGATCCTCACCAAGCTGGTGGAGGTCGTTTCTGAGCGTGTCCTCGGTACAGACCATCTCGCTCGTATCGACGGCCAGATACATCCGGAAGACGCCGTCACGAACCGCCTGGTCGAGGTCCTCGATGTTGACCCCGCGCTCGAACAGGAGGCTGGTGACGCGAGCGATGAGTCCGGTGTCGTCACTTCCGATCACCGTGATCTCAGTTACGTCGGTCGTCACCGAAGCCACCTCCACTCGAGCGAGTGTGCAGTCATTAGTACGTTTCTGAGCGCGGGCAGCGTGAAAAGCGCTGCCATTCGTTGCGTCTCGCGAGGGGAGGCGTCGTCCCACAGAGCCTCGTTCGAGGGGTGTCCCCCGCACATCTGTCAGCCAAACAGCAATCACGGGGCCACCAGATAGCGATTACGGGTCCATTCGAAGGGCAGAGAGGATCACGAGCAGACCCAGAATCAGACTCGCCTCAGTCACGGCGACGAGCGTCAACTCCGAGATTCCGGGGACGAAAAGCGAGAGGAGCAAGATCGCAAACGGGAGACCGAGGACGAGCACGAACCCAAGTGCGAGAAAGAGCATGGGTCGACTCCGATTCGATCGGTAGCCGCGGTAGGCGATATACGCGATCGTCAGTCCGAGGGCCGCCTTCAGAACCTGCGAGACGAGGCTGAACTGCTCGATCGGTTCGGACGCAACCGCGAGGAGCGCGTCGACCACGTCACATCCCCTCGATTAGCCGGGTGAACCGGTCGGTCATCGATTCGCGTCGTGCGATCCGAACGGTGAGTCCGTCCTCGTCTAGATCGACGACGATTTGCGCTAAGTTCGTCGCGTAGACGCTGTGATGGTGTCCACCTTCGGTGTCGACGCGTGTCTGCTCGACGAGGAGATCGCACTGTCGCAGATCCTCGAGTCGCGGTAGATCGTCGGTTCCGAGGCGTCACAGCGCTCACTAAGTGCGTGTGCTGACATGGGTTCTCGGACGGTTTCGGTGAGGATCGCCCGTGCCGTCGGATCTTCGAGTAGGGCAGCGAGATCGTCGAGCCCACACTCCTCACTCACAGTGTCTGCGTTAACACGGGCCATTGATAAATGAGTGATGGGAACTTCAGCACGTGAAGCCCTGGGGACCGTCCTATTGGATTTCGACCCGTCGAGACGAATATGGTGACGGACGAATCAATCGACCAGCGCGTACCGTTTCCGCTCCCGGGCCCGACGGCGTGGGCCGCTCTCGCAGCACTGGTCGTCGGGGTGACCGTACTGGGGTACGGCACCGTTCCCGAACAGATGACAATCCACTGGCGACTCGGGCTCGACGGAACGGTCTCGGAGCGAACGGCGGCTCGCTCGGCCGTGCTGCTCCCGTCGGCGTTGCTGGCCGTGCTGACGTTCGCGGTCGCCGCCGCCTTCGCGCGGGTCCGAGACCGATCGTCGGAAACCGCCCTCGTGTACGATCTGGTCGTAACCAGCGTCCTGGTGGTGTTGCTGGCGCTCCAGGTAGCGCTGGTACTCCTGAACGTTTCCCTGGCGTAAGAGCTGGGTTACGTTTACAGCCGCTTCCAGCGTCCGGTTGCCGACGATATCCACGAACGTGTATCACAAATCAAACCCGAAAGCGTTTTTGAGCACGGATACGGGGTTTCGAGTGATGACCGCCTACACCGCGACGGTGACGGTTCGACTCAAACACGGCGTCTTGGACCCCGAGGCCGAGACGACGAAGCAGGCCCTAGAGCGGCTTGGCTTCGAGCTCGAGGGACTGCGCTCTGCAGATCGGTTCGAGGTCGACCTCGACGCCGAGGACGCAGACGCTGCGGCCGACCGGGCCGATGAGATGGCAGAACGGTTGCTCGCGAACCCGACCATCCACGACTACGACGTGGAGGTCGCAGAACGGTAGATGACCGTTTCGATCATCAGATTCGGTGGCTCGAACTGCGACCGTGACGCCTTGCGCGCGCTCGCCCACCTCGACATCGACGCCGAGATCGTCTGGCACGAGGACGGTCTTCCCGCAGACACGACGGGGATTATGCTTCCCGGTGGGTTCTCCTACGGCGACTACCTGCGCGCCGGCGCGATGGCAGCCCGCTCACCGATCATGGACGAGGTCCGCGAGGCAGCCGCCGACGGCGTTCCCGTCCTCGGCGTCTGCAACGGCGCCCAGGTCGGCTGCGAGTCCGGACTCACTGAGGGGGCGTTCACGACCAACGAGAGCGCCCGCTTCCAGTGTGAACACGTCTACCTGCGCGTCGAGCGCACAGACACTCCCTGGACGGAGGCCTACGATGAGGGCGAGGTGATCGAGGTACCGATCGCTCACGGCGAGGGCCGGTACGAGATCGACGACGGTCGGCTCGAGGAACTCGAAGCCGAGGGTCGCGTCCTTTTCCGATACTGCGACGAGAATGGCCAGGTGGGACCGGACGTGAATCCGAACGGCTCGAAGCACAACGTCGCGGGAGTCACAGGCGAGCGCGACACCGTCGCGGTCCTGATGCCCCACCCCGAGCGCGCGACGCTGCCCGACATCGGACAGACGGATGGCCAGGGCGTGCTGTGTGGGTTCGAGACGGCGTAGTCGTACCGTCTCGGTTTTGTTCTCCCGGCAGCCGACACCGTGTCGGTTGTTCTGTCAGTAGTTGTCGCGAGACGAGGCGCTCAACTCACCACTGCTCTCAACAGTTCTGATGCATGCTAACATCCATATGTGGCGCCTGTCACTATGGACTAATGACCAGATCGAGCGAGGTCGAGCAAGTCCTGCTCGTAGAGGCAAATTCGGGTGATGCCCGACTCGTAGAGGAGGTGTGTCACGAGATGGGGCTCGGAGAGGTTCTCCACGTCGTCTCGACTGGATCGGACGCGCTCGATGCCGTGACTCAACGCGGCGACTACGCTGACACTCCTCGACCGGATCTCATTATCCTCGACTGGCACCTCCGGGAGATGGCTGGAAACGAAGTGCTAGCGAAACTGAAGAGTGATCCGGCCCACAAACACATTCCCGTGATCGTCACGACCGGGTCAGTATCCGAACGCGAGATCTGTGACATCTACGAATCGAACGCAAACGCCTGTATTTCGAAACCGGCGGGACCTGACGAACTAAAAGCGACCATCCGAGCGTTAGAAGACTTCTGGTTGTCAGCCGTTACACTCCCCAGAAGTACCGATCGTACGGAGTAGTGAGTGCGTCGAACGCTCCTCGACGATAGCTCTCCGCCAGTCTCGGTGTAAGCGGGCTCTCGAAGTGGGTTACCGGGTCAGGGGCTGGTTGAAGCTCGTCTCTCGCTCTAACACCGTCTCCCAGGTCAACTCGCACTCACAGGAGACCTGCTCGAAGACGGTTGGGTCCTGCCGGAGGCCGAAGTCCTTGATCGCCTTCTGGACGAGGTCGTCACACTCCGTACAGTTGTGTGGACCACGATCGGAGCCGTGACCGACAGGGTCGGAGACGACGATTGCGTCGACGTCTGCGGTCTCTTCTAGGACGTGGGCGACCGACCAGAGCCACGGCGGCCGGTAGCCGTTACGGAAGTAGAGATCGTCGACCATCGTGTACCGCTGGACGTTACAGGGGTTCATCGAGACGGTGTGACAGCCGGCGACGTCGGCACAGCGCTCGATCGAGGAGATCATGTCGTCGACGGCCTCCGATTCCGTGAGGAAGGGCGGCTTCATGAGCAGGTAGGCCTTGATGCCGGCGTCTGCCTCGTCGCCCGCCTCCGCATCCGCCGTGGCGGCTTCGGCGCAGGCGTCTTCGAAGTCCGCGAAGTCGAAGTACTTGTTCACGCAGTCGTGGCGGACGCGGTCGGTGGCCGTCTCGAGACCGATCGCGACGTCGGTGTCGACGCCGTACTGGGTGAAGTCGGCGATCTTCTCCCGGTCGACGAAATCAGGCAGTGATTCGACGACCATCCGATCGCGGTCGGCGAACGTCTCGGCGATCGTGCGCCGCGTCTCGGCGCCCACCTCGCGCTCGTCCAAGAAGGAGCCGGAGGTGTAGATTTTGATCAGGTCGGCTGGCTCGTCCGCGTTTTCGTCCTCGTGATCGAGACAGACCTGAATCTGGTCCATCAGGGCTTCGTGCGAGACCGAGCCGCCGTCGACGCTCTCGGCGACATAGCCACACATCGTACAGCCACCGGCGCGGGCCCAGCGACAGCCGCCCGTATTGAGGATAATGGTCAGGCTCTGTTTGACTCCGTTGGGGGTGTTGTCCTCGTCGAGCCAGACGCGAGTGGGCTCGTGGGGATCGTAACTGGCCTCTTTGCGCGAGCGGATCTCGCGCATCACCTTGTTGTGGGCGTCCATGCCCTTGCCCTGCTCGTAAACGTCGGGCGTGGGGGTACTCATTGTCGAGAGAAGCGCCTCGGCGCCTAAAGCGTCTTCGTTGCTCGGCGTCGAACGTGTGTGTGTCACTCGGGCGTCCGCTATCTGTAGGCAGCGAGAGCACCCTACCTTAAAAAGCGGGCGAGGCTATCACCGCAGGCGAAGCTCTCGCGTGGCGACCGCACCGCAACCGGGGCAGCTCCGGCGGTAGGTGACGGCCGACCCGGTCGTGACCGCACGCCACCCCCCGTCCTGATCGACGAAACCACACTCCAGACAGCGAAAGTCGGCGTCGTCAAGCGCTCGCCGAAGCCGGTCGAACGGTGATCGGTAAGTCGTGTGAGACATACTCAATCATAGGCGCGGAGTCAGTATAAGTATCGGGGGAACGGGTAGCGGAGGCGACGGTTTGAAAGGCTGGTCCACGTATGCATCGTATGGACACGGCCGATGGCGAGCACGGTGAGTGGGGCTCGCCGGAGCAGGCAGCGATGACGCTCGAGGCGATTACGGACCCGGTCGTCCGGGTAGACGGGAAGACGGTCACGTATGGAAACCGAGCAGCGCGAGAGAAACTGAACGCATCCGAGGGAACCGATCCACGATCGTTACCTAGCTGGGAGCAAATCGGGGCAGCGATCGACGAGATGGACGCCGAAACCATCCGCACCGTCGACCGTGCCACGGAGCAGTACGACGCGCGCATCTACCGCGGGGTCGGCGAGACGACGATCGTCTACGAGCGTGCATCTGATCGCTCCTCGAACGCAGTAGACGTGAAAACGAAGGCTCGTGTGGTCGACGAGACGCCAGTTGGTGTCGTGATTTCGGATCCGTCGAAGGAGGACAATCCGCTCGTCTACGTCAACCAGGCCTACCAAGCGGTGACCGGCTACAGCTTCGAGGAGGCGATCGGACGCAACTGCCGATACCTCCAAGGGGAAGACACGGATCCGGAGACGGTAACGCAGATGCGAGAGGCGATTGAAGCGGAGGAACCAATCACCGTTGAGATCAAAAACTACCGGAAAGACGGCACCGAGTTCTGGAACGAGGTGACGATCGCGCCCGTCTACGACGACGGCACGCTCACCAACTACGTCGGGTTCCAGAACGACGTGACGGCGCGCAAGGAGGCCGAACTCGAGGTCCAACAGCGCCGCGAGCAACTCGAGTACATCTTGGAACGCGTCGGCGGACTCGTTCAGGACGTAACGAGTGCCGTTGCGGGTTCGACCTCCCGGTCAACCCTCGAGACCGCAGTTTGTGAGCGAATCGCCGACGAACCGGCCTACGACGGCGTCTGGATCGGTGAGCGTGAGCCGGGGACGACGTCAATGGATATCCGGGCCAGCACAGGCGTGGCGCCTGCGTTACCGGCGAGCGAACCCGTCGCAGACGAGGCGCTCGCGGCCGGCGACGTCGCTGTCGGCAGCGAAGACGAGACGACCACCATCGCGGTACCGCTTCGGTACAACGAGATCGAGTACGGCGTGTTAGTCGTCTTGACAGGCGGTGACCGCGAGATCGATGAGCGAGAGACCGCTCTCTTACAGGCGCTTGCACGGACGGTCGCCAGCGGGATCAACGCCCGCGAGACCAGTCGGACGCTCGCGACCGACGCGGTTGTCGCCGTCGACATCGATATGACGGATCCGACGCTCACACCGGTCGCACTCTCTGAGGCCGCCAACTGCCGACTCGAGTACCGTCGCTCGGTTCACCGAACCGGTGCCCAGACGGCATCGCTATTTACTGCGACGGGCGCCACGGCGGCGACGCTGGTTGAGGTGGGCGCCGAACGGGACGAACTGGACGTATCCGTACTCGTCGATCGAGAGGATGCCTGCTTGATCGAGGTGAGCGAAGCGGATGGACTCGTCGCCTGGCTCGCAGAGCGAGGCGTGCGAACGAAGGCGATCGATGCGACCGACGGACAGGCGCGGGTGACGCTCGAACTGCCGCGATCGGCCAACGTTCGCTCGGTCATCGAATCGATCTCGGACCGTTACGAGGGAAGTGACGTCGTCTCGATCACTCACCGCGAGGTCGAGCCGGACACTCGCCAGGAGTTTATCGCCCAGCTCGAAGACGAGCTGACGGATCGGCAGTTCACCGCCCTACAGCGAGCGTATCTCGCAGGCTACTTCGAGTGGCCGCGGCCGGCGACGGGTGAGGACGTTGCCCAGTCGATGGACGTCTCGCGTCCGACGTTCCACGAACATCTGCGAAATGCGGAACGAAAGCTGTGTCAGGCGTTCTTTGGCGACGACTACGGGCTGTAGCGAGCGGTGAACGGTGTCTTACTGATCTGTAGTCCGCGGTTAGTCGCGAGAACGGTCGCGGACGGTCGGCGTCGTTTATCAGCAGGGTCGTGGTGGGGTCCCATCATGATTGAGTCGACGGTTCCGTTTCAAGTTGGTGACGGTGGATTCCTGTACTGGGCGATCGTCTTCTTCGTCCTCGCGATCATCGCGGCCGCCGTCGGCGCCCGCGGCGTCGCCGGCGTCTCGATGGAGATCGCACGGATCTTCGTGCTGATCTTCGTGGTGCTCGCGATTATCGCGCTGTTGTTGTAGGCGAGTCGTGCTCGCGCCCGTCAGTCGAACGCCACGAACACGCGATAAGTGCCGAGTTCGACCTCTCCTTCTCGAAGCCGAATCCGGGCCAATATAACTGACTAGAGAATTACCAGACGTCAGGGGTGTGCCTAGAAGACTAAACGACTTTAGATCCATTATCCAATGTGAGTCTCATTGCAGATATAACGCTCTCTGGCGAACTGCTTCTTTTCGAATCGACGTTCGAGACGGTTCCGAGAGCAGAGTTCGCCTTTGAAGACGTCCATTATCTCTCCGATGAGAACGGCGCAACTGCGTACGTATTCTTCATCTGGATGTCCGGATGTCCGGTGAGAGAGTGGGAAGAAGGGCTAGATGTAGACGAAACCGTCAACGAGTTTCGGAAGGTCACGGAGATCGACGGCCGGCAGCTGTACCGGATCGACACACAACGGTTTTCGCCCGATCAACCGCTAGTCTTCCCTCTCTGTCGGCGTCTAGACGTCACTATCGTTGATTCCAGGCGGACTGCAGAAGGGTTACATCTTCAAGCGCGGTTTCCGTCGCGCGAAACGCTCAATCGCTTTGTCGATACTGTCGACGGATCGAACGCGAAAGAGATCAGCGTTGAGCGCCTCTACACAGAAACGCGGGAAGAACCGAACCTGCAGTTCGATCCGACGAAAAAACAGCTCGAAGCGCTGGAGTTGGCTCTGGCAGACGGATACTTCGACGTCCCGAGTCAGACGAATCTGACCGAACTCGCAGAGCTCGTCGGGATTTCGCGACAGGCGTTCTCGCGGCGACTGAATCGGGGGCTGTCAGCGGTTCTCGAACGTGAATTCGGTCGGTCAGCCGGAAACCGAACATAGACAGAAAGGTATAGAAGAAGGTGCATATGCACCGTAACTGAAATGCCTGGGCCGGGCGTCTTTTCAAGAGCCAGACAATGGTGGACCAGACCGCCGCAAGTCGAGCGTTCAAGGTACTTGACCACCGATCCCGCCGGCGCATTCTCTGGACAGTCGCCTCGAAGACCAACGAGATCGACGTAACAGTGCTTAGAACCAAGCTGGGGAACGCGAATGGACGAACCGTGGCGCTACGTCACACACACCTGCCGAAACTCGAGGACAGCGGATATCTGATCTGGAACCGTGAGGCGGGGACAGTCGAGCGCGGACCGCAGTGGGAAGAGATCACACCGATGCTCGAACTGTTCGAAGAACACGCCGAAGAGCTCCCCTACGACTGGCGGTAGTTCCGCTGAGTCACTCACCCTTTGATATTGCAGACGGGGAATGTCCGCGCGACCTTGTCACCGATGCCGAGTGCGTCAGAGACGCGGACGACCTCGTCGACGTCCTTGTAGACGCCCGGGGCCTCCTCCGCAACGGTCGCACCCGACTGAGCCTTGACGTAGATCTGCTGTTGATCCTCGAGCTCCTGTTGGACGTCACCGCCCCAGTACTCGTTTTTTGCCTGTGTACGGCTCATCAGCCGGCCGGCACCGTGGGCGGTCGAGCCGAACGTGAGATCCATCGAATGCTCGCCGCCGCGAAGGACGTAGCTGCCAGCACCCATGCTTCCCGGAATGATGATGGGCTGTCCGACATCGCGATACGCTTTTGGAACCTCGGGGTGTCCTGCCGGGAACGCCCTGGTCGCACCCTTGCGGTGGACGTAGAGTTCGCGCTGCTCGCCGTTTACTGTATGTACTTCCTTCTTTGCGATGTTGTGAGCCACGTCGTACAGCAGGTGCATCTCCATTTCCTCCCACGAACGGTCGAAGACCCGCTCGAAGACCTTCCGGGTGCGGTGCATGATGAGCTGGCGGTTGACCCACGCGAAGTTGATTGCGGCGTTCATCGCGCCATAGTAGTCCTCCGCGAGCTGCGAACCCGCGGGCGCCGCGGCGAGCTCCTTGTCGGGAAGCTGGTTCAACAGGCCCTGATGTTGCTGTTCGATCTGGCGAAGGTAGTCGTTGCAGGTCTGGTGGCCCAGCCCGCGAGAGCCACAGTGGATGAGGACGACAATCTGGTCCTCGGAGAGGCCGTAGGCGTCGCCCACCTCGTCGTCGAAGACGTCCGTCACGCGCTGGACCTCGAGGAAATGATTGCCCGAGCCAAGCGAGCCGATCTGGTTCTTGCCCCGATCCTTGGCCTTCTGGCTCACCTTGTCGGGGTCGGCCCCCTCCCGCATTCCCTCGTCCTCGCAGTGGAGCAGGTCCTCCTCGACGGCGTGACCGTGCTCGAGCGCCCAGTCGACACCACGAGCAAGGATCTCCTCGACAGTATCGACGCCCGCCTCGACGACCCCGCCGCCGCCGAGCCCTGACGGAATGTTGGTAAACAAGGAGTCGACGAGTTCCTCCTCGTGGCCTTTCAGGTCGTCGTAGGTCAGGTTCGTCCGCATCATCCGGACGCCGCAATTGATATCATAGCCAACCGCTCCCGGCGAGATACAGCCGTTCTCGGCGTCCATCGCGCCCACGCCGCCGACGGGAAAGCCGTACCCTTGGTGGCCGTCGGGCATACAGATCGCGTAGTTCGTGATCCCCGGAAGGTGGGTCGTGTTCGTGATCTGTTCTAGGGTCTTATCCTCGGCAATCTCTTCTAAGAGCGAGCGACTCGCGAGCACTCGGGCGGGGACGCGCATTTCGCCTTCTTGGGGGACCTCCCAGACGAACTCGCGTACTCGCTCGAGCGTGACGTCGCCGGCGTCGAACGTTTCGGTCATACCCAACAATCCGACGCCGACGCTGAAAGAAGTTCCTTCGTAGAGGCGGCGGAGATCGATGTCCGACCGTCGGTCCTCGAAGCCGCCCCAGTCGCCACATTAGAGGGTCGGCAGCCGGAACGCGGTGTCCCGATCGGCCGCCTGGATCCGGTTGTCGAGGGCGGCAGGGCCACCGCCGGTGATCAGCAGCACGGACGCCATCCCGAACAGCGCCACGTGGGCGAGAACCGGATCGTCGGGGAGGGCAAAGAGGGTAAGCGTGAAGATCGCGATCGCCGTCGCGGCGCTCGCGCGAGTGAACAGGCCGGCGATGAGTACGATCCCGAGGGTGACCTCCGACAGTCCGGCGCCGAGGACCCACAGCTCGGGCGCGACGGGGACGACGGCCGTCAGGTCATACCGGTCGACGACCGCGAGAGCGAGGCCGGGCTGGAGCAGCTTCTGGGTCGCGCCAAGGTAGATGAAGGTCAGACCGAGCCCGACTCTGGTAACCGTCGGCATATACCGTGCGTAGGGTTCGATCCAGGACTGGAACGAGCGAGCTGGCCCATAGACGACGTCGAACCGGCCGTAGACGGTCTCGGGGCTGCCGGAGACGCGCTGGAGGACGTGATCTGCGCTTGGCTTGCCGCTGCCGACGAGCGCGAGCGCGAGCAGGCCGCCGACGAACTCGAACTGGAGAAAGAGGATCGGCCATATTGCGACGCCGACGAGGTAGGTCGCCAGCGCACAGAGTGCGACGACCCGAGTAGCCAGCCCGAACAGCAGGAGAAAGCCGAGTGCGACCTGCAGAATCCGCAGCTCTACCTCCAGAGCGGGACTGATGAAGTAGCCCGCAAAGCCGGCGCCAATCAGCGGAATGCCAAGCGAGATGCGCAGGAGCCAGGGGACATAGCTGTGGTACTCGGCCATCGCGGCCCGGAAGGCAGCAAGATCCCGCGAGAACGGCTGGTAGCGCAGGTAGACCAAGCCGACGACGAGCACCGCCAACCCGCCGACAGCCAGGGGCGCGACGACCATGGGGTCAGCGAGGGCATCACCGAAGAATTCCCCGACGGAAACGTCGCGCTCCTCGTCGACGACGTACTCCTCGTGTGCGTTTGCCGTCCCCGACAGAGCGAACAGGGCGACCGATGCGACGACGATACCGACGAGTCTGCGTCCGAGCGACGACCCCCATTCGGGGCGAAATACGCACATGACATCGTTCGGTACGCTGCCCGCGCGAAAAAACGAACTGGTTCGGCTACCGATCGAGTCAGACGTCGAAGACGACGTAGGCCTCCCAGCCGTCCGCAACGGGCTCCAGTCGCATCTCGGAGTACGTCACCGCCTTGACCTCGCGGGCGTCGATGCGATCGAGTGGTATCGCGCGGGCGCTGGCTTCGATCGAGAGGGATGCGTCGACCTCGCGCTCGGCCGTCTCGTCAGTGTGGTGTGGCGGGGTCTCGTCACTGTCCTGTTCGATCGTCTTGACCCGGTTGTCGACCGGCATCACCTCCCGAACGTCGCGCTGGTAGATGAGTTCGTCGAGGTAGTCAAACAGCAGCGCTTCGCGGTTTTCGGCCGTGACGGAGACCGAAAAGCGGTCTCCCACGTCGGCCGGAACGTCCTCACAGGAGGCGGCAACCAGTCCGTCGGCGACGGCGGCGAAGACCGACTCAATGTCCGCGCCGGTCGCGGCGACGCCGACGTCGGCGGTGTGATCGCGGAGTTCGAATCCCATCGACCACCAGTTGGGGAACCACCGTGGTAGCGTCGTCGGTTCGGCGCCGACGGTGCCGTCGTATGCAAGGTGAGTCGACCATCGGTATCCGTACCGTCGACCCGTAGACACCCTGCTGCCGGTGGAATTATATTGACGTCGCTGTTACGTCGTGGTAGTGAGCGTCAACATCGACCGTCGCGTCGTCTCTCCGGGAAGCGACGAGTTCGTCGACGACGCCTGGGAGCTCAAAGAGGAGATCAACCGCCTCGAGGGTGTCTTGAAGCAGCAGCGCAACTTCTTTACGAACGCCTACCGGCGGTCGACTGTTCACTGCTCGTTACAAAACGGCGAGCTGATCGGCTTCGCGGCGGTCCGACGCGACGGCTACGTGCTCTTTCTGGCCGTGGCACCGTCCTGTCAGGGCGAAGGAATTGGACGGGAACTGCTCGCCCGCGTGGCCGAAGATCACGAGACGATCACCTGCCACGCCCGAACCACGAACGAGGGGGCCCTGGAGTTCTACCAACACCTCGGCTTCGAAATCACTCGCCAGATCGACAGCTACTACGAGGACGGCGGCGACGCCTACTACCTCAAACTCGGTGCGAGCGGTAGTCTGACCGATCGGCTCTCGGAACTCATCCGTCGATAAGGCGCTGGGTCAGTGTCGACGGCGACGCTTCCGCGAAAGTACAGTTCGAGCAATTCGTGAGTAGGTCCGCTACCGCTGTACTTCTCAAAAGTAAACATGTGGTCAGTGTATGAATGGACTTTCCGAACACGGTTTGCTAGAGAGTGTATTGAGACGTTCTTGGATCTAATCTAGATAAAACTGAACATACATAAGGGCTTTACAGTAGAAAAACCCGATCCTATCCGATGTCAAAGAGAGATGACAATTCGCAGAGAATAGCAACTGTCGACGAGTCAAGAGTTCCACGGCGTGACTATCTACAGCTAGCGGGTGCCTTGGGTGGTGTCGCTGCGCTGGCTGGCTGTCTCGGTGACGATGACGAGAACGGCGATGACGGCGGAAACGGCGACGATGGCGGCAATGGGAACGGCAACGGCGACGACAACGGCGACGACGACGAACCAGAGCAGATGGAGCCGTCCCCTCGGCTCGAAACGGCCGGCTACGCCCCTGCTCGATCGTTCGACACCCATTCGTACGAACGCATTCACACCCACCGCAAGTCAGAGGCGATCACAGCGCTCCTTCGAGATCCGGAGGTTCACGACGTCGTCAGCGACTGGATCGTCTCGTTCGAGGCCTACGAAGTGTTGGACAATCATATCGAGACGATCAGCATTCAGGGATGTCCCGACTTTAGCGTCGATCGGAGTGGGTTCTACGACGACGCCGACGAAGCCGTCTTCGACGTGACCGCGGAGGACCGACAGGTCGTGTACGGCCTGATCGATCGATACACGGACGAGATTCTCGCGCTCGAGATCACCGATCCAATGGATGTCGAGTGGACGAAAGAGCAGGACGAAGAGCAGATAGCGATCGGGAAGATGATCCACGAGCACCCAGACGTCGAAGACGAGTTCGGCGACTTAGAGGAGTACACCTGGTACCCCTCCTGGAAGGGCGTCGGCGGCGGCGGTTTCGGCGGAATGGGGAACTTCGGGCTGGCTCACGGGGAGGGCAACACCTCCGTGCAGTACATCAAAGACGACGGCGAGGTCAGAGTTCTCAGTGCCTTCATCGATGGCTCGGATGCGGACGATGCTGAACTGCTGACCGTTCGAATCGTCGACAATCAGGTCGAACACCCGCCACAGAAACTTGCCGAGACGGTCGATCCGTACGACGAGTCCGTCCTCGGTGTGGTACCGGATGTCGAGTTCGAACAACGCCCCTACTACACCGCCCCCAACGGGATGCATCGCATCGAACGGCCCGACGAGGAGTTCGAACAGGACGGCTGGAGCATCGAGTACGATCCTGCTGAGTACCAGGGCTTTACCGTCTCGGCCGATTTCAACGGTTCGCCGGTGTTCGAGGCGATGAACAGCCCGATTACGTACACGGGCTACTACCTGCCGCCCCGTGAAGGCCGGAACACGCTCGACTGGTACTTCCCGGACCACGATACGATGTTCAACGGGGATTTGCTGTTCTGGGACATCCACATGCGTGACTTTGGCGGGCCGGGAATCATGGGGAAACTCGACTTCGACGCCGACAACGGTACGCCGTCGGGCTTCCAGCTCAAGGGCCACTACCACACCGGTGCGGAGGGAGTCGAGAGCATCGACTTCCACGCGGGTTTCCGGTACGGCCCCTACAACTACGACATTTCCTACGAGTTCTACGAGGACGGCGTGTTCATGCCGCTGTTCAGGCGTGCCGGACCCGGATTCATCACCGAGTACATCGACATGGTCACCGAAGACAGCGAGGCGTACATGGACGGCGACGAGTACGTCCAACCGGTCCTCCAACACTACACCTCCTGCCAGGCGATGGACGTAACTCCTGGGACCGAAGACGGCGTCGAGATCGAACTCTTCGACGGCGAGGAGTGGGGTCACCCCGACGAGGAGTTCTACGTCGAGGGTGCAGGTGGAATGGTCGCCCGCTTTAGCAACCCGGACGGACCGGAGACGATCGAGGTTCCACTCGACGACGACATGGAACTGGTCGTCGTCACCCGGGACGAAGACGAGATTGGGCCTGGCGAGGCGTCGGCACACCGGCGCGTCGACGAGGCGGAGCAGTCGGAGCTGTACCACCCGGCCCAGTACGTCGACGGCGATCCGATTCAGGGCGAGCGCGTCATCGTCTGGTTGCTCATCCAGGGTGCCACCGATCAGATGCCGTACCCCTCCGGTACGTCGAACTTCGCGACGAACAAACAGATTCGACTCCTAGGGTACTGAGACGCTTGAAATGACGGCTCCCGACGACGACCGATCCCATGTGCACGGCAACGACGACAGCCAGTCCTGCGCCGGCAAAACGACCCTCTCACGGCGGGCGTTCGCTCGATCCGCCGTTGCCGTGGGAGGCGTTTCGGCACTTTCAGCCTGTCTCGAGGCCGGTGAGGACCGCCGGTCCGACGGAGCCGACGATTCGACCCCCGATGATACCGGTTCGACTGGAGACGACGAGTCTGATCTGAACGCACCGACAGGTGTCGACGATCCGACGTCGTTGCCGGACGGTCAGCACGTCTGGAACGACGTGTTGGGAACCGACAACGACGGGAACGTGCTCCCACCCGAACATCACGTCCTGCTCGACCTTTCGCTGGTGGCCGAGCCAGACGACCCGGACGCTCGCGAGGACCTCGAGCGTGCCTTCTGTGCGGTCGAACGCGCTGTGGCGTGGAGCACCGACGGGATCCTGTTCACCATCGGATACACGCCGGCGTATTTCGACCGGTTCGACGAACCCCTTACCGAGCACGTCGATCTCCCCGAGCCGACGCTGCTGTCGTCGATCGAACCGACTGACGACGTCGGAATCGATACCCACGACGCGGCGTTACACCTCGCGAGCGACGACCCTACTGTCGTGCTAGCCGTCGAAGAGGCGCTGTTCGGTGCCCTCGACGAACTCAACGGTGAGGAGATGGACGCGACCCTCGAGAAGGTCTTCGAACGGACGAAACGGCGAACCGGATTCGTCGGCCCTGGCCTGCCGGCGGACCACCAGGACGGTCTCGAGGGAATCCCGGACGGAGCGCCCGTTCCCGAGGAGGCCCCGTTTTTCATGGGCTTCCGGTCGGGGTTTCGCGCCAGTCAGGCGACCGAAGACCGCGTGACCATCGAGGACGGCCCCTTCGCCGGCGGAACGACTCAGCACGTCGAATCACTCGAACTCGACTTACACATCTGGTTCGAGGACAACGAGCACAGCGGTCGGATCGCGAGGATGTTCAGCCCCGACCACGCCACGACGGGCGACGTCGGATCGTACGGCCAGCACATCGAGACCGAGACCGGTGCGCTCAACGTCGCCGATCTGATCGACGAACACGCCGAGATGGACGGAATCGTTGGCCACGCCCAGAAACTCGCCCGAGAGCGCGAAGACGGTGAACCGTTACTGCTACGTCGGGACATCAACTCGACGGACGACGACGTGGCCGGCATGCACTTCATCTCCCTCCAGCGCGATATCGGCGAGTATCGCCGTCTCAGGACGGCGATGGCCGGCGAGGAGTTCGTTCAGGAGGGACTCGACGGCGACGACCGCATTGGACTGTCCGTCGGCCGGCGCCAGAACAACGGCATCCTCCAGTACATCACGGTCTCCCAGTGGGGCCACTACCTGCTCCCGCCGCGCGAGCACCGCTCGCTCCCGAACCCGAATCCAATCGGCTAGTTAGGGGGGAGTCTGATTTCCACACACTGGACGATCGTTCGAGTTCCTGGCGCGACGGCCACCCGGGTGAACGGACGCTATTGTGAGAGTGCCGGGTTGACCCCATCAGATCGGTGCTCCGCTGCGGTCCAGATCGATGCTCCGCCAGGGCCGATCCGTGGTCTGCCGTGATCGATCGGGAACACGCAACTGCCCACGATGAATGGTCTCGTAGGAGGTAATAACAGTATTAGGGGTAGTGTTATGCCAAATAACCACTTAATCGATATATGAATACACAATCATACACAGATAGTAGTCTAGAATGGACGTATGAAGCTCCAGGTCACTCGGCTGAAAGGAGGCAGGTGCCATGACCAAACGGCAGGTTTCACCACCGCATGCGGTCGAAGCGACCGTCGACGCGGCGATCGAATCGATCGACGAGCGCCTCTCCAGTGGGGAGACGGCAGCCGTGGTCGGCGAACTCTTGGCTGAACTATTCGGAGATCTCCAGGCGTACGAGCGCTATCAACGCAGTGAGAAGCTGTCGCCAACGACCCGTATCCGGGTGGCGAGTTACGATCCACGCAACGCCTTGGTCGAGACCGAACACTGGGCCGAACAGCCACTCGAGGAACTCCGCGAGGCGAAGTACTTACGATACCTGTGGGCCGGCTTCGATCGATCACCGTTGGCCACCAACCTCGCGTTCGCGCTGCCGTTCAGGCAGCTCCTCGCTGACCACCTCTTCGCCGAGGCGGGAGACAATCTCCGGCTGTTCGGCGGCATCAAGATCCAGTGTGGCAACAACATCGTGATGGGCGACAACACCGTCGTCCACAACGACGTCCTGCTTGACGACCGCGGGCAGCTCACAATCGGTGACCGAGTCTCCATCGCCGATCGTGCCCACGTCCACACGCATGGCCACGACACCGTCGACCAGACCGACGTCACGACCTTCGAGACGATCCTCGAAGACGACGTTCGGCTGGGCTACGGCGCGATGATCAGCGCCGGCTGTCGAATCGGTGAAAACGCCATGGTGGGTGCGTCCGGGATGACGCTGGGCGACGTCCCAGCCCACCACATCGCTGCTGGCTCGCCTGCCAAGAGCGTCAAAGTGAAGCCGGGCTGGGAGGCGGTCGCGGCCGATCTCGGCCCGCTGACCGACAACCGTGAGAGCCGGACGCTCGATCGCGAATTCCCGGACGCCTTCGAAGAGTTCGACGAATTTGGCCGGAACCTCGTACCACCTGGCGAGGCATAACCCACGCCGCGTCGATAGCCACCAGTGTTCGCGATCGCCGGGTACGAACGGTCGGTTCGGCAGTCGCCAGGAGGACCGGTCTCTCTCGGGGGCACCGTCTCTCCTATCGCGTACATTCGGAAACGACTATAGTCCGCGCTCCCTGACTACCGGAGACGTATGGAAGAACGGACGAGAGCGTACCTCCGAGGGCGGTTCCGGGATCACTACCGCCGCACGGAGATCACGCCGCCGCCGGACGCAAACGAGCGCGAGTGGGGATTCATCCCCTGGACGGACGGGCCAGGGACGACGATGGTTCGCCACCGCTCGCTACTCGAACTCGGCGACCTCTCCGAGTTTCTCGTCCGCAAGCGCCCCCAGCACGTCTACTTCTCTGCGGGGCGCTATCGGGACCCCGGTGCTGGGTCGATGAGCGAGAAAGACTGGCGCTCCTCGGATCTCGTCTTCGACTTAGACGCCGACCACCTCCCCTCGGTCACCCTCGGCGAGGACAGCTACGCCCAGATGCTCGCGAAGTGCCAGGACGCCCTGCGACGGCTGCTCGACTTTCTGGAAGACGACTTCGGCTTTACCGACCTCGAAGTCGTCTTCTCCGGGGGCAGAGGCTACCACGTTCACGTCAGAGACGAGTGCGTCCGGCACTTAGAGCGAGAACACCGCCGCGAGATCGTCGACTACGTCCGCGGGATCGGCCTCGACTTCGAGGAGCTGATCGAGACCGAGACGGTCGCCGGACTCGGCCGAAAGACGCCGACTGAGCGCCGAACGCTCCGGATCGACGGCGGCTGGGGCGCGCGGACCCACGACCACTTCATGGCGTTCGTCGACGACCTCCTCGAACTCGAGGCGGAGGCGGCAATCGATCGGCTCCGCGAGTTCGACGGCATCGGTGAGGGGAAAGCGCAGGCGACGCTCGCCGCCGCCAGGAACAACCGCAGCGAGCTCGAGGCGGGCAACGTCACGGTCCACACCGCAGTCGCCCAGCTCGCAGAGCGCTTCGCCGCGCTCGCGGTCGAACGCGACAACGCCCCGATCGACGAGCCGGTGACGACCGACACGAACCGGCTCATCCGGCTGCCGGGGAGTCTCCACGGCGGCAGCGCCCTAGAAACCCGGCGTATCGCCCGTGAAGACCTCGACGCGTTCGACCCGCTGGTCGACGCTGTCCCCGAGACGTTCACGGGCCACGAGATTACCGTCGACGTCGATCAGGGCGGCGAGATCGAACTCGGGGGCGATATCTTTACAGTCTCAGAGGGTGACCAGTCACTCCCAGAGTACGTCGCCATGTTCCTCATGGCTCGCGGCCGCGCCGAGAAGGAGAAAGAATGAACTTAGACGAGCTGCGCACGGTCCAGAGCAAAGAGCGCCGGACGGATAGCCTCCAGCAGCTCCGCCCGTCGTTCTACCAGGAAGTCGGCGACTACATCGCCGACTTAGAGGCCGAGCGCGACCGCGCGGCCGCAGCCACCGACGACCCCTTCGCCTCGCCGGAAGTCAGCCGCCTCACAGACGAGATCGAGACCGCCAAGGACGTCGTCGAGGCAATCTACGAGCGCCGGATGGGCAAGCTCGTCAAGCAGGCGAGCCTCGCGGCGGCCGGCATGTCTGCCGACGCCGAGGGGCTTACCGCCGAGGAGGAGGAACTCTTCGAGACGCTCGTCGGAAACATCCGAGACAACAAGGGCCGCGTGCTCGACGTCTTAGAGGGCGCGACGGTGGACGATAGGGAAGCCGGGCCCGAACCGGACGCCGAATCGGCGACGGCCGGGAGCACACCGGACGCGGGGACTGTGGAACCGGGCGCCAACGCCGACGCACCGCCGGTTCCGCCGGAAGAGCCGCCTGCGCCGCCGGCGGAAGCGGGCGAGTCCGACGCTCCGGACGCTGAGCCGACCGGCCCTGACGGAGAGTCGGCCGTTCCGGGATCGGAGACGGGCGTGACTGCCGCCGACGTAATGGGCGGCGAGGGGCCGGCGCCGGCCGAGCGGTCTGAAGCGCCGGCCGACCCGACACCGGAATCCGTCTCGGGTTCGGACGCATCGTCGGACGACTCACAAAACACGTCGGCCGGCGAATCCCAGGAGCGCTCGGCAAACACCGTCTCGTCCGAGACGGGCGCAGATATCGAGCGCGTCACCGTCCGAATCACGCGAGACGTCGGCTCCATCCTCGGCGTCGACGAGCGCGAGTACACCCTCTCGAACGACGACGTCGTCACCCTCCCCGAGCGAAACGCCACACCGCTGGTCGAACGCGACGCGGCCGAGGCCCTCGAGTAGTCGATTTTACGGCCTTGTTGAACCCCTCAATCGGAGAGAGGGTTGAGCAACCGTGCTGCATAGAGAGCGCGAATACAGCACTCTCTGAATATACATTACCGAGATGGAAATGTCAGCACAGGCCGTCTAGGTATCGATAGCCGACAGGGTAAACGAGAACGTTGCTCCCTCGCCGGGCTCAGAGTCGACCCAGATCTTGCCGCCGTGGCGCTCGACGACCCGCCGGGAGAGCGCGAGGCCGATGCCCGTCCCCGAATGTTCTTCGTGTGTGTGGAGTCGCTGGAACACCTCGAAGATACGCTCCTGATCGTCTTGATCAATTCCAATACCGTTGTCCGCCACTGAAATGATCCATTGGTCGTCATCACGCCTGCTGGAAATGTCGATCTGCGGTAGCTCGTCCCCGCTGTACTCGATCGCATTCCCCAACAGATTCTGGAAGACCTGGCGTAACTGGCTGTCGTCGCCAGCTACCTCGGGGAGATCGTCGGCTGTGATCTCGGCGTTACGCTCCTCGATTTGCATCTGCAAATCTTTGCGAACGTCATCAAGGACATCGTTGAGATCGACCGGTTCAAACGGATCGCCACGCGTTTCGATGCGCGAGTACTCGAGTAGCCCGTTGATCATCTGGCGCATCCGCGTGGCGCCGTCAACGGCGAACGCGAGGAACTCTTCACCATCTTCGTCGAGCGTATCTCCGTGTCGGCGCTCGAGCAGCTGGAGGTAGCTCGTAACCATCCGTAGTGGCTCCTGAAGGTCGTGGGACGCGGCGTAGGCGAACTGCTCTAAGCGTTCGTTCGACTCCTCGAGAGCGCGCTGGTACTCCCGTCGTTCGGTAACGTCTTGTGTGACGACCATCCCTGCGTAGACCTCGTCGTCGGCGCTTCTGACGGGGAGGGTGTAGACGGATAGGTTTCGATCGTAATACTCGAGTTCGAACGAGTTCGGTTCACCCTCCAGGGCGGCCTCGAAGTATGGTTCGATCTCCTCAACCAGATCATCTGGGTAACTGTCGTAGATGCTGTTTCCAATTCGATCTCCCGGAGAGACACCGACTGCATCCAGCAACTCCCCGCCGACGGCCGTAAACTGCATGTCGTGGTCGAAGAGCCCAACTGCGCCGTTCGGGAAGTTTTTGACGAGTGTCCGGTAGCGACGTTCGCTCTCCTCGAGCGCGCGCTGTTGGTCCCGTCGTTCAGTGATGTCTTCGATGGCGAATACGACGCTCTCGATCTTTCCGCTGTCGTCGGAGACCGGCGCTCCGTTGACGGAGATCCAGACGCGCTCTCCATCCGGGCAGGACACGCCACTAACATAATCGAACACCGGTTCACCGGACTCGATAATTTTCGGGAAGGGTTTCTCGTCATCAGGGATCGGTTCACCGTCAACGCTGACTTCGTTCCAGTCGGAGTCGTCGAAGGTGAGCTCGTTGATCTGGTCTTTGCTCCGCCCGTAGATCTCCTCAGCGCGGTCGTTGGCGAACTGCATCTTGCCGTCGCTGCCGACGATGGTGATCCCGATCGGACTCGTTTCGACGATCGTTTCGTAGCGAGACAGCTCTCGTTCACGTCGTTTCCGTTCGGTGATATCACGGGAGTAGACTGACAGGCCAGATTCCGAGGGATAGATCGCGTTCTGGAACCACTTGTCCCACGGTGGATAGTAGTCTTCGAAGACCACGGCCTCTTGTGTCTCAAGCGCCTCATACAGCGCGCTTTCGAACGTCTCTGTGAGCTTCTGGTCACGAATGTCAGACCCAATTGCGTCCGCACCAAGTCCCAGAAAGTCCACTGCGTGATCGTTCAGATAGCGAAAACGGAGTTCTTCGTCGAGGGCGTAGAAACTGTCCGAGATTCGATCGTATACTGCGCCGAGGTCGCTGTCTAGCGCCTCCATCTCTTGTCCTGTGGTGATTGCTTGTCCGTCCGTAACTGGCTGCCACCAGACCCGTCCGTTCCCCCCGACTTTCTTGGTTTCGAGCCGGTCGTGATCGACGAGTCGTTTGAGTCGCTCGTAGGTACTCCGGCGGCCGAGGTCGAGTTGGCTGGCTACCTCGGTTGTCGTCATTGGTGCCCCTCCCGCTTCGAAGAGGGCAAGCGTCTCTCGGAGTACGTCGGTCAACTGTGGCTCAGTCACTACTTCAGGTGGTGGCAACACGAACGGATAAGCGCTCCGCCGTTGGAGGCTGGCGGACGACGAGGCACGTCTGGTTTCGTGGATGTGTCGCGCGTGGGTGATCCGTGGGTTCAGAGATGAAACAACCGAAGTCGTCCGTGATGAACACATCCTCTCTCTTCGGCACGTCTCTCTTATCAGGTAGAGAGATGTTCAACAGAGCCGCCATTACAGAACAAAAAGAGCTGTCACACCGTCTGCGACGAGCGTCGCCTACTGGAACGTTCGACCGAGCTGTTCCTGTCCCTCCGGTTCGGCGGACTGGAACTCGGCTTCGATCTCCTCGTAGCGCTCGCGGGTCTCGGGAGTCACGCTCGGCTGGACCTCATCGAGAGCGTGCTCGAAGTGCTCGCGGCTGATACGGACGTTCTCGATCGTGTCACCCATCTCCTCGGGGTCGACCGAGTTGATGAACTCGCGGCTGGCGGCCATCGAGGCCTCGCGACAGACCGCCTCGATGTCGGCGCCGACGTACCCCTCCGTCTGGGCAGCGAGCCACTCGAGGTCGACCGCGTCGGCGAGGGGCTTGTTGCGGGTGTGGACGTCGAAGATCTTCCGGCGTCCCTCCTCGTCGGGAACCGGGACGTGGACGTGGCGGTCGAGGCGTCCGGGTCGGAGCAGCGCCGCGTCGATCAGGTCGGGTCGGTTCGTGGTGGCGATGACGACGACATCCTCGAGTTCTTCGAGCCCGTCGAGTTCGGTCAGTAGCTGGCTGACGACGCGCTCGCCGACGCCGGAGTCGGTGGTCGTCCGGCCGCGCTCGCCCGCGATCGAGTCGATCTCGTCGAAGAAGATCACGGTCGGGGCGTTCGACCGCGCCTTCTCGAAGATTTCACGGACTCCCTTCTCGGACTCACCGACGTACTTGTTCAGCAGTTCGGGACCCTTGATCGAGATGAAGTTCGACTGGGCCTCGTTCGCCACCGCTTTGGCGAGCAGCGTCTTCCCGGTCCCTGGCGGGCCGTACATGAGGACGCCCTTTGCGGCCTGCATGTCCATCTGCTCGAAGACCTGCGGGTAGTCAAGCGGCCACTGGATGGTCTCGCGCAGGCGCTCTTTGGTGTCGCCCAGGCCACCGACGTCGTTCCAGGTGACGTCGGGCACCTCGACGAATACCTCGCGCATTGCGGAGGGCTGGATCCCCTTCAGGGCCTCTTTGAGATCGGATTCGGTGACCTCGAGTGATTCGAGGACGTCCGCGTCGATCTCCTCGGACTCCAGGTCGAGTTCGGGGCGAATCCGGCGCAGGGCATTCATCGCTCCCTCGCGGGCGAGGCTCTCTAGGTCGGCGCCGACGAAGCCGTGGGTGTTCTCGGCGTACCGATCGAGGTCGACGGACTCGGAGAGGGGCATCCCGCGGGTGTGGACCTGCAGGATCTCCTTGCGGCCATCCTTGTCGGGGACGCCGATCTCGATCTCGCGGTCGAATCGGCCACCGCGGCGCAAGGCGGGATCGATGTCGTCGACGCGGTTGGTGGCGGCGATCACGGTGACGCGACCGCGCTCTTCCAAGCCGTCCATCAGGCTGAGCAGCTGAGCGACGACCCGGCGCTCGACGTCGCCGCCGGCTTCCTCACGCTTTGCCGCGATCGAGTCGAGTTCGTCGATGAAGACGATCGCCGGGGCGTTCTCCTCGGCTTCCTCGAAGACTTCGCGCAGTTGCTCTTCGGACTCGCCGTAGTACTTCGACATGATCTCCGGTCCGGAGATCGTCTGGAAGTCCGCGTCGATCTCGTTGGCGACCGCTTTTGCCATCAGCGTCTTCCCGGTCCCCGGCGGGCCGTGGAGTAAGACGCCCTTTGGCGGCTCGATGCCGAGTTGCTGGAACAGCTCGGGATGGCGCATCGGCAGCTCGATCATCTCGCGGACCTGATCTAACTCGTTGTCCAGGCCGCCGATGTCTTCGTAGGTGACGTTGGGAACGCCGTCGGCCGATGGGGCGCCAGCGCTCGCCGCGATCTGTTCGGCGGGCGTCTCGGAGATCTCGATCTCGGTCGAGTCGGTGATGACGACGGTGCCAGACGGCGAGGTGTCTGCGATCATCAGCGGTACTTCTTGCCCGGAGCCCGCCATCGGACCGAACGACAGCGAGAACGGTACCGTCTGTCCCTCCGAAACAGCCTGCCCGGAGAGCTTGTCCCGGACCAGCGGGCCGATGTCGCCGCGGATACGGAGGTTCTGTGGGAGCGCGACGGTGACCGTCGAGGCGGCCTGGACGTCCGCAGGCTCGACGGAGATCCGGTCGTCGATCCCGACGTTTGCCGCCTGTCGGAGGCGGCCGTCGATCCGGATCACGCCCCGTCCCTCGTCCTCAGGGTAGCCGGGCCAGACACGGGCGACCGCTTGCCCGTCGCCAGCGCCGTCGATCACGATGTAGTCGCCGTTCTCCAGATCCAGTTCGCGCATCGCGACGCGATCGATCGCGGCGAGTCCGCGACCGGCGTCTTTCTGTTTTAGGGGTTTGACCGTGAGTTTCATGCAGTGTCCTCCAGTTCGATAGTGAGCACGCCGTTTTTGATAAACGTGTGCGCGTCGGCGTCGGCCGCCTCGGGGAGTTCGAACTCGTACTGTTCGTCGTCGTCGGCGACGATGACGGTCGTTCCGAGGACCTCGGCCGAGACGTCTTCGCGCTCGGCACCGAGGTCGACAGCGAGAACCGAGTCGTCGCCGTACTCGTATCGGCGGACGAACCGTTCGTCGCGACTGAGTGGGGTCTTCTGAGTCATCTAACTAACCCAATGTTAGTCCTACTAGTATAAATATCTTTCCCCGAAGAATCGCCGTACAGCGGCTGGTCTAGCGATAAAGGATTGATCGCAGTTCAGAGAGAATAGAAGCCGTTTGTACCGCGATGTGGTCATGAGAGGAGGATGGTCGCCATCGGCCTCTCTCGGCTACGGTACCGCCCGCGATCGGGTCGGCCGGACGCGACCGTCGAATCGAGCCGTCGGCGTCGGCTACTTGACTCCGCGGTCCGGAACCGACTCGTGGGTTTATACTCGTCGTCCGCCTGGGAAACGTATGGAAACCGTCGACCACCACGGGCGTGAGACGGCGTACCGGGTCGTTTCTGGCCCGGACGACGGCTCGACGGTCTGTCTGGTGCATGGAAGTGGGGGGTCGAGTGCGACCTGGTCCGGGCAGGACGCGCTCGCCGACGCGCACACGGTCGTCGGGGTCGACCTGAGCGGCCACGGCGCATCCGCAGATATCGACGCAGCGCCGGGCTATACGACGCTGTCGGCGTACGCCGACGACGTGATCGCGGTCGCGCGGGCGACAGATGCCGACGTGCTGGTCGGCGCCTCGCTGGGCGGTGCCGTCGTCTTGCACGTCCTGCTCGAGCGCGAGTTCGATCCCGAGGCCGTGATCGTCACCGGGGTCGGCCCCCGACCCGGCGTGCTCGAAGATCTCATCGAGTGGCTCGCGCGCGACTTCGAGCGCGCGGTGGAGTTCCTTCACGAACCGGATCGGTTCTTTCACGATCCCGAGTCGGCGCTCCGAGAGCGCTCGATCGAGCAGCTGTTCGAAACCGGCCGAGCCGTCACGGAGCGTGACTTCCTGACCTACCACGCCTTCGACGCTCGGGGCGAACTCGGCGCCGTGTCGGTACCCGTGCTCGCCGTCTACGGGACGTACGATCAGCTATCGCCCCCACACGAGCACGAGCGCCTCGCAGCGGCGCTTGAGCGCGCCTCACTTGTCGAGGTCCGGGAGGCTGCCCACCTTCCGATGTGTGAGCGTCCAGGGGCGTTCAACGACGCCGTACGGTCATTTCTATCCTAATCACGGGGCCGGCGGCGACCACCTGTCAGGAGATCACGAGTGTGGTTTATCTCTTCTCGTGTGGTCCGCTAGCTGATGGCACAAACAGTACAAACACAGGAGATCACCTGCCCAACGTGTGGACGGGAGCGAGCCGTCCCGGTTCCCGACGAGGACGTGGAGCTGGTGGTCAGGCCGTACGTGGCCGCCTTCGGGGAGTACAGCACGGTCGAATGCGCGAATGGGCACACCGTCTGGATCTACTACTGCTGACGGCGCTTCCTGGCGCCGTACTGCTGACTGGTGTGGCGGATCAGTTTTGGCCTCGCAGCGACCGAGCTGCTATAGATCGTCGACCTCGTGGCTATGTTCCTCGGCGGGGAACTCGCCGCTCTCGACGGCCTCGACGTAGGCGTCGACCGCGTCTTCCATCTCTGATCGGACATCGCCGAACTGTTTCGAGAACGAGGGTGTCCACTCGCTCAGGCCGACGGCGTCGTGGAAGACCAAAACCTGCCCGTCACAGTGGGGTCCGGCACCGATTCCGATCGTCGGACAGTCGATCGCGTCGGTGACCTCGCGAGCCACGTTCGAGGGGACGTGCTCTAAAATGAGTGAGAACGCGCCCGCCTCGTCGTGGGCCCGTGCGAGGTCGAGAATTCTATCGGCAGCATCGCGGTCGGTTCCCTGTCGGGGGTAGCCACCGTATCGGTTGACGTGCTGAGGGGTCAGACCGAGATGAGCCATGACCGGAATACCAAGCTGAGAGAGGTGTTCGGTGAGCTCGACGGTGTGTGGCCCGCTTTCGAGTTTGACCGCCTCTGCACCCGCCTCCTTGATCATCCGACCCGCGTTCTCGACGCTCGTCGCCCGGTCGACGCCGATCGAGAGAAACGGCATGTCTGCGACGACGAGCGCGTCCTCGGTCGCGCGCGCTACCGAGCCGACCGCGCTCGCCATCTCGTCGACGGTCACAGGAAGGGTCGTCTCGTAGCCCATCGCCGTGTTTCCGACGCTGTCGCCGACCAGAACGACGTCGACGCCGGCTGCGTCGACGATCTCGGCCGACGGGGCGTCGTAGGCGGTCAGCATGGTGATCTGCTCCGAGCCCGCCCGTTCTTGCAGGCTGCGTACGGTTACCATACGTCTCCCTTCGGCGCGTGGAAGTAAACGTCACCGCTCTCGAGTGGCCGCTACTGGGGGTGCCTGCAGGCGGTCCCGAGGCACTTAATACGATTCCGGGCCGAAAATCGACCGTGCCAGAGCCCGTCGAAACGAGTTCGCCCGAGGGCCTCGACTACGGCTGGGTCATGCAGATGACGTTCGTGCTCACGATCCTCGTCGGGGCACCCGCCGTCGCCCTCCTATCGTTGCCCGCCGACCTCCCGACCTGGGGTTCGCGTGCAGAGTTCGCGATTCGCGTCGGGGCCGTAGTCTGGGTAATCGTCGCCCTTTCCGTGTTTGCCTACGCTAAGCGAACCGGCCGGTAGCTGTCGTCTCGAGGATACCACAGCCCACCTCTCGAGCGACGCTCAATCAGACGCTTTCGGCGGTTCGTCGATCTGTTCGCCGGCCAGGACACGATTCGCCCGTCGCAACCGCTCGGAGAGCGCCTGGTGAGAGATGTCGAGTTTCGTTGCCAGATCCTCGAGCGATATCTCGCGAGGAACGTCGTAGTAGCCCTGTCGGTAGGCCTCGCTGATCGCCTCCTGTTGGGCATCGGTCAGCGCGGCGGTCGCCTCGAGATCGGCGTTTTGGTCGGCTTCGACCATCCGTCTGATGTCGGTGACGACGCCTCGTTCCTCGACGGCTCCCATGGCGTCTGAGAGGTCTTCGCGCTGGGGAAACAGGAGTCGAAGCGTCCATCGCTCTTCGGAGACGCGCGCGTCGAGGATCGCCCCGTCGTAGTCGAAGATACAGTGGCAGATATCGTCGACCTGGTCCGTATATCCGAGTCGATACAACCACTCCTCGCCATCCGACGCCTCGAGCAGTCGCCGGTGGGTCTCGACGGACGGATCGGCTGCTAACGTCTCCTCGAGTGTCGCTCGGTCGGTGTTCGAAAACCACACGAGAGGCATCGTCCGGGACGGTCCCTCGGCAACGACGCTCTCCACGCGGAGTTCGAGGTCCGAAACCGATCGCAACGTCTCGGCGAGAGCGAACTCGTCGGCCGAGATCGATACTTCGGTAATCGTCGTCACCGCAACTCACCTCCAGGCGACCCTGGTCGGAACGCGATTCGGGTACAAGGGGTGTGATGCTCGAGTGAGATCATTGTGGGCGTACTCGATCCGCTGGGGGGTGGCCCGGTCGTGCCGAGTGCGGATCGAACTGGTCCCAACGGACACTTCCGAGACGCTTGATAAGCAGGCTTGTCTGTTCCAGTGGTTTAAGAACCGGGTCGGACCTCACAGACGCGAGGAACAGACGACGGCGCCGATGGGACACTCGGTGTTCGGGGTCACGGTTGCAGGAATGCTACTACGACGATACGCCTATAAAAACGGCGACCGAATTCACGCCCATGAAGAACGTCGACGATCTGATCGAGAGCGCATCGGAGCTCGCAAATCGGGGGCTCTCGAAGGGAGAGATTGCGGACGAACTGAACGTCTCGCGCGAGACTGCCAGTTGGCTGGTCGAGCGCAGCGACGCAGCGCCAGAGCCGACGGGGCGCCGCCGTGGCGACGAGGCGGCCGGTGGCAGTCCACAGGACATCCACGTCGACTGGTCTGCAGTCGGCCGGGACAGCAAGCGCATGGAGGCTATCTCAGCGGCGATGGCCGACCTGCTCGCGAAACACGGTGAGGAAGTCGATCTCACGATCGGGATCGAGAAGGCAGGTGGTCCGATCGCGACCCTGATCGCGCGTGAACTCGGGAGCGACCTCGGGACGTACACGCCGGCAAAACACCAGTGGGAAGAAGGCGATATCGAGGACCTAGGTGGAACCTTCAGCCGGAACTTCGCGTCGATTCGCGACCGAGAGTGTTACGTCGTCGACGACACGATCACGAGCGGAACGACGATGCGGGAAACGATCAACGCAATCCGCGAGAAGGGCGGCGAGCCACTGGCCTGTGTCGTGCTCGCAGACAAACAGGGAATCGACGAGATCGACGGCGTCCCGGTCTACTCGTTGTTACAGGTCATCAGCGTCGGCAAGAGCGACTGACCGTCACAGGCAGGCTCTGGCCTTTTTTGACCAGGTCACGGAAAGACAGCAATGTCACTGCAATCGAATCGCGAGCGATGGTCACCTCCTTGTCCAACGACTCACCCATGACACGCCACCTCGATCGACGACAGTACGTCGCCGGGATGGCCGGAATCGGAGCGACAGCACTCGGTGGCTGTCTCGACGGCGGCCCCGGTTCGGACGAACCGCCGGATGAGTCGGATACGGAGCCCGGAGCCGACGATTCCGGCGAGGATGACGAAGAGGTAGACCACGAGAACCCGGAGGGCGAGGTGTGGTTCGAACAGCCAGAGGACGGTGAGACCGTGTCCAGTCCCGTCGAGATCTCGATGGCCGTCGAGGAGTTCGAGCTAGAGCCGGTAGCTGGGACGGGTGATGAAGGAGACGACGACGGAGAGGCCACTGGAGAGGACGAAGAGGCCAATGGAAACGGAGAGACCAATGGAGACGAGGAGGGCCAGGAGCAGTCCGTTCAAGACGGGCAGGGCCACCTCCACGTACTGGTCGACGTCGGCTGCGTCGAGCCCATCGAACCGATCCCGTTCGAGGAGGGATACCACCATCTGGGAGAGGGTGGGACCGATATCACGCTCGACCTCGAACCGGGCGAGTACGACCTGTGTGCACAGGCCAGCGACGGCGACCACATCGCCTACGACATGACCGACGAGATCTCGATCGAGGTCGAAGACGAGTAACACTCGAATCCCGTCGGTCGAAGACGAGTAACGACGGGATTCGAGTGGCACTGACGCCGTTTGCCGGCCCACACTCGCGCAGAGAGATGCCACTGATTGGCGACAGCGGCGATCACACCGAAGATCTCAGAGTGGGGCGACCGAGTTAGCCGTGAATACCCATCGCTTCGATCTGTTCTTGGTAGCGATTCCGGATGGTGACTTCGGTCACCTGCGCGACGTCTGCGACCTCGCGTTGGGTCTTCTTCTCGTTACAGAGCAGGGAGGCGGCGTAGATCGCAGCCGCGGCGTAGCCCGTCGGGGACTTCCCCGAGAGCAGTCCCTCCTCGGCGGTCTTCTCGATAATCTCGTTGGCTTTCGTCTGGACCTCTTCGGAGAGCTCCAGTTCAGAACAGAACCGCGGGACGTACTTCTTGGGGTCGACGGGACGCATTTCGAGGCCGAGTTCCTGAGAAATATATCGATACGTTCGGCCGATCTCCTTGCGCTCGACCCGCGAGACCTCCGAAATCTCCTCGAGACTGCGTGGAATCCCCTCCTTTCGGCAGGCTGCATAGAGTGCGCTCGTGGCGACTCCCTCGATCGAGCGCCCTCGAATGAGGTCCTCTTTCAGCGCGCGCCGGTAGATCACCGACGCGACCTCGCGAACCGAGCGCGGCACGCCGAGCGCGCTCGCCATCCGATCGATCTCGGAGAGGGCGAACTGCAGGTTGCGTTCGCCCGCGTCTTTCGTCCGAATCCGTTCTTGCCACTTTCGCAGCCGGTGCATCTGACTGCGCTTTTTCGACGAAATAGAGCGGCCGTAGGCGTCTTTGTCTTTCCAGTCGATCGTCGTCGTCAGCCCCTTGTCGTGCATCGTCTGCGTCGTCGGCGCGCCGACACGGGACTTCTGCTGGCGCTCCTGGTGGTTGAATGCTCGCCACTCGGGACCCGGATCGATTTTCTCCTCCTCGACGACGAGCCCACAGTCCTCACAGATGAGCTCACCCCGGTCGGAGTCCTTTACGAGATTGTCCGATTCACACTCAGGACAGGCGCGTACCCCCTCTTGATCCTCGGTCTCGTCCATCTCACGCGTTCGCTCCCGCTGGCGGGTGGACCGTGTCATCGCACTTTTATAGTAGTATCACCACAGTATATAAACCCTTGGGGCGAAACACAACCGTACACGTCGAATCCGCTGAAAACGGACGATAGCGGACACCACACTCGAGAATTGTGATACGAAACCAGAACAATTTTATCCAGTTCTGGCCGAGAAACCGACGAATGCCGGTCATCCAGTGTGACGTTGAAGAGGCCCGTCGCCGGCTCGAGGACGCCGACGTCTCCGTCGAGCCGGGAAACACCGACCACGAACAGTGGCGCGCGCGCCGCGACGGTGCGACGGCGGTTGCCTACGAGAACAAGGTCGTGATTCAGGGAGCCGAACCGCGTGCACTCGAGGCGTTGCTCCGGGAGGGCGGCGGACGCGCACACGTCTACTTCGACGGCGGCGCGCGCGGGAATCCCGGCCCTGCAGGAATCGGCTGGGTGATCGTGACGAGCGAGGGAATCGTCGGCGAGGGCTGTGAGACAATCGGGCGCGCGACGAACAACCAGGCGGAGTACGAGGCGCTTATCGCGGCGCTCGAGGCGGCTCGGGACTACGGCTACGAGGAAGTCCACGTTCGAGGAGACTCTGAACTGATCGTCAAGCAGGTCCGCGGGGAGTACGACACCAACAACCCGGAGCTTCGCGAGCGTCGCGTGACGGCCCTGGAGTTGCTCTCTGCGTTCGACGAGTGGACACTCGAACACGTCCCTCGGTCGGTCAACGAGCGCGCGGACGAGCTGGCCAACGAGGCGATGGATCAGGCCTGAGCCAATCCTGCAGCGCCCGTCCACACGAGACCGCCAACCGACAGGCGAAAACCGTTCGAGCGCCGAGATGAGAACCACGCGTATGCGCGACGCAACCGAGGGCGGAGAACCCGAAGACGGAGTCGACGCCGACGAGTCGACGACCTCCACGGACGGATCGACGCTCCCTGACGACGCAGTCGAGGAAGTAGAGCGACTGACTAGACTGGCCCGAGCCGTTGCAGATCCAGCGGAATCGGAACAGTATCGCGACCACCGGGACGACCTGCTCGACCGCCACGAGTTTGCGGCGCGGATTCGCGAGGACGATGGCGGGGACGTGCTCGTCTGTCATCCCGCGGAGTGGCGAGACGGGGACGTGATTCGGACCGACCGGATCGAGGACCTCTCGCGGGCGATCGAGATTCCCCTCGAGGGAACCGAAAATCCCGACGACTGGACGGCCGTCGACCGCGAGAATCGGACGCTGGTCGAGGCAGTTCGCGACGAGCACGGCGAGATCCACGGCGACAACGCGGCGGCGCTTGCAGACTTCTTCGGCAACCACTACGCGAAGCCGATCGAGTCGGCGACGGCGGCGGAGCTCGCCGAGTTTCGGACCGAGTACTTCGTTCGAAACGCGTGGCCGTCAGCTCGTCAGCGAGAGACGATCGACCGGTCGATCGCACTCGTCTACGAGACGGCCGGAAAACGGGTACCGGAGTATCAGTAGCTGCTGTCGACGAGTTCGCGGATCTCGTCGGCGCGCGCCTCGTTCGTGACGATGTTCGAGAGCGCCCACTCGACGCCGTCTAAGACGGCCGCGTAGCCGTCGTCGGTCAGCGAGTACTGGTTGGTTCGCTTGTCGAGTTCGCTCTTCTCGACCAGGCCGAGCTCGACGAGCTCGTCGAGGTTGGGGTAGAGTCGGCCGTGGTTGACCTCCGTTCCGTAGTAGTCCTCCAGATCTCGCTTGATCGCCAGGCCGTACATCGGTTCTCTGGCGAGGATAACGAGAATGTTGTTCTGGAAGGCCGTTAGCTCGCGCGCAATACGCTGTTCACCGCTGATCGTTCGTGCCTCTGACATAGGTTTGTAAATGTCACCAAGCTATTTAAGACTTGCCAACTATCCGCAATTTCGGTCAGCCAGGCCGCCTTCCCTCTGTTTTGGGTGTGTGGCAAGCTGTCGATTCGTGACGACACTCGCGCTGTCGACGGCCGGTAGCCACCGCTTACTCGGTTCAGTGGGATTAGGAAAGTACTTTTTGATCGACAGTGGATGCTCCGGTATGGTAAATCTCTGGGAAGACCTCGAGACGGGACCGAACGCACCGGAAGAGATCTACGCCGTCGTCGAGTGTCTGAAAGGCGAGCGCAACAAGTACGAGTACGATAAGGACGTACCGGGTGTCGTCCTTGACCGCGTGCTCCACAGCAACGTTCACTATCCCTCCGACTACGGATTTATTCCGCAATCGTACTACGACGACGAGGACCCCTTCGACGTGCTCGTGCTCGTCGAGGATCAGACGTTCCCCGGCTGTGTCATCGAGGCCCGGCCTGTCGCGCTGATGAAGATGGACGACGACGGCGAGCAGGACGACAAGGTCATCGCCGTCCCAAGCGAGGATCCCCGCTACGACCATATCGAGGATCTCGAAGACATCCCACAACAACAGCGCGACGAGATTGACGAGTTCTTCGCGACCTACAAGAACTTAGAGGAAGGCAAAGAAGTCGAAACGCTCGGCTGGGAAGACCGGCAGGCTGCATACGACGCGATCGAACACGCACAGGAGCTCTACGAGGAGCACTTCGGCTAATCCGGTTCCGGCAACTCTCTCGATTCGTACGGGTTATCCGACCCCGCGGCGGAGATGCATTATGAGCATGGGTAATTTTATCCACGTCGGTAGCGTCTATTCTACCGCAATGGCATCGAACACGCCCCGACGCACGACGGCCCACCACACCGATTCCGACGCGGCGATCGGCATCGCACACCTGACCGTCGTCCCCACGAACTTCGATCCTGAGACCGCCCGCTCGGAGTCGGAAGAGTCACCCCCCTGACGGGCGCTGTAGCCCCTCCCTTGACCCCGTCGGCTAGTGTCGGAAACAGTGTCTCGAAACGAAGCTTCTTGTATCCCCTCGGACTACGACCCGCCATGGGTCTGTTCGACCGATTACGGGGCGATGGGAGCCCTCGGGTCGCGTTTATCGGCGTCGACGGTGTGCCGTACAGTCTGTTGAGCCAACACGAAGAGCGGTTCCCGAACTTCGCCGAGCTCGCGGAGGAAGGAACCGCAAGCGAGATTTCGAGCATCGTCCCGCCGGAGTCGAGCGCCTGCTGGCCGGCACTGACGACCGGTATGAACCCCGGTGAGACCGGCGTTTACGGCTTCCAGGACCGCGAAGTCGGCACGTACGACACGTACGTTCCAATGGGCAACGAGGTCCAGGCCGACCGTGTCTGGGACCGCGTCCAGGAGGCGGGTCGCAAGGCGTCGGTGTTCAACGTTCCGGTTACCTTTCCGCCACAACGAAACGTCCAGCGGATGGTTTCGGGCTTTCTCTCGCCAGATCTCGAGAAGGCAGCCTACCCCGACGACGTCCGCGAGACGCTCGAAGAAATCGACTACCGAATCGACGTCAACCCGAAACTCGGCCACCAACAGGAGAAAGCCGAGTTCATCGAGGACGCCCACGCGACGCTCGACGCCCGCTTCGAGGCGTTTTCCCACTACATCGAGGAAGACGACTGGGACCTCTTTTTCGGCGTCTTCATGACGACCGACCGGGTCAACCACTTCCTCTTTCGCGACTACGAGCGCGACGGCGAGTACCGCGAGGAGTTCCTCAAGTTCTACGAGAAGGTCGACGACTACGTCGGCCGCCTCCGCGAGGCCCTCCCCGAGGATGTCACTCTCGTCGTCGCCTCCGACCACGGCTTTACGAGCTTAGACTACGAGTTCCACTGCAACGAGTGGCTCCGCGAGAACGGCTGGCTCTCCTTCCAAACCGACGAGCCCCAGGAGCTAGACGATATCAGCGACGATACCCGTGCGTACTCGTTCATCCCTGGCCGGTTCTACCTGAATCTCGAGGGCCGCGAGCCCCGCGGTTCGGTTTCCGAAGACGAGTACGACGACGTCCGCGACGAACTCAAAGCCGAACTCGAAGCCATCGAGGGCCCCGATGGCGAGCCCGTCGTCGACCGCGTCGTCGAGAAAGAAGAAGCGTTCCGCGGCGACCACGACGAGATCGCTCCCGACCTCGTCGCGATTCCTGCCAAGGGCTTTGACTTCAAGGCGGGCTTCAAGGCCGACTCCGAGGTATTCGACACAGGACCGCGAAACGGGATGCACAGCTTCGACGACACCTCACTATACATCGACACACCCGACGCCTCGATCGGAAACGCCGACTTGCTCGACATCGCGCCGACGATCCTCGATCTGCTCGATATCGAGTACAACCGCGGCGAGTTCGACGGCGCAAGTCTGGTCTAACCTAGGGTTCGCACCGAAACTCTTACACAATCTGACTGGTAGCATCGCGTATGAGAGAAGCCGTCGTCATCGGGGGCAGTCTGGGGCTGGCGATAGTGACGGCCGGGGCGACGGGACTCCTGCTCGGGAGCACTGCGACGGTTTTCGGCGCGACACCGATCGGAATCGCCATCTACCTCGTCGTCGGAGTCGCCCTGCCACAGTACGTCCTCTCGCGTGAGACTGGCTCCCCTGCCCAACTTGGGCTGGCGGCGCTCTCGATCGCCGGCGGCGTCCTCGCGATACTGGGAAGTCTCGCGCTCGGGTCGGCGACCGCCGAAACGGGAGTCGGCCGCGTCCTGCTGTTCGTCGTCGTCCTCGGCAGCGTGTTAGGTGCGATCGTCCGGGAGTTCCGTGCCGGATACCGGGCTCGCTCGTAGCGGGCTGGCGTACGACAGCTCTGCGATCCCACACCAGAGAAAGAGCGCGACACGAGGAACCGAGGACGTCCACCCGTGTCGGAATTCGAGTCCGTTTTCTGACCGGCCGCGTACCCTCGGTCATGGAAGAAGTCATTCACGCCCGCGGTCACGAGAACGTCAGCGCCGAGCACGCGAGCACGTTCGAGGTGACAACCGACGACTACCTCACCCCCGCCGGGGACTGCATCCTCGCCACCGACGCCGACCGCGCACCTGCCGACTTCGACCCCGAATTCGTAGAGGCCTGTCGAGACGAGGCGGCGACAATCGAGGTCACGATCGAAGCCGGCAACCACACCGACTCGGTGACCGGTCGCGGTGACCCGGATCTCGAGTTCACTAACGAGCGAAGCGCCGTCGGGCGAACCAGCGACTACGTCGACGACCGGACGATCCTGCTGGGCGCCGAGTTCGCCGCCGAAGGCTTCGACCGCGACCTCGTCGAGACGCTCGCCGACGGCGCCGACGTGACGGTGACGATCACCGTTTCGTAGGGCAGCCGTGCGGTGGACGCTGGACCTTTGGCCGTCCGGTACTCGTTCCAGAGCATGAGCGACGATCCCGAACCGGCCGAAAACATCAGCGGCGGGCTCGACGGCGGCGGCGAGACCGCGGCGTTCGACCCGGCGACCGCCGAGACGCGCGCGGAGGCCGTCGTCGATCGCCTCGGAGAGCTATACTGGGAGAAGAGCTACGGGGGACAGGACGCCTTCACCTGCCTCGTCCGGACGATCCTGAGCCAGAACACGAGCGACGTCGCCAGCCAGCCTGCCCACGACGCGCTGATGGAGCGGTACGGGGGCGGTGGGGAACACACCACCGAAGACAACGCGAGCGCCGAACCGGCGGCAGATCTCGCCGCGGCACTCGCCGCCGCAAACCAAGAGACGGTCGCTGAGACGATCGAATCCGCGGGGCTGTACAACCAGAAGTCCCGGATGATCGTCGAGGCGGCTCAGTGGGTCTGCGAGGCGTTCGGCTCGGCGGCGGCGTTCGACGCGTTCGTGCGGGAAGCGGATCCGGCGGCGGTCCGCGACACTCTTCTCGGCGTGCGCGGTGTCGGGCCGAAGACGGCGGACTGTGTCCTCCTCTTTGCTGGCGGTCGAAACGGCGTCTTCCCCGTCGACACGCACGTCCATCGGCTGTATCGCCGCATGGGAATCGCGCCGGCTCAGGCCGATCACGAGACGGTCCGTGAAGTTCTCGAACGGGACGTCCCGCCGGAGAAGTGCGGCTTCGGCCACACTGCGACGATCCAGTTCGGTCGCGAGTACTGCACGGCGCAAGCCCCGGCTTGCCTGGAGGGAGCAGACGCCTGTCCCCTGGCCGGTCGGTGCGAACAGGTCGGCGTTGATCTGGCGACTGGTGCGGTCGTCGATCCGGCCGTGACCGCCGAACGTGAGAGGTAACCGGGCGAGGCAGGCAACGTCAGTGAGGGAGGCGGAGACGGCGCCCAGATAGAGATGAGCCAAACGACTGTCCCGTGGTGAGCCCTCGGCCATAGATCGGTATCATATAGGACGAACAGGTCGTACGGGAACGCATGTCCCGGTGTCTGAACTGTGGCGTCATCGCCAAACACATGTACGAGGTTGCAGCTCAGCCGCAGTCTGGAGAGTCCGTCGGCATCGTCTGTTACGATTGCAAGGAACTGTTCGGACAAAACGGCAGCGAGGGGGCCGAGTGTGGATTCCACGAGGCGTGTACCGATTCACCGGAGTACGTCGCACTCGTCCAGCGGACGGAGACGAATGATTCCGGCGGTATCGATATTGTGACTGACCAAGAGCCGATCCTCTGTCGAGGTCACGTCGAGGAGCTACTCGACGAGAATCGCTGAACCGTCCGCGTTCTGGGCACAGAAACCCGAGCGAGGTAAGCAGCGATCCCGAGACGGGCGACGAGTGTCGTCGTGAACGGGTCGTCCAGCAGGGCGACGACTCTCAATCGAGCTTTCGGTACTGCCGTGCCTCCTCGGCTCGTCCGACGACCTCCGCGAGCGTCGCCTTCGGCGACGTCGCCGCGACGGCGGCGTTGAGCGCTCCCTCGAGGATCGGCGCGTCGGCCACCCGGACCTCGACGGGTTCCTCGAGAGTCTCGATCGCGAGTTCGGCGTTCATTACCGCGCTCCCCAGATCGACGAGCACGACGACGCCGTCCCCGTCGTCGGCCTCGAGAATGGCGGCTTCGATGTCCGGAGCACTTGTCCCGATTCCGCCGCCAGGATCGCCTCCGGCCGCGACGAGTCGCGCGTCACCGCCCATCTCCGTCGCGACCTCGACGATTCCCTCGGCGGCTCTCGCGCTGTGAGAGACGACGACGAGTCCGATCACGGTCGCCACCCTTGGCTGTCCTCGGGTCGTGTCATGCTCATTGGGTCGGTTCCTCCTCGGGAACGGTTGGAGAGGCCGCGTCACGCTCGCCCGCCCCGTCGAGGTACTCCTCGGCGACGGCGAGCAGTTCCTCCAGGATCAACAGCGTCGACGTCGCCCCTGGATCCTGGTGGCCGACCGATCGCCAGCCCAGATAGGACGCCCGCCCTTTCGAGGCGCGGATCGGTGTGGTGAACCGGACGCCGCGCTCGGCCGCGTCGACGCTCTTGGCGAGCGCGTCCAGGGGGTCGAGGTCGTCTTGCTCGATCGACTTCTTGTAGGTATGGACCGCCGGCGTCAGCGCGTCTACCATCGTCTTGTCACCGACGCGGGCATTGCCGCGATCCTGGACCTTCTCGAGGTACGCCTCGGCAAACGCGACGGTCGAGTCAGCCGTCACACCGTCTGACAGCGCGGTGCTGGCACTCATCGCCGAACCGCCGTACAGCGGTCCCGCAGCGCCGCCGACCTCCCTGATCAGCGTCGTTCCGACGGTCTTGACCATCGTCGCCGGATCGGCGTCGTCCAGGTCGTCGATCTGTTCGACGACGGCACGCATCCCGCGGTCCATGTTCGCCCCGTGGTCGGCGTCGCCGATTGCGGAGTCCAGATCGGTGAGGTGCTCCCGTTCGGCCTCGATTCGTTCGGCGATCGCCTCGACGGCGTCCCGGATCGCCTCGCGCTGGGTGGCCTCGTCAACCATGGGCACACCTCCGCTTGAGCAACTGTATAGGCGCACTTCCGGAGCTTCGCGTCGGCGCTCTCGCGGTCGTGTTCACGGAGCTACGTGGCGGAACTCTCGCAGTCGCGTTCTCGCAATGGCACAGCGGCGAGATTACGGCCGATTGGCTCATTCTCGGACCGTCAACGCTGGCGTGTCCGCGGGAGCCGCCAGCAGCTCCGTGAGTTCGTCGTCGACAGCGGCGACGGTGATCGAACAGCCGTCCATATCCAGCGACGTCATGTAATCGCCGACCCAGGCGTCCCAGACCGTGAGCTCGTGCTCGCCCATGAGCTCCTGGAGCCGGTGGTTGACGACGTACAGCTCTGAGAGCGGCGTTCCGCCCATCCCGTTGACGATCGTCAACACTTCGGTGCCGGCCTCGAGGTCGAGATCGGCGAGAACGGCCTCCGTGAGGTGATCGGTGATCTCGTCGGCAGACATGTGTTCGACGCGCTCAGTCCCAGGTTCACCGTGGATCCCGATTCCGAGTTCGATCTCGTCCTCGCCGAGGTCGAACGTCGGCTCGCCCTTCTCGGGGGTGATACAGGAGGTAAGCGCCGTCCCCATGGTGCCAACGTTGTCGACGACCTTCTCGGCGATTCGGACGACCTCGTCTAACTCAGCGCCGTCAGCTGCGGCCGCCCCCGCGGCTTTGTGGACGAGGATCGTCCCACAGACGCCGCGTCGACCGCTCGTGTACAGCGAGTCCTCGACCGCAACGTCGTCGTTGACGAGCACCTGCCGGACGTCGACGCCCTCCATCTCCGCCATCTCGGCGGCGGTGTCGAAGTTCATCACGTCGCCCTCGTAGTTTTTCACCACGCAGAGGACCCCCTCGCCGCCGTCGCAGGCCTCAATCAACTCTGCGATCTGATCTGCCGTCGGGGAGGTGAAAACGTCGCCAGCCGCCGCCCCGTCGAGCATCCCGTCGCCGACGAACCCGGCGTGGGTCGGCTCGTGCCCGCTGCCGCCGCCGGAGATCAGCCCGACCTTTCCGTCGACCGGGCCATCCGCACGGACGATCACTTCGAGCCCCTCGAGCCGCCGGAACCGGTCGGGGTGGGCCGCGACCATCCCGTCGAGCATCTCGTCGACGACGTTCTCGGGATCGTTGATCAGTTTCTTCATCAACAATTGTTGCACTTGCCATGCGATAAGGATTTGGGGGGTGCACTGGCCAGCGCAGAGACTGTCTCTGGAACGTGTCGGTGCCTAACTCGCCGTGCGAGTTCGTCGGACTGAACGTCGACGGACGCTGCGTGAGTGCGGTGTCGGCCCTCGTCTAACGGACGCCATGTGTGAACGATGGGCCGAGCGCACTCGAGAACTCGTCGAACGGACGGATGGCGTCAGAGACGCACGCGGAGGTTCGAGATGCGCTCGGACTTCGAGACTGACAGAACGGATCGCGGTCTCAAACCGGTTTGGACTCGATACCGTGCGTCGACGTCGAGTCGTCGGGAACAGTCCGAACTCGTGTCGACGATTATCTCAGAGGAACCGGAACGTTTCGAGATTCTTCGGCGCGAACGTCCGCATGTTGTACTCGTGGTACAGCGCGCTCGAGAGGTCCTGCGTGGAGCGTTCGTCGCCGTGGACACAGAGCACCTTCTCCGGACGGGGATTCATCGTCTTGACGAAGTTCTCCAGACCGGCGCGGTCGGCGTGGCCGGAGAAGCCGTCGACGGTCTCGACGTCCATGTTCAACGAGAGGGTGCCGCGACCGTTGCTGTTTCGACCGCCGCTGTGGCCGACCTCGCTGGTCGGGATCTCGTCCCAACCGTTCTGGATGCGTCGGCCGAGCGTTCCCTGGGCCTGGTAGCCAACGAAGACGAGCGTCGAGTCCGGGTCGGGGCCGATGTGGCCGAGCCAGGACATGATCGGGCCGCCGGTAACCATCCCGGAGGTAGACAGGATGATGCAGGGCTCGCCGTCGGCGACCTCCTGGCGTTCCTCCTCGCCGCCGTCGATGTGGTTGAACTCCTCGGCGAGGAAGGGGTTCTCGTCCTCGTGGAAGATTCGGTCTCGAAGATCGTCCCGGAGGTACTCAGGGTAGGTGGTGTGGATCGCCGTCGCCTCCCAGATCATTCCGTCCAGGTGAACGGGCATCGAGGGAATATCTCCGGACCGCATCGCCTCCTCTAAGACCAGCATGATCTCCTGGGAGCGACCCACGGCGAACGCCGGAATGAGGACCTTGCCGCCCTTGTCGTAGGCCTCATTGATGACCTTCTTTAACTTCTCCTCTGAGTCTTCCTGATCGGTCTGGTAGTCGTTTCGACCGCCGTAGGTCGACTCCAGAACGAGCGTCTCGACACGCGGGAAGTCGTTGACCGCGCCGTTGAACAGCCGCGTATCCTTGTAGTGGATGTCACCCGAGAAGGCGACGTTGTAGAGGCCGTCGCCGATGTGGAAGTGCGAGACGGCCGAGCCGAGAATGTGCCCCGCGTTGTGGAAGGTGAGCTTGACGTCCGGCGCGATGTCCGTGACGTCGCCGTACTCTAGAGGGATGCAGTGTTTGATCGCCTCACGGACCATCTCGGACTCGTAGGGTGGGGCTCGCCCCTCCTTGGCGGCGACGTCCAGGTAGTCGAGGGTGAGCAGTCCCATCAGATCCCGAGTGGGCTCCGTGCAGTAGATCGGTCCGTCGTAGCCGTACTTGAACAGCAGCGGAATGAGCGCGGAGTGGTCGAGGTGGGCGTGGGTGAGGACGACGGCGTCGATGTTCTGTGGACCCGCACCGAGCGCTTCGGGGGCGTGGAGGTACGGGACTTCGCCCTCGGCGCCGGGTTTGTCGCCACAGTCGATGAGGATGCGCGTCTCGGGCGTCGAGAGGATAAAGGAAGCGCGACCGACCTCGCGACAGCACCCAAGCGTCGTGATGCGGACGTACTCGTCGTCGGACATCTCCTCGCGGTGGATCTGCCGACCGACCCGTTCTAAAATATCTCGCCGGTCGTCGCGCTCCTGTTTGAGGAAGTTTCGAACGTTGGAGACCGTCGAGGACTCGATCGGGGGCGTGCGAACGACCTCCGGCGTCCAGCCGACGGACTTGGTAATCTCTCGGAGCGTCGAGCCGTGGCGTCCGATCACCATGCCCGGCTTCTGGGCCTCGATGACGACCTCGCCGGTGTCGGCGTGGAAGTCTAAGTCCGTTACGCCGGCCTCCTCGGGAACGACGTTCATCACTTGCTCGCGTGCCTCGTCGGGGTGTGAGAGGACGCTCGGGTCGGGGCGGACGGTGATTCGCTTGCGAAGCTTGCTCGCGAGCGTACGGATGAGGTCGCCCTGCTGGGCGAACTTCTTCGGGTCGCGCGTGTAGACGACCAGTTCCGGCCCTTCGTACTTCACCGAGGAGACCGAGATATCGCTCGGTAGCTCGCTCGTGATCTGTGCTTCCAAATCGTCGAGTTGCTGCTCTACAGTGCTCATAGGTCGCCGAATGTGGCTTTGCGTGAACTCGCCGACGGAGGGCGACACTCGTACAGTGACAGACGGGATCGAAGGACGACTCGCCTCGCGCCACAATCGCGGCGCCGGGACGATCGCCCCCGAGACGAAACCGCCGGCCGTCGGCGGTCTGTCTGAGTGGTATCGTCTCGAATCATCGCTCCGTAATCGTCTCCATGCTGTGACGAGCACGCTCCCAGGTCGGTTGTCCTGGTCCGTGCGGGAAGATTCCAGGGAGAACCCGCTTACCTGAGCCTATCCCGTGCGTCGTATAAAAGCCTTCGCAAAGGGTGACGGTCAGCTAACACGCTGAATCGAGGTCGAGCCTGCCGTAACCGGTTCGTTTCGGCGTCGGCACTCGCGTCCTTTTTACTCGGACGGCCGCTACTCCCGCCAGTGACGATCGACCACGCCGAGCCAGTCACGGTAGATCAGCCGTCGCTCGCCGCCGCCGCCGAAGCGATCGGGGACGGACTCAGCCGGAACGCCCTCGTCACCGTCTTCGGGCGGTGTACGGTCGAGTACGAGGGGCGGGCGGCGAGCGAACTCGACGCCGGCGACCGCCACGTGATGTGCAAACCCGACGGCGCCGCGCTGGTCCACACCGGCGAGGGACAGCAACCCGTCAACTGGCAGCCCCCCGGCTGCGAGCACGACGTCCTCCGCGAGGATGGCACACTCACCCTCCAGAGCGTGCGACAAGCGCCCGACGAGCGGCTGGTCGTCCGTTTCGAGGACGTCGCACACGTCGGCGTCTTTCCGATCGGCGAGGCTGCCGAGCTGTCTGTCGTCGGCACCGAAGCCGACCTCCGCGGGCGCATCCTCGACGACCCCTCCCTGCTCGAAGCAGGCTTTCGTCCGCTGGCGACCGAGCGCGCTACCCCTGCCGGCGCGGTCGACATCTACGGCGAGGACGATGAGGGGCGACCGGTCGTCGTCGAGCTCAAGCGCCGTCGGGTCGGCCCCGACGCGGTGAGCCAGCTCCGGCGGTACGTGGATGCGCTCTCTCGAGACCTCCACGCCGACGCCGCAGTCAGGGGGATTCTGGTCGCGCCCTCGGTCACCGATCGGGCCGAGCGCCTGCTCGCAGAGCACGGCCTCGAGTTCGTCTCACTCGCGCCGACGGAGGGGTGAGTGCGGGAGCGTCGATCGGAGACGGTGAAAGAACCATTTGAGCTTGGAGAACGGTTATTCGACGTTGTCCGAAAGGAATCGGTATGAAACGCCGGACGCTGCTGGCTACGGGCGGATTCGCCGCCGCAGTTCCCCTCGCAGGGTACCTCAGGAGTGAAGACGATCCCGACCGAGCGAAAGACCGGCCTGCGACTGAGACCGAACCCGCCACAGAGCGAACGTACGAGCAGTGTTCGCGAGTCGCGATTGCGTACGAACGGTTTCCCGTGCCAATTCGAGACGAAGTCGACGACGCGCTCTCGGAGGGAGCGTACGAGGCAGAACGGGTGCTGCTGGCAGAGGTCATCGACCCGGGGCGCTCCTACGTCGTCGTCGACGAGACGCCGTACACCCCGACGGTAGAGCGCAGCGGTGAAACGCAAACGCTTGCCCTCCAGGCGGTCGAGGCGATGAGAACGCCGGAACCCAGGCAACTCAGTATTAGAAACATCGACGAACGGACGCACGAACTTCACATCGAGCTAACGGGCGAGAAGACGCTCGTTGACGAAACCGTAACGGTTGAACCGGGTGACCGGAAGAAACTCGACGCAACCGATCGGTTCGGCAACTACGAACTGACCGTTACGGTTCGGACCGATAGCAGAGAGCCGCACACCGACTCGTTTCGTGTCAGCGAGTCGTTCCTCGGCGGACACCTCACCGTATCAGCCGACGGCGTCTCGGTAGGACAGACCGTGGCTGATTTCGCCCCTTGCTTCTGGAACGACCGCGACTCCTGACGAACAGCCTTGAGTTCGTCTCACTCGCACCAACGAAAGAGTGAGTACTCCGTTCGAGAGCCGAGAGACGTGAGTGGGCCCGCTCGAGGGAGTTTCAGAACTCGCCGTCCCCGCGGCCGAACAATCGGCAGCCGTTCAGGAAGCGATCGAAACCGGATCAGTTACCGTCTACGGCGAAGACGTCGCAGCGTTCGAGCAAAGCGAGGTGATCGAACACGAGGGAACGTATTATTTCAACTATCGCGTTCAGGGAGCGGGGAGTCACTGGACCGGTGACGGTGGTCTCGAACAGGCCAGAGGGATGCTCTTTGCCCTCGGTGCAGGATTAGTCGCGGCTGCAGGTTGGCATTTCAGACGGCTCTTGGGCTGAGTGCGTCAGCAAGGACAGAACGGCGCTCACAACCAGCTACCGATCAGTCGTCTCCTTCAGGCGCGTACTCCTCGTGGATTCGGTCCATCCGGGCGGCCATCACGAAGTCGGTCTTGTGGAGCCCGTCGATCTTGTGGGTCCACATCTCGACGACGACCTCGCCCCACGAGAGGTGGATGTCGGGGTGGTGCCACTCCTCCTCGGCGAGTTCGCCGATCTCGTAGGTGAACTCCAGAGCGTCTCGGAAGTCCTCGAACGCGTAGGTGCCTTCGAGATGGTGTTCGTCGACGACCGCCCAGACGTCGGTGTCGACCTGCTCGTACAGTTCCTCAATCGCCTCGCCTTCGAGGGGTTCGTCGTCGCTGGTACAGGCTTCACACTCCTGGTCTGCGAGTTCGACGTCGCTCATACCTGACTGTGTGTCGCCCAGTCGCAAAACGGTGGGGGTCGAACGAAGCCCCTCAGTCGGCGTCACTCCTCTGCCAACCGCTGGAGGCGATCGAGTTCGGTCAGCGCCTCGACGGGCGTAAGGTGAGCCAGATCGAGGGCGCGGAGTTCGGCCGCGAGGGTCGCCAGTTCGGCCTCAGCCGACTGGTTCAGATCGGATACCGGCTCGCCGCCGTCGGCGGCTTGCGCACCGTCCGCGGCGGGGTTGGCTGACGACTCTGCGGCTGCGGACGGCGCGTCGGCGGCGGGATTGCGAGTAGCTGCGTCAGCATCGACCAACTCGCGGGCGCGCTCGACGACGTCGTCTGGTACGCCGGCCGCGGTCGCGACCGCGACGCCGTAGGAGCCCGCGGCCGCGCCGGGGGCGATCTCGTGGTCGAAAACCACCTCTCCCTCTTGCTGGGTGGTCTCGAAGTGGAGGGCGAAGGCGCCTGGAAGCTCGTCTGCGAGCTCAGTCAGGGGGTGGTGGTGGGTCGCGAACAGCGTCATCGCGCCGACCGCGTCGTGGATGTGCTCGACCATCGCCTGCGCGATCGCGAGCCCGTCGGCCGTCGAGGTTCCCCGACCGACCTCATCCAGGAGGACCAGCGAGCGCTCGTCGGCCTGCTCTAAGATCGTCGCGAGCTCGTCCATCTCGACCATAAATGTCGACCGGCCGCCGGCGATGTCGTCCGAGGCGCCCACACGGGTGAATATCCGCTCGACGGGCGCGATCTCGGCGGTCCGAGCCGGAACGAAGCTGCCGACCTGGGCAAGGAGGACGATCTGGGCGATCTGGCGCATGTACGTCGACTTCCCCGACATGTTCGGCCCGGTGATGATTGCGAGCCGGTTCCCGGCGTCAAGGTCGGCCCTGTTAGGGACGAACGACTCCTGGGTGCGCTCGACAACGGGGTGGCGCCCGCCCTCGATGCGGATCCGCTGGCCACCGTCGACCGCGTCAGGGTCGACCAGCTCCGGGCGGCAGTAGTCGTACTGGGCCGCGACGCTCGCGAGCGAGACGAGCGCGTCGAGGGTCGCCAGTCCGTCGGCAAGCGCCTGAACGCGCTCGACCTCGTCGGCGATCTGGCGGCGGACCGCACAGAAGAGTTCGTACTCGAGGTCGTCGGATCGTTGCTCGGCGCCGACGATCTCCTCCTCTCGCTCCTTCAGCTCGGGTGTGACGAACCGCTCCGAATTTTTGAGGGTCTGGCGTCGCTGGTAGTCTTCGGGCACCGAATCGAGATTCGGGTTGGTCACCTCGATGTAGTAGCCGTGGACGGCGTTGTCTCCGACCTTCAGTGAGTCGATGCCGGTTCGCTCGCGCTCGGCAGCCTCCAGTTCGTCGATCCAGCGTTTTCCTTCGCGGGCCGTCGACCGCAGCTCGTCGAGATCGGCGTCGTAGCCGTCGGCGATGATTTCGCCCTCGGTGATCTCGATTGGCGGCTCGGTGACGATTGCGTCCTCAATCAGCTCTCGGAGGTCCGACAGGGGCTCGATCCGCTCGCGGACGTCCCGGAGCAGCGGCGACTCGGCGTCGGCCAGCGCCTCGCGGACCTCGGGGACGACCGCGAGCGTGTCCCGGAGGGAGCGCAGGTCGCGTGCGTTGGCGCGCTCGCGGGAGATCCGACCGATGAGCCGTTCGAGGTCGTAGACCTCGCGCAGACGGTCGTGACAGTGCTCGCGCGTTCTGACGGCGCCGACGAGCTCGTCGACGGCGTCGTGGCGGGCCTCGATCCGGTCGGGGTCGAGCAGCGGCCGGCGCAGCCAGTCGCGGAGCATTCGACCGCCGAGCGCGCTCGCGGTTTCGTCTAGGACGCCGATCAGGGTTGCGTCCTCGCGGCCGTGGACCGATCGGGGCTCGAACAGCTCTAAGCTGCGCAAGGCGACGGCGTCTAACAGCAGGTACTCCCGCGGATCGTACCGCGTGAGGTGGGTGAGGTACTCGAGTTTCGGTTCCGCGAGGACGGCGGCTGGATTGGAGGTCTCCGTATCTGTGGCCTCCGCTCCCGTCGATTCGCCGTCAGCTGCCTCGCCGACCCCGCCGCGGGCGTACTCGGCGTACGCGAGCAGGGCGCCACAGGCCCGCACCTCGGCGTCGTGGGCCAGTGGCGACTCCGGCCGGCCGTAGTACACCGAGAGGTGCTCTCGCGCCCGCTCCGTGTCGAAGGCGGCGGAGTCGAAAGGCGTCACCATACAGGTGTCGGGAACGAGCCCCGCGTCGGCGTTGGGACCGAGGATGACCTCGGCCGGGTCGAACCGGCTCATCTCGTCGGCGATCGCGTCCGCCGTGGTCGCGCTCGTCGCGAGGAAGTCGCCGGTCGAGACGTCGAGCAGGGCAAGGCCGGTCGTCTCGCCGACCCGGGAGAGCGCCGCGACGAAGTTGTTGTCGTCGCCGGCGAGCAGTTCGTCCTCGGTGAGCGTTCCCGGCGTGATGACCCGGGTTACCGCGCGGTCGACGACGCCCGCGGTCTCGCCGGGCTCTTCGACCTGGTCGGCGATGGCGACCCGGTAGCCGGCGTCTAACAGCTCCTCGATGTACGACTCCGCGTTGTCGATCGGAATGCCGGACATCGGGTACTCGCCGGTCGAATCCTCCCGACTCGTGAGCGCGATCTCCAGCAGGCGGGCGGTGCGCTCGGCGGCCCCGCAGAAGGTCTCGTAGAAGTCCCCGACCTGAAAGAGCACGAGCGCGTCGTCGTAGCGCGCACAGAGGTCGTGGTACTGGGCCATCATGGGCGTGAGCTCGTCGCGCTTTGCGGCCATCTCGGGTGGCGGGCCACACGCCTGATCCATGTCTCACAGGGGCCGCCGAGTGCGGAAATAGCTTGCTGGATCGGTGCTGGGATGCCATCCTCTGCTCACCTGACGAGTAACAAGATATTAGAATCAGGCGCGCATGTCTTTCTCCGAACCATGCGTTCGTCATCCCTCCGGCGAGTGGCTGTGGCGCTGCTGGTTGTGGTGGTTCTCGGAGCCACAGCCGGGTCCGTCGCGGCAGTCGGCACGCCGTCGGATGACGTCGACACACTGGACGAGGTGGAACTGGATGTCGGTCCCCTCAACGAGACGGGGTCGGACGCTGGTCTCGGAGACACCATCGACGGGACTACTGACGATCTCGAGAACGCGACCAATGAGACGGTCGGTGGAGCCGGGTCCGACGATGATGGAGACGACGAGCGTGGCCTCGGTGGCGCGGTTGACGGTCTTGTGGGATCGGCAAGCGACCACATCGAAGGGGCCACAGACGAGACGAGCGACGAACTCGGCGGCCTTGCAGCCGACCTCGGAGAGCGCCTCCCGGTCGGTGTCGACGCTGCGGGCGCCGGCGCGGGCGTCGTCGATCTCGGCGACGTCGGCGAGGCGATCGCCGGACCTGACGGCGTCGCCACCAGCGCCACGGCGGACGCGGTCCTCGTCGGGATGCTCGGCGCGACGACGGCACTCGGCGCCGCGGGCGGTCTCGCCGGCGGTTCTGCGACTGTCGGCGCGGCGGCGGGCGGAGCCGCCGCCGGTGGCGCCACCGCAGGTGGTACGGGGGCGGCTGCTGGCGGTTCGGGGGCGGCCGCCGGTGGGGCGAGCGGAGCGTCCAGCGCCGCCAGTGGGTCGACGGCGGGGTGGCGCTCGCGGATTCGATCGCCGCTGGTTGGCGAGGCGCTCTCCCGGCTGCGACGGCTTCCCTGGGAGCTGCTCGCGGTCCTCAAGTACAGCCGGTACGACGACTCGGACCCACTCGAGAACGAGCGCCGAGCCGCCGTCTACGAGACGATTACGGCCGAGCCCGGCCGGTACCTCTCTGCGGTCAGCGAGGCGAGCGACGTTCCGCTCTCGACGGTCCGCCACCACGTCCGAATTCTGGAAGAAGAGCGCCTCGTCACCTCGGTGAAGGCAAACGGAAAGCGGCGGTACTACCCGATCGGCGAAGACGTCGACGCCGAGGTGCGAGCGGTGATGGCGGAGCCGGCCAAACGCGACGTGTTGACGGCACTCGCGGAGTTGGGGCCGGTACCGAACGGTCGCCTCGCGGAGGAACTGGATCGTGACCCGAGTACGGTCTCACACCACCTTTCGTCGCTATCCGAGGACGGACTGGTTTCCCGCGAGCGCGACGGGCGTGCGACGGTCAACGAGCTGACGCCGATCGCACGAGAGTTCGTCGAGCCGACGACTCCAGAAGCGCGCGAGGAGGATGCTTCGAAGGACGAGGGCAGCGAAGAGAGGAAACCGCCCTGCGGAGCCGACACAGAGGATCGCGAGGAGGAACAACCGGAGCGCACACAGCGGTCGCTACCCGCCGACGACTGAGCGAGGTCGCCGGCGGCGCTCACTCGAAGGAAGCGGTGTCGCCCCGGCGGTAGCGGTCGAGCCGGCGGTAGCCCTGGACGACGCCATCTTCGTCGAGTTCGATCTCGTACCGACCGATGATGTCCTGGGTGTCGGGGACGGCTCTGCGCTCGACGGCCTCGACGGTCGCCCGCCAGCCGTCGTCGATCGGGGTGATCTCGCTAACACCGTCGAAGGGGTGGCCGACGAGGGCGCCTGCAGTCGATTTGACCGTTCGACGGATGGCGAGGACACCTTCGATCTTCGACTCGTCGGCGTCGTCGAGATCGAGCTCGTCGTCGGCAAGCTCGTCCGCATCGACGTCCTCGGGATCGGTCGTTCCCTCGGGGGCGATGGCTTCGCTTTGCTGGTTGTCCTGTTCTTGCTCCTCCTGTTGTGCGGTTTGACTGTCGCTCACGGTTGGATCACTCTGGTCGTGTTGATAGCAAAATCCGTCCTCCTGGGCGGGCCGAGCACAGCGCTCGTCGTCCGCAGTGAGCGCCAGGCAGCGGTCGGTCGATTCCGTCTTGGCGTCGGCCATGTGCAGGGTGGATTTGGCGGGTGCGTTCGTCGTCGAACGCAATCTGTCGTCTTCTCACACGCCGGCCCAGGGTGGACCGTCAGAGCGTGCTCTCGATTCGACTGCGGAGTTCGCCGACGCCGGCTCCCTCTTCGACGCCGACGGCTTTCGGTGCGAGGACGTCGGTGAAGACGTCCGCGAGGACGTCGTCTGCCACCTCGTCGTCGCCGTTTCGGAAGGCCGCCACGCCCTTCGCCGCCGTAATGGCAGCGCGAGTGCCGATCACGACGTCTAAGTCGTCGAGTTGGTCGCGCAACTCCTGGGTCGCCGCGACGATGCGCTCGACCTCGCCGGATGGCAGGTCGACGTGGGCGGCGACGATCTCCCGTTCGGTCTCGGCGCCGTAGGGTTCGATGTGGACTCCGACGACCCGATCGAGCAGCGCGTCCTGGGGCTGGTGGACCCCCGCGTACTCGACGTCGTTCGACGTGAGGATCGCCCGGAACTCGGGGTGGACGTCGATCGTCCGATCCTCACCGCGCTTGCCCGGCCGTTCGAGGACGCCCTCCTCGAACACCGACAGCAGGACGTTGTGGGCGACGGGGTCGCTCCGGGAGAACTCGTTGTAGACGAGCGTCGCGCCCTCGCGGGCGGCCACCGACAGCGGGTTGTCGACCCAGCGCTCGCGGACAATCTGGGTCTTCTTGCTGACCCCGCTGACGAACTGGTCGTGCTCTTGGTAGCGCTCGCCGCCGGCGTGGGCGCCGACTAACGCCTCGGTGTCGACGGCCTCGTCGCCGTTGATCCAGACGACCGGTCGGCCTCGATCGGCTGCCGCCGCCAGCGCGAGCGACGTCTTCCCGGAGCCGGTGGGGCCGATCAGGTGGACCGGGAGCTCGGCGTCGAGCCAGCCGCCCACGCGTCCGACGAGTGATTCGATCTCGTCGGTTCGGACGAACGGCTCGGGGGCAACCTCTTCGGGCGCCGACAGCGGCGCGTCGCCGCCTCGTTCGCCCGCAGCGGCTGCCTTCCGCCGCAGCTCCTTTTCTGCCCGGCGACCGCGCTTCTGATTGCGGTCGCTTCGGATCTTTGTCCCTCTTACCTTCCGCTTTCGCGAGGAGTCGTCGGCCATCGAGATTACTGGGCGGCCGACTGTGGCGACGATTCTGGTCGCTCTTCGATCTCGAGCTCCTCGAGATCTTCCAGATCGCCCTCGGCCGTCGCCTGCTCAATTTTGGCGATCTCCTCCGCGTAGTGCAGGAAGGTGTCCACCGAGGCGACGACGACCCGCGCTTCGATCGTCAGCAGCTCGATCCCGACGACCGAGATGCGCGCCCAGATGTCGATGACGACGCCCTTGTCAAGGACGCGGTCGAGCACCTCTGCGAGACTCGACGAGTCGGGTCTGCGTTGTGGTGATGCCATGCGACGTACCGTCCGCCTCGCGTTCGGTTGACGGCTTTCGCTGCGCTTGCAAGCCCCCTCGAGCCGGTTTTCGCGGCCATCGTTCGGTTGCGCCTGCAAGCACCACGGTGAGGCAGGCCGGGCGAGAACTGCACGTGCAACCGACTCACCGGGGCGCGGGTCGAAGAGCGTCGAGTCGACCCGCACTATCGATGCGCGGGCCGGCGATCCCGGTGAGCCCTGCCGGCGGGGGATCCCGTCGTGCACCCATCCGAACCATGATCCAACACCCGATTCCAAGTCCGGAACGAGGGCGAGCCGGAGGTGGTACGCGGTGAGTAATCGCTACGTGTACGGCGTCCTCGAGGGCGACGGCGTCGAGTTCGAGCCGGAAACCAAGCCCGTTGGAGACGGCGACCGAATCTATACCGTCTCCCACCGTCGCCTCGGCGCCGTCGTCTCTGATATCGAGACGACAGAACCGGAGGAGACCGACGAGGCGGCCACGCGACACGACGACCTGCTCCGAGAGATTATGGATCGTGAGGGAGTTACGGCGATCGTCCCGATGCAGTTCGGGATGGCCTTCGAGAGCGAGCGGGCGCTGAAGAACGTCCTCCGGGGCGCTCAGTCCGCGTTCCGCCGGGCGATGCGAGACGTCGAGGGCCGGGTCGAACTCGGACTCAAGCTCGTCAGCGAGACGGACGCTGACGTCGACCCCGAGGCCGTGACAGAGCACGTGGCGGCGGATCTCGACCCCCTCGCGGCCCAGTCGATAGATAACGACCTGTTCAGCGATCGCCTCGTCCTCAACCGGTCGTACCTGGTCGAGCGCGAGGACCGAGAGGCGTTCGACGAGGCGGTCGGGCGCTTCGAGGCGGAACGAGACGACGTGCTGGTGCAGTACACCGGCCCGTTTGCACCGTACAGCTTCGTCGACGTCGCGATCGGAGCCCAGTAACGATGTTCGTCCTCGACGATCTCCTGTTCCGGCCGTTCGTGGGCATCGTCAGCGCCCTCCACGACCTCGCGCTGGAGGAGCTGTACGACGTCGAGGCCCTAGAGGAGGAGCGAAAGGAGAACCAGCTGTTGTACGAACTCGGCGAGCGCTCGGAGGAGGAGTACCAGAGCCGAAAAGAAGCGATCGAGGCCGAACTCGAAATCGCCCGCGAGGTCCACGAGGAGCTGACCAGCGGTCGAATCGAGGTGAAACGATGACGCCACCAGAACCCGGGCACCCGCCCGACGACGATCCGGACGAACCGCCAACCGATCGATCCACCGACGATGCGGACAACCCACCGACCGATCGATCCGACGACGACGCGGAGAGCCCACCAGCCGAATCCGACGACGCCGACGGGCGCCGCGACGTGGATGGAGAGCAGCCAGACAAAACGGTCTCACCCGTCGACTCTGGGCGACCGGCGGGCGGTTGGGCCGACGACGGCGGCGACGGCCGAAGCCTGCTCTCGAGCCTGCTACGGGCGCTTGATTCGTTAGACAGAATCTCGGGAAGCAGCCATCGAGGTCAGAATCGGCGACTCGAGTACGACATCTCGATCGACACCGGGATCGGCGACCTCGAATCGGGCCGCGGACGAGGAGGGCTCCCCGAACGCGAAACCGGCGGTCGGGGTGACGATCATTCTCGTAGCCGACGGACACGCCGGCGCCGTCCCGCCTCGTCGATCCCCACGACCGTCCAGCGCCGAGACGACGGGGTGCTCGTCACCGCCGACCTCGCCGGTGTCGACCCCGACTCGGTGACGGTTGGATTCGACGAGGATCGGCTGATCATCGGCGTCGAAGGGGGGGAAATCGAGCGTGTAGCGGTCCCCTGGCCGGAGCCGACGACGGACGCACAGCTCAACAACGGTGTGCTCTCGGTGAGAATCACGCCAGGGGGTGAGGAGAGTGAGTGACGACCCGGAGCTCGAATCACTGCTTGGGGACGCCGAGGATGCGATCGCGTCGCTCGAGGAACACGGCGGCGACGTGGAAGCGCTCTCCAAACTCGACGACAAGGGAGTCGAAACGCTCCTCGGCGACGTCGAGACGCTCGCGACGGCCGTCGAGGAACTGGCCGACCTGTTCGAAACGATCGATCCCGCCTCGCTACCGGAGGCGATCGACGCCGACGAACTCCGAGAGGCAGTCAATACGGAGGAAGTCCCCGACGCGTTGTCTGGCGAAGGCGATGTCTTCGACGCCGTCGACCTCTCACACGTCGTCAGCGCGCTCGATCTGCTCGAGGTCTGGGACGCGGCCGACATCGGCGACCTCTGGGAGGACACGCGCGAACTCGAGGCTGCAGTCTCGGACCTCGCAGACGACGAAGACGGCGGCGTGATCGGCGAAGTCGCCGCCAGCGTGACGGATGAGGGGGGAGACGGCTTGACCGGGGATGACGGGTTGACCGGCGAGGGGGGACTCACTGACGACGGCGGTGTAATGGGCGACGACGGTCTGCTCGACGATGCGGGTGATCTAGTCGACGACGTCGACCCGATGGAGGCACTCGGGGACGTCGACGTCGCGAGCGATCCCGAGGTGTACCAGGTACTCATCCAGCAGGGGGCGATGGAGGGAATCGACGCCTTCCGGGACGCCCTCCTGAAGACCCACGGCAAGTTCGAGCGCCTCTACGAGGTAAACCGCGAGAAGATGCGCATGCAAGATCGGAGTACCAACTCTCGCAATCCCACCGCGACGTCGACGATGCCGGTCGACAGGCGTGACTTGGGTGGTGGGGCGCGACACTCGACGGTTCCCCGCCAGGTTCGGTACTCGACCGCGCCCACTCGTAAGCGCATCTACGGACGGCGGTTCGAAATCGAGCGAAAGCGACGGGGGTACGACTGATGGTCGACGACTTCCAGCCGAGTCGACAGCAGACCGACCTCGCCGAGGTCGTCGAGATGCTCCTCGACAAGGGGATCGTCATCAACGCCGACATTGCGGTCTCGATCGGGGACACACAGCTGCTTGGCATTCAGCTCCGAGCCGCCATCGCCTCTTTCGAGACCGCCGCGAAGTACGGCCTCGAGTTCCCCGAGGGAACCGACATGCATCGCCTTGCGGAGGCGGTTGGCGACCCGGAGCTCGCCGAGATGGAACGACCGAACCCGGCGATCGATCCGACGCGGGGGGTCAACGTAACCGCCGAGGAAGCGGCGACCGACGACACGGATGAGGACGACGAGAGTCAGCCGGACGACGAGGACGAAGCAGACGGCGAGGCTGACGGCGAAGACGAAGACGCGGAGTCTGACGAGGCCGAGGAAGCCAGAGCCGACGGCTCCGGAGGCGGCGGGACGGGCGACGAGGAGCCAGAGACGGCAGACGACGAAACGGAGGGGAGCGACTCGTGACGACGATCGACGTCGGCGACGGCGACGACGCCCGCGACGGGCTGATGACGCTCGTCATCACGGTCGTCGAACTCCTTGTCGAGGCCCTAGAGCGCGAGGCCGTCCGGCGGATGGAGTCCGGCTCGTTAGACGAGGAGGAGATCGAACGCCTCGGCCGACAGATCGCGACCATCGTCGACGAGGTCGAGCAGCTAAAAGCCGACGAGGGGATCGAAGACGGCGTTGACGAGCTCCGTGGCGACCTAGACGGGCTGGTTTCGGACGCGATCGAGCAAGTCGAGGGCGACGTCTCGGACCACCGCGGGCCCGGCTACTCCGTGTTTGAGGGAGCGAATGCTGGAGGTGAGGACGCGTGATCGAAGACACGAGACGTGTCGTTCACGGAGGTGACGGTCCGTGAGCGGTGGCGAGCCGGGCTCGGGCGGCGGGCGTGGCATTGGGACCGCGGCCACCGCCGCGGACGTCGACCGCGAACGCGATGGCGAGGCGGGCGCCTCGGTCGAAATCGACGACGGACGGTACCTCTACTGTGCGGTTCGCGTCGACGAGGCGGATCCGGAGTTCGAGGCGACCGGCGTCGACGACTGCCCCGTCTCCGTCGTCGCGGTCGGCGACGTCGGGATCGTCTGTCACGCCTGCGACGGACTGTACGACTCGGCCGACCCGACGCAGGTGACGCGGTGGCTCGTGCGCCACCAGTCGGTCGTCGATGCGGCCGCAGAGGCCTTTGGCACGCCGATTCCGTTCCAGTTCGACACGATCGTCGACGGCGGCGATTCGGGACTACGAAACTGGCTCGAAGACGCACGCGACCGACTACGACCGGCTCTCGAGTCGCTTTCCGGCCACGCCGAGTACCGCATCACGGTGGTCGAGACCGAACCCGAAGACGAGGAGACGGTTCTCGAGCGCGACGAGACGTTAGCCGACCTCAACGCGCGCATCGAGGACGCAGACGAGGGGACGGCGTACCTCCTAGAGCGACGATATGAACAGCGACTGGCGGATCGGCGGGCGGCCCGCCGCGACGCGGTCGAGGCTGATCTCGTCGAGCGACTCGAACCGCACACTCGCGAGGTACACGCTCTCGACCGGAGCCCGAGCGTCTCGCTCGATCAGGGAGATGCGGGCGAGTCGGGCGGCGACGGCTCTGCGCTCGACGGCGAGACGTGCTGTCGGCTGACGCTGCTAGCACCCGAAGCGTCCGAAGGAGCGATCGGGTCCGTACTCGACGACGTCGCCGCCAATCCGACCCTCGCTGTTCGGTTTACCGGGCCCTGGCCGCCGTACACCTTCGCACCCGAGTTGGGCAACGCGGAGGAGGGAAGTGACGAGGCGCCGACCGAAGGGGGTGAGGCATGAGGCCGCGGCGGGACGACGAGGCGCTCGTCGACCTCGTCGACGTGATCTTGCGAGACGGCGCCATCGTTCGCGCCGACGTGATCGTCACGGTCGCCGAGATCCCGCTGGTCGGGCTCAGGCTGTCGGCGGCCATCGCCGGTATGGAAACGATGACCGAGTACGGACTGTTCGAAAAGTGGGACGTCGAGTACCGGACGCGAGCCGAGTCGCGGGTTCGGCGAGCGCTTCCGGACGAACCGCGGAGTCGGCCTCGTCCACGGCGACCGGCGCCAGGGGAGGGTCAGTAGGGGGCGGCGCAGTCGGCGTTCGACAGTCGAGCCCCGCCCCCACCCCTCAGGCGTGTTTCGGCCGTTCTTTGGTCAGTTCGACCTCGCCAGTTACGTTCCCCGCATTGCGCTCGTCGTCGTAGTCGTACTGGCCGGTCCCGCCACAGAGCGTACACTCGTAGTGCTCTGAAATCTCGTTTATCATCTCGCCGTCCTCGAAGTACACCCGGCTCTGCGTGATCTGGAGGAACTGTGGCGTCTCACAGTTAGTGCAGGTGATCATGGCGAGAGAGTCCGCCGGGACCAGTTGTAGTTATCCGGCTTGTAACCGAAAGCAGTGTCCGCTATGGACGTCCTACCGGCGGCCACCGGTCCTGTCGAGTCACCGGCGTACGTGTCCTCGACGGGCACTTCAGGGGAAGTAAGGGCCGACTACGCAAGACAGTGGAATCGTGCGACGGTCTGGTCCAGCTCCTCACGACGGCAGTTTGGAGGGGCTACAGCGAGCAAACATCCCCATAACAAAGCACATCGTCAGAAATGTCTCGAATGCGGGGACCAAAGGCCCCGCTGGGTACGCACTCGCCGACCGCGACGTACAACCGATCGCGGCCGTGCCCGGATCGCTCGGTAGTGGACTCGCCCCGCTTCGAGTGTGCTCATGTCTCTCAGCCCAGGGCGGTCCCCCCGCCCGGGTTCACGCACGAATCGATAGGTGGCCCGTCGGGTCGATGTGCCCACCATGATACGCGTTCTGCTATCCGAACAAGTGACGACATCGCCGACGCTGGTACGTACGAGGGTACCGAGAGGGAAGTGAGTGATCCAGGGAAGGTGTTGATGGTGATGGTGGGGGAAGGTCCCTGGTGTGGGTTGTGGTCCAGTTCCTCTGCGCCCTTGCGGGCAGATTCGCCGAGGGGAGGCCACCATATTGAAGGGGGTGATTCTGAGACCGAATTATTCGTACTTTACCAGAATTATCGGACAGTACAGCCGCGTAAACTGTCGTGAACAAACGTCTTTCGTGAGCGGTGAGCAGCAACCGTCGTGGGGAATAACGCTATCACGCGGTCGATGGCTGCTATCGCATTTGGGAGGGGGATTATCGCATTCGGGTGGGGACGCGTCAGCCGGCCGATTCGGCGCGGGTCGAAATTTGGACGCGGTCGTCGTCAGTGTAATCGACGCGAACGGTGTAGCCCCGGTAGGAGAACTCGACGACGCACGGTGCGTCCGTCCCGGTAACGAGTCGGTCGAGCGCATCGGAGTCGACCGCGTTCCACAGCGGGGGGTGGAGCTCCGTTGGGGACACGCCCTCCCGACGTGCGACCTCCTGTACAACCGCGACGCTTGGTGGAGGACTTGTGCGAGATGTCATAGAGTGTGTAGTGCTCCAACGCAGTTGAAGGCTCTGGAGCGGTCCATCACGGGTTGCAAGAAAACATCTACGTTTCAAGCACTCGTCAACGAAAGAAAGCCCCGCAATCCCGCCGTCAGTCACAGCGAGCCCGCATCGACTGCATCCTCGCCGAAGTGGTCGAACGGGGACCGATGCTGTTCGTTGACGATTCCGGAATCGACGATCTCGAGACCGATCGATTCGAGCGCCTGCGTCACCGTCGAGAGGGCCGCGATGTCGCGGCCGATAGCGGTAACGTGAACGTTTCGCGCCCCCGTCAGAACGGTTCTGACGTCGACGACGCCGTCGATATCGATCGCCTCACTCGCCACGGCCTCGCGCTCGGCAGCTGGTGCAGTACAGACGAGGAGCATCTTCGGGTTGACACCGATCTGCTCGAAGTCGACATCGATCGTATACCCCAGAATAACGCCGTCGTCTTCGAGTTTCGAGATTCGGTTGCTGACGGTCGAGCCGGAGACACCGATGTGCTCGCCGATCTCCCGCGTCGTGTAGTTGCGCGCGTCCTGCTGGAGCAGTTGGAGTACACCGCTATCGATCTCGTCGAGTTCAAGACAGTCCTGGGACATCGGATAGGTACCACGTGGTGTTGCGGTGCAGGTAGTTATCGGTACCGCCTGAGACGGGTCGAACCGTCACAGCGGTACCTGTCACGTAGAACGGAGGTTCCCGAGGAGGAAGACGGAGAGCACGACGTTCGGGATCTACGGCGTCGAGACGGACCACGACCGGTCCGAGACGGATCAGTCCTGAACGAACAGCACCTTGCCGTACAGTTCGCGGTCGTCCATCTTCCGGAAGGCTTCCTCGTACTCTGAGAGCGAGAACGTCTCTTGGATCACCGGCTCGATCGTGCCGTCCCAGACGTACTCACAGAGGGACTCGAGCTCGGTCGCGGTCGCCCCCGAGCTGCCGATGTGTTCGAGCTGGCGGATGAACAGCAATCGAAGTTCTGTCTCGGGGTTCGGGCCGGCAGTGGCGCCGGAGGTGATCAGCCGGCCCCCGTTTCGCAGCGCGCGCATCGATTGGGTCCAGGTGGGGCCGCCGACGCAGTTGTAGACGACGTCGACGCCGGTCTTGTCCGTTAGCTCCCAGACGCGCCGGTCGAAGTCTTCCTCGGTGTAGTTGATGACGTGGTCGACGCCCAGATCGGAGAGGAAGTCGGCCTTTTGGTCGGTACTCGTCGTCGCGTAGAGCTTGCGGACGTTGAACACCTCGGTCGCGATCTGGGTGGCGAAGGTGCCGACGCCCCCGGTCGCGCCGACGATCAGCATCTCCTCGGTCGACCGGAGGTCACCGCGGGTGGTGAGCGCCCGCCAGGCGGTTCCGCCGGCGGTCGGAATCGAAGCCGCAGTCTCGAAGGAGACGTCCTCGGGGATCGACAACAGCGCGTCGGCGGGAATCGCGAGGTACTCGGCGTGGCCGCCGTGGCGCATCTCGCCGAGCATCCGGAAGTCGTCACAGTAGAGCCGTTCGCCTCGGCGACAGGCCGAACACTCGCCACAGGAGAGGAAGGGGTCGACCAGCACGCGGTCGCCCGCCGTCCAGCCGGAGACATCGTCGCCGAGTTCGGCGACGGTGCCGGCGACGTCGCCGCCGGTCCAGAAGGGGTAGTCGGGGACGTAGTGGTCGAGTTCGCGGACCGCGAAGAGATCCATGTAGTTGAGTGCAGACGCTCGCACGTCGAGGACGACCTCGTCCGCGGCTGGTTCCGGGCGGTCGACGGTCAGCAGTTCGTAGTTGTCGACGGGGCCGTGTTCGTGAAATCCGACGGCCTGCATGTGTTCGGTCATCGTCCGTGTGGGTTCGGATTCCGGGAGTATATAGCCGGCGGAAAGGGCGGTGAGACGGCGTTGGAGACAGCCGAGAGTTCAGTCGGCCGTCGGCGCCAGGTGATCGGTGTTCTGCCACTCGTGGTAGAGCGTGTTCGCGGCGACGGCGACGACGAGGACGATCCCGATCACCGCGAACCACTGGTTCGTCAGGTACGCCGAGTACAGCGAGACGAGGAAGGCGGCAGTCAGCGCAGCTATCAGGTACCAGGGTCCGGTGAGTTCGCCGACGTCCTGGGAGCGAAGCGTCGCGACCGTGAAGATGAAGATCGTGACGGGCGCGACGAGGGTGAGCAGCCCGATTCCGGCCGCCATGATCTCGAGCGGGGGCTGGCCCTCGAAGGAGATGCCGGCGGTGCTGAGGAAGATGCCGAAGAGCGTGAGCGCCTTCGTGGCCCGGTTGTCGAGGCTCAGTTCGATGTCGACCTCGCCTGGCAGGTTGTTGATCACGTCTCCGATCAGGTAGGCGCCGATGGCGGACATGCCGCCGATGGTGGTAAAGACCGCCGCCCACAGGCCGAGCGTGAACAGCGTGGCGGCGAGTTGGCCGGCGATCGGTTCGAGCGAGGTCGCAGCATCTAACTCGCCGCCGACCTCCACGCCCTGAAGGGTCGCGGCCGCCGAGAGGTAGATTCCGACGCTGAACACGCTGAACAGGATCCCGTAGAAGATCACCTGGTCCCACGCCATGAACGGGAGGTCGTCGCGACCCCACCCGTTGTCCTTGACGATGTAGGCGTACCAGACCGGACCCACGCCGATCGAGCCGCCGACAATGCCGGCGAAGCCAATCTGACCGATTCCTGGCTCGAGCAGCGTCGGCATCAGTCCCTCACCGACGGAGGCGGGGTCGGGGCCGATGTAGAAGGTGTTGACCAAGAAGATGATCGCGAGCGAGACGACGAGCGTGCCGAGGACGGCCTTGACGATGTCGAAGCCCCCGGTGAATATTGCCGCAATAACGAGAATCTGAAACAGGACGAGCGGGAGCAAGAGCGATCCGAGTCCGGGGAGCAGCACGTCCGTGGTGCTGTACAGGAGGTACCCCTGCACCGAGATGACGAAGTACCAGGCGTACAGCAGCCCGGCGAACAGCAAGATCGAGACGATCAGGTGGGTGTATCGAGTCACGACCTCGACCGGCGTCTCCCCGGTCAGGGTACAGACCTTGCCGCTGACGTAGTAGACCGACGCCGCCAGCCAGCCGCTGATAAGCGCGAGCCAGACGGCGGTGTAGCCGAGTTCAGAGCCGGCGACCACGAGCGACGAGATGGACCCCGGACCCATCGACGCGCTCATCAGGATCGCCATCGGCCCGACAGCCAACAGAACGTACTTGATCTTCGGGAGCAGCGAATCCGGTGGATTCCACGACGTCGTCGATTCGGATCCCATACCCCCGCGTGGCACTGGAGCCACATGAGGACGGGGTTGTGTGCAACGTAGGTAGGGGATCGCTGACGCCGATCGACTCCATGATCTGCTATCACAGCTTCGAAGACGAAAGTCGGCGGTCGCTTCCTCAGTTCGAGGGAGCTGGCGACGGGTCAGATGGAGCTCCATCCACGCCCAGACAGAGGTACTCGATCCCGCCGATACAGTCGGGTTCGATTACATCGACCTCACGGGCACCGAGCTGGGAGCGGTCGGCTGCACCGAACCGTTCTCGGGCGGTCTCGGGGTCATCCGTTTCCACCACGAACCCGCACGGACCCGGGCCGTGGGCAGCCAGACGCTCGGCCAGTGGATCGTCGGGATTTGGTTCGACGAAGACGGCCGGCAGGTCCCCGAACGCGACGACGGTTCCGGCGAATGGACCGGCGTCGACGACCAGTCTGTCGGGGTCTGGCGCGTCGAACGCGCGCCGGACCGCGTCGACGGCGGCGTCTACGTCCTCAACCGCGAGGACGACGGTTTCGATGCCGGTGAGTCCGGCCTCGGCAGCCGACGGCGTCGACGAAACACGGCGTTCGCGGGGCGTCACGTCCTCGATCAGAAACGGCAGTAGCTTCCCGGGTTCGCCGTCGCCGAGGAACGCGAGACGCCACTCGGCCGGTTCGCCGTCAGGTCGATCCCTGGTGTATGGGTGAGGGCCGTCGACCGCGATCCCGTTCTCGCGGAGCCTGGCGATGTCCGCGTCGAGATCAGCTGACCGAGCCGCCCAGGCACAGGGACCGGCGTCGTTCTCCATCGCGTCGTCCCAGAACGGGGCGGTCTCGGGGGCCGCCTTCGCGATCAGTTCGAGGTAGGTGCCGTCCTCGAAACCGACGATCGACATATGCGTCGGGAGCCCGTCGTGCTCGCCGCCGTACTCGGGGTCGATTCCGGCGTCGGAAAAGGCAGTTTCGAGTTCGGCGAGTGAGGAGCCAGCGATCGTGACGTGGTCGATCGAAACGCCGTCGGTGCGGGGGGTGGTTCCGCTGTCGGAGCGGGCGGGAGGCCCGTGGCCGGATCGATCAGTCATACGGTCGCTTGTGGCGGCGTCGGCAAGGGAGTTGTGCTACGTTTGTTCTCCCTCCTCTGGCTCGGCTTCCTCTATCCCTACGTCCTCCGTTTCGGTCTCCTCCGTCTCAACCTCCTCTGTCCCAACGTTCTCTGGCTCAGCTTCCTCCGTTTCAACCGCCTCCGTCTCGACCGTCACGACCGCATCTGCACCACATTTCGGGCACGTCCCGTCGTGAGCGTTGAACTGCGAGCCACACGCTGCACACCGGTAGGTCGCGTTCTCCTCGGCGGCCTCTTTGGCCGTTTGTTTGAACTGCTCGACCCGTCGCCCGAGCGATTCGAAGAGTCCCATCGTTCCGTAGCGGAGGCACTCGAGTGTGATAATCGTTCGGTGAGCGCGGCCCTCGGGCCACGCAGACGAGCTGGGAGCCAGCCGTCCGAAGCACCCATAGGGACGTACGAACAACCACGAGAGACGATGATGAGTACGCTCGCAGGCCAGTGCGGGATCGTGACCGGGGCGAGTTCGGGGATCGGACGGGCGACCGCGGCCGCGCTCGCTGCCAAGGGCGTCTCGCTGACGATCGCCGCGCGAAGCGACGACCGACTCGCGGCGCTCGCCGAGGAGCTTCGGGCCGACCACGACGTCGACGTCCAACCGGTTCCGACGGACGTGCGTGACTCGACGGCCGTGCGTGAACTCGTCGAGGCGGCAGTCGAGCGCCACGGCGGGCTCGACCTCGTCGTGGACAACGCCGGGACGGGCATCCACGGCGAGGTCACCGAGATCGAAGACGAGGAGTTTCGCCGCGCGGTCGAGACGAACGTCGGCGGCACCTTCTACGTCGCCCGCGAGGTACTTCCGACGCTTCTCGAGAGTGGCGGGAACCTGGTCTTCGTGGGAAGTATGGCCGCACAGTTTCCCTTTCCCGCGAACCCGGTCTACGCGGGGACGAAAGCCTGGGTCCGCCAGTTCGCCCACAGCGTCGAGGCGCGCTACGGCTCGGAGGGCGTCGCAGTCACCGTGGTCAACCCGGGCGGCGTCCGCACCGCCTTCGAGTTCGCCGGGAGCGTGACCCAGACCGAACGCTACGACGAGGGAGAGGCGCCCGAACCGGCTGAGATCGCCGAGAGTATCGTCTTCGCCTGCTCACAGAGTTCGGCGGCGACCGTCCACGAGATCGACGTCTATCCCCGAGATCAGCTCTCCGACGAGTAGCGTTCTGCTCCGCAATCGGGCTGAGTACCAGTAGTTGGCAATACAGTTTCGTTATTTGGCGTTCTCTGTGCAACTCGCGTTCAGTACAGGCGAACCTCTTTTCGCCTCGGGTGCGCTTCGCGCACCGCTCGGCGAAAACCCGTTCATGTCGTCAGAACGCCGTGCGTTCTGACTGCTAATCA